>CANCXM010000019.1 GCA_947381945.1 uncultured Muribaculaceae bacterium
GCACTAATTTTCTTTCTGCAAAGGTACTAACTTATTTCGGTAAACACAGGTTTTTACCATGCGCCGCAGTCTGTTTTTTACCATGCGCCCCGAAGGCCGGAATTTTTCCATTGTCGCGAGGCATGGGGTCAATGTGGATTCTTTAACGACGGGCATCGAAGATGTCCGATAATATAAAAACTCGCTGCCTTACAATCCATTAATCACCGTCCGGACCCCTCAACCGCGACATGACCTTAATTTTTCTTCAAAAATTTCCGTTAAAAAATTTGGTGGTTTCAAAATAAGTGCCTACCTTTGCATCGCTTTTGAAAAACAAAGCAACGCTTAAAATCCTAATCGGGGTGTAGCTCAGTTGGTTAGAGTACGCGTCTGGGGGGCGTGAGGTCGCTAGTTCGAGTCTAGTCACCCCGACTTAGTTAAGCTTTTTGAAGCGAGATTCTTTCAACGGAATCTCGCTTCAATATTTTTATTGATTTTTAATTAAAATTTATCGCATTTTTATTGTGTAAATCGGCGATAAATCACTAACTTTGCATCCGATTTAGCCGCACCGGGCTTCGAAAAGCAGTTGCAGAGGTCACAACCCAAAGCGCTCGCCCGACGGAATAACCTGAAAACCAATTAATAACAAATGTACGCTATCGTAGAAATCCAGGGACAGCAGTTCAAGGCAGAGCCTGAAAAGTTCCTGTATGTTCACTATCTCGGCGATGCTGTCAAAGAAGGCGACAAGATCGAATTCGACCGTGTTCTCCTCGCTGAAGCCGACGAAACAGTTAAAGTTGGCGCTCCCACCGTGGAAGGCGCAAAGGTTGTATGTGAAGTGCTCACTCCCCTTGTAAAGGGCGAGAAGGTCATCGTCTTCAAGAAGAAACGCCGCAAAGGCTATCGTCGCAAGAACGGTCACCGTCAGTTCTTCACCAAAGTGTTAATCAAAGAAGTTGTAGCTTAACCCCCTAAAATCGTTAAAAGAAATGGCACATAAAAAAGGTGTTGGTAGTTCTAAGAACGGCCGTGAGTCAGAAAGCAAACGACTCGGTGTGAAGATTTTCGGTGGTCAGTACTGCAAAGCCGGTAACATCATCAAGCGTCAGCGTGGCACCGTTCACCATCCCGGTCTCAACGTTGGCATGGGCAAGGACCACACTCTCTTCGCCCTCATCGACGGTGTTGTTGTCTTCACTGAAGGCAAAGAAGGCCGCAAGTTCATCAACGTTCAGCCTGCCGAGGCATAAACAAAGCCTCCATATCCGCACATCCCCGCCAACAACAGTCACGGCGGACGGCGGATCAGACAAGAAAAGACACTAATCCCGCGGGGGAGCAAGCAATACCGCTTGCTCCCCTGCGCTTGTTTCATGTAATCATCAATCCGCACAAGAAGCCAGACGCTCCAATCCAAAAAATCATATCCATCTAAGACGAAAAGAGACACAAAAGAACACAATAAACAAAAGCGACAAAAGTGCAATTCAGGGCCAATCCGTTTTTCTGTGGAATTGTCAAAAAAATTACTGAATTTAACCCTTTTGTATCTTCTGACCTTCTGTCTTTTTGTGCCCTATTCAAATATTTACGAATTTAATGCCCCTAATTACGGTGCGAGCCGGTCAAATTTATAAGTCCAACGTGCATGATGAATGAAAATTTATAGTTAACTTTGTTCAACCGCGGACTCCGCGTCCATTCACCATCATACACGAAGCTTACAGAACCGACTCATGGAAAAGAAAACAATCCGCGACCTCCACCGCACGGACATCGAGCACTTCAAGCGTCAACCGAAAATGTCGCTCACCGTGGTCCTCGACAACGTGCGCAGCCTCAACAACATAGGTGCGATTTTCCGCACATGCGACGCTTTTGCAGTGGAGCGGCTGATACTCTGCGGAATCAGCGCTTGTCCGCCATCCCCCGAAATCCACAAGACAGCACTTGGCGCCGAGGACTCGGTCAGTTGGCAGTATTTCCCGACGACCGATGAATGTATTTCTGACCTTCAGCGCCAAGGCTACACCCTCTGCTGCCTTGAGCAGGTCAAAGGTAGCATCGAGCTTCAGGAATTCGCCCCGCAGGCAGGACGCCGCTACGCACTCATACTCGGTCATGAAGTCGAAGGAGTGGCACAGGAAGTGGTCAACCAGTGCGACGTCTGCCTCGAGATTCCCCAACGAGGGACAAAGCACTCCCTCAACGTCTCGGTTTCCGGAGGAATAGCCATCTGGCACTTCTTCGAACATCTGATGCCGGAATGATGTTGTCTGTAATGGCGTCCCTCGTCAGCAATGACAGATAAGGCTCCGACGGGCATTCTATTTTTCAAATTATTTTTGCCCGAACAAGATTTTTTTGTAACTTTACATTACGAAATTAGCGAAACAAGTATACACACATATATGAATAAAGATTTTAGAAATTTTGCAGTGCACCATCTCGGCATGAATGGCCTCGCACTCGACCAATACACCGCCGCATCGGCACAGCAAATCACCTCTTCCTATATCTCCCCCACCATCATCGAGGAGCGCCAGCTCAACGTAGCGCAGATGGACGTGTTCTCACGCCTCATGATGGACCGCATCATCTTCCTCAGCACCGACGTCAATGACTACACCGCCACTGTCGTTCAGGGCCAACTTCTCTACCTCGACTCAGTGGACCCCGGAAAGGACATCTCCATCTATCTCAACTCACCCGGCGGCTCCGTGATTGCAGGTCTCGGTCTTTACGACACCATGCAGCACATCAAGAGCGACGTCTCAACCATCTGCATCGGCATGGCAGCCTCAATGGCAGCTGTCCTCCTCGTCGCAGGCGCCCAGGGCAAGCGCATGGCACTCCCCCACTCGCGCGTGATGATTCATCAGCCCCTCGGCGGTGTGCAGGGCCAAGCTTCCGACATCGAGATTACTGCCCGTGAAATCCTCAAATACAAGGCCGAGCTCTACAAGATTATCGCCGAGCACTCCGGAATGTCGCTCGAACGCATCGAGGCAGATGCCGACCGCGACTACTGGATGACTGCCGATGAAGCCAAGGAATACGGCATGATTGACAAGGTGCTCCTTCCCGAAAAGAAATAAGAAGAACAACGAAAGAACCGCGTGTCCGATTGATTGCTGACACGTTCTGATATATAGAACCATCAAGACACGAAATGGCAAAAAAATCCAATTCGAATCAAGAAATCAAATGCTCATTTTGCGGCAAGGAGCCATCCTACACCGATATACTTGTCCCGAGTCCCCTCGGCGACACCTATATCTGCAGCGAATGTGTCGACCAGATTGAGGGCCTCCTGAAAGATTACTATCAGGAGAACCCCTCGCTCCGTCCTGCGGCAAAGGGCAAGAAAAAAGCACCTGCCGCTGCTGAAGAGCCAAAGGCTCTCCCGACGCCGGTCGAAATCCGCGAATTTCTCGATCAATATGTAATCGGCCAGGAAGATGCCAAGAAATATCTTTCAGTTGCCGTCTACAACCATTACAAGCGACTCGCACAGGACAAGGATGATGTCGACATCGAGAAGAGCAACATCATCATGGTCGGTCCGACAGGCACAGGCAAAACCCTTCTCGCGAAGACAATAGCCCGTCAGCTCGACGTGCCTTTCGCTATCGTCGACGCAACGGTGCTGACCGAGGCGGGATATGTCGGCGAGGACATCGAAAGCCTCCTCGTCCGTCTGCTCCAGGCCGCCGACTACGATGTGGCGAAAGCCGAGCGTGGCATCGTCTTCATCGACGAGATTGACAAAATCGCGCGCAAAGGCGACAACCCCTCCATCACCCGCGACGTTTCGGGTGAAGGCGTGCAGCAGGGCCTACTGAAACTTCTCGAAGGCTCGGTCGTCAACGTTCCGCCGAACGGTGGCCGCAAGCACCCCGAGCAGAAGATGATTGCCGTCGACACCAAAAACATCCTTTTCATCTGCGGAGGAGCCTTTGACGGCATCGAGCGCAAGATTGCCCACCGCCTCAACACCCATGTAGTTGGTTTTACAGGCTCATCCGTCCGCTCGAAAGTCGATTCCGACAATTATCTGAAATACATAGCCCCGCAGGACCTCAAGTCGTTCGGACTCATTCCGGAAATCATCGGACGTCTGCCGGTGCTCGTCCATCTCGACCCGCTCGACCGCGAAGCCCTGCTGAGAGTGCTGACTGAACCCAAGAACGCCATCACGAAGCAGTATGAAAAGCTCTTCGCGATGGACGGTGTGAAGCTTGTGTTCACCCAGGACACCCTCGAATTCATAGTCGACAAGGCAATCGAATATAAACTCGGCGCACGAGGTCTGCGCACCATCGTCGAAACAATCATGATAGAGCCGATGTACGAGACCCCGTCGACCGACATCAAGGAGCTGGTCATTGACCGCGCCTTTGCCGAGGAGAAGATACGCAAAGCCTACATAGGCTGAGCGTAGATTCCTCCGATAATCCCGGCTGCCAATCTCACATTTCAATCTCCTCCACCAACCTGAAGCATATCCCATGAATCAACGACTTCACGCCGCACTTAAAGAGCATTTTGGCTTTGAGACCTTCAAAGGTAATCAGGAAGCCATCATGAGTAGCCTCCTCGAAGGTAACGACGTTTTCGTCCTAATGCCAACGGGAGGAGGAAAATCTCTCTGCTACCAACTCCCCGCCCTCATGATGGAAGGGACGGCCATTGTCATCTCCCCACTGATAGCCCTGATGAAAAATCAGGTCGACGCGATGCGCCACTTCAGCGAGGCCGACCATGTGGCCCATTTTCTGAACTCATCGCTCAACCGCGCCGCCATAGACCAGGTGAAAGCCGACATCTCGGCAGGGCGCACCAAACTGCTCTATGTGGCCCCCGAGTCGCTGACCAAGGAGGAGAACATCGAGTTTCTGAAGACCATCTCGATTTCATTCTATGCTGTCGACGAGGCCCACTGCATCTCCGAGTGGGGCCATGACTTCCGCCCGGAATACCGTCGCATCCGTCCTATCATCAACGAGATAAATGTCCGCCCGATGATCGCGCTGACCGCCACGGCCACTCCCAAGGTGCAGCATGACATACAGAAGAATCTCGGCATGACAAGTGCCAAGGTCTTCAAGTCCTCGTTCAACCGCGAGAACCTTTACTATGAGGTGCGTCCCAAGACACTCAATATCGACAAGGAAATCATCAAATATATCAAAAGCAATCCCGGCAAATCGGGCATCATCTACTGCCTGAGCCGTAAGAAGGTCGAGGAATTGGCTGAAATGCTCGTTGTCAACGACATCAAGGCACTCCCTTACCACGCCGGAATGGACGGTGCGACCCGCAGCGCCAACCAGGATGCTTTCCTTATGGAAAAAGTCGATGTCATAGTCGCCACGATAGCTTTTGGAATGGGAATTGACAAACCGGATGTCAGATTTGTTATACATTATGATATGCCCAAGTCGCTCGAGGGCTACTATCAGGAGACAGGACGTGCCGGACGTGACGGAGGTGAGGGACAGTGCATCACCTTCTATTCCGCCAAGGACCTCCAGAAAATGGAGAAATTCATGCAAGGCAAACCTCTTGCCGAGCAGGAAATAGGCCGTCAGCTCCTCATGGAGACACAGAGCTACGCAGAGGCAAGCAGTTGCCGCCGACGCTCATTGCTCTTCTATTTCGGAGAGGAATACACGCTCGGCAACTGTCAGAACTGTGACAATTGTAATAACCCTAAGAAAAAAGTGGAAGCTAAAGATGATTTATGTGCGGTGCTGGAAACAGTCATCGCCCTGAAAGAGAAATTCAAGGCCGATCATGTCACTGACGTATTGCTCGGCCGGGCTACCTCCGATGTCAGATCCTACGAACATGACCAGCTCGAAGTGTTCGGATGCGAGCAGGGTGCCGACGAGCGCGTCATCAGCGCTGTCATCCGTCAGGCCATCCTTGCCGGCTATCTTGAGAAAGACATCGAAAACTACGGTCTCCTCAAAATCACATCAAAGGGAAAGAAGTTCCTTTCGAAGCCCGAATCATTCAAAGTCATGGCCGACTCCGATTTCAGCGAGGAGCCGGAACCGGAAATGATGAAGAGCACCGGTTCGTGTGCCGCTGACGATGAACTGTTCAGCATCCTCAAGGACCTTCGCAAGAAAATAGCCAAGAAACTCGGCCTCCCCCCCTACGTCATATTCCAGGACCCCTCCCTCGAAGCGATGGCCACAACCTATCCCATCTCGCTTGAGGAGCTCCAGAACATCCCCGGAGTAGGCGCAGGCAAGGCAAAACGCTATGGTGAGGATTTCGTGAAAGTCATCAAGCGCCACGTCGAGGACAACGAGATTGAACGTCCCGAGGACTTCCGCGTGCGCAGCGTTCCCAGCCGTAATTCCACCAAATATTTCATCATTCAGGCTGTCGACCGCAAGATTCCTCTGCCCGAGATTGCAAAGGCAAAGGGCCTTGAATTCAGCGAACTTATCGATGACATCGAAGCCATTGTCTATTCCGGCACAAAAATCAACATCAATTACTATATCGACGAAATCATCGACGAGGACTCTCAGGAGGAAATCTTCGACTTCTTCCGCGAATGTCAGACCGACGACCTCAATGAAGCCTACCGCGAACTTGGCGAGGACTTCACCGAGGACGAAATCCGCCTCATGCGCATCAAGTTCCTCTCCGAGATGGGCAATTGATGCAGTAAGTCACACTATCACACCAACAACACTCCACCGCGACTCGAAGTTATGGGAAAGGTCATTGAATACAAGGACGTTGAGCTGCACCGTCAGGACCTGATTGCGCTCAAACACGTCAACCTCTCCGTTGAGGAGGGCGAATTCGTCTACCTCATCGGCAAGGTCGGCAGCGGCAAATCAAGTCTGCTCAAATCCATCTATGCCGACATCCCCATAGCCTCGGGAGACGCGCGTGTGCTTGACTACGACCTCACCACCATCCGCAACAAGCAGATTCCCTATCTGCGACGTGAAATCGGCATTGTGTTTCAGGACTTCCAGCTCCTGACCGACCGCAGCGCCTACGCCAACCTCCGCTTCGTCCTCGAAGCCACCGGATGGCGCGACAAGGCCGAAATCGACAAGCGCATTGAGGAAGTGCTCAAGGAGGTCGGGATGGTCAACAAAAGCTACAAGAACCCCCACGAACTTTCCGGAGGTGAGCAGCAACGCATCGTGATTGCCCGCGCGCTCCTCAACAGCCCGCGCATCATCCTTGCCGACGAACCTACCGGAAATCTCGACCCGGCGACAGGCGAAGCCATCGTGAGCCGCCTTCACAATATCGCGAGCCAAGGCACCGCCGTCATCATGGCTACCCACAACCTCGCGCTCGTCGAGCAGTTCCCTGCCAGGGTGCTGACATGCGAGAACCGCACGATTGTTTAGAAACCCCATCTGACATATCAGATTCCGGGAGAGACCGGCAAGAACCATCCGAAGGGACGAAGCGTTGTCTTTACAGAACCTCAAACGCTGTTCGTCCCTTCTGCTTATGACAACTAAAGAAAAAATATTAGTGCTCGGCGGAGGTTTCGCCGGGCTTAATCTTGTCAAGAAACTTGACAAGGAGAAATATGATGTCGCACTCGTCGACAGACACAACTATCACGCATTTCCACCACTTTTCTATCAGGTGGCATCCTCCGAGCTCGACCCGACAAGCATCTGCTTCCCTCTCCGACGCGAGTTCGGCAAACGCCGGGGAAAAGGCGTCCGTTTTCACATCGGAGATGTAAAAGCCATTGACGTTGCCAACAAACAAGTCATCACGAACTACGAGAACATACCCTACGACAAACTGGTCATCGCACTCGGCACGACAAACAACTTCTTCGGCAACCCCAACCTCATCAACGAAGTCTACACCCTCAAATCAACCGACGAGGCCATCCGCATCCGCAACGAAATCCTTTTCCGCTGCGAACGCGCCGCCGTCGAGCCGGACGAAGAGAAACGCCGCCGCATGTTGAGCTTCATTGTCATCGGCGGTGGCCCTGCCGGTGTCGAGATCGCAGGCGCAATCGGTGAGCTGAAACGCTATATCCTCAAACGTGACTATCCCGAAATCCCTATCGACGACCTAAGCATCACCATAATCGAAGGAACCGACCGCCTGCTCGGTGCAATGAGCACCGAAGCATCAGCCACCGCCCTCCGCGACCTCGGACAACTGATGGTCAACGTCAAACTCGGACGGCTGATGAAAACATACAAGGATAACATCGTCACCCTCGACGATGGCTCGACCCTCTACAGCGAAATGGTCATCTGGACCGCAGGCGTGACCGGAACCACGATAGAATTCATCGGCTCAGACTATAAACCGGGCCGTGGAGCTCGTTACCCGACCGACGATTACTGCCGAGTCAAGGGACTTGACGACATCTATGCCATCGGCGACATCAATTTCCTCGAAAGCGAGAAGTTCCCCCACGGACTGCCGCAACTTGCCCAGGTGGCCATCCAGCAGGGAAAGTTCCTTGCCGAAAATTTCAACCGCGACCGCTGGGACAAACCGTTCAGCTACAAGGACAAAGGCTCTATGGCCACAATCGGTCGAAACCGTGCGGTTGCCGACATAAACAAAATCCATCTCAACGGCTTCCTCGCATGGATGGCATGGATGTTCATCCATCTGATTTCATTGCTTGGTATGCGCAGCAAACTGAGTGTGCTCATCAACTGGATATGGGCCTATTTCAGCTACAATACCGCCCTGCGTCTGCTGCTTTTCGGCTCAAAATACCCCCGGCGCGGCTCTATGTGGGACAAAGGATAGACAAATATTTCGGAAATTCACATTTTTATTGTAATTTTGTAAATTGAAGATGAAGCGGTTCGCTTTTGAAGCATAGGCACTTCGGCTGCCGGGAACCTCCGGCAATCTGTCCACGCTGCAAGCCTCTTTATCTTCAGTTTATAAACATCAGAATTATTTTTTAATCAAAAAACCAATTCGCAACAGTAAAAATGTCTATTGATAGCATCATCGCCCAAGCCGTCTCTAAGGCCGTCAAGGACCTCTATGGTATCGACACTCCCGCAGAAAACATCGTTCCTCAGGCAACCCGCAAGGAATTCGAGGGCAACCTCACAGTCGTAGTGTTCCCCTGGGTCAAGGCTGCCCGTAAGGCTCCCGACGCAGTCGCTCAGGAAATCGGCGCTTGGCTCGAAGCAAATGAAGAAGCCGTGGAAAAATTCAACGTCGTCAAAGGCTTCCTCAACATCACCGTTGCCCCGAAATTCTGGAACTCAGTCCTCAGCCATATAGCAGACACCGACAACTACGGTCTGAAAGCAGCCGACGAAAACTCACCGCTCGTGATGGTGGAATATTCCTCACCCAACACAAACAAACCCCTCCACCTCGGCCACATCCGCAACAACCTTCTCGGTTTCAGCCTTTCAGAGATTCTCAAAGCCTGCGGAAACAAAGTTGTGAAAACCAACATCGTCAATGACCGTGGCATCCACATCTGCAAGTCGATGCTTGCATGGCAGAAGTGGGGCGACGGTGTGACTCCCGAATCATCCGGCAAGAAGGGAGACCACCTCATCGGCGACTTCTATGTCCTCTTTGACAAGCACTACAAAGCCGAAGTCAAGGCTCTCGAAGAGCAGGGCATGACCAAGGAGGAAGCCGAGGCTGCCTCACCTCTCATGAAAGAAGCCCGCGCCATGCTTGTGAAATGGGAACAGAAGGACCCCGAAATCCGTTCACTCTGGGAGATGATGAACTCTTGGGTATATGCCGGTTTCGACGAGACCTACAAGCGCATGGGTGTCGACTTCGACAAAATCTACTATGAGAGCGAAACCTATCTCGAAGGCAAGGACAAAGTGCTTGAAGGTCTTGAAGCAGGCAAAATGTACCGCAAGGAGGATGGCTCCGTATGGGCCGACCTCACAGGCGAAGGTCTTGACCACAAGCTCCTTCTCCGCAGCGACGGCACTTCGGTCTACATGACTCAGGACATAGGCACCGCCAAGCTCCGTTTCCAGGACTTCCCCATCGACAAGATGATATATGTCGTCGGCAACGAGCAGAACTATCACTTCCAGGTGCTTTCAATTCTCCTTGACCGTCTCGGATTCAAGTGGGGCAAGGACCTTGTCCACTTCTCCTACGGCATGGTCGAGCTTCCCGAAGGCAAGATGAAGTCGCGCGAAGGCACAGTCGTTGATGCCGATGACCTCATGGACGATATGGTATCGACAGCCCGCAGCGTCTCAGCCGAACTTGGCAAACTCGACGGCCTCACCGACGAGGAAGTGGCGCGCATCTCCGAAATGGTCGGACTCGGCGCACTCAAATACTTCCTCCTCAAAGTCGATCCCCGCAAGAACATCACTTTCAACCCCAAGGAATCAATCGACTTCAACGGAAACACAGGTCCCTTCATCCAGTACACCTACGCCCGCATCTGCTCGGTTCTCCGCAAGGCCCAGGAGGAAGGCATGGCAATCGGCAACTATGCCGACGTGACACCCGGAGAGCGTGAAATCACCCTCATACAGTCACTCGCCGACTTCCCCGCAACCGTCCAGGCCGCAGGTCAGAGCTACAGCCCCGCACTCATCGCAAACTATATCTATGACCTCGTGAAGACCTACAATCAGTTCTATCACGACTGCTCAATCCTCAAGGAAAGCGACGAGGCAGTGCGCTCATTCCGTCTCGAACTCAGCCGTCAGACCGCCCGCGTCGTCAAGACCGGAATGGCACTTCTCGGCATCGAAGTCCCCGAGCGCATGTAATCCTGCTGTCCCGCTTAAACTATTTGGCTTTTCAAACGTCAAATATACAATGAGTAATATAATAACAGGACAAACAAAAACACATCACTAACACAGAAATGAACTACAACAATCAAACCCCTCCCCCCTACTATGGCGGCGGAGACCCCTACAACGGATACCGTGCTTCATCCTCACAGGTGGAGCAGACTACAACTGCCGTGATGAAGCGCGTCTACTTCAAGATGTTCCTCGGACTTCTCTTCACCGCCTTCATCTCGCTTTTCTGCGCCAACTCCACGTCCTATATGACCTTCATGCTGACCAACAGTTGGTTCTACTGGGGACTCCTCATCGCGGAAATCGCCATCGTCATAATGCTCTCCGCGCGTCTCACCAGAATGTCGTCGATGTCAGCCACACTGATGTTCTTCGCGTTCGCGGGAATCAACGGACTCGCCCTCGCGCCGATTTTCCTCATCTACACCGCCACTTCAATCGCCAAGACCTTCTTCATCTGCGCCGGAACCTTCGGTGCAATGAGTGTCTACGGTTATTTCACCACCCAGGACCTCACCAAGTGGGGCACCTTCCTCCTCTACGCCCTCTTCGGCCTCATCATCGCCTCGCTGGTCAACATGTTCACCAAGAGCTCGTCCCTCGACTGGATTATCTCGATTGCCGGTGTCCTCATCTTTATCGGCCTCACCGCATGGGACACCCAGAAAATCAAGCAGATGGCACTTGTGACCCCTGCATCCTACGCAGGCCACCTCGCCACAATCGGTGCGCTCACCCTCTATCTTGATTTCATCAACCTCTTCCTCTATCTCCTCCGCTTCTTCGGAAATCAGCGTGACTGATAAGGACTGATAGCCACGGGAGGGAATGGCCAACATGTGCATTCTCCCCGTGGTACTCTACAATATAATTTCGCAAAAATAATCATCTAATAAAACCTTAATACCAATAATAAGGAAATGGCAAAAGTCGTAATTATCGGAGCCGGCGGCGTTGGTACCGTTGTGGCTCACAAGTGTGCCCAGCACCCCGAAGTATTCACCGAAATCGTCATTGCCTCGCGTACACGCAGCAAATGCGATGCCATCGTTGAAGCCATCGGCAAGCCCAATGTAAGTTCTGATGTGGTTGACGCCGACAGCGTTCCCCAGCTTGTCGAGCTCTTCAACCGCCACAAACCCGAACTCGTCATCAACGTGGCGCTCCCTTATCAGGACCTCACCATCATGGATGCCTGCCTCATCTGCGGAGTCAACTACCTCGACACCGCAAACTATGAGCCGAAGGACGTTGCTCACTTCGAATACTCATGGCAGTGGGCCTACAAGCAGCGTTTCGAGGACGCAGGCCTGACAGCCATCCTCGGTTGCGGCTTCGACCCGGGTGTATCCGGCGTGTTCACAGCTTACGCTGCAAAACACTATTTCTCCGACATGCAGTATCTCGACATCGTCGACTGCAACGGCGGTGACCACGGCAAGGCTTTCGCCACCAACTTCAACCCCGAAATCAACATCCGCGAAATCACTCAAAACGGCCGCTTCTATGAGGATGGCAAATGGGTGACCACCGGTCCTCTCGAAATCCACAAGACCCTCACCTATCCCAACATCGGTGAGCGCGAGAGCTACCTCCTCTATCACGAAGAGCTCGAATCACTCGTGAAGAACTATCCCTCTATCAAGCGCGCCCGCTTCTGGATGACATTCGGTCAGGAATACCTCACACACCTCCGTGTAATCCAGAACATCGGCATGGCCCGCATCGACGAAGTCGAGTTCAACGGTCAGAAAATCGTGCCTCTCCAGTTCCTCAAGGCAGTCCTCCCCAACCCCCAGGACCTCGGCGAGAACTACCACGGCGAGACTTCAATCGGCTGCCGCATCGAGGGTCTCGACAAGGAAGGCAAGCATCTCACCTACTACATCTGGAACAACTGCTCACACGAGGCTGCCTACCGCGAGACAGGTATGCAGGCTGTCAGCTACACCACCGGTGTGCCCGCGATGGTCGGCGCAATGATGTTCCTCACCGGCAAGTGGGTTAAACCGGGCGTGAACAACGTCGAGGAATTCGATCCCGATCCCTTCCTCGCCGAACTCGCCAAGGACGGTCTTCCCTGGAATGAGGAATTCAACCTCAACCTCGAAGTGTAATTCTACAGTTGCTGTTTAAAATATCGTAAACAGACACAAAAGGACAAAAGGTCAGAAGAAACAAAAATTTTTACTATGAAATATAGTAATTCTATCTTTTGTTTCTTCTGACCTTTTGTCCTTTTGTGCCTGTTTTATCATTCGCTTTTGATTTTCGCACAATCGTCACAGCATGTTTAAACCAATCATATTCTCCGCGCTGCTCTTTCTTTCCCCGGTCGCCTCAGCAGCGGATTATACCTTCAACAAGACCAACGGCACCGTCACCGCAGCGGACTGCAACTACAAGCTCGGGACAGGGACATTTCTGCTTGCGCCCGATGCTCCCGATTCGCCCTACGCCTTCAAGGATGCGCTGAAAGCCATCGAGGCCGTCAACAATGCAAAGGAATCAGACGTCACCCTCCTCGTGGCTCCCGGTGTCTACTGGCTCGATGACCCTGACGACCCCGCCATCCGCCGCAACCCAAAGAATTCGGGAAGCATCCCCTACGCCGCAGAAATCCGGTGTGACAATCTGTCGATTCTCGGCCTTGCAGAAAATCCCGAGGATGTGGTCTTTGCCGTTAACAGAGGGCAGACACAGGGCGCTCTCGGAAACTTCACCATGTTTCATTTCTTCGGCAAAAGTTTGCGCACCGAGAACATCACTTTCGGCAATTACTGCAACCTTGACCTCGTCTATCCCCGCGATCCAAAGCTAAACCGCCCCAAACGCCGCGAAGCCATCGTGCAGGCCCAACTTGGCATCTGCGAAGGCACTGATCGACTCTTTGCCCGCAACTGCCGTTTTCTGAGCCGTCTGAACCTCTGTCCCTTCGTCGGCGCACGCCGTTCGTTTTTCAAGGACTGCTATTTCGAATGCACCGACGATGCCTTGGCCGGTTCTGCCGTCTATCTCGATTGCCGTTTCACCTTTTTCAGCGGAAAGCCCTTCTACTCCACAGCCTCGACCGGTGCTGTCTTCCTCAACTGCGACATCCACTCTCTGGTCAACGGCACCCAGTATCTGACAAAAGCCCCCGGCATGGTGAGCATGATCGACACCCGCTTCACTTCCGACAATCCCGTCACTCTCCAATGGACCCGCGATGCCTCGCCGATACGCTGCTACCAGAGCAACGTCACACTTAACGGAACGCCAGTCACCATCGACGCCAACCGCCCCGAACTCAGCGCCGACCTCACATCCTCGCCGCTGCTCAAAGCCTACAAGGTGACTGTCGATGGAAAAACCATCTACAACACCCCCAATCTTCTCGGTGGCAATGACGGCTGGGATCCGCTCGGCGTCCTTCCAGAAATCCACAAAGCTGAAGAGGCGATGTCGACCTCCCTCACCTCCCTTCCAGTCGCACTCCGTCTCCTATCTTCCGGAAAGGAACTCGAAGCGCAGGGCGATACCATCAACCTCACCCCCTCGCTCCGCCTTTGGGGCGACTATGATGTGCCCAATCCCATCCTTAGCATCAAATGGGCCAGTCCCACTACACTGAAACTCCAATCAGTGGCCGGACGTGCGACCGCCACGAGCGCCAACAAGTTTCCCCGTGCAGTCGAAAGCATCGTGACCGCCTCGACTGCCAACGGTCTGGTAGGCGCGACTGCTGTTAAAATCAGTCCCTTCCTTAAAGATGCACCCGGATTCGCTTCGACACCCGGCATTGTTCTTGACAAAACCTCACTTAAAGCGGGCTATACCCTCACCGGCGATGGCACGGATGACAGTTACATCGTCTGGTATCGCTCCTCGCGCCCAGACCTTGCCGACTCCGTTGCCGTCCGACATGGACGCGGGCTCTCCGCTGCAAGCTATCCCCTGACAAGTGCCGACCACGGTTGTTTCATCTCAGCGACAATCACACCCAAACATTCCGACAGCCGTGCGGGCGAAGGTAAGACCGTGGCCTTCAACAGCGAGATATTACCCAAAATGTCAAAGAGCAATCCGAACAAGGAACGGACACTCTACACCTCCTTCGCTGAAATCCCCATCCGCAAAGGAAAGGCAGGCCGTCCCGGTTTCTGGCATTTCGATTCCTACAAGCCGACCGACACCAATCTCCACGACTGGACTCCCGACGAGAATCTGAGCTGGTATTACGGACGCGGTGTCGATGCGGCCACCGGACTCGGACTTATCCAGGCAACCCGTGGAGCGCGCCTCTCCTACACCCCGATGCGTCCCGGATGCAAGGGAATGCACCTCTCTCTTGTGGCCGAACCGAGCAAGGGCCCCGGTCAGGGATTCGGTAGCGCAACCGGACAATATATGGACATCTGCATCAGCTTCAACGCGGCAACCCAGACCGGCTACGGTCTGCGCATCGAACGCACTCCCGACTACGACAAGGCAGTCACCTTCCGACTCATCCGCTACATCGACGGCGAAGTCACACCCGTCAGCGAACCTGTGGCCACAAACTGCTTCCGCAACCCGTGTCACATCTCTGTCGAGATAAGCAACGGACAATTGACGGCAAGCGCACGCTCCGAAGCTCCGACTGTAACATCGGCTGACCCTGCTGTAAAGTCAGAAGTATTCCTGACCGCCAAAGTCAGCCCGCTCTACTTCCCCTCATTCGCCATACAACACACCGGGTCAGTCGGCGCCTCCGCCACCCTCATCCGCGATCTCAACGTCAAATGGGATTGACGCTCCAAAGGGTCAGCGGACGTAACCCAGATTGACACATTACCATCTCTGTCCCCCGCCCCGGAATTTTCCTCACGGCGGGGGACATTTTCATTTCCTGTCGCTTCTCCAGACTGTTCCCCGGCTGCGGCAATACGCTCCGCCTCCTTGCGCGCACGGCGTTCGGCCGCACGGCGGCGACAATCAGCCGAACGCTTGATGGCCGCGTCAATTTCAAACTTCAGGCAAAAAAATATCGCCAGAACAGGCTCCTCACACCTCCATGTGCGGTTCGGGTATTCACCGGTGCGCAAATAGAGGTCGACATATTCCATAATCTCCACCATCCAGCTCGGACTATATTTCAAATCTTTATAGATTTTATCAATCTTAAGCCTCAATTTTTCATAAAAGGCCCGTGAGACCGGTTTGTCCCACTTTATTTTGGACGAAGGCGACTTGGCTATCCCCGTTCTGCATTCTTTCGATGTCGGATTGTTTCCCATGGCTTTTTTTAGTGCAAAGTTATATCCACCACGGCCCGAAATGGTGCGATAATGCAAACCGGCCCGGAAAAAATGTGTCCCGGACATACTATCAGCGGTGCTGACGTATATTTTTCCATCAAACTTTTTCCGATTTAAAAAAAAGTTATTACTTTCGCAGTATAGATTCACGGTCGCACAGAGAACGACCGTCCTGCAAATGAAATTCTAATTGAAAAACAATATTCTTCCGATATGATATTTAATTTTCGCATTGTTTCTGACGAAGTTGACAACTTCAAGCGTGAAATCCAGATAGATGCTGACGCAACTTTCCTCGACCTGCGCAATGCAATCTGTGATTCAGTAGGTTACGACAAAAGCCAATTCAGTTCATTCTTCCTCTGCGACGACGGATGGGAACGCAACCAGGAAATCTGCCTCGAAGACATGGGCTCCGATTCATCGGAAGATGTCTATCTGATGGACGACACCCCCCTGAGCGATTTCATTGAAGATGACGGACAGCGCCTCGTGTGGGTATTTGACTACATGACCGACCGTTCATTCTTCATCGAGATGAAAAAATCAATCCCCGGAAAGAGCCTCCGCGACCCCTTGTGTACCATCTCCATGGGCGAAGCTCCTGCACAATTCGTGGATCTCGACGATTTCGATGCGAAAATCGACGCTAAAGCAGCCCAGACCGCAGCCTCAACCGACCTCGACGACGACTTCTATGGCACAACCGAATTCAACGAGGACGAATTTGACGCCGCCGGCTTCGACGAAATGACATTCGACGAATAATCACAACCATTAAATATTGAAAAAAGTACAGAATCAGGCACTCCTGTCGGCATTCCCTGCGACAAGAGTGCCTGATTTCCATTCCACCACCACAGATTGCATCCTGAAAGGAAACAGCGGCCAAGCGCGGTTGGTAAGGTTCTTTCATATAACTCGTTCAAACCAATCCGGTTCGTATGCGATGAAAAGAGATACAAACGAACAAAATAGGCAAAAGCAACAAAAATAAGACCTCTCTGAAATTAATCTTCTGTTTCTTCTGACCGTCTGTCTTTATGTACCCTTCTCAGATGTCTACAAATTTCAAGCCCCGTAACTACGGTTTGAACCAAATTTTTCTCCTCGTCCAACACGTCTGAAAATCAATCGCTTTAACTTAAAGAGCAAAAAAATCTTTAACATTCCATTAAAAAAGTCGCCAAAATATTTGGTAGATTCCAAACAAAGCCCTAACTTTGCAGTGCTTTTAAGGAAAACACCTCAGCAATGAAACAAAAACCTTAAAACAAAAGTCCTGAGCGCAGGACAAACAAAACATTTTGGAGAGGTGGGTGAGTGGCTGAAACCACCAGTTTGCTAAACTGACGTAGGAGCAATCCTACCACGAGTTCGAATCTCGTCCTCTCCGCAATGCGAATAAAGCCAAGCATTAGCTTGGCTTTATTCGCATTGACCACATCTCTATTGCACCCATCCGGCCCCTTGATGGCCAATACTTTGCATCAATTCAACAAAGAAAATAAGTTGTTTTATGATAACTTTATACCCGTTATGGTGTAATATAGATAAAATTTATTATTTTTACACCCAAAAGGGTATATTATGACTCGTTTAGCTCAATATGTCAAAGAAAAACGGAAGGAATATGGACTTACGCAGATAGATCTATCTCAGAAATCCGGGGTAGGGCTACGTTTTGTGCGTGAACTGGAGCAAGGCAAAACTACTCTGCGCCTTGACAAAGTGAATCAAGTATTGGCTCTATTCGGTGCAGAAATGGCTCCAACTAATGCTTAGCCCATAATGTTTAATGCATATTTTGGTTATGAAACAGGCACAGGTATTTGTTGAAAAACGCTTAGCCGGACTCCTTACAGAAGACGATATGGGCTATGAATTTGCCTACGACAACGATTATTTGGCATCGGTAGACCCCAAACCTGTAAGCCTTACGTTGCCATTATCTGATGAACCATATCGGAATAATGTATTATTCCCGTTCTTTGATGGTTTGATACCCGAAGGATGGCTGCTGGACATCGCTGAGCAGAGTTGGAAAATATCTGCACGCGACAGATTTTCGTTGCTGCTTGCCTGCTGCAAGGATTGTATCGGCAACATAAGCATTGTGCCATTTAATGGAAAGGAGACCGCAGATGAGTAAGTGCCTGTATTGTTATAAGCCATTAAACGACGGAGAAGTGGACTATCATAAGAGCTGCGCCCGAAAAATATTTGAATCCACCGTTATCCCAGTCTTGCCATATACCCGCGATAATATCAAGGATTTAGCCCGCGAGATCGTATGCGCAAGCACAACTGTCACCGGTGTCCAGGCAAAACTGTCGCTCGACATAGCACGAGGTGGTAAGAACGAGCCACATCGATTCACCATCGTAGGACTATGGGGTCGATTTATATTGAAACCGCAGACCGACCGCTTCGCTAATCTTCCTGAGAACGAAGATCTGACAATGCACTTGGCTGAAGCCGCTGAAATAAGGACAGTTCCACATTCGCTTATACGCTTTGCTGATGGAGAACTTTGCTATATCACCCGACGTATTGACCGCACCAAGAAAGGCGACAAGATAGCAATGGAGGATATGTGCCAACTGTCGGAACGTCTTACGGAAGACAAATATAAAGGTTCATACGAAAGGATAGCAAAACTTATCCGGCAATATTCATCGGCACCGTTGCTTGATGTAATCAACTTTTGGGAAATTGTTGTTTTCTCATGGCTCACCGGAAATGCGGATATGCATTTGAAAAATTTCTCCCTTTATCAGCCTAAAGAGAATTACATGCTAACGCCGGCATACGACATGCTTTCGACAACAATTGTACTACCGGAGGATGACGAGGAACTGGCTCTAACCATGAACGGCAAAAAGAAAAAGATAAAGCGTGGAGACTTTGAATTAGCGATGCGAGGCAGCGGAATGGACAACAAGTCTATCATAAATCTTTTCAATAAATTTGCTAAGGCACTTCCTAAATGGCATCAGATGATTGACGAGTCATTTCTACCCACCGAACAACAGATAGCCTACCACGAATTGATTGCGCGTATGGCCGGACGGCTTGGGATAGCTTAAGGTTCAGCAACAAAAATTATTTCAACCGCAAGGGCGTTGCTATTTCCACGAGTTGTAGCATTTGCGACATAGCAACCTCATCGAGCAGAGAATAATATCCTGCATCAAACAAGGTAATCCCGATTTGTAAGCCATCCTGCTGACAGGCATTCGGCAGTTACGACGGAAGCCGACATTTTTCTATTTTATTAAGTTTCGGCAACGGGGTGGGCGTTTGCATTTGAGGCGACTTTTTCGTAACTTTGTATGTTACATTTGAAGGAACCGAAAAAAATGCAGCAAGTCAACAATATATCTTCTCAGGAACAGAACATACAGGTGCTGGGTGCCAAGGTCAACAACCTCCGGGATGTCGACGTGGAGATTCCCCGTGGCAAACTCGTGGTAATCACGGGTGTATCCGGCTCCGGAAAATCATCTCTTGCCTTCGACACTCTCTATGCCGAGGGACAGCGGCGCTACGTCGAGAGCCTCAGCAGCTACGCCCGCCAATTCATGGGCAAGATGCCCAAACCCGAATGTAAAGCCATACTCGGGCTTCCTCCGGCAATCGCCATCGAGCAGAAAGTCAACACCCGCAACCCGCGAAGCACAGTCGGGACCTCCACGGAAATATATGATTACATGCGCCTGCTCTTCGGGCGCGTAGGCCATACCTTCTCACCCGTAAGCGGCGAGGAGGTGAAAAAGCACACCATCGAGGATGTGGTCGCTTACGTCACCTCCTTTCCCGAAGGATCACGCGCTGCAATTGTCGCACCCATCATTCTTCCCGAAGGGCGAAAATTCGCATCGCAACTCGACGTCTATCTCAAAGCAGGCTACTCCCGACTGATGCGCGACGGCAGCTTTGTCGACATAGAGGAACTTCTCGGTGAAGTCCGTGCATCGGACAATCCCGACAGCTACAAAGCGGAAGACTATGCGCTGCTCATCGACCGTCTTGCTGTCTCCCCCGAAGCTGATGAAATCAGCCGTCTCAACGACTCAATTGAGGCTGCCTTCTTTGAAGGCCGCGACCGCCTGAGCATCCTCATCTGGGGTGAAGAAGGACTCGTGGAAAAAGAATTCTCGAAAATTTTCGAGGCCGACGGTATCCGCTTCGAACCGCCGACCGACATGATGTTCAACTTCAACAATCCCGTAGGTGCATGTCCGACATGCGGAGGTTTCGGAAAAGTCCTCGGAGTTGATGAAAGGCTCGTCGTCCCCAACAACACACTGTCAATCTACGACAATGCAATCGCCTGCTGGCGAGGCGACAAGATGAGCGAATGGAAACGCGTGTTCATTGCTGATGCCGCGCAGTTCAACTTCCCTATCCATAAGCCTTACCTCGATCTCACGCAGGAAGAAAAAGATCTGCTCTGGCATGGCCCCAAAGACCTTACTGGCGTGAAGATGACCTACGGCGATTTCCCCTCGCTCGATAACTTCTTCAAGATGCTCGACGAGAATCAATACAAAATCCAATACCGTGTCATGAAGGCGCGCTATCAAGGCAAAACCATCTGTCCCGAATGCCACGGTTCGCGCCTTAAGAAAACCGCGTCCTACGTCAAGGTAGGCGGCAAGACCATCGGTGAACTTGTCAGTATGCCTGTGAGCCGTCTGCTCGAATTTTTCCGCAATCTTTCGCTCGACGAGCAAGATGCTAAGATTGCAAGCCGTCTGTTGCGCGAAATCAACAACCGCATTTCATATCTTGAAGAGGTCGGACTCGGCTATCTCACACTCGACCGCCTTTCATCGTCGCTTTCGGGCGGCGAGAGCCAACGCATCAATCTCGCGACATCGCTCGGAAGCAGCCTTGTCGGGTCGTTATACATCCTTGACGAACCCTCAATCGGACTCCATTCGCGCGACACCGAGCGCTTGATTTCAGTGCTTAAGAAACTCCGCGACCTCGGCAATACGGTCGTTGTGGTCGAGCATGACGAGGAAATCATGCGTTCGTCCGACTATCTCATTGACGTAGGCCCTGATGCCGGACGTCTCGGCGGCAACATAATCTATCAGGGAGAACCGGCGCAGCTCATCCCCTCTCAGGCAGCCTCTGAAACCAACGGCAGCTACACAGCCCGCTATCTCACCGGCGAGCTGACAATTCCCGTCCCCAGACAGCGCAGGAAATGGCGCGACTCCATAAAGGTTATCGGCGCGATGGAACATAACCTGAAGGACATTGACGTGCAGTTTCCTCTCGGTGTGATGACAGTCGTCACCGGTGTCAGCGGTTCCGGCAAGTCAACCCTTGTCCGCGACATTCTTTTCCGTGCGCTTAACCGCCATCTCGGCAACCCCGGCGATGCACCCGGTACTTTCCGCCGTCTCGAAGGAGACCTCGGCCGCATAAAGAATGTGGAATTCGTGGACCAAAACCCTATCGGAAAGTCAACACGTTCCAATCCTGCCACATATCTCAAAGCATTCGACGAAATCCGCAAACTCTTCGCATCCACCCAGGGAGCAAAGCAGATGGGCTACTCAGCCTCGGATTTCTCGTTCAATTCCGAAGGCGGTCGTTGCGAAGAGTGCAAGGGCGAAGGCTACATCACCATCGAGATGCAGTTCATGGCCGACATCACCGTCCCCTGCGAATCCTGCCACGGCAAGCGCTATCAGAAGGAGATTCTTGAAGTGGAATATCGCGGAAAGAATATCTACGACATCCTTGAAATGACCATCGACCAAGCCATTGAATTTTTCAGCGAAGCCGGTGGCACTCAGGAGAAACGCATTGTCAAACGCCTCCAGCCACTCAGCGACGTAGGCTTGGGCTACATCAAGGTCGGACAGAATTCATCGTCACTCTCCGGAGGCGAGAATCAGCGAGTGAAACTCGCATCATTTTTCGCCGACGAGAAGGCCGAACCGACACTCTACATATTTGACGAGCCGACAACCGGTCTGCATTTCCACGACATCGCCACACTCATGAAATCTTTCGACCGTCTGATAGCACTCGGCCACACTGTACTCATCATCGAGCACAACATGGACGTAATCAAATGTGCCGACCACGTCATTGACATCGGCCCGGAAGGCGGCGATGCGGGAGGACGGCTTGTAGCGACCGGCACACCGGAAGAAATCGCCGGGTGTCCCGAATCATACACAGGACGCTTCCTAAAGGAAAAATTGCAGTAGTTCCGGAGAGTCCTGACACACAGGACAATCTCAACGGCATAAATAAAAACAGGGAGCCTGAAACTCCCGAAGAATTTTCAGACAAAAAAAAATACATATAATCATCATGGCAAAAATAGGAGATCGCGTCCGCTTCCTCAACTCTGTCGGAGGTGGAATAATCAAACGAATCGAAGGGAGCATAGCATACGTTGACGACGACGGATTCGAGACCCCTACCCTCATACGTGAATGTGTGGTCGTAGCCTCGCCGGAGGTCACGGAGAAAAAAGTCGCGCTGACACAGGACGAAATCAAACCCACCGTTAAACCGTCGGCAAACTCAAAGCCCTCATCCGCTCCGGCACCTTCCGAACTTCCCGTAGAGGAAACCCCGGAGGGCGACAAGCTCAACGTTGTCCTCGCCTACGAACCGAATGACATCAAGCATCTCAATTCATCTACTTTCGACACATATCTCGTCAACGACTCAAACTATTATCTCTACTTCACATATCTATCGCGCGCAGATGAGGCCAACGGCTGGACCACGCGCTATGCAGGAGTCGTCGAGCCGAACATCCAGGTGTTTCTTGAAGAGATTTCCGGCTCTGACCTTCCCGCGATGGACCGCATAGCCGTCCAGATGATTGCCTTCAAATCGGACCGCGAATTCAAGATTAAATCACCGGTCGCAATCGAGACAGCACTCGACACGACCAAATTTTTCAAACTCCACTGCTTCCGCTCCAACCCCTATTTCGACAAAGAGGTGATCGCTGTGGATCTCGTGACTAACGATGTCCCCCGTCAGCGCATGGTTCTCGATTCATCGCAACTCGAAAAAGGAATCAAAGCCAAGAAAGCTGTCGACCGACCCGTCAAGCGCACGGTGCAGAAGCATCAGCCCAAACGCGGTGACCGTATCGAGGTTGACCTGCACATCAACGAACTTGTCGACACGACCGCCGGACTCTCTCCCGCCGACATCCTCAATCTCCAGATTGACGAATTCCGCAAGGTCATGGATGCAAATCTCAAGAACAAGGGTCAGAAAATCGTATTCATCCACGGCAAAGGCGAAGGAGTGCTCCGCGCGGCTCTCATGAAAGAACTCAACCACCGCTACAAGGGTCACGATGTTCAGGATGCCTCATTCCGTGAATTCGGCTTCGGAGCCACTCAGGTCACCATCTGATTATGATACTCTGGTTCTCAGGCACAGGTAATTCCCGCTTCGTTGCCGAGCGGCTGTCTATCCTTATCGGCCAACGGATGACGGAACTGCAACCCTCTGTCACAGCCACGCCATTGGCACTCCCGGAGGATGACGAGGCGGTCTATTGGGTATTTCCTGTCTATTCATGGGGCGTGCCGCCTTATATCCGCTCCGTCATCCGCGACATCAACCTTGACATTCGGTCCGACCAAGTCCCCGTCCATCACCTCATCCTCACCTGTGGCGATGATTGCGGTCTAACGGCTGAAATGTGGCGCAAGGATGTCAGGTCGCGTGGATGGCAAGACGGCAATGCTTATTCGGTCATAATGCCCAACAATTATGTATGTATGACCGGATTCGATGTCGACCCTAAAGCTCTGGAAGAGAAGAAGCTCGCGGAAGCCCCTGCAAGAATCGAGGCCATTGCGAACGAACTGAGCAGCTATACCGTTGCGCAGGGTCAACGCGACGATATTGTCCGCGGAAGCTTTGCATGGGTCAAGACAAAGATAATATATCCTTGGTTCGTCCGCCATGCCATGTCGCCCAAGCCATTCCATTACACCAAGGAGTGCATCTCATGCGGAAAATGTGCGGCCACATGTCCGTTGCGCAATATCTCGATGCAACCGGATGCACAACCGGATGCCTCCGGACGCATACGCAAGCACCCCGTATGGGGCAGTGATTGTGCGGGATGCCTCGGGTGTTACCACATCTGCCCCCGCCACGCTGTGATGTATGGAAAAGCCACTCTGAAAAAAGGTCAATATTTCAATCCCTTTGTGTGAACTCTTTGTCCACTTTATGCGTTTAGACTACGTAAACAAAATTAGTCTACTTTAACGCATCAATTCAGCATTAAAAATATGGAAAAGAAATCGATCAAAGGCACCAAGACCGAGCATAATCTTCTCGCTTCATTCGCAGGTGAAAGTCAGGCACGCTCACGCTATACACTCTTCGCAAAGAAAGCCCGTGAGGAAGGATATGAGCAGATTGCCAAAGTCTTTCTTATCACTGCAGAGCAGGAACTGAGCCATGCCGAACTCTTCTTCTCGCGTCTCGAAGGTGGCGTGGTTGAGATCAACGCAGGTTATCCCGCAGGCGTAGTTGCCGACACAATGACCAATCTCCGCGAAGCCGCTGCAGGCGAACGCGAGGAATGGAGTGACCTCTACGCATCGTTCGCCTCCACAGCCGAGGAAGAAGGCTTCAAGGATATTGCAGCCATGTTCAGAATGGTAGCCAAGGTTGAGACCGAGCACGAGCAGCGCTATCTCCGCCTTCTCGATCGCTTGACCAATGGTCAGGAATTCTCAAGCGAGACCGAAGAGGAATGGCAGTGTATGCACTGCGGCTACGTCCACAAAGGCAAATCAGCCCCCAAGCGCTGTCCCGTCTGCGGCAAAGAGCAAGGCTATTTCGAGCGCAAAGCCGAGAACTATTAATTTTGAATCCTTCCACTACGCATTATTAGCGTAATCCACAATACAAGTACCTCCCGCCAAAAGTTTCATGACACCTTGGCGGGAGGTATTGCTTTTTCAAGCCAGAGAAAGACACATAGAGACAGAAGGTCAGAAGATACGGAAGATTAATTTTAAGCAGATTATATTTCTCCTGTTGCTTTTGTCTATTTGTTCGTTTATATCTATTTAATCGCATAGAACCTTTTCGGATTGAATCTTTAAAGACAGACACCACATTGCCATACTGGAAGATGATGTCTTAACCATGTTTTACTGCTTGTCGGTTACCAGCCGGTATTTTAAACTATAAAAACCTACGAATAGGTAACGAATAGGAAACAAAAATGTCCGGGGTGGACCCGGACATTCGTTATTGGTTGATGGTGATGTTTTTAGTGTCTTTTCTGTTACATCCGAGCCTCTTGTGCCGCTTCGGCGAGGAAGTGGTCAAGAGCGTCCTTGGCGGACATCGAGTAGATCGAGCCGTCCTGATGCGCATAGACAACCGCTTGCCCCTTGACCACTTTGTCAAGCAAACATTTTTCTACGGCGATTTCCATGCCTCTTGCTAATTTTTCAGATATATTGTCAGTCAATTTGAGTTTCTCCATCTTTTTTAATTCGGTCATACAATTCTGGGGCTAAAGTCAAAGTGTCGTTGGCCACCACCTTGGGGCGGCAGCGGGTGTTGTCGATAATCGTCCAACTATCGACAATGGGCATGAAAAGATTAAAGAGGTTGCTGATACCATGATGGTAACGGCGAATGATCACGTCGGTGGGAATATTATGGCCTCCCTCGCTCACACGCTGGGCCACGCGCTTGATGGCGAGCTGCGGTGAAGAGAGCCATATATAGAGTAGGTGAACCAGATAGCCGAGGCTATGGGCCTTTGAGACGAGCGCGTGGTAGCTTCGGGTGGCAAGAGTAGTTTCGATTGCGAAGGTGATGCCCTTCTGGAGAAGCTCTTCAATACGATGGAGCATAATGCGTCCGGCTTCCATCGAGACACTCTCAGGATGGAAAGGAGAAAGGCCCTTGGCAATCTCATCGGCATTAACAAACTGCTGGCAGTCAAGGACGTCGGGCAATATGGTGAACGAGGCCGTTGTCTTACCGGCGCCGTTGCAACCTGCGATGATGTATAAACTGGGCGATTTCATAATAGAATTGGGTTTTAGTTTTGTCAAACTTGGATTTTTTGACGGGATGTGTGTTTTTTTAATATATTTTGTCTGTTCCGCACTCCTACTCGCGGTAATAGACGCGTTTGACGCGCTGCGAGATGGAGGTTAGCACTTCGTAGGGGATTGTACCGAGAGTCTCGGCAAGGGTATCGACGGGCATATTCTCGCCGAAGACCTCAACGCGGTCTCCGACTCGGACATCAGGGACATCGGTGACATCAATCATACATGCATCCATGCAGATTGTACCGACTGTGGGACATTCGACACCCTTGACTATCATTCGGGCATTGCCATAGCCGAGATGACGGTTGATTCCATCGGCGTAGCCGACGGGAATCGTGGCAATGACGGAGTCGCGGGTGAGAAGACCTCGGCGGTTGTAGCCGATAGTGGTTCCCGCCGGCCATTTCTTAAGCGAAAGGACGACGGTGTGGAGCGAAGAGACGGGACGGAGGTCATCCTGCGACCCATCGTTCATGGTCCTTATGCCGTAGAGCCCGATTCCGAGGCGCACCATGTCGAGCTGATGTTCGGGGAAGCGGGTGATTCCGGTTGAATTGAGTATGTGGCGTAGGATTTTCCTTTCGGGGAAAGCTGCAAGGAGCTCACGGCAACATGCGTCGAAGTAGTCGAACTGCAACTGAGTGTAGGCATCCTCCATCGGATCGTCTGCGGCACAGAGGTGGGAGAAAATCGAGCGGGGAACAACGCGGTCGGTGCTCTTGAGCACTTCGATGAGCTCCGGGAGATCCTCTTTAAGGAAGCCGAGACGGTGCATACCCGAATCAATCTTTATGTGGACAGGGAAGCCATAGACATCGTAGCGTTCGGCTTCGCGAATTAATGTGCGGAGGAAATCAATGCTGTAGATTTCCGGTTCAAGATTGTCGGAGAAAATGGCATGGAAATTCTCGACCGTAGGGTTGAGGACGAGGATAGGCATCGTGATTCCGGCGCGGCGGAGTTCGGCGCCCTCGTCATGGACGGCAACGGCAAGATATGTCGCACCCTGAGCCTGCAAGGTGCGGGCAAGTTCATGGGAACCGGCACCGTAGCCGGAAGCCTTGATCATGCAGGCGATACCGGTGGTGGGGCGGATGCGTGAACGGATTGCATTGAAGTTGTCAACGATAGCGCTGAGATTGATTTCAAGCACGGTCTCATGTTGACGGGCCTCAAGCATCTCGCAAATGCGCTCGAAACCAAATGCGGGTGCGCCTTTGATGAGAATGAGCTCCTTGCTGAAATCACGGGGCGAGACATTGCGGAGAAAATCTTCGGTCGTGTCGTAGAACTCTGTCGAAAGCTCGAAACATCCGGCATGGCGTTTCAGCTCAGGACCTATGCCGACCATGCGGCGGACACCTGCGCGGACAAGGAGGTCGGCCATTTGGGAATAGGTCTCTTCAGCATCAGCGCTTCCGTGCATGAGGTCGCTTATGATTACAGTCGACGAATGGTCGGAAGTGGACCGGCGACGCATGAAATCGAGCGCCGGGAGGAGCGAATTGAAGTCGCTCGTGTAATTATCATGGATGAGCAGACAGCCGTTGACACCCTCGATGACCTCCAGACGTGTCCCGATAGGTGAAAGAGCGGCCATGCGCTCACGGATAATGGCAGCAGGAATGTCGAGATAGAGCATTACGGCCAGACAGTGGATGGCATTCTCTATGTCGTGGTCACCGTTCACGGGAATTGTGAAGATGGCCGGTTCACCACCATTATATATATAGGTAATCGCGCAACCGATCTCAGATTTCACCACATCTTTAATGAAGAGCAGAGCCTGAGGATTCGTGCGCGACCATGCGATAGTCACAGGAGCTTCGGCAATAGCAGAACTGATGAGGGAATCGTCACCGTTGTAGATTACGCAATGGCAACCGTCGAGCAACGACGCTTTCTCCCGGCATTTTTCCTCAATCGACCCGAAGCCGGAGCTGTGTGGAGCACCGATGTTGGTAAAGATACCGATTTCCGGACGGAGTATGGCTTTAAGTTTCGCCATTTCTCCCGGTTGGGAGATTCCGGCCTCGAAAATGCCGAGTTGGGTGTCGGCGTCAATTTCCCATACTGAAAGGGGAACACCGATTTGGGAATTGTAGCTGCGCGGGCTGCGGGTGATGACGACATCGTCCTGAAGCAACTGATTGAGCCATTCCTTGACGATTGTCTTGCCTCGGCTGCCCGTTATAGCTGTCACCGGAGCAGAAAAACGCTCACGGTTGACAGTGGCGATACGGTGAAGAGCATCCAGTGGAGAATCAACCAAGAGAAAATTAGCATCATCGACACACTCCATCTCTTCGGGGATGTGGGTGACCACGAAGTTTCTCACACCGGCATCGTAGAGCTGACGGAGATAGCGGTGACCATCGCCGGAGGAGGTTGTCAAGGCGAAAAAGAGTGTGTCGTCGGGATATGTGAGGGAGCGGCTGTCGGTCAACAGTCGATTTATCTTCAAATCGGGACGTTTCAGTGTCGTCTCCGAGCCAAGAATCTGTGATATTTCAGAAATGCTGTATTCCATCATTCAATATGATACTTAAATAACGCGCACAGGCACGTTTGAGTTTAGGAAAACGCCCTGTAAAAGCATCGGCAAGCGCGGTTTTCTCAACAGCCTCCCTTGCGGCTGCATCGGGTGAGGCGGTGAGGGAGCGATGGGCAAGCCGACGTGTCAGAGAGGCAGCCTCTCCGGCAAGCCTCAGGGTTTCCTCATCAAAATATGAAGTTTTAAAAAGATCGTAGATATATCTCACCGCCTGCTGAGTGGGATGTTTCATATCTTCGGCATAAAAACGGTAGTCGCGCAAATCGTCCATCATAACTTCGTATGCCGGAAAATAGCTCACCTTAAGGTCCGAAGATGAACGTATGAGTGAATCTACACCAAGGAGGAGCGTAGCTTTCGAGAGCTGATTGCCGTGGGCACCCTGTTCGCTGTAACGCAAGGGGCTGACGGTGAACATGACTTCGGCCTCGGCGTTGACAGAGCGGATGGATGATAGGATGGAGCGCAAAGCCTCGGTGACCTCTTCGAGGGTGAGATAACGGACATCAAACATCGAACCGGGGAGTTTGTGGCAATTGGCAACCACAGAGCCACCGTCGCGGAGAGTGAAGACCCGGGTGGTCCCGAGGGTGATGATGACGACTGACGCAGAGCGCAGAGTGGCACCACTTTCATTTACGGTACGGTTCATTTTCCCGAGAGCCGAATCGCGGTCCGCATCGGAGACACGCGAATGAAAGAGTGTGCTGACCCAGGCACCGTCGCGCATGACCAAGGTGGAAGCGGGGACCTCTCCCCTATCGGCAAGCAATTCAAAAGCCTTACTGATAGACAGAGGATTGTATAAAGGGCCAAACGGATTCACATCGGCCTCAAACAATTCGGAGAGCAGACAGGCGCCAATGTTGTCGGAAAAACAAGAGCCGACGAGGAGAATAGGCTCGCCATGTCTGACAAGTCCACGTTTACCCTCAACGGGTGGCACTACTGTTCGGAAATCCATTATACTCACAAATTAAGCGCGGTCCCAGCGGATGTAAACCCACATCAGGACCGGAAGAATTGATGTCACACACAAAGGTAGTAATAATATCCCGTTAGGTGTATCCAAATCCACCACAAAAATTAGCAGACGATGAAAATAAATTTCCATCGTTTGAGAATGAGAGAATAACATCGAAGCCACAACTTGTTTATTGAGCGAGCAATGCAATTATCGCTTCGAGTATTTCAATTAATCGTATCAATCTCACATTGCAATAAGTCAAGGAAGCGGGCAGCGTGTGCGCCATCCATTTGAGTGTGGTGGAATTGGAATGAAAGGGTTAGAGTTGTTTTTAAAAACCGCGTTCTATATTTTCCCCATATCAGAATATCAATGAACATTCATGTTACTGGCTGAGTGTTGGGCTTTATTCCTGTATTGTATGGGAGATAGTCCGGTGTGCTTCCTGAATATACGGCATAGATATGATGGATCATCGTAATGCAGTCTTTCCGCGATTTCCTTCACGGTCAGCTCAGTTGTATCAAGCAGCATTTTAATCACGAGGCCTAATTGGATATTTATCTGTTCCTTTGCAGAAACACCTAAAATCCGTTTGGAGATTATATTCAGGTAATTGGGCGATATATTGAGGTTCTTTGCGTAGAAAGCCACGTCATGGTGACTGGTATGGTATCGGTTGAGCAACCCAAGAAAAATACTGGCAATCAGCCATGCCCTGTTTTTCGTGTGATTGGTTCCGAGCGTACCGAAATGCGATTCCGCAAATTCAGATATTACCATCATGAAATTCTCCACCTCATTACGCATCACCTTTTCAACGGTGTCCTCCGAACATTTGGCATTAAGCCATTCAACTGAAGCGAACCAGCGTTTTGCCATTTCACGCGCATCTCTATCCAACGTAAAAACCGGTGATGAGTAAATGTACTCCCAAAACCTGTTGGAGGTGATGAGGAAGAATAAATCCTGAGCGGTGTCAAAGTCAACGGAGATGAATTTTGCCAGAAAATCGTCCGACATCCCGGTCAGAACAGTTACTATGTCGAATACAATGAATGCCATATCTCCGGTGTGCATGACACATCGGCTGGATTTGCTCGTGATTTCCATCTCTCCACGTTCACAAAACAATATAATACAGCCATCCACCGGAAGCATCTGCTTCACTTTCCAACTGTTCGCATCTATTGCACCGATATGAAAGTGCGGGACTCTCTCTGATGGTATTTTTTCTTTCATCATATCATGTTCTTACTGCAAAGTTAAGTATGATTGGGTGCGAAAACAAATATAGTTATAAAAAGTACCCGGATTGTGCAGATTTATACCATCTACAATTTTTGAATTGGCTGTAACTTTGCACTCTCAAATATCATCTGTATGGAAAGAGATAAACTTGATTTCGGAAACGGAAAAATAAGACCGCTCTTCATGGCTATGTTTTTCCCGACCTTGATAGGGATGTTCTTCAATTCAGTGCTTTGCATCTGCGACGGTATGTTTGTCGGACACGGTGTGGGCAGCAACGCCCTTGCCGCCGTCAATATCGTGGCGCCAATCTTCCTGATATGTACAGGTATCGGGTTGATGTTCGGTATAGGCGCTTCTGTAATCGGTGGCATACGTATGGCAGAGGGAAACGTGAAGGCCGCAAGAATCATAATGACCCAGGCATATATTGCCGGAGCCATCATATTCGGAGCGGTCATCCTTTGTTCATTGCTGTTCACCCGTCCGCTGCTGTATCTGCTCGGTTGCAGTCCTCTTCTTGAAGATCTTGCCACCGATTACCTGCTATGGTTGCTCCCCGGGCTCATGTTCTTTTATATGCAATCTGCCGGCATGATGCTAATCAGGCTTGACGGGTCACCCCGTTATGCAATGAGTGTGCAGATTGTGGGGGCGGTCTTCAATATTTTTCTTGACTGGTATATGGTCTATCCTCTTGGATTGGGAATAAAGGGTGCATCTATGGCTACTTCAATCTCCTGTATAGTCGCCGGAATTATGGTTGTGGCTTATTTTCTGTTTTTCTCCGACAAGTTGAAGTTCTACCCTCTCCGCCTCACTGTGAAGTCTCTCAAGCTATCTGTCAGAAACACCGGATACATGGCGAAAATCGGCTTCGCCACTTTCATCGCCGAACTTGCTATGGGTGTGATGATGGTTACAGGTAATTACATGTTTTTATCGTTTCTGGGTGAAGACGGTGTGGCCGCATTCAGTGTCGGTTGCTATCTGTTCCCGCTCATATTTTCCATAAGCAATGCCGTAGCGCAGGCTTCCCAACCTATTATCAGTTACAATTATGGCGCCGGACTCACAGAACGTGTGCGTCAGGCATTGAATGTGGCATTGGTAGCCGCTATCATCTGCGGATTGGCAATATCCTTGGTGATGTGGGGCGGTTCCGAAATCCTGACCGGTATATTCCTCGATTCCTCAGAACATGCCTATGGGATTGCAAAGGTGGGATTGCCGCTGCTGGGGTTATGTGCATTGCCATTTGCACTTAATATCACATTTATTGGATACTACCAGAGCTGCGAACGCGCTGTACGTTCCATCATATATATGTTGCTCAGAGGAATAATCTTAATGATACCCGGATTCATTATTCTACCTGAAATAATAGGTATTCCCGGCTTGTGGTTGGCAATACCGGTATCTGAACTAATGACATTGACAATAATCGCGGTCTGCTATCTGATAGGACGCACCAAACCAATGACTGTATAAATCTCACATTGCAATAAGTCAAGGAAGCGGGCGGCGTGTGCGCCATCCATTTGAGTGTGGTGGAATTGGAATGAAACGGTCAGGGTGGTTTTGAACAGGCGTTTTCTGTATCTGCCCCATATCAGGAACGGGTTGTTGAAGATGCCGCTATACATTCCCACCGCTCCATCAATATCGTATTGGGCGAGTGCGGATGTGCCGATTACCATGCTTTCGGACAGGTCGTGATTCTCACAACTTTCAGCGACCTGTCGGGTAAGTCGGAGATAATCGGAATTGAATGTAGTCAAATCATCGGAGAATGGTACATCGCATGAACTGACTTCGCCCTGACTGTTTGCCACGATGGTATTGACAGCGAGAGTGTCGTACTTAATGAGTTTGCCATCGACCGGGAGCATCTGAAATTCCTTTACCTGCGATGCAGCCCGTCCGATACACCAGCACATCAGCATATTGAATTTAAGCCCACGCCTACGGCTGATTTTCAATAATCGGGTGACATTAAGCGTTTTGAAAAATGTCACCATCGGCATCGGTGCATTCATCCACATATCGAAGGCGTATGCCCTCGTTGTTTCCTTTGGGTTTACTTCTTTCATTTTTTTACGGCAAAGTTAGCGCAGTGCCGTTGTCTCCGATAGAAGAAAAGAGACATTCAGAAAGGCGAGGCAAACAAATCGGAATACACGGGTTGAGTTTTCAGCAATTCTGCCGGGGTGGTTCCGGAATAGCGACGGCATTCACGGATTAAATGTGACTGGTCAGCGTATCCACACGAATAGGCAATGTCGGCAAAATCGCGGTTGCCATTCTGCATGAGCCACAGCGATTTCTGAAAACGGACAACAGAGGAGTATTCCTTGGGTTTCATCCCGACGGCATTGAAAAACACCCGTTCAAATTGCTTCCGGCTGAGACATGTTATTTGCGCCAATCTTTCCACGCTGATGGATTTGTCAGAAAATAACTGAGTCAGCGAAACACCAACTCTTTTGAAATTATAAATCTCCGATTCCGCCAATCTTGACAATAAGCACTTTTCAATCATTTTTATAGCCTCGGTAGAATCTTCGGCGTTAAGCACATCATCGGCAAGGGCATTCAAGGTTTTGTCGCCAAGTGAATAGCCGTCAATTTCTTCATTGTAGAATGAGGATAGAGGAATATTGAACACTGTACCAATTGCATGAGGATAGAACACCACGACAATGGTCTCAACATCGCCAGATGACTGAATCCTTGCCGGAAAATTGACCTGACCGCTTATGGAAAATCTTGCTTGCTCTGATTTCAATTCCGGAATATAAAATCGTGTCCGACGATGAAAAATCAGTTGCGGATATCCGATTGGGAAAGTCAGTATATCCTGCTTTTCATTGGTATTCAGAATCCAATAGTAGCGGATATATGGCAAAAGTTCCCGGCATGGTAAAAAGCATCTAAATTTAACCACCATACTGCTCCATCTCTACGCATTTCCATACTTCACCGAGACATAAATAACTCTCTGTTTCCGCTCTTGTAACACGATGAAAGCCCACTGCTTCATAGCAATGTATCGCTGCTAAATTGTTTTCAAAGACTCCCAGCGATACTTTTGAGGCACCTAATTTTTCAAATGCAAATTTAGTGGCTATACTAACAAGAGCCTTTCCGAGTCCACGCCCTCGCTTTGAATCATCAATAATGACAAACCCTAAACGTTGCTCCGCCCTATCATTTGCAGGTATGCGCATGGTGATATACCCAATGACCTCATCACCGTCACACATTGTCATAGCGCGAGATGTTTCACCATTCATAAACCGACAATGAAAACAATTCATATCTTCGGGCGTGACAGGATAACTGTTATATCTATCTGCACACCATTGGCGCATACGATACTCGTCTTTTATCCAAGATGTGATTATCGCCGCGTCCGATGGTTTATAGGGTCGTAATGTAAGTTTCATCGCTTGTTATTATGTTTTATTTCATTAATGGTTTCATCCTTTTATCTCAATGATTGATACGTTGCTTTGCTGATATGGTTAATCCCGTCAGATTGGCGTCCTGAGTTTGTTTTTGTTCACGTTGATATAAAGAAGGTCGTCGTGGTCGGTGATACTGTACAGCTCACTATAGTCGGTGGTCATGAGATAAAACTCATCGAGGCCGTCGCAATCACCGATAAAGGTGTAAATGTCAGACATGCGGCCTTTGAAAACCACAAAATCAGTATTCCAGTAATCGATAACGAAATAGAGGACGGTCTCCTTCTCTATGACTTCGGGCAGATGCCAATAAGGGTCTTCCATATTGCAATCGATACTGTCCGGAACATATTTGAAACTCAGCCACAATGCCCGCGGATTGCCAATGACAAACGTGTCATACAATCTTTGCATCAGTTTCTCCTTTTCACTTCCTTCTATTTTGAGAAGTGGAAGTTTATTGTCTCGGACGGTTCTGTCTATTTCCTCATAATCAAACATGGCGACTCAAGCTTCAATGCACTGTGGAAGCATTACTGTTATTTCATCAAACGGCTTCGGTCGTCCGATGGTCACACGGAATGTATCGCCGTCCCAAGCGGTCTTGTTGATGGCTGACTTACGACTGTAGGCGCAACGGGGCAACCCGTCATCCCATTTCGATGCGACGACCTCGCCGGTGGCTGTGCTGACAATCTCCACTTTCAGGGCATCGCCTATCTTCTGACCGAAGCAGTTATAGACCAATGCGCGGTGTTTTCTGTCACGGCTCAGTTTGGAGTAGCGTTCAAGCAGGATTTTCTTCTCAAATCCGCAGTCGCACAGGTTATGCATGATTTCGCCACGCCTTTGCGCCAGATGATTCTTACCACCGTTTATTCCGTCAATCTCCGTCAGGACATCAAGAACAATTTTGGCGACATCCTCCACGAACTCGTTGTCAAACTTTTTGAACTCGTAGAGTCTGCGGGAGGTGTCATGGTCCAAATCGTAGGTGGAAACATTGAACGTCCCTTTCCAATTCCTATATCCCGGAGTCACATTCTGTTTCTCGACATTCGCACAGATGGTGAGCCGTCCGTTTCCATCGAGGTCTATCGGAGACAGCTCCTGAAGGATAACCTGACAGATGCCATAAGTGGCAACATAGAGATGAGCCACATCACAGTAATTCGATGCTTTCTTGATGCGTTGTGCGATAATATCATCGTCCTCAAAGGAGAGCATTTGCAATTTTGCCATAATATTCTTTCGATTATCAATCATTTTTGAACCATGAATCCAATATGGATTTGAAATCATCGATCATCAGAGGAAAGTTGTAGTCTATTTTTCCTTCTAATCGTTTTGCCATACATTCGACAGCCTGAATCAGATAGAGGCAAAACAACTGTTTTTGTTCTTGTACCGGTAAAAGGCTGAATTCCTTTTCAAAAACTATAGTTACGCGTGTAGTGCCTGTATCGGAGCGAAACGGCCCATAGGTGAAACGGTTTCTCAGATAATAGCCATTCTCTTCGATCTCTTTTTCCGAATACATTTCAAACAGTTTCGGATAAAAATCTTTTTTCTTCAACTTCAGGGATTCGTCAGCAATGATATAGTTGGTCTTGCAGTGGTCGTTATCGAAGAAGCTGAATGAAAGATTCAGTATGATTGTATCTATGGCAGTTCCATATAATTCAGGGCGCATGTCTCGGCTGAGCTTGGGAATGAGCTTATTCTCCATGCTATCTATCATCGGCTTTGAACTTTCGTAGCAATTGGCGATTCCACGGATGATGCGAATTGGATTCTTGGGTATCCAGTTGCGTTGACTGCACAACGGGATATCTTGCGGCTCTCCCATCTGTCCGCTCAAACGAATCGGTTCTGCCAAAGGTTTATCCGGACTCCCATGAAAAAACGACAATTCATAGTCTATGGCAAAGCCATCTTTTCGCTTCGACCACACGGCATCGAGATAACGTGGCTTGTTATGGCGATTGATAAAATATGTTTCGGGATTTCCATTGAAATAGACACCTCTTATAGCTTCCACAGGTTCGTGTGCACCCCAACCAATGATGGCAAGGGCTTCACAAATCCTCACTGCCGCGTTCCATTCCTGAACATTGCGATATTGCGAATAATTCATGAATTCGTCAAGAAGCAGCTTGCGAAGTTCATCGACATCAGGTTTGCCCGACAGATACTCGCGCAGATCTTCAATGCGGTCTAACTCAAAGATAGCATCCATTCTCCTATATCCATTTACTATTTGAAATCGCGGAATTTCTTGTTGTTGAGGGCGTTTTCGGCGGCGCGGTTATCGTGGGCGGCAGCGCGCTTGAAATAATCGTAAGCCTTGCGCAAGTCGACCTCAACGCCAAGCCCCTTCAGGTACATGTTGCCGATTTCATACTCTGCCACATCTACGAAAGAATACCTTTTCAAGCTCTTGTCGCCGGCTATCTGCTGATACAATGCCATAGCCGCCGCATAATTCCTTTCGCATCCGGCACCGCGTTTGTAGCACTCCGCCAATTTCAACTTGGCATAATTGTCGCCGCTGTCGACTGCCTTTTTGAACCACTCAAAAGCCTTGCCGAAATCTTTTTCCACACCTTCGCCGTTGAGATATGCGTTTGCCACATTGTAATATGCATCGGTATAGCCCATCTCAGCCGCTTTCATATAATATTCAAAGGCTTTTTCTTCGTTTCCTTCTCGGCCGTAGATATGTGCTAAATCGATGTATGATGCGCCATCTTTCTTCTGTGTGGAAACCTCCTCATAGAGCCGTGTCGCCTCGTCAGTCCTATCCGGCAGATAGCTGATAATTTCCTCCGGTACGTCACAATCGTTATACAGTGTGTCCGCAAGATTCTTTTTGTCTTTGGCTGTTCCCTTTTCAGCTTTCGTCCTCAATATGTCTATCAGGCGTTCATACCACGCCAAGGCTGCATCCCTGCCTTCCTTTTCCGTCATATCGTCGGGACGGTCGTGCACATAAAGATTCATCAAGGATTTCGTCGCGCTCACCACGCCCTTGTCCGCTTTTTTCTTCAGCACGTCAATCATCCGGTAAAGCCATTTCCGGCCCAATGCCTTGCGCTGCTCCGAATCCATGTCATCACAGATAAAGCGGTAATAGTCAGCAAGGAATTTTATCGCTTTCAGATTGCCGGCTTCCGCTGCTTTCTCCATCCAAGGCAGAAAGCGGGATGAATCCTCACAATAGGACGTATAGTAATACATGCCAAGCATATATCGTGCTTGGGCATTGCCCTGTTTGGCAGCAGGAGTTATCGCTTCTACCGCTTGCCGGGCCTGTTCCGGACCGTCAAAATCATCGACGCTCTGCCTTATGATTCTGAAATGCTCTGTCAGTTCCTTGCTGTTCATACAACTAAATAAATTAGACCTTGTTTTTCCAATCGTTCTTGCCTGAGATCAGAATGTGAAAAGCAGCCCCTTCTTTTCATTGAGGGCATCTTCATAGAGGCTGCTCAGTTCGTCGTAGGCTTCCATCCACTCCTCGGGGTCGGCTTCATAGAGCATCTCCTCATGGTCAGGGTCGGCCTCTTCCGCGGCATCGCGATTGTCTTGCAGCGCATCCAGTATTTTCTCCACCTCGCCGCTGTTGATAATCCCCATGCCTTCCATGCCGGGATCAACGGTCACGCCGTTGACTTCGATTTCCTGACCGGTGACCGGCTCCTCTCCATCCTCGAAAATATCGAGAGATTTGATTACCTCATTCACGGCATCCCACATATCGACCAGACCACGGTCGTCCTCCACATCATAGCATGCGGTGAGCAGAATGTCGAAATAAACCTGGAGAGTGAGTTCGTCGAATTCATCTTCCCAGTCCTCCTCCAGCGGCTCGCCGGTGTAGGGTGACTGAAACTCATCAAGGTGATTACTGATATATTCGTGTGCCACTGCGGTGTTTTCCACACTGGCTTCCATAACAGGCTTGATTTCGGCGTAGAACTTGTCTGTGTCAAACAGAAACGCCTTGTGTTCCATGCTCATTGTTGTATTATTTTTATCGTTAATTATTTGAGTTGTTTCATTATTGACTAATCCGGATAGCGTAGAAATGGGATTTCTCCTCAAAATCGGAGACATTCAACGCACTGCCGGAGCTTGAATTCAAGTCGTGCACCTCACCGGTGTAATGTTCCCTTTCAAGCAGAAACTGAACATTTGGCAGTTGAAATGTTTCAATAGCAAACATATCACATTCACCAACATACCGGATAGTTATGTCAGAATAGACACTGGCAAACTCCTCCAATGATGAGACTGCACCTATGCACTTGTCTGTCATAAACAGTTCCGAATAAACATAGATTTCTCCTGTATTATCACTGACCAGTCCGGTGACAGCATCATATTGAGGCGTGACTCTGACCCACCCTTCGTTACCTATGTAGTAAGTGTATATGGGTATCTCCATTGTCTTTCCTTCCGGCAATGTTTTAACTTCGGTTGATTTTTCGACTTCAAATCCGATTATTGTATCCTGAATGACCGCTCCGAGGCGAAATGGCCCGGCGCTGGAATTTGTCATTGGATACGCCCTGTCTACGAGAGCAGTATCAATCCGCACCACAACTGTGGATTGATCTGATGTAACATTGTCGTTATGTTCATCTCCATTTTGAGAATTGCCATGATTTACATTGCAAGCCGATAACAGGCTTGTCAAAATGAGCGCAATTCCCCATTGAATGAGAAATGCAATGTCCTTGTAGTCAAGACGCCGCCTTGTCATTTCAAACATATTTTTCTATCCATGAGATTATCAAGCATTTCAACCAAGAATAACACCTTTGTTTTGCCATACAAATTCCTCAAGGAAGTCGCACAGCGAAGGCTCGAAATCGTAATAGGCGTTGTCAGTCTCTTCAAAGTCATCCTCTTCGCCATCGGTGATTGCCCGGCGATAGTTGTCGGCCAACTCCTTATTGCCGACAGTCAAAATGGCATCTTCAAGTTCTTCGGGATTGGTTTCGGGGTAACAGTCCAGATAGCCGGAATGGCCACCGTTTTGCATCTCAGTATCATACCAGAAACAGAGCACCGCTTTTTTCTGAACGGGTGAAAGAGTCGCCACATCGCGGTCGCAAATTTCGTCAATAAATCTGTTCCAGATAGTATCTTTTTCTGTCATAGTGCTAAAGTAATTCGTTTAATTTGCTTTCTGCCTGAATATTATTGCATTTATTCGCAGCGAGCGTGAAATAGCGGATTGCCTTTTTCAAATCGGGTTGCACGCCAAGTCCTTTCATGTACATGTTACCGATTTCGTATAAGGCTGTTCCGATTCCGGCAGTCTGATGCTTGAATCCACGGCCATTGATACGCTCGGCTATATGCCGGTATTCAAGCATCGCCTTTTTATAATCCTGTTCGCCACCGATGCCGTTTTTGTAGCATTCGGCAAGTTTCAAGGTTGCCATGATTTCACCCACGTCCGCACCTTTCCTATACCATTTACGGGCCATCGCATTGTCCTGTCCGACACCGTTGCCATCGCGATAAGCATCACCTATTCGCGCAAATGCCTCATGGCAGTTCAGTCCGGCAGCTTTCTTAAAGCAGGAGAGGGCCTTTTTCCATTCGCCCGAATCATTGTATGCGCATCCCGTTTTGTAATAGGCTTCTGCTTTAAAGAAGCCATCGCAGTCGCTATCGGTTATATCTTTATACAGCCGTACGGCTTGCGACAGACTCCGCTCATCATCTTCGTCAGAGAAGTAATCCAAAAGGTCCTCCGGTACACCCTCGGCATACAGTAGCACGTCGGCAAGATTCATCTTATCCACCAAGTCGCCCTTTGCAGCCTTTGCGGTCAATAATTCAATCCAGCGATCATACCACTTTCCGGCAGATGCGAGGCCATCATTGGGATTAATGTCTTCAGGACAATCCTCAATATACAGCTTCATCAATGACTTAGCTGCATCAACCGAGCCCTTGTCTGCATTCGTTGCCAATATGTCGAACCACCGTCTGTGCCATTCCAGAATCAACGCCTTTCGTCGCTCTGCATTTATTCCGTCGGGGCAATCGTTGCGGTATATCTCCATGATGAGCATGGCAGCTTCGGCATTGCCGTTGTCTGCCGCTTTTTCAAACCAGTGGATAGCATTAAGATTGTCGCACTCGCTATGATATCCCCACGAATAATACTTGCCGAGAAGCATCTGCGCCTTCGCATCGCCCTGTTCGGCAGCAGGAGTTATTGCATCGACCGCTTGCCGAGCAGAGACGGCATCACCCTCTCCGGCATGGCATTTGATGTATTGCCGGATGATTTTGAAATATTCCGACAAGCTGTTGTTCGTTGTGTTCATATATGGCAGACTCTCTGTTAGTGGTTTTATCGCTTATAATAATCAAGTCAGTTCCAAATGATAGATTCTTGTTTTCTCACCCCACGGGTGGTAGCAATAGCCGATGAAACCGAAGCCGAACCGTTCATAGAATCCAATATGGTCGGTACATAGATACAAGTTTTTGAACCCGAGCTGCTCAGCATCCCTCACGGTATGTTCAATAAGCATTTTGCCGCAACCATTGCCACGACAGTCCTCCTCGACATAGAGGGCTGCCAACCACGGATATAGGTCCATGCGGGAATTGAAATCATTTGTCACCAATCCGGCACAACCGATTATCCTGTCGCCATCGACCAACAGATACCATTGCGGAAGAGGATTGACTGCATCTATGCAATGACGCAGACAATCGTCGTAGACAGCCATAGAATCTTCCGTAGCCCACTTCTCTTGAAAGTAGGCTATTGCGCGTTCGAGGTATTCCGGATTCTTTCTCAGAGATACTATTTCCATGTCAGTTGCCGGTATTCTCATCGCCCTGCTTAATAAATGTGGCAGAGCCAATATAGGGGGCTGTGAAAGCGAGAGTGTCGCCATGACACACAGCATAGGCAGTGGAGTCGTTGAGCAGACGCAGCATATTATGCTCTACAACCATATTGTCGCAAGCCATTTCGGTGACGAGCATATTTTTGAAACGGATGGTGTCGTTAGCGATTCCAAACTCGCCGTTAATCATGTTGCAGTCCGTTGAAAGGCTGAATGTATTGTCAGGCTCATTGAATGAAAGCTTATAATTTGATGTCGCATCAAATTGCGTCGACTCGCAGTCTATGCGATAAGAATCAAGACGCCATCCACCCTGCAAGAATGCGGCTGTGTCAGAAGTGGTATTTTCTCCGCTTTCTGCGGATTTATTTGTTGCAGTACATGCACAGATGGCAACCGATGCCATGGCAATAATAGATAATTTGAATTTTTTCATATACTTGTTTAATTCTTGTTTTTTTTGCTATTAGTCTTATCTGTCAACCTCACTCAGAGGTTTCTTGTATGTCGGGATGAACATGGTTCATTCTTCTGAATTACTACCGGTTAGCCGGCGCACTCTGCGGCCGAATATTATTGATGCGGCCGATGCTGTCGCTACGCACGACATAGGCGCAAGAGAATTGAAAGCATCGAAACATGCCCGTATAAACGCTATTATTGCAATTGCAGCAAACACATACTGCATTATCCGACAAAACCGTAGTGTCTTCATCGCTTTATTTGAATAATGCACAGAAACCTTGTTTGTTGAACTGATAGTACATCTCAATGCGCTCGGGAGTGTCGTTTTCAAGAAGCAATAACAATTCTCTGGCAAATTCAAGCGTCGCAGACCCGTTGGCGGTGACAATATTCTTGTCCGCAACCGCTTGTTTGTGCTGATAGCCTTCGGGATTAGTATAGTTCTCCCCACCCCACAGAGTAAGTTGGTCAAGACCGTTGCCCGTATGGTTTATGTCGTTGAGAAGAGCGCATTTTGCCATGAATGAGGCCGCATTGCAGATTGCACCGACAACCTTGCCATCGGCAACAGCTTTCGAGACAATCGGCATGACTTTATCGGCAACCGGTGTTGTCCAGCCAAAGCCACCGACAAGAACGAGTGATGCATAATCTTCCGGCATCGTATCAAACGAATAGTCGGGCAACATGCGGAAGCCTCCGATTGATTTGACCGGATCCATTGTCGGAGCGACAATCTTGTTGACATATTTTGGATTTTCCTTCAGAGCGTACTCGTCGGAGGCAACCGCCTGAGCGAGATATACCATCTCATGATCTGCAAAATCGGGAAGGAGGATGTATAAGATTTCGTTAGCCATGTATATTTTTTGTGTTATGCCCACTGTCAAAAATGAGCCTGTTATTTCTGGATAGGGCTTAACCTATCCAAATGCGAAGTTACGAAATTTTTATCAGTTTTTAAGGGCTTTGATGATGGCCCGGCTGATTTTCAGTTGAGGACATGCAGGCTTTGACTTATCATTATAATCAGAAAATACAAACAGGGAACTCTCCACATGGTCAAGAACCTCGAACTTTGCGACCAGACACCTCTGAATCCTGATAATATAATCACCAATACGATTGTCAGATGAAGTGGATGAAAAGGTTTGAGGAGGAAGAAAGATGGCCAATGGGCATTTGACGTATTCAACAAAGCACCGTCTGTCACCATTAGCATGGTGCGACTGACGGGACACTCACACAAAATAAAGAGAGTGCGGGGCGGTGGCCACGCACTCTCGACTGTTTATGGACAAAATGATGAGAGAGGAGAACTTATTGAGATTTATGAAACTTTGATTGGAGGGAGGGGAATGAGTGATTATTCGGCACCGGAGAGGTCGACTGCGTAGATGCCTCGCTTGCCGGTGGGATAAACTCCACGGAGAATCATGACTTTTTCGTCACCGCCACTCTTCATGATAGCCTTGTAGATTTTCTCTACATCTTCGGGAGAGGAGACACGGCTGTCGTTGATAGAATAGACGATGAAGCCCTGCTTCACACCGGAATCGCTGAAACGGCCTTTGGAGAGACCGGTCACCTGCACGCCATTGCTGAGGCCAAGCTGGCGGAGAGTGGACTCATCGACTTTCTTGAAGGCACATCCGAGATCGGTGATGTCGCCGGCCTTTGTCATCTGCATGTTGCCCTGAGGATTGCGGAGGGTAACGTCGACCGACTGAGTCTTGTTGTCACGGATGTAGGTGACTTTCACCTTGTCGCCGGGACGATACTTGGCCACCTGCTCCTGAAGCTGTGCGACATTGTCGGTGGGAGTGTCGTTCATCTTGATGATGACATCGTTCTTCTGAAGGCCTGCTTCCTTGGCAGAGCTGCGGTCACTGACATCGCCGACATAGACACCCTTGGTGACGGCAGTGATATTGTATTCCTTGGCGATTTCGTTGGTGAGGTCGGAAATCGAGACACCGAGGACGGCGCGCTGAACGGTACCGAACTGACGGAGGTCGCTCATGACTTTCTTAACGATAGAGGTCGGGACAGCAAAGGAGTAGCCTGCATAGTTGCCTGTCTGGCTATAGATGGCTGTGTTGATACCGATGAGCTCACCGGCAAGGTTGACGAGCGCACCGCCCGAGTTGCCGGGATTGACAGCGGCGTCGGTCTGGATGTAGGACTCAATGCCCATGCGGCCGTTGTTGTGACCGCCGATGCTGCGGCTTTTGGCCGACACGATACCTGTGGTGACGGTCGAAGTGAATCCGAAGGGGTTGCCGACGGCAAGCACCCATTCGCCAACCTTAAGGGCTTCGCTGTCGCCCATGGGAATGACAGGGAGATCCTTTGCATCAATCTTGATAAGCGCGAGGTCAGTGGTGGCATCCGTTCCGATGACTGTTGCGTCAAAGGTACGGTTGTCGTTGAGAGTCACCTCAAGGCGCTCGGCATCATCAATGACATGGTTATTGGTGACGATATATCCGTCGGCGCTGATAATCACACCTGAGCCGAGCCCGGAAGGCTGCTGACGCTGCTGCTCCTGCTGCCGGGGCTGACTGCGACGGTTGCCACCGTTGGGGCTTCCGAAGAAGTATTCAAAGAAGGGATCGTTGAAGAAACCGCCGTTGCCACCCTGGCTGTAGCCACGGGGAGTGGCATAGCTCTTGATGGAGACAACACCGTTGATGGTGCTCTCGGCGGCTGTCGTGAAATCAGAATGGTTGGCAGGAAGCTGGGCGACTTTGGTGAATGAGCCTGCGGAAGCCTTACCCTGGTCAAACACTTCGGTAAAGCTGCCGACACGCTCCACATCGTCGTTGAAGAGAGCATTTCTCATCGCAACAGCAGTCACTGCAGAGCTGAGGACAGCAGTCCCGGCAGCCAACATGATGATTTTTCCTGTTAATTTCATTGTTTTTTATACTATGATTGTTTATTAATTTTTTACTGATGAATTCTCTTGTAAGCGATGAATGGAAGCGGTCCAAAAACGGTTGGTCCGAAAACTTTTTGGCGCGTTTGCTTGTCAATATTATTCAAGCTCCGTGTTCATCCTTCATGCCTATTAGACGGCAAAAACCATGCAATGTTACATGCCGAATATGAGGGTTTAAAATAAATTAAGACGAAATTCGTCCTATTTAAGATATATTTACCCCGCCGGGCCAATATATGTCGATATGTTAAAACAGAACTGTCACTTTTTTTGATTAATTTTGCCGTATGATGTCAAAAAAATCACCTCTTCTACTCCTTGTCGCACTCGTCGCCTCACTGATGGTATCGTGTGGCAGCATGAAAAATACTTCTACCATCCACCGTACCTCGAAGGTCGGCGGAGGGCGTGGCGACACACGCAACTTTGAAATACCGAGTTCACTGCCGCCGCAGTCGAACGCGCTTCTTGCAGAAGCGAAGAAATGGATCGGCACACCTTATAAATATGGTGGCGAGGACAAGCGCGGCATCGACTGTTCGGGACTCGTGCTGAATGTCTATAAAAGCGCACTTGACATCAAACTTCCACGCAATTCGGGAGAGCAGGCAAAATACTGCTCCCCGTTGCAGAAGAATCAGCTCATGCCCGGCGACCTCATATTCTTTGCCACAGGCTCGTCAAGGAAGAGAGTTTCACATGTGGGAATCTATGTGGGTGACGGACGCATGGTCCATTCATCTGCATCAAGTGGTGTGGTAGTCAGTGACATCGAGTCGGACTACTTCGTGAGAACCTACGCCGGAGCCGGATCGGTGGATAAATACCGTGCGATGATTTCAAAATCCGCACAGAAAAGTCCGGCAAAGAAAGCCGCATCCTCATCCTTGGCAGCAACGTCAAAAACCAACAACCCGGCTCCAGCAGCAAGTCCAAGCGCAAGCCCGGTCGCAACTGCAACGTCAACACAGAGTGCGAGTACATCGACAGTCACCGGAGAGCAGCCCTACAAGATGACACCTGTCACATCGCTCCCGAAGAAAGTTGACCGCAAGGAGAAAACAGCAAACAAGACAAGCATTGACACGAAAAATACGCCAACGCCTGAGAAAACCGAGGACGCTCCGACAATCGGTATGCCGACAGTCAAGTCTACGCAAACCACTCCGACAGTCACCGCAACTCCGATAAGCACCAACGCCAACGGTCAGACCGCAGTGAAAACTGTGGCAAGCGAAACGAAGAAAGAGACTGTTGTCACTGCATCATCAACTCCCTCACAGACAAAATCGGAGGCCACAGCGGCAAAACCCGGCAAGACTGTCGTTAAGACAGACAATCCGGTCCAATCCGCCACTTCCGTAACCGTCAAGGCGGAAAAGGCTCCGGCAAATCCTGTCAAGGCCGTCCAGACTGTCAGCACCGGGAAGAATGCAGAGCCTACACCCGACGAAGCCCGTAAATCAGTCCTGAGTTCACTGAAGGAACAAAAGATGGACACTATCAACAAGAAGTAAAAAAACGCCCTTTTATACATGGATCGCACCACTGCACCGAAAGTCTACAATTTTGGGCCGCTCACCCTATCGCCGGCCTCATCCCATACACTCGCCAACGGAATCCGCATCCACATTGAAAGCGGAAGCGAGATAGAAGTAAGCCGTCTGACCGTAGCCCTCCCCGCAGGCGAGGCCGAATCGCCAAAGCCCGGCCTTGCAGCCTGTGCGGCAATGGTGCTCATCGAAGGGACAAAGCGGATGAATGGCGAGGAGATAGCCAACACACTCGAATATAACGGCGCTTGGGTCAACACAGCCGTATCGACCCACTACTCGACGGTGACACTTTCGAGTCTCAACGACAAATTCGCGGACTTGCTTCCGATTGTCGCTGAAATGATTCTCGCACCGGTCTTTCCGGCCGAGGCTGTAGCCAATATCCTCCAACGCCAGGCAGCGCGCCTCGACATCGAACACGAGAAAGTTTCGTTTTTGGCCGACAAAGCCATACGCCCGCTTGCCTACGGAAGTGACAATCCACTCTCCCGGACAGAAAACCCGGACGAAATACGATCGTTCACACCCGAAGAGCTGTCGGATTTTCACTATTCGCGTCTTGACCCGAAGGAGATACATGTGTTCTTCTCGGGAAACATCACTGAAGCCATGATTCAGGCCGTCGACAGAGTGTTTGTCCGCTTTCCGGCACATACGCCAGTGCCTGTCGCACCATTGAACTTCCCCACAACTGCTCCCGAACAGCGGAGAGTCGACATTGCCATTGACCATGCCAAGCAAAGTGCCATAAAACTCATGATTCCGGCTGCCGGACGCGAAAGCGAAGACTTTGTCCCGCTGCGCGCGACGGTCACCGCACTCGGCGGATATTTCGGAAGCCGTCTGATGCTCAATATCCGTGAGGACAAGGGGCTGACCTACGGCATCTCTGCAGTCCTGCTCGGCTACTCGCAACGGAGCTTCATCACCGTCACCACCCAGACCGACGGCTCGACAAAAGAAGAAGTAATCAACCTTATCTTCGAAGAGATGGAAAAGATGAAAGACCCGGCCAGCTACACAGAAGATGAAGTGAAGCGCCTGTCGAGATTCCTGCTGTCAAATCTCGCGACAATCCTCGACACGCCGTTCAGCCGAATGGATTACACACAAACCCATATTTTCGCCTATACTCCTGATGATTATTTCGAACAGCAGGAACGATTCGCACGCAATCTCACTCCCGAAGTCATCGCAGAGATGGCCCGGAAATATTTCGACATATCCGCAGCCATAATAGCCACAGCGGGAAACTGAAGCATAAACTCCGGTTCAGTCAAAGATCGAGTTTGAACAACAAGGATTGCCGGTCGGGATAGTCATACCGCACCGGCAATTCCGTTTTTTCAATCCTGCGGAAACCGGCACGTTCATAAAACGAATGGGCCTTCTTTGCAACAGACGGGGTATCAAGAATAATGTGGCGGTAGCCCATTGCATTGGCAAACTCAAGCAGACGCATGTAAAGAGCCAGACCGACCTTGCGCGAACGATAGTCGGAACGGACAAAAAACTTCTTCAACACGGCCCACTGATCGTCAATCCTCATCAAAGCGAGGGTCCCGACAACATGTCCGTCGGCAATCGCCACCCAGAAATCTCCGCCACGGTTGATGTAGGCATCCGTGATGTCCAGCAGGTCGGGCTGACATTCGATTGGCATGTTGACCTTTGCCTCGTTGTTCTGGATGTCAAGTATGAGTTCAATGACCTCGGTCTTGAATTCGTCGCGATATTGTGTTATTTCCATATCCTTAGTTGATTTATCTTATTTATCGTTAGCGAGAAGATTGCTGATTGCATCCATGTGGGCAATCATTTCCTCCATCTGTTCTTCAGTCAGGCCACCATATATATCTTCCACCGAACGGTCGGCGGAAGCGTTCAGTTCGTGATAGATGACAATACCTGAGTCTGTGAGTGAAATGATGTCTCTTCGGCCGTCCGTATCGGATGCTGAGCGACAGACATAACCATGCTCCTCCAATTTTTTAAGCAGGCGCGAAAGATAGCCTTTGTCCATATTCAGTTCAAGTGCAATTTCCTTAGCGCCTCTCCCGGGATGAAGATACATGTCCTGAATCACACGAATTTCCGGGAGGCCGAAAGGACTTCCCATGTAATGCCGGTTCAAAATGCCGAGGATTTTGGTATAGAAGCGGTTGAACGCCCTTATTCGGTCAATCTGTTTCTGTCTCATTATCAAATACAATATCCGTAGGATTAAAATCGGATGCAAAGCTACGAAATATAGTTGACAAAATCAACTATATTATTTTCTTTTATCCACCACCGCGACCTTTATGATTGAAAAATGTCCCTCCATCGAGAGGACAAAACTACTGCAGTGAGTTAAACTTTTACAGCGACACCATGTCTATCATTATATACAGTTCCATAAACGTAATGAACACCCTCTAAAACATCATTGATTATGCGAAAGTTATTTCTCCTGCTTGCTCTAAGCCTCACTCTCACCTCGGTCAGCGACATCAACGCACAGAGCAGACATGACCGTCGCCACCGGACGGAATCCTGCAAAGAAAACAGAGATGACGACCCATGCCACGGACACGGACGCAGAAAACATCGTCCGAAGTATGTTGTCGATGGCAGCAATGTATATTTCGGCGGAAAAGTAGTCAAGGATGCAACCTTAAACGGATTTACCGTTCTTAAGGACGACTATGCCAAAGACTTCTGGAACGCATATTACAGAGGTGTGAAAATCAGCGGGGCAAGCTCCAGCTCTTTCACCTCGCTTGGCGACGGTTATGCCAAAGATACATGGGAGGTGTATTTCGACGGAAAGAAGATAGGCGGGGCAAGCTGTGATTCTTTCAGGATACTCGGCGACGGCTATGCCAAAGATACATGGAATGCGTATTTCGACGGAGCGAAGATAGGCGGAGCTTCATCGGACAGCTTCAAGGTCCTGCACGACGGATATGCGAAAGACTTCTGGAATGTATATTTCGACGGAAAGAAAATCAGCGGTGCATCGCCTGACAGTTTCAGCGTGATGACCGACGGATATGCGAAAGACTTCTGGAACACATATTATTATGGGAAGAAAATCCGATAGTACGGAAGTACGGGATACCCGTCGGCAGAATCAGCGGAAAATCACCACTCTATATCAAACGCCGAATAATAGTCGAATTTTATCGGCATGAGTGGATAGATTTTTGGCGGGGATTTCGTAAATTTGCATCTTGATTTGCAATCGAAATCTCACGATTTTATACTACAATTTAGCAAGATGTTTGAAATAGAGTTTACGCCGGTCATCCTAATCCTGCTCTCCGCCATCATAGTCGCGTCGCTTTACCTGATATTCGGCTTCAGGCATTATGTCGCGTCGGTCGGAAAAAGGATTGTCAAGGATGATGCCGCCCCTTTCCCGGCCGATCCGTCGGCCTATCCTTCCGTATCTGTTATAGTTTATTCCGAAGATGATGCGGAAAATCTTGAAATACTTCTCCCCCAGATTCTCGAACAGGACTACGAGGGCCAGTTTGAGGTGATTGTCGTCAACGACGGAGCCATATCATCGACAAAAGATGTGATTGCGCGTCTCGAACGTCGCTATCCCAATCTCTACATGACCTTCACTCCGCTCGAATCGCGCTCACTCTCGCGCAAGAAACTTGCCATCACCCTTGGCATTAAAGCAGCGCGCTACGAAGTGGTATTGCTCACACTCGGCACATCCCGCATCGAGTCGAAGACATGGCTGAAAAGCATGGCGCGCCACTTCATTTCCGGAAAGGAAATCGTGATTGGCTATGCGACACCGCTCATACCTGAAGATGCGCCCAATCCCTGGAAACGCCTTCACTCATTCGACGAAGTGCGCACGGCAATCGAGTATCTTTCATGGGCTATCGCCGACCGTCCCTACAGAGGCAATTGCTACAACCTTGCCTACCGCCGTTCGATTTTCTTCAAGAACAAGGGTTTCTCACGCACACTTCACCTTAAGTTCGGCGACGACGACCTCTTCATCAACGAAGTGGCCAATGCAGACAATACAGCGGTGGAATTGTCGACTGCCTCCATCGTCGAAGTGCTTGACCAACGTCCGCAACTCGCCCATAAGAATGCGAAAATGAGATATGACTACACGGCTAAGTCCCTGCGCACATGGGCGCGCGTATTCTTCGCGTCATGCTCGTGGGCATGGTGGATACTGCTCGGTGCCACTGTGGCGCTATCCATCGTAGGCCTTCCGTCACTGATTCCGCTCATTGCAGCCTGTGTCATCTGGCTTGCAACCGCAATCATCCTCATGCTTGCATGGCGCAAGACTTCGCGCGCATTAGGATCGCGGTCACTTCTCCTCACAGTTCCTTGGTTCATGACCTTTGAGCCTGTCTACAATTTCTATTACAGAATCAAAGGGTTCATCCGCCGTGGACGTAACCTCACCTGGAATTAAAGAAGTTTTAGGCATGAAGAGTTCCATTGAAATCAAGGGTCTGCGGCTATTCGCCCGTCACGGTGTGTTTGAAGAGGAACGCATCAACGGCAACACTTTTGAACTGGATGTCCGCCTGGACTACCCTATCGGAAAAGCAATGGAGAGCGACGATGTCGCCGACACGCTCAACTATGCGGAAGCCGTAGAGATAATCCGACAGGAAATGGACATTCCGGCACGATTGCTCGAACATGTCGTCGGCCGTATCTACACAGCTCTCACCGAAAAGTGGCCCGACATAAGCGGAGGCTCCATAACGCTTATCAAGCGCAATCCACCCATACCGGCCGACATCGACGGCACGGCAGTGAAAATCGAATGGTAATGCACAATATCTAAAGCGATGCTTAAACCACAGGTTAAAGCATCACTTCAACTTAAACAATAAAAAATCAACAATATGTCAACTCCCGTCCTTCTTCTCACCGGTTATCTCGGCAGTGGCAAGACCACACTTGTGAACCACATACTCACCAATGAAAGAGGCATACGTTTCGCCGTCATCGTCAACGATATAGGCGAAGTCAACATTGATGCCGACCTCATCCAGCGCGGAGGCATAGTGGATTCAAAAGATGATTCGCTCGTAGCGCTCCAGAACGGATGTATCTGCTGCACTCTTAAAATGGACCTCGTCAAGCAGCTCGACGACATCATGGCGATGGGAAAATTCGACTATATAGTGATAGAGGCAAGCGGTATCTGCGAACCCGCCCCCATCGCCCAGACAATATGCTCCATTCCTCAGATGGGTGCGGAGTTCAGCAAGCATGGTCTTCCGAAACTCGACTGCATCGCGACAGTCGTCGATGCCCTCCGTATGCAGGACGAATTCAGTTGCGGCGAAGACCTCACTGCCAAAAAACACGACGAGGAGGATATTGCCAACCTCGTCATACAGCAGATTGAATTCTGCAACATCATTGTCCTCAACAAGATTTCAGAAGTCACAGAGACTGAGAAAGGCCGCATCCGCACCATCATCAAGGCTCTCAATCCGGGAGCGCGCATCATCGAATGTGATTATGCCGATGTGAACATCGAAGATCTCATCAACACACATCTCTTCAACTTCAACAAGGTTGCCACCTCTGCCGCATGGGTCCAGGAAATCGAGAAGCCCATCGAACAGATTGAGGAAGAGGAGCGCGCACACCATCATCACCACCATCATGACGAAGAAGAGCATGAACACCATCACCATGAGCATGATGATGACGACGATGATGACCATGATGAATGTGAATGTCACCACCATCACCATGATGACGACGAACATGAGCACGAGGATCATGAGTACCAGGGCCACGAGCACCATCACCACGAACATGGCGAGGGTTGCACCTGCGGCTGCCACCACCATCATCACCACCACGGCGAAGGCGAAGCGGAGGAATATGGCATCAGCTCGTTCGTCTACTTCCGCCGTCCCGGTTTTGACCTGAACAAATTCGACTATTTCGCAGCCAACAAATGGCCCAAGAGCATCATCCGCTCGAAGGGTATCTGCTATTTCGGCAATAACCCCGACATGTCGTATCTCTTCGAAAGTGCAGGCCGACAGAAACAGCTCCGTGAAGCCGGAATGTGGTTTGCGACAGCACCTGAGGATGAACTCAAGGAACTCGTCGAACAGGATCCCGGCATCATGCGTGACTGGGATGACGACTACGGCGACCGCATGATCAAGATTGTGTTCATCGGCCAGAACCTCGACCGCAAAGCCATCACTGAAGCACTCGATGCCTGCCTTGACCTATGAAACCATATCTGCAAGTCGAAAATCTGACCAAAAGCTACGGCGACCGCCTGCTGTTTGATTCTGTCACCTTCGGAGTTAACGAAGGTGACAAGATCGGTCTCATCGCCAAAAATGGCACCGGAAAGTCAACCCTCCTGCGCATCCTCTCGGGAAGCGAGGCTCCTGACAGCGGCAGTGTCACATTCCGCAACGACCTTCGCGTCGGGTTTCTCGCACAGATGCCCGAATTCGAGCAGGGGAAATCAATCATGGACAATCTTCTGGCGACTGTCAAGCCGGAGGAGCATGAGGAATGGGGACATGAGGACCGAATCAGACAGATGCTGTCGCAACTCGGGATTGATGATCCGGACAAGGAGGTTGACCACCTGTCGGGAGGGCAGCTAAAACGTGTGGCACTTGCCCAGGTGCTTCTCGGCAATCCCGACTTGCTGATTCTTGACGAGCCTACCAACCACCTTGACCTTGCGTCTGTGGAATGGCTCGAAAATTATCTCACCCGAATGCGTGTGACGCTGCTCATGGTAACGCACGACCGATATTTTCTCGACCGTGTCTGCAACAAGATTATTGAAATCGACATGCAGCAGATTTTCACTTACGAAGGGAATTTCGACCTCTACCTGCGCCGCCGTGCAGAGAGAATCGAGGCATTGACCGGTGAACTCGCAAAGGTGAAGAATCTCCTGCGCAAGGAGCAGGAGTGGATGCGCCGTCAGCCACAGGCGCGTGCCGGAAAGGCACGTTACCGCATCAATGCCTTCTACGACCTGAAGGAACGCTCCCGGGCCAACTATGACGAGAAGCAGATTGATCCGACAGAGATAAAATCGTCCTATATAGGATCAAAGATTTTTGAAGCCGAGGGAATCTCAAAACGCTTCGGCGACAAGGTTATACTCGATGATTTCACATATACGTTCGCACGATATGAGAAACTCGGCATCATCGGAGGTAATGGCGTGGGGAAATCCACATTCGTCAAAATGCTGCAAGGACTGGTTGCACCTGACAGCGGAGAGTGGAATGTCGGCGAGACCGTCCGTTTCGGCTACTATTCACAGGAAGGGCTGCAACTTCCTCCCGGCAAAAAGGTGATTGACGCGATTACGGACATCACAGAGGATGTGGTGGTCAACGGAACGACACACTACTCCCCCATGCAATTCCTCAACCGCTTCCTCTTCTCACCGGCCGACCAGCAGAAATACATCTCGACACTGAGCGGCGGGGAAATGCGCAGATTGAACCTCGCAGCCGTACTCATCACTCAACCGAACTTCCTGATACTCGACGAGCCAACGAATGACCTCGACATCATGACGCTCGGTATCCTCGAAGACTACCTCAGGGAATTCAAGGGTTGCGTGATTGTGATTTCACACGACCGCTTCTTCCTCGACTCGATTGTCGACCATCTATTCGTCATGGAAGGCAACGGTGTCATCAAGGATTTCCCCGGCAACTACAGCGATTACCGCACCTATCTCAAGGAGCAGGCCAAAGCCGCACAGGCAACGGCAAAACCCGCTGCAGCAACCGCTCCCGCGCAGGCCCAACGGCGCGAAAATACCCGTCCGCAAAAATTGTCGTTCAAGGAACGCAAGGAGCTTGAAGCTCTGACAAAAGAGATTGATGAGTTGACAGAGGAAAAATCTGCACTCGAAGCCCTCTTCAACTCAGGAGCTGAAATCGCAGACATCGCAGAAAAAGCCAAACGTTACAGCGACCTTAAAGAAATCCTTGACGAAAAAGAGCTCCGCTGGCTTGAACTTTCGGAAAAAGAATAAACGGGCCTTGAATCACGGATTATAGAGGTCCGGATTGAAGAAATCGGCAATGTCACGGGCATTTTCAAGAGCTTTCACCGCAGGGCTATCGGGATTGAGAAGTACAGCTTTTGCATAATCACCGGTAGCTCCTGCCCTATCTCCAAGACGCCACCGGAGTTTACCCCGATTGAAAATCAGGGAATCATCTTCAGGTGAGGCTTCGACAAGGCGGTCGAGCTCCAGAAGCGCTTCCTGCAGACATCCACGGGCTATCAGACTTTTATAATAAGGTGTGGTATCCATCAAATATTTGAACAAAAGTAGCGTTAACCGAGTTTAACTTTTAGAGACAGACTGAATTGACTGAGGATTTTACGCTCATCAACCCGAGGGATTCGCAGTCCGGCTCATTCGACACGCAAAGCTAATAAAAAGAATTGTCATCCACAATGAAGAAACTGCACTTTTTGCTTGCTCTGGCCATCGGAGCCGGGACATTGACGGCAAGCGCCATTGATCCGACCGCTACAGACTATACATTCATTGAATGTCAGGGCTCGGCCATCCCGTATCCCGACCGCAATGTAAAGGACCTTGAATATCCCGACTCACTTGCGCCGGTCTATCTCAACCATGTGGGACGTCACGGTGCGAGATTCCTTTCTTCGTCTAAATATACAAATTCGCTGCTCCGTTCACTCCACAAGGCTGATTCGCTCCGCACAATCACGCCGATGGGCCGGGAATTGATAAAAGTGTGTGATCTCGTTGTGGCGAAGACAGCCGGACGGTGGGGTGCGCTCGACTCACTCGGCATGGCCGAACAGCGGGCAATAGCATCGCGCGCGTTCATGGCATTCAAACCGCTTTTCGATAATACCAAGATAAATGCCATCGCATCATACGTCCCCCGTTGCGTGATGTCAATGGACGAATTCACCCATCAACTGACACGGTTGAACAACAAGGTTGAAATCTACATGTCGTCCGGTCGGCAGAATTCACCACTCGTTCGTCCTTGGACCGACGATGAGGCCTACAAGGCTTTCATGGCGAGCGAAGAATGGCATAAGGTCTATGATGACTATGTCGACTCTCATGTCCCTGTGACAGTTGCCGAGCGCGCACTCGGAAAGAATTATCCCTTCAATGGCGACGAGGCCCGCGACATCAGTCAGGCCATCTATAAAGTGCTTGCCGGATGTGCGGCCATGTCCATCGACATTGATTTGCAGAAATATTTCACCAAGGCAGAGATAAACTCGTTGTGGAGCGTGGAAAATCTGCATCACTATTTGACCCACTCAGCCTCTACCCTTTCAAGCGCAGCACCCGAACTTGCCTCACGCCTACTTTCTGAACTGATTGCTACCATCGACATTGCTGTGGACGGGAAGAATCCTTACAGCGTAATGCTCAGATTCGGACATGCCGAGACAATGATGCCTCTTCTTGCACTCATGCACGTCCCCGGCTGCTATTACATGACCAACTATTTTGACACTGTAGGACTCCACTGGCGCGATTTCTATGTCGTCCCGATGGCTTCCAACATACAGATGATTCTCTTCCGTTCGGAAAGCGGGAAATATTATCTGCGCGTGGATCTCAATGAACAGCCTGTACCGCTCATTCCGGGCCGTCAGACAATATATATTCCCTGGGCCACCGCCCGCGAGTATCTCAACCGCTGCCTGCCCATACAGTATCAGAATTAACCACACCCCGGAAATCAGCATATCCGACAACTCTTCAGGACTACTCTCTCCAATCATTGAATCATGAACAGGACAAACACGCATCAGCCGGAACTGGCAGAAGTCATCGCCTGTGCTAAACAGGCAGGGCAAATCGCCATGCAGTATTTCCGCAGCGGCCACAAAATTGAGATGCACAATAAGCTAAATGATAGTGATATTGTGACCATAGCGGATAAAGAATGTGAGACTTGCATCAAGGATTTCATACGAAAAAACTATCCCGGACATTCCATATTATCGGAAGAATCGGGAGAAACATGCGGCGCTGCGCAGTACCGTTGGGTGATTGACCCGATTGACGGCACGACCAACTTCTATTCCGGAATCCCATTGTGGGGCATAAGCATCGGTGTTGAGTTCGGAGGCGTCACCGAATTGGGTGTAGTGTATCTTCCGGCAACCGACGAGCTCTTTTATGCACAAAGAGGCCAAGGAGCCTATCTGAATGGCCGCCGCATACATGTCGCTCCTGAGACCAAACTATCGCGGTCTGTCATTTCAACGGGATTCCCTGTCGACAAGAATATCAATCCTGACAACAATCTCGACAATCTTGCCGCCATACTGCATATTGTCAGAGACATCAGAAGACTCGGCGCCGCCACAGCCGACATCTGCTATGTCGCCGCAGGATTCCTCAGTGGTTACTGGGAGCTGAACCTACATGAATGGGACGTTAATGCCGCCCTCCTTATCCTTTCGGAAGCTGGAGGCAAATCCTCCCGCTTCCGAGAAGACCGCGGAATCTCCATCCTCTGTGGCAATCCCTCGATCCACGACCAACTCCTCCCCTATCTAAACACAGCCCCACGGGATGGAGCCATAAATTAAACTCTCTAAGAATCCATGGCCTCAAAAAGCCTAATGAGGCCATGAATTTTATCATGAAACGACAAAAAACATGAGCTGAGCAGGCAAAATTCAAGAAAATTCAACAAAATTTGAAAATAATTGCTCAAAAATTTGCACAGTTCAAAAAAAGCCCCTACCTTTGCACACGTCAAAAGGAAACAACTCCACGACACGAAGATTAAGAGAAACCTTCAGGAGCGACAAACTTAATAACACAATGGAGAGATGGCAGAGTGGTCGATTGCGGCGGTCTTGAAAACCGTTGAGGGTCAC
>CANCXM010000020.1 GCA_947381945.1 uncultured Muribaculaceae bacterium
ACCTTTTCCATGTTTGGCCGGCGTCCGAATTCACCGGCAAACATAGCGTCTTTTGTCGTTATGTACCTTTCTGACATTTACTAATTTAATGCACTGTAATTACGGTCTGAGTCGCAATTACCATACTCCCGAATGGCAGCTAACAAGCTGCGCAGCAGCGATATGCTCATAACCCCGCATCGAGCGATGACGCAATGAAGCCCGAAGGGCGAAATTGCGTCGCGCGAAGGTGTGGGGTTATGGTATATCGGCAAGCCACGGGCATCGAAGATGTCCGACAATATTTCATGTCCGCCAATATTTCAAGGGGGTATAAAAAAAATTGTCCGCTGCCCCTTTCAATCAAGGAGCAACAGGACCAAAGCCAAAAAGGCGTCAAATAGTTATAAAACTATTCCTTTCCAATAATGTAGAGATTATATCATACTTACACTACACCATCGTTTTGTCCGGAAAAACGTCATCCCGACGGATTTTCTGAACAAAGTTGCCTTTTTTCCTTAGTCCTAAAATTGTGAATTTAATGCGTAAAATTTTTATCAGTCCAAGGATTGCAACTATTGTGGTGCTTCTTTTCACTTGCAAAGTTACAAACTTTTGTTCATCATTTGAAAATAAATTAATCTTATTAACTATTTTTAACCCACATCTATAAACTTTTTCACACTATCCTGATTTTTTCATTCAATCCAGCCCATAACCGTCTCCTCCAACCATCTCCAACCATCATATCATCAACAAATCTAAAAAAGTCTATTCACCCGGCAAATTCTTTCACAATTAATTCGTATTTTTGTCAATTATATAATATGACAATTATAGTAAAATGAAAAACATCATACTTTTCGATCCGGAAGGGGCGCGCAGCCGTCTGCTTCCCTTGACTCTGACACGTCCGGTGGCACTCCTGCGCCATGGCATAACCACCATCTCTGAAAAGTGGCAGAAAGCCATCCCCGGGACCTACTCCTACTCAACCCAGGACTACCTGTCGATGAAATATCCGATGATTGAAGCCTCCGACGGCGACAATCTCTTCATCGCCGGCAACCTCCACCCCGATGCCTCTCTCATCGAGGCCATCCTCGCCCTTCAGCCTGGCCAGGCTCTCACAAAAGAGGGTTGCGTCATTGCCCGCCGCGGCAACGGCAATCCGAAGGAGAACATCGAGTATGACGGCACTCCATTCGCACTCAATCATATCTGGGACCTCTTCATGCTCAACGACGAGGCCGTCCGCCGCGACTTCGCAACCCTGACCGCCGGTCGCAAATCGCAGCCCCTCAGCGACACCTGCCGCCTCATAGGCGACCCCTCGCAACTTTTCATCGAGGAAGGCGCAACCGTCGAGGCTGCAACCCTCAATGTCAGCAAAGGCCCCATCTACGTCGGACGCGATGCCGAAATCATGGAAGGAGCCTGTCTGCGCGGTCCGGTTGCCATGTGCGAACACTCAGTTGTCAACATGGGCGGCAAAATCTATGGAGCAACCACTCTCGGTCCCTATTGCAAGGTCGGCGGCGAGCTGAACAATGTTGTCATGACCGGCTATTCCAACAAGGCCCACGACGGCTTCCTCGGAAATGCCGCAATCGGCGAATGGTGTAACCTCGGTGCCGGATGCACGGCTTCGAACCTGAAGAACACCTACGCACCCGTCAAACTGTGGAGCATGGCCGACGGACGTTTCGTCAAGACCGACCTCCAGTTCTGCGGCCTTATCATGGGCGACCACTCAAAGGCAGGAATCAATACCATGTTCAACACAGCAACCGTCATCGGTGTCGGCGTGAACTTCTACGGCGCAGGCTTCCCCCGTACCTATCTCCCCTCTTTCACCGAAGGTTCACCCCTCGGAATGAAACCGGTCATCATGGAACGCTTCTTCGACACCGCATCGCGCATGATGGCGCGTCGCCACAAGGAGCTGACACCTATCGACAAAGAAATCTTCATCAGTATTCAGGAGCAGAACGCCGAGTAACCCTTCGGTAGACTTTTCCACAAACCACCTTATATTATTATACAATGCCAAACGTATCGGAACGTGGCACCATCATGCCCGCCTCACCTATCCGCCGCCTCGCCCCGCTTGCGACCGACGCCAAGGCCCGCGGCATCAAGGTCTATCACCTAAACATCGGTCAGCCCGACGTCCCCACCCCTCCCGCCGGACTCGAAGTGCTCAAGCACATTGACCGCACCGTGCTGGAATACAGTCCCTCGGCCGGACTCCCGTCACTGCGCGAGAAGCTCCGCGAGTACTACCACCGCTTCAACATCGAAGTGGATGTCGACGACATCATCGTCACCACCGGAGGTTCCGAAGCTGTCCTCTTCGCCTTCATGGCCTGCCTCGATCCGGGCGACGAAATCATCGTCCCCGAACCGGCCTACGCCAACTACATGGCCTTCGCCATATCGGCAGGAGCAAAAATCGTCACCGTCCCCTCCAACATTGACCAGGGATTCGCACTCCCGCCGGTCGAAAAGTTCGAGGAACTTATCACACCTCGCACAAAAGGCATCCTCATCTGTAACCCCAACAACCCGACAGGTTACCTCTACACGATGAAAGAGATGCTCCAGATACGCGACCTCGTGAAGAAATACGACCTCTTCCTTTTCTCCGACGAAGTTTACCGCGAGTTCTGCTACACGGGCGCACCCTACATTTCTGCCTTCCATCTCCCCGGCATCGAGGAGCAGGTTGTACTTATCGACTCTGTCTCGAAACGCTACAATGAATGTGGAATCCGCATCGGCGCCCTCATCACCAAGCACCCGCAGCTCAAGACAAACGTCATGAAGTTCTGCCAGGCACGTCTGAGTCCTCCGCTGCTTGGACAGATTGTGGCCGAGGCGTCCATCGACACTCCGAGTGACTACATGCTCGCCACCTACAACGAGTATGTCGAGCGCCGCAAATTCCTTATCGACGAGCTCAACAAGATTCCCGGTTGCTATACACCGATACCTATGGGAGCGTTCTACACCGTAGTGAAGCTCCCCGTCGACGATGCCGACAAATTCTGCCAGTGGTGTCTGCGCGACTTCAACCTCGACGGCGAAACTGTCTTCATGGCTCCTGCATCGGGTTTCTACACAACTCCCGGAATGGGTAAGGATGAAGTGCGTATGGCCTACGTCCTGAAGAAAGAGGATCTTGCCCGCGCTATGAAAGTCCTCGCTGCAGCCCTTAAGGAATACCCCGGACGCACCATCTGACACCAGCAACGGCCCCCTGTCTCCTCCAACCATGTTCATTGATTAATAAACTCTCCAATAAACCGATCATGATCCGCTCCCTACGCCCATTTATCACCGCAACAGCTATTGCAGCAAGCGTCCTTATCTCCGGGTGCTCCACACTGTATCCCTCGACTTCCGGATTCGGAGATGTGCAACCCGGTGTGACAAAAGCCGATGTCATACGCAAGCATGGCAATCCGCTTCTTGAAAATGTGACTACCCGCGACGGAAAGGAATACACCGTCCTGACCTACCTCGAATCAGTCCTTATTTCAGGCGAATGGCGCCACATAAATGTAGAGTTGTACTTCCTCGACTCCCGTCTCACCGACAAAGTCGAACGGCTCGAACCGCCGAAACCGCCCGCTCCGCCGGCCCCTGCGGCTCCGGCAAGGTGATAAGTGGATGATACACAAAATAAATTTATTAAAAGAGCTTAATACTGATTGAATTTTCTTCCGTCCGGAATGAAAACTTCAATCAGTATTTTGTATATTTGCAAAATACAATTGAATACAAAACCTTAAAAACAATCTCAAAAGTTTCTTTCCAATGAGCAAACCTTATGTTTTAGGTATCGACATAGGCGGTACTAACACCGTTTTCGGCATCGTTGACGCGCGTGGCGTTGTCCTCGCAAGTTCATCAATCAAGACATTGAAACATACCGATTTCGATGCATATCTCGACGAACTCCACACTGAGGTGAACCGTCTGCTCGAAGCCAACGACGCAGTAGACAAAATTCTTGGTATCGGCATCGGCGCGCCCAACGCCAACTATTATACCGGAACCATCGAAGGCAAAGTGAACCTTCCCTGGCCCTCACCCCTGCCCCTCGCACAGCTCGTAAGTGAAAAATTCGGTATCCCCGTAGCCATCACAAACGACGCAAACGCAGCAGCAATCGGTGAGATGACCTACGGAGCCGCACGCGGTCTCCGCGACTTTATCATGATTACACTCGGAACCGGCGTAGGCAGCGGTATCGTCATCAACGGTCAGCTCGTCTATGGTCACGACGGTTTCGCCGGAGAGCTCGGTCACTCGATTGTCCGCCGCAACAACGGCCGTCTCTGCGGCTGCGGTCGCACCGGCTGTCTCGAAGCCTACTGTTCGGCCACAGGCGTAGCCCGCACCGCACGCGAATTCCTCGAAATCCGTGAGGAACCCTCGCTCCTGCGCGAAATCCCTATCGACGCCATCACATCTAAAGATGTCTATGATGCAGCCGTGAAGGGCGATAAGCTTGCCAACGAAATCTTCGAATATACCGGCAACATTCTCGGCGAGGCATTCGCTGACTTCACAGTGTTCTCCTCGCCGGAAGCAATCATCCTCTTCGGTGGTCTTGCCAAATCAGGTGAACTGCTCATGCGTCCGCTCCGTGAATCAATGGAGAAACACATGCTCCATATCTTCAAGGGCAAAGTGAAAGTCATCCCCTCAGAGCTCAAGGAGGCCGACGCAGCCGTCCTCGGAGCCAGCGCGCTCGGATGGGAAGCCGGCAAGGCAAACGCTGCCGCCCCCAATCCCGTCGCAGTCCCCGCCTCCCAGCAGATAACAGAATAAATCCCCTGTCGGGAAAATTGAATATCTAAAGCGCGTGTGAGATTTTTGGAAATGCTCACACGCGCTTTTCCATGCTTGTAAATATTCCATAGATTTTTATTATCTTTGCAAGAAGTCACACGATCTCCATCACAACAATCATGAGGAATAAAATCACTTTATCCGTCAAGCATTTCGGCCCTATCACTAACGCGGAGGTAACATTCAACCGCATAACTACATTCGTAGGACCGCAAGGCTCAGGCAAGAGTACCTTGGCCAAACTGTATTCAATGTTCCTGTGGATTGAAAAGCGTCTTGAAAGAGGGCTTGTCACGGAAAAAAGGGTGATGCAATCCATGCGTTTCCAGAAAGTATATTGCGGCTACCACCGTCTGTCGTCATACTTCTACAACGACACGGAAATAATCTTCTCAGGATATGCCTATACTTTTACCTATCGGGACAAGAACCTTGAAATATTGAAAAATGACAACAAGGAAGAATCAAAAGTTGTCAAGGTGATGTATGTTCCGGCCGAACGCAATTTCCTCAGTTCGATCGGCAACCTGTCGGATTTCAAAAATATTCCGTTAGCCCTTCAGACGTTCAAGGATGAATATGATTCAGCTATTCAAAAATATGCATCAGGATTCCATCTCCCGCTGAACAATGTCAGGTTTGAATATGACCGTCTGAATAAAATTCCGTGGCTTGTCGGAGATGGATACAAGGTACGCCTATCGGACGCATCGAGCGGTTTTCAGGCTGCACTCCCAATGCTGTTGGTCTCGCAATATCTGACCGAATCCGTGGCCTCGCGCAACGATGGTTCGGAATCACGCCTAAGCATCGCCGAACAGGAACGCCTGAACCAACGGGTAAAATCAGTGATTGAAAACACCAATATCTCCCCCGAGGTCCGGAATGCCGCACTGGCAGTCATCTCCTCCCAGTTCAACTACTCCGGATTTGTCAATGTTGTCGAAGAGCCTGAGGAGAACCTCTATCCTGAATCGCAGAAGGAAGTGCTCTACATGCTCCTGCGCCTTGCTAACATTGATGATGACAATCGTCTTGTCCTCACCACCCACAGTCCATATATCATCAACTATCTGACATTGGCCATCAAAGCCGGGAAACTAAAGGACACCGCCAACGGAAATGAGGGGATTCTGGGCTCAATCAACAGCATTGTCAATATCGGAAGCTGCATTTCGGCAGAAGATGTCAATATCTATGAGATGGCTGACGGCAGTGCCAGACTGCTGGAGATGCCCGGTGGCTTGCCTACGGACAATAACTTCCTTAACCGGGCATTATACGATGTAAACACCATGTTCGACTCACTTCTTGACATCGAGGAGGGTATGTAATGGATATTGATTTCTTCATCAAACAATGCCAGACCGAAAACATCACCGCTGAACGGTTTGGAATCTGCGATCCCGGCAACGGTGAAAAGGCCTTCGTTGACTATGAAAATGAGGAGTTTTGGACAGCTATTGTTGAAAACAGGTCAGGCAATAGTCTCAACTTCACCGCAATTGACAACTGTGTGGAAATCAGACGCCCAGATGGGAATATGGACAACAGATGCGACGCAATGCTTACCGGTGGAGGCCACATCATATTCATCGAACTCAAGGACCAGGGGAAAGATTGGATACAACATGCGGTTGAAGAGCAGCTACAGACCACCATTAACCATTTCAAAGCCAACCATAATATTGATAGTTACAGGAAACGGTCGGCTTACGCCTGCAACAGACGGCATCCGCAATTTCAGTATGCACGGATGGAACTGATGAATGAATTCCGGTCAAGGAACAATGTCAGACTGAACATCGTCAACACCATTGTCATAAAGTAAATACTACCAAGCAAAACGGACTGTCCGCTAAAATTCAGTTCGAATTTTTGGCGGACAGTCTGTTTAAATTTTTATCTCTAAACCGCTTTAGCGGATTTCAACACTGAAGCCGGGTTTGTCGAGGCAGTAGCATTTGGTGGCGAGACCTGCCGGGACGTATGATGGGAAATCACATGCCTTCTGTGGCTCTCCCCAGAAGTGCATCGGGAAGAAATTGTCGACCTTGACTTTTTCAAGGAAGATTTCAGCTCCCTTGGCAAAATCAGCACCCATGCGGGCATCCACCGGGAACATAGCAACCTTGATTTCCGGAATAGCTTCGGCAATGCGGTTCACGATTGTCTTGAACTTTGCCTCTGCCTCCTCAATCTCACGTTTGGTCGATTCCTCGCTCCAATGCCAGTCATTGAGGTCACCGGCATGGAAAATGACTTCACCGTCAGGAAGTGTGATGGCATAACTTACACCGGCATCGGTCGAACCGAATGCCCTGACCTCCTTTGTTCCGGGAATCTGATCAATCACATCGCCTGCCGACATCCATGCGACAGAGATGCCCTTCTCCGGGACAATTTTTGAGAAAATATCGTTGGAGAGGACGTATGTGCGCTTGCGTTCCTGTGCGAGTTCGAATATTGATGTATTGAAATGGTCGGGATGATGGTGGGATACAAAGAAGACGACATCCTTCGAGGGATTGTCCTTCAACACTTTTTCAAGTTTGCGGTTTGGATCCTTGTAGTAGTCAAACACCATGACGGCCTGCGGGGTTGTGACTGCAAACCCGCTGTGGTCAAGATATGTTACGGTAATCATAGCTCTGTATGTTTATTAATATATGTTTTACGAATCGGTTTGTCATTGATTACTCAACATATATTTAACACAGAGCCGGGCGACACTGTTCAATGGCGATACATCTTCAATATGCCGTCCTCAAAAACGAGATAGATACCGTTTTCATACATCCATACCTCGCGTATGAAGGCATTGTCGGCACCACGGTCTACTTCACGCGGAACACCGAGCGCAAGACGGCACTCTTCACGAGTCATTTCCAACGCCACCTTTCCGTTGACAATCTTTTCCCACATATTGTCGGTTATCGAGGGGTATTTCAGACGAGGGTCGGTAAAGGAGAATAGCGCAGGAAACGAACGCGGTGTGTAGCCACGAGGACCCGGATGGAGAAAAACTCTTGCGGAAGTCCCTTTCTCATCCTTAAACGAGACTTTTATCGGATAGATGTCGTTGCCCGGAGTCACAGAATCAACTGTCACCGGCACAAACTGACGGCCATTGACCGAATTGTCCGTGTCGTCGCGCCATGTACGGGTAAGGATATAATAACGCTGTCCGTCCATAAGCTCACGAGCCTCATCCACAAGACTTTCCTGGATTGTAAACGGTATAGAGAGTTCCGGCTGCTGCATAACCTTTGCGATTGGACGGTTGATGCGATAGACAAACACTCGTCCGTTGTCAGGTTCTGTCCGAAAACTTATATCGGTCACCGACGTGCCGACAATCGAAGGAGCCTCCTTAGCTTCGGTAAACACAAGCGTCTTTCCTGCAAGTGAATCGTAGGGCGAGGCTGTCGCACCGAATATCAGACGAATCTTATCGTCCGTTACCCTGAAACGTTTACCCGGCCTCCACTCCGCGAGACCCTCGTCGCTGACATTGGCCAGAAAGGTGTCCTCGGGAGTGGTGATTATGTTTTCACGTCTCACATCCCGTTCGCTCACGCGCGGAGTATATTCCACGCCGGTGAAGCAGGCTGTGAGAAAGATGGTAAGAAGTATTGCGGGTAGGATTTTAAGCCGGGAATATGTGTTCATTTCGCTTGTCAAGAAGGAGAGAAGTTAGAAATCAGAGTCGGTCAAAGTTCAAGGAGCTGTATGATAATTCAATATTTCCGTTTTTTGATACAGAAGTAAAAAAGTGCATAAGAAACAAAAGATATATATTTTTTTGTAAGATTGAGAGTAACCTTAATATCCTTTATTATAAAATTCTTTTGTCTCTTATGCTCTTTTGTGCTTTTGTATCTCTTTTTTCGAGTTAATACAGTTCCTTGAATCTTAGAGCATTATCACTTCGGTTCGATGCCCAGATTTTCAAACATGAATGAATACATGTCAGTGTATTCTTCAAGCACTTTGGCGATAGGTTTGCCCGCACCGTGTCCGGCCTTGGAGTCAATGCGGATGAGCTTGGGAGCATCGCCTGTATCAGAAGCCTGGAGCGTTGCGGCATATTTGAACGAATGGGCGGGGACCACTCGGTCATCATGGTCGGCAGTGGTCACGAGGATTGCAGGATAGGGAGTGCCGTCGTTCTTGATATTGTGGATGGGCGAGTATTCGAAGAGATACTTGGCCATCTCAGGCGAATCGGCGCTCGTACCGTAGTCCGAAGCCCAGTTCCAGCCTATGGTGAAGAGATGGTAGCGCATCATATCCATCACACCTACGCGGGGAATAGCGACTTTGAAAAGGTCGGGACGGAGATTGACCGTTGCACCGACAAGCAGACCGCCGTTGCTGCCACCTTCGATGGTGAGATAGTCGGGAGAAGTCCAGCCCTCCTTGATGAGATACTCGGCCGCACCGATAAAGTCGTTGAACACGTTGAGTTTGTTCATCTTCGTTCCGGCCTCATGCCATGCCTCGCCATATTCTGAACCGCCACGGAGATTGGCCTGCGCATAGATGACACCGTTTTCGAGAAGGAACATGCGGTTGGGCGAGAAGCCGGGGGTCAGCGATACGTTGAAACCTCCGTAACCGTAGAGATAAACGGGATTCTTGCCGTTGCGTTCAAGGCCCTTCTTGTATGTGAGGAACATAGGCACCTTCGTACCGTCGGCCGAGGGATAGAACACCTGCTCGGTCACATATTCGTCAAAGTTCACGTCCTTGATTTCAGGCTGGAAGAGCAGACGGCTCTCACCGGTCTTTGCATCGTAGGCATATTGTGCGGCAGGCGATGTGAAAGAGGTGAAAGTGTAGAAAACATCCTCGGGATGCTTGCGCTCAGTGTAGAGACCGACCGAACCGTAGCCGGGAAGCTTCATGTCGCCCTCCTTCTTACCGTTCATGTCATAGATGGCTACCTGATTGGCTGCATCCTTCTCGTAGGTGAGATAGAGCTTGTCGCCTGAGAACTGTGCGGATGTGAGCACACCTTCGGCTTCCGGGACGAGTTCTTTCCAATTCTCGATTGAAGGATTGGCGAGGTCGGCAACCATAAGGCGGTTTTTGGGAGCACCGTATGAGGTGAGGATATAGATTTTGTTGTCAATGACATCAATGACACCGTTGCTGTATTCCTGTGTCGGAGCCATTGTCACCCATGCGCCATTTTTGCGGACCTTGAGTTCATTGCCGACACCCTGACCTCCGACGCTGACAAAGAGTACAGGCTGCGACTCAGCCACAGCGGCCGAATGGAAATGGAAGGGATGTGCGGGATCGCTGAACGCAACAGTATCATCGGACTGCGGAGTACCTATCTTGTGGTAATACACAAGGTGGTTCTGGTTAGCGTTGGAGAACTCCTTACCCTCCTCGGGGACAGGATAGGCACTGTAGTAGAAACCATCTCCATCCCACGATGCGCCTGTGAACTTAGCCCATTTGATGTGGTCAGGAAGCAATTCCTTGGTCTTTGTATCCATCACATAGATTTCAGTCCAGTCACTACCGCTGCGGCTGATGGTGTAGGCTGTATACTTGCCATCCTTCGACTGGAACACGCCTGTGAGTGCCACAGTACCGTCATCGCTAAGTTTATTGGGGTCGAGGAACACCTCGCGCTCCTCGCTGTCGAGAGTCGGTTTACGATAAAGGACAGACTGGTTCTTGAGACCGTCATTCTCATAGAAGTAGAACATTCCGTCGTTGTCACGATAGCTCAGACCGCGCTTGAGATAGTTGTTAAGGTCGGTCAGACGTGAGTTGATTTTCGAGCGGAAGGGTATCTGAGAGAGATAAGCTTCGGTCACCGCATTCTCAGCCTCCACCCATTTGAGCGTTTCGGCAGCGGTATCATTTTCGAGCGGACGGTAATTGTCGGGGACAACCATACCGAAAATAGTGTCGACTGTGCCGTCGGACGGTGCGTCGGGATAGGCAAGCTGCTTATGCTGCGAGCAGCTGCCAAGAGTGCCAAGAGCCATAGTGGTCATGAGCGAATAGGCTAAATTGCGTGAGATTGACATAAAAGATTATTGAAGAAATGTGACTTATTCCCACAAAATTAATACTTTATTTCCAATCAACTCAGCAATCTTCATTATTTTTAAGAAAATTCCCGGTGGACGGTATATTCGCGCCTTCCGCCATCACGATTGATGCACAAACCCTATAAAATGACAAAATCGCTCTTCCCCTATTCGGGAAGTGCGATTCCATTTTTCTGAATATTATGAGATTTTGTCTGTGGATAGACTGAAAAATCGGGACTGGGATGAACGTCAGAGGCTTTTTCGGCACTATTGCCGTTTTTAGGCCCGTAGTCATTGACATTGACGCTCAATGTCCCTTTGTTATCTGTGAAATGATGTCTACATTACCGGATTCTATCAAATCTCGTGATAGTGTTCGCTGTCATTTACACGATACATGAGGGCTGCTGATTCGCAATACCACTCGATGGCTTTCTTTACCATTTTTGTTACTTTCATAATGCGTTCATTTTAAAAGTTAAACATACATGGGAATAATTAAAATTTCCAACTGAAGGCGCCGTGATGGACTTACGCCTTTACAAGTACTTTTCCGTGGCTCATTTCATCTCGTCGTAATCACGGAGGCTGCAGTCGCCTGTTGTGCGGAAGCAGTCACGCTCGCCGAGTGAGCGGAGGATGTGGTGAACATCTGCCTTGAGAACCTTAAACATGTTGGTCATAGTTGCAGAATTTTTAAATTAAACCTATTAAAAACAATCTTTACCTTTGGTGAAGCCTCCGTGGAAGCGGCCCAACTCTATGGTCTCCGGAGTGACTTCCCTTTTGACTTGCGTCATTTAATAAACAATCGAATACGCTGCAAAGTTAGAGCTATTTCTTGAATTTATGCTATAAAAATATGTTGTTTAACATAAAATCAGCCCGAAAAGGCTCTCATTCCGCGCTTTTAACAATGTTAATTAAAAGTGTTAAAAGCATTTTATCCCAAGTTTATAAAGCAGATATTTCGCATTTATCCAATTTTTCCTTAGTTTTGCACATATAAGAACAACCTGAATCAACCCTTCGCCCATGCTGACAAAAATAAAATTTGAGAACTTCACGGCCTTTACACGCACAGAAATCGGATTCTCAAAAGGAATTAATATTCTTATCGGGGAAAACGGCTCCGGCAAGACCCATGTGATGAAAGCTCTCTATTCAGCTTGCTGCGTGATAGATGAGAAGGAGGATCGCACATTTGACCAAAAACTCACCGCAGTATTCCGACCGAATACAATATCCAGATTAGTCCACAGAGCGCAGGGGCGAAACGTCGGAAAAGTCGAGGTGTACCGACGTAACGACAATGACACACCTGAGCAGCAGGACCGCATGATCTCATGTAAAATATCTTCCGCAGCCACATCGCTGAAACGCAGATGGAGCGAGGACAAGCGAAATCCTGCAACATACATCCCCGTCAAGGACATGCTTGCCAACGCACCCGGCTTCCGTTCGCTATACAACCAAAAGCACATCGGATATGAAGAAATATACGCCGATATAATTGACCGTGCACTGATTCCACCATCCAAAGGGAAACCGACCATGGCTCGTCGAGAACTGTTGAAAATCCTCAGCGATGCAATTTCAGGAAGGGTTATTGAGAAAAACGAGACATTTTACCTCAAGAATAGCAGTGGAGAACTGGAATTCCCGCTCCTTGCCGAAGGGTTTAGAAAGCTCGGCCTCCTATACACTTTAATAATCAACGATTCCCTTACGAGCGGAAGCATCCTGTTCTGGGATGAACCGGAAGCCAACCTGAATCCGAAACTTGCGAAAAAAGTTGTGGAAGTACTGCTGAAACTTCAGCGCATGGGTGTGCAGATTTTCATAGCAACCCATGATTATGTACTTCTTAAGGAATTCGAGATGGCGGCAGAGACCGAGGATAAGATTTCATATCACTCTCTTTGCCTGACCGACAATGGCATCAGCCATGAATCGTCCGACACCCTTGCCGGCCTTTCTTGCAATCCAATCCGACAAGCCTACGAAGATATTCTTGACAGACAGCTCTCCAATTTCTAAACACCGGTTCCAAATGGAAATTACAACTGACGGCTTTACATTCGATTTTCCTAAAGCAATCAATGTATTCAAGTTTGACGAAGAGAACAAAGCTCTTTCGACTTTCCATGGGGCTTCCCACGCCATGATGGGCGTCGATATAATGGTGGAACTGCCTGATCGCTATCTTTTCATTGAAATCAAGAATCCGAAAAACGGTGCGGCGGACTACGCTCCTAAGAAGAAATGCAAGGAATGTGGACACAAGGAAAATCCGACAGCCACCCTCGTCTCCAATCTTACACGCAAATGCCGTGACACATGGCTTTACCGTTTCTGTGAAGACAAAGTTGACAAACCATGTCACTTTATATGCCTGATTACGCTGGACGACGCAATGCTCTTGCAAATTCTGACATTGCTACGCAACACAACACCTGACAAAATGCCTGCACGATGGAAACACCATTTCATCGAATCTGTCTCCGCCGTCAATCCGGCAGCATGGGAACGAAATTTTTCAAAGATTTACGGCACCTGCAAGAAAGCATAAAACCGCACATCATCCTGTAGATTGGTCACTTCCGTATCTTGGGGAAGCCGGGGGTTGTCCGGATATTGTAGGTGGAGTCGGATGCAGCCATTGTGACGAGGAGAGCCTCTACCCCATCGACCTTTGAGAGCATTGCAACAGCACTGTCGGCGGGCATTGCCATGCAGGCTGTCGCGTAGGCATCGGCAAGCATTGCCGATGGAGCTATGACAGTCGCCGACAGTAGGTCGGTATGTGCAGGTCGACCGTCAGCCGTGCTTATCGTATGCCAGACGCGTCCGGTTGAAGTCTGTTTGAAATTGCGGTAATTGCCGGAGGTGGCCACTCCGCAATCCGTCACAGCCATGACAGCCATGCGCGAATGGACGACCGTTGTGTCATTCTCAATCGGCGCATCGACCATTATGTGCCAGTCATCTCCACGGGAATTCTTTCCGCCCATTGCTATCTCCCCGCCTATCTCGACCATGAAATCCGAGCAACCGTTGCGCCGGAACATCTCCCCGACAAGGTCACAACCGTAACCTTTGGTAATAGCAGAGAAGTTGAATTCAGTCTGCGGTGTCTTGCGGATGATACACCCTGCGGAATCAATGAAACATTCGGAAATTCCGACCGTCGACATGACACTGTCTATCATCTCCTGCGTCGGTTCCACTCCGGAGTTCCGATAGCCGAAGCCCCAGAGATTGATGAGAGGGGCGACTGTCGGGTCAAAGCGTCCGGAACTATTAACGTTGACATCCTGCGATGCAAGAAATATACGCTTGAGAAGTGAATCAGCCACCACACACTCTCCACGGTTGATGCGGGAAATCAGCGAACTGTCGTTGAATGGAGACAGCGACATCTCAACCTGCTTCATGACCGCAATGACTGAATCACGAAGATCGACGGGTGAGTTGTATATTATATTATAGGTGGTATGCCACACGCTTCCCTGTAAAGAACGGTAGTTCTGACGCTGACCGCACCCGGTCAACAAGCAAAACAACCCTGTAAAAACAAAAAGGACAATGTAACGATAAGAGCGAAAAATCCTCATATCAGAATATTTTTTATAATTTTTCTCCAAATTTACTGAAAAATTCAAAAATAATAAATATTTTTGCCGTACGGATATGTTTATATGGCTGTATAAGTTGCACACGCTTACAGCCATCATACTATTGGAATATTGGAAATACAAACCTAAATACTTATTTTTTATCTTACTTATTATGAAGAAACATCTGGTACTCCTCTTCCCTATCATGATGGCTGTATGCACCTACTTTCTATGTAGACCAAAAGCTGATGCGCAGTCAAACCAAGCTTCAAACGCTACAAATACAGAAACACAAGATATAATTAATATGGAAAAAACTTATGTATTTCTTGCCGATGGTTTCGAGGAAATCGAAGCCCTCGCAACAGTAGACCTTCTCCGCCGTGCCGGCATTGAGGTTGAGACCGTATCAATCAACCCGACACTTGCTGTCCGTGGCGCACACAATATCGAAGTCGCAGCCGACATACTCCTTGAAAATTGTCCGGAGAGTGCGCGCATGTATATCGTCCCCGGAGGAATGCCCGGTGCGAAAAATCTGGCCGAGAATGCCCGAGTGTGCCGTCTGTTGAGCGCACAGCACAAGGCCGGAGGCAAAATCGCAGCCATCTGCGCAGCTCCGGCTGTTGTCCTCGCTCCTCTTGGCATCATCGACGAATATGAGGCCACCTGCTATCCCGGCTTCGAAGAAGGCGTGACCGCCGGCGGCGCACACCATAAGAATCAGCGCGTGGTCGTCGACCGCAACGTCATCACCGCCAATGGCCCTTCCTCGGCTATCCCCTTCGCACTCTCAATCATCGAGGCAATCAAAGGTCAGGATGCCGCTGATAATGTAGCCGAAGGAATCCTCCTTTAACTACAGACATTTGCAAACGCATTAAAAAATCAACAGACTTATTTTCCGGTCTTACAATGATGACGGAAAATAAGTCTGTTGATTTTCTTATGCGTCTGACTATCTCGATACTCGCATTTTAGCCTTTGAGGGCTGCGAGAGTCTGCTCGATAGCCTCAATCTTTGTAGTGGCATCGGAAAGCTTCTTGCGTTCGGCCTCGACAACCGCTGCGGGAGCATTATTGACAAAGCGTTCGTTGGAAAGCTTCTTCTCAACCGAAGCCTTGAATCCACGGAGATAATCGATTTCCTTGGTGAGCTTGGCGATTTCAGCCTCGACATCCATATTGTTGAGCAGAGGGATGTTGAACTCGGTGGTGCCTACCATGAACGATGCGGCAGCAGGATCCTTCTCAGTGACAGTAGCTATGCCTGAAAGATTTCCGAGCTTGACAGCCACGGCCTCCATCGGGATAGAGGCATTGACAATATTGAGCTGAAGGGCGTCGCGGGCAGGGATATTGCGCTGGGCACGGACACCGCGCACACCGTTGATTACTTCCTTGACCATCTCCATCTCGGCAAGAATCTTCGCGTCGGGCACACCGGCTACCGGCATCGAGGCATACATGATTGACTCACCCTCGCGGCGGTCTCCTAAGTGCTGCCAAAGTTCTTCGGTGATGAAGGGCATGAAGGGATGGAGCAGACGGAGAAGCGAATCAAAGAAGCGGATGGTAGCCTCATATCCTTCACGGTCGATAGGCTTCTGATAGTCGGGTTTGACCATCTCAAGATACCATGACGAGAACTCGTCGCGGAAGAGACGGTAAGCAGTCATGAGAGCTTCCGAGATACGGAACTTATCAAACGAATCGTTGATTTCAGCCACGGCTTCCGAAAGTTTGGCCTCGAACCACTCAACGGCCTTGCGCGAGCTTTCGGGCTGTTCGATTGTCGGATCGACTTCCCAACCCTTGACGAGACGGAAGGCATTCCAAATCTTATTACAGAAGTTACGGCCATTCTCGCAGAGTTTCTTGTCGAAGAAGATGTCGTTGCCAGCAGGAGCTGAAAGCATGATACCCATACGGACACCGTCGGCACCGTAGTCGGCGATAAGTTCGAGAGGGTCGGGTGAGTTGCCGAACTGCTTTGACATCTTGCGGCCGATTTCGTCGCGGACGATACCAGTGAAGTAGACATTGTTGAACGGCTGCTTGCCCATGAACTCATAGCCGGCCATAATCATTCGGGCAACCCAGAAGAAGATGATGTCCGGACCAGTCACGAGGTCGGATGTGGGATAGTAATATTTGATTTCCTCGTTATCGGGTTCAAGAATACCGTTGAAGAGCGAGATAGGCCAGAGCCATGAAGAGAACCAAGTGTCAAGACAGTCCTCATCCTGACGGAGATCGGCTGCAGTGAGCGCGGGATTCTTCTCCTGAGCAAGACGGAGAGCTTCGTCGGCATCCTCGGCAACCACGAAATCGCCGTCGGGAAGATACCATGCGGGCACACGGTGACCCCACCAGAGCTGACGCGAGATACACCAGTCGCGGATGTCGGTGAGCCAGCGGTCGTAGGTAGCCTTGAATTTGTCGGGGACAAACTTGATTACACCTTCATCAACTGATTTGAGTGCAGGTTCGGCAAGCGACTGCATCTTCAGGAACCACTGTTCGCTGAGACGCGGCTCAGTGACGGTGTCCTGATTACGTTCCGAATAGCCGACCTTGTTCTCGTAGTCCTCAATCTTCTCGATAAGACCTGCGGCTTCAAGATCCTTGGCAATCTGCTCACGGACAGCGAAACGGTCCATGCCGACATACATTCCGGCTGCCTCGCTGATGGTTGCATCGTCGTTGAAGATGTCGATTGTCTCAAGACCATGCTTCTCACCGAGCATATTGTCGTTCATATCATGGGCCGGAGTCACCTTGAGGCAACCTGTACCGAACTCAATGTCGACATAGTCATCCTCGATTACAGGAATCTCGCGGTTCACCAGAGGAACAATCACCTTCTTGCCGCGAAGATGCTGATTCTTCGGGTCGGCGGGATTGATACACATGGCCGTGTCACCCATGATTGTCTCGGGACGGGTAGTGGCGACGATGGCATAGCCCTCCTCTCCGACAATCTTATAGCGGAGATAGTAGAGCTTCGAATGTTCTTCCTTGTAGACAATCTCGATGTCTGAAAGCGCGGTCTTTGCCTTGGGATCCCAATTGACCATACGCTTGCCACGGTAGATGAGGCCCTTGCGGTAAAGGTCGACGAACACCTTGATGACGCTCTTCGAGCGGATGTCGTCCATAGTGAAGGCTGTGCGCTCCCAGTCGCAGGAAGCACCGAGTTTCTTGAGCTGTTCAAGGATGATGCCGCCATGCTTCTCCTTCCATTCCCAGGCGTGGCGGAGGAATTCCTCACGGGTGAGATCGCTCTTGCGGATACCTTCCTGCGCGAGCTTGTTGACGACCTTTGCCTCGGTCGCGATGGCCGCATGGTCGGTTCCGGGCACCCAGAGGGCATTCTTGCCCATCAGACGTGCGCGACGCACGAGGATATCCTGAATGGTATTGTTGAGCATGTGGCCCATGTGGAGAATACCTGTCACATTGGGCGGCGGAATCACTATGGTGTAAGGCTCGCGCGCATCGGGTTCGGAGTGGAAGAGGCGGTGCTGCACCCAATAGGCATACCATTTGTCCTCCACTGCACGGGGATCATATTTCGTGGCTAATTCTTCCATAAAATATCTGTGATATGAGTGGTTGTATTTTAAATAATGTGCAAAATTACAAAATTTCACCGAACCCGCTGAGAGTTAGGATGGATTTTTTGTAATTTTGCACCCCGAATCAAGGAGCATCCTTACCTTCCGACATGACAGACACTTCAATCAGATATTCCACACTCTCCAACGGTATGCGCCTCGTCGCGCGCGCCACAAGTCTCCCCGTCGAACATTGCGGGGTCATCATCAACGCGGGCAGCCGCGACGAAGGCCCCGAACTGCATGGTCTCGCCCACTTCGTCGAGCATACGATATTCAAAGGGACGGGCAGCCACAAAGCCGCCTACGTCCGCGACCGCATGGAACTCGTCGGGGGCGAACTGAACGCCTACACGACCAAAGAAGAGACCGCCATCTATTCGACATTTCCTGCCGGACACCTCAACCGCGCGCTTGCGCTGATTGCCGAGATGGTGACTGATGCCAATTTCCCCGACACCGAACTATCGAAGGAGAAACTCGTGGTCGGCGAGGAGATTGACACCTATCTCGACACTCCTTCGGATGCGATATTCGATGACTTCGAAGAGATTGTGTATGAAGGCTCACCTCTTGCCCATAACATCCTCGGCACACGCGAATCACTGGCCCGCTTCACGTCGGCCGACTGCAGGCGCTGGCTTGAAGAGCGCTTCACACCCGGTCGCATGGTGTTCTTCTACTCCGGACCGACCGACCCTGAGAAGGTGTTCAACCTCGCCGATAAATATTTCCGCGGGTTGACCCGCCCCGACACCGCTCTTGACCGTGCGGTTCCTCCGCTCAACGCCCCATTTGAACGCATCAATGACTCCCGCGAGTCGTTCCAGGCCCATACCATCATCGGCACACGCATTCCGGGGCTTCTCGACCCGGGGCGTCTTGACGTTGCATTGCTTGCCAACATACTTGGAGGTCCGGGAATGAATTCGCTCCTCAACGTGGCACTGCGCGAACGCTGCGGACTTGTCTACAGCATCGACGCGTCAACCTCACTGATGAGCGACAACGGCCTGCTGACCATCTATTTCGGCTGCGATCCCGACGACGTGAAGCGATGCCTGCGCCTGACGGAACGCGTCATCAACTCGCTCACCGACACAGCCATCTCCGAGCGGAAACTCGAAGCGGCAAAGCGACAGTTTATCGGTCAACTCACAGTCGGTTCTGTCAACTCCGAACAAGTAGCCATCTCGATGGGGCGCAGTGTGCTCTACCGTGGCTATGCCCGCACGCTCAGCGAGACAATCGAAGGCATCAACACAATCACCCCCGAGAGTCTACTCTCCGCCGCCCAAGCCCTCCGCCACAGTTCCCGACTGACCTTGAAGTGACATTCCGAAATAAACATTAGGATGGCTATTCAAACTTTATTTTCTTTTTTGAGAGATTTTGGTTATCTTTGTGATTGCAAAAATCACTTTAACGGAAAATAATGAAAATCAAAGGTCTTTTACTTGGTCTTTTGCTCTGCTTAGGCATCAGTTTCGGAGCCAAAGCCGATACATATTTCCCCTATCCGCTCATTCCGGACTCAATCAACATCTTTCAGAAACGCTGCGACTATCTGGCCAGGCATTTCTGGGATTTCTGTGATCTGAAGAAAGCTTTTTCTGCCAAAGCGAAGATGGCCCAGGAATTCAACGTCTACATTTCGGTGTTGAAAAATGCCACTCCCGACTCTGCCATCGCATCTGTAGTCCGCTTCAACAAAGCACTTGAAAAGCAGCCCGCCGACCAGCTTTTCATGGCCGAGTGTGCGGAGAATCTGCTCTACGGCGACACTGCCGAAGTATGGATTGACGAACTCTATCTGCCATTCGCCCATGCAGTTGCCTCCAACAAGCGCATCGACAAGGCATCGAAAGCCCGGTTCGCCCATCAGGAGAAGATTCTCAAGAACTCTCTTGCCCGTTTCCCGGCACCATCCCTACCCTACACAACCCGCGAAGGACAGACAGGCAACCTTGACAACGATTCGGCCCAGGTGGTGGTGGTCTTTTTCAACGATCCTGACTGCAGCGACTGCAATCTCGCCCGCATCCGACTCGATGCCGACATCTCAATGACCGAACTTATCAATGAAGGGAAGGCGAAAATCGTGTCCATATCCCTTACCGAACCCACTCCCGAATGGAAAGAGGCCGTGGCTTCCTACCCGGCCACATGGGTCGTAGGCGCCAATCCGGATGCCGACATGACAATTGACCTGCGTCTCGGTACTCCGGAATTCTATATCCTTGACAAGAACCACAACATACGCTTCAAGCACCTTGACATAAACCAGGTGCTCGACGTAGCGCGTCAGCTTAAGAAGCGGTAATCCCGCACACTTCAAAATCCATCAAAATTAGCTACAGGCAACAACGAATCAAAAAAGATCATGAGCTGGTACAATTCAACCCCGGTCAACTGCTTCATAAAGCTGACAGGATATACCTACACCAACCTTGCGCGCCTTTTCATGCGCCTATTTGTCGGGGTCATGCTACTCCAGTTCGGCATACGCCATCTTGTCAACTACAGCGAACTCTGCAATTCATTCCCGACGGTGCTCAACATGTCGTCGGAATGTTCGCTTATCATCATGATTATCATCGAACTCGTCTGTTCGCTTCTGATAATGATGGGCTTCCTCACACGCCTCAGTGTCATTCCACCAATCTGCGCGATGATTGCAGCGGAATACTATATCCTCCACGACATGGTCCCCAACCTCCCTGTCTACGGTCTCGACAGCACTGACCCGGGCTACCTTCCCATCATGTTCATCGGAATATACATCTACATCCTCATAGCCGGAGCCGGCAAAATCTCCCTCGACTATTTCATCTCGCTCTACATCATAGGCCAGAAGGGCAAATATGAGGAAGAGGAGCTTGAGGATGTCTGACATGTAAACCCCACCTTATACCGCTCTATGAAAATTGCAGTATTGATTTCAGGAGGAGTCGACAGCGCGGTTGCAGTAAGGCAACTGCTTGACGAAGGTCATGACCTCCACCTTTTCTATATACGCATCGGCCTTGACAACGGCGAGGGAGACTGCTCGGCTGAGGAGGACATTGAGATGTGTACCTACATCGCGCGTCTCTACGGCCTGCCTTTTGACGTCGTGTCGCTGCATCAGGAATATTGGGACAACGTGATGGACTATGCGCTCCGCACTGTCCGCGAAGGTCTGACACCCAATCCCGACATCATGTGCAACAAGATGATAAAGTTCGGATTCTTCGAACAGCGCTGGGGTCATGAATTCGACAAAACTGCAACCGGCCACTATGCCACAACCCATGAAATCGACGGCCTCGTCTATCTTGGGACAGGTGTGGACCGCGTGAAGGACCAGACCGACTTCCTCTGCCGGATATCCTACGACCAGCTCAGCCATCTCATCTTCCCCGTCGGGTCGCTCCCCAAGGCGAGAGTGCGAGAAATCGCGGTGGAGTCCCGTCTGCCCAATGCATTCCGCAAGGACAGCCAGGGAATATGCTTCCTCGGTAAAATCAACTACAATGACTTCATCCGCCGTCATCTCGGCGAACGCCCCGGCCCTATCATCGAACTTGAGACCGGACGCAAGCTCGGCGAGCACCGTGGCTTCTGGTTCCACACCATCGGTCAGCGCAAGGGACTCGGACTGAGCGGAGGCCCCTGGTATGTGGTCAAGAAGAATGTCCACGACAATGTCATCTATGTCTCGCAGGGCTACGACACTGAAAAGCAGTATGGCAAGCTCCTCCACCTCGATGAAATGCACTGGATCACACGCGACCCCTGGCCCGAAGACTGCAACGAAGTGGAAATCACATTCAAGAACCGCCATTCCCCCGACTTCCTTCCGGCACGTCTGAGCCGTATCGAGGGGAAAGAATATATCATAGAATCAGCCGTCCCCGTCCAGGGCATAGCTCCGGGGCAGTTCGGCGTCATCTATGACCGCGATGCTAAATTATGTTACGGCAGTGGCATCATCACCGGCCGAAACGTTATGAAAATGTAGTGTCTGACCAAAACACAACCAGATGGCAGAAAACGACGACAGAGTAAGACTCAAAGTGATGGGTCTCTCCTACAGCCAGATACAAGCCGGTGCCTACGCCCTGATTCTCGCGCAGGTGGGCGGCCCTTACCGCATACCGGTGGTTATCGGAGCCGCCGAGGCCCAGTCCATTGCCTTGAAAATGGAAAGCATCACCCCTCCACGACCCATGACCCACGACATCTTCGTCAGTTTCGCCCATGCTTTCGGCGTAAAGCTGGAAGAGGTGTTCATCTACAAGTTCGAGGACGGCATCTTCTCCTCGGAAATGACCTTCTCGGACGGAGAGCGCACCGTCACCATTGATTCCCGCACAAGCGATGCCATCGCAATTGCCATGCGGACCGGTGCGCCCATATTCACCACTCCGGAAATTCTTGACGAAACAGGTTTCGAGATGGAAATCAAGGAGGAGGGCGACGGTGACAACGAGCCTGATTCCGAAGAGGATACCATGACCGCCAATCGTGAACCCCGTCTGGAGAACTATGCCATCGAGGAACTCGAAAAGACTCTCCAGAAACTGATTGAGCGTGAGGAATATGAGGAGGCGGCGCGAGTGGCCGACATCATCAAGCGCAAACGCGGAGAGCTGTAGCCATCCCTCTTCCCCTCACTGCCTGATTTCACTTTAAGCAGCATATACACCCCTGAAACTAACATACCACAAAAAACTACCTTGACATGATTAAAATCCGACCCATCGAACTGCGTCTGGCCCTCATGAACTTTCTGGAGTTCGGCGTATGGGGCGCCTATTTGATTTCGCTCGGCAATTTTCTCTACTCTATCGGTCTTGAAAAACAGATCGGATGGTTCTACACTGTGCAGGGCATCGTGTCGCTTTTCATGCCCGCTGTCATCGGCGTGCTTGCTGACCGCTACATACAGGCGCAGCGTATGCTCAGCCTCTGCCATATCCTTGCCGGATGCTTCATGGCTGCTGCAGGTGTCTACTGCCTCACCACTTCACAGGTCGAATTCGGCCCGCTATTCAGCCTCTACACCCTCTCTGTCGCCTTCTTCATGCCGACGATAGGTCTCGGGAACTCCGTGGCGTTCAACGCTCTCAACCGTGCCGGACTCGACACCATCAAGCATTTCCCGCCTATCCGTGTGTTCGGTACGGTCGGTTTCATCTGCGCCATGCTCTTTGTCAACTTCACACAGTTCCAGACCAACGCATGGCAGCTCATCACCTCGGCAGTCCTGAGTTTCATACTTGCAGCCTACGCGCTGACCCTCCCGTCATGCCCGGTCAAGAAGGGGGAGAAAAGTTCCATTTCCGAGACCCTCGGTCTGAATGCCTTCAAGCTTTTCAAGCAAAAACGCATGGCGATTTTCTTCCTGTTCAGTATGCTCCTCGGCGTGTCGCTGCAAATCACCAACAGCTACGGCAACACCTTCATCACCTCCTTCTCAGAGATTGCCGAGTTTGCCGACACATGGGGAGCCCACAACGCCAACGCCCTCATATCCCTCTCGCAGATGAGCGAAACCCTCTGCATCCTCCTCATTCCCTTCTGCCTGAAACGTTTCGGAATCAAGGGCGTAATGCTCATGTCGATGTTCGCATGGGTGCTGCGTTTCGGATTCTTCGGACTCGGCAACACCGGCGACGGTCTTTGGCTCCTCGTCCTCTCCTGCATTGTCTACGGTATCGCCTTTGACTTCTTCAATGTGTCAGGCGGACTCTATGTTGACCAGGAAACAACCAAGGACATCCGCAGCAGCGCACAGGGACTTTTCATGATTATGACCAACGGCATCGGTGCCACGGTCGGCACTCTCTGCGCACAGGGCATCGTGAACCACTTCGTGTTCTCACAGACCACTCCCGAAGCCCAACACGCAGGCTGGGAGACCTCATGGTTTATCTTCGCGGCATACGCGCTTGTCGTTGGCGTCCTATTCATGTTCATATTTAAAGACAGCAAACAGCAACCCTCGGCAGCAGAAGTCCGGAAGGATCTTGACACCGTCAACTCAGGCGCCGACGGAATGATTGAAGAATGATACAGTTTTTTGCCCCTGACATCACAGAGACCCTCGAACTCCCCGAAAGCGACTCGCGCCACGCGGTGAAAGTGCTGCGTATGCGCGAAGGAGACGAGCTCCAAGTTATAGACGGACGCGGGACGGCATACACATGCCGTCTCGCGGACGCTCATCCCAAACATGCGTCTGTCGAAATCATATCTTCGACACCGATGCCACTCCCATGGCCGCAGCAACTCGCTGTAGCCGTGGCCCCGACCAAACACATGGACCGCATGGAATGGCTTGTGGAAAAAATGACGGAAGTAGGTGTCAACACCATCATCCCGATTCTATGCGAACGCAGCGAGCGTCGCGAAATCAAGACCGAACGCCTCGAAAAGATAGCCGTCTCGGCCATGAAACAGTCATTAAAGGCGACTCTACCGACAATAATGCCCATGACTCCGCTGCGCGAGCTTATAAAAATCATGCCCGACGCACAGCGTGTCGTAGCCTACTGCGACCCATCCATTCCCCGCGTGGATTTTGCCCAGACCTACGAAGCCGGACGCGACACCCTCATCCTCATCGGGCCGGAAGGGGACTTCTCTCCCTCAGAAATCAAGATGACCCTCGATGCAGGCTTCCGCCCCGTCACCCTCGGCTCAAACCGCCTCCGCACCGAAACCGCCGCCCTCTACGCCCTCTCCGCCTGCCACATCCTTGACGATAAATTAATGCAGGATGCTTGATGCTTGATTCAGAATGCTTAATTCATAATTCATGATGCAGAATGCTTGATGCATAATGCTTATAGGCAGTCCCCCAAAACCTATTTGGCCTATTAGCCCTATTAGGCTTATTAGCCCTACCCCTCTATACTCTATACTTTACCCTCTATACTAAAAAAACAATGCTGTTCTCCGAATATAGCTCCAAGCCAATGTTCTTCCTTCTTGCAGGTCCCTGCGTGATTGAAGGAGAGAAAATGGCTCTTGACATAGCCGAAAAGCTCGTTGAAACCACCTCAAAGCTCGGCATTCCCTACGTATTCAAAGGCTCCTACCGCAAAGCCAACCGCTCGCGTCTCGATTCGTTCACAGGCATCGGCGACCATGAAGCCCTGCGCATCCTCTCCAAAGTGCGCGAGACCTTCGGAGTGCCCGTTGTGACCGACATCCATACTGCCGACGAAGCAGCAATGGCAGCTGAATTTGTCGACGTCCTCCAGATTCCCGCCTTCCTCTGCCGCCAGACCGACCTCCTCGTCGCCGCAGCCCGTACAGGCAAAGCCGTAAACATCAAGAAAGGCCAGTTCCTTTCCCCCGAGGCCATGCAGTTTGCCCTACAAAAAGTGCGCGATGCCGGAAACAATAACGTAGCCCTCACCGAACGCGGTGTAAGTTTCGGCTATCAGGACCTGCTTGTCGACTACCGTGGAATACCCGAGATGCAACGCTTCGGTGCTCCTGTCATCCTCGATGTGACCCACTCACTGCAGCAGCCCAACCAGTCTGCCGGAGTCACAGGCGGTCGTCCCGACCTCATCGAGACCATAGCCCGTGCAGGTGTGGCCGTTGGTGTCGACGGTCTGTTCATGGAGACACATCCCGAACCGTCAAAAGCCAAGAGCGACGGAGCCAACATGCTCCCGCTCGACCAAATGCCCCAACTCCTCCGCCGCCTCTGCATCCTCCGCGAAGCCGTCAACAGCATCTGACAAAGGGGAAAGGCACATAAAGACTTAAGGACATAAGAAACAAACGTTTCTCATCAATCGGCTATCTATGACCCGGTCAGCATGATAAAACGTTTGTTTCTTATGTCCTTAAGTCTTTATGTGCCCTTCCCCTCAGCCAAAATTCAGTGGATTGTCAAAATAATTTACACATTTGCATTTCATCCGGACAGACAAGCCACTATACTACAAGCAAATACATAAAAACCGCAAATTTCCGCCTTATCTTTGCAGTATAATCACTTCAAAGACTTCATCACAGTGAAACTCTACTACATCCTCCACTCCATGCTCGCCCAGAAGGGAGCCAATGCCATCAAAGTCATCTCCGTGGCAGTCGGCCTTCTCGTGAGCATCCTCGTGTTCTGCCGTCTGGACTACAATTACAGCTACGACACTTGCTTTCCCGACCGTGACAACCTCTATCAGATAATGATGAAATATGAAATCAACGGCCAGACCTTGGGACCGGTCGGCAATTGTCCCGGAAAACTCGCTGAATGCGCCATCGAGGCCCTCGGCGATGAAATCGTAGCCGCGACTGCAATAGGACGCATCGGCCTACCTGACCTTTTTGACGGTGACCGCAGGATAGACATCCGCATTGTAGGAGCCGATTCACTCTTCTTCGAAACAATGGGCATGGAGGTGCTGCTCGGCAATCCAAGCGTAGATTTCGCCACCCCATACACATTGTATCTCAACGAATCGACCGCGCGGCAGCTTTACGGCGACGAGAACCCCATCGGCAAAACCCTGACATTTGACGGGGAGCGCTCGGTGACTGTCAGCGGAGTTTTCCGCGACCTTCCCGAGAACGTTACGGTCAACCGAATGGAGGGACTTCTGTCGCAACCCTCGTCAAAAATATATCAAAACCGCCGGCAATGGAGAGGTGCCGACAACTGGCCCATCTATTTCCGCATGAAACCCGGCAGCAAGCTGACCGAGGAGGAGATAAACAGTCGGCTAAACACCATGTATCAGACCCATGTCCCCGATTCGGATGAATACAAGACAGTCGTAATAGCCAAGTCAATAGGCCGGACATACCTCGAATTTGAGTCCGTAAAGCGCATGAACCTCATCCTCTGGATTCTCGGTTTGTCACTGCTGCTCATGACCACCCTGAACTATGTCCTCATCACTATAGCCTCGCTCAGCCGCCGCGCCAAGTCAATCGGCGTCCACAAATGTTCCGGTGCAGGAGGCGTGACAATCATGGGTATGTTCCTGTGGGAAACAGTCATTATACTCCTGTGTTCCATCGTCCTGATGATTACACTTCTGTTTCTGTTCGAACCGCTTGTCAATGAAACGCTCGGCATCTCGATTTCCGACATCTTTGCCACAGGAAGGCTTTGGGTACCGCTCTCGCTGCTTGCATTCTTCTTCCTCGTCGGCGGATTGCTTCCGGGGCGCATCTTCTCGCGCATCCCGGTCACCCAGGTGTTCCGCCGCTTCACTGAGCGCAACAGCGCATGGAAACGTAGCCTTCTCTTCGCTCAGATTGCCGGAGTTTCGTTCATCTGCTCACTCCTTGTAGTCATCAGTATGCAATACCGCGAGGTCCTCGACCGCGATATGGGTTTCAACTATGACCGCCTCGCCTACATCTCCATGCCCTACAACTTCGACACAGAATCGTTTCAATCAACCCTGCGGAGCCTGCCGTACATAGAAAAATTCTCAACCTCCGAGACCATGCCTCTCTGGGGATATTCCGGCGAGATGGTCTATTCGGAAAACGGAAACGCCCTCTCCTTCAACACCCGCAGCGAGTGGGTCGGGAAAGGCTACCTCGATCTCCTCGGAATAACCCTGTTGAAGGGGCGTGAGATTGAGGCTGACGATGAGATTATTGTCTCCGAAGAGTTTGCCCGCAGTTATGGCATCCTTGATGATCCAATCGGCAAAACAGTCAGAATCAGTGGCAGCAATGGGGAGAATGTCAGGATTGTCGGTCTGGTCAAAGACTATGTCCTACGCGGGTTCACCAATGAAATCACCCCGATATGCCTTTCTTCGGTGGGAAACCGTGTGCCGAGCATCACTCTGCGCCTCAAAGAGCCATTCGACCAAAACTTCACTCGATTTACCGATTTCCTGACGGAGACCTATCCGCGTTACGATTTCAGTCCTCTCAAATTAGAGGATGTGGCACGGGAGCTCTACTCTGACATCCGCATGTTCCGCACCTCGACAATGATTGCAGCCATAGCGCTCATCTTCATATCCCTTATGGGTCTCGTTGGATTCTCGCGCGACGAAGTCCAGCGCCGCAGCAAGGAAATCGCCATCCGTAAGGTCAACGGAGCCGAGGCCATCGACATTGTCAACCTCCTCCTCGCCGACGTTCTCCGCATAGCCGTCCCGGCCATTGCCATCGGCACTCTCTGCGCCGCCTACATCGGCCATCTCTGGCTCGAAAACTTCACTGTCACCGCCCCACACCTCTGGCTGTGGTATCTGCTTGCAGCCCTTGCAGTCCTCATCCTCGTCACCGCCTGCATCCTCTCCATCACACTCAGAACCGCCAACGAAAACCCCGTCAACAGACTAAAAGCAGAGTAAAAGCAGGAATCAAGGCTAAGGCTGATAAGGCTGATAAGTTTAATAGGGCTAATAAGTCAAATAAGCCTGATAGAGAATAAGTCCAATAGGCCTAATAAGCCAAATAGGGCCAATTGCCTCAAAAAATTCCAAACTCCTCTGCCCCCTATCGGGCTTATTAGCCCTATTTGACCTATTAGCCCTATTTGACTTATTGGACCTATTAGCCTTATCCACCCCAAAACTCAAAACTAAAAACTAAAAAAACTCCCAATGCTAAAAACCTCCGCCCTCTCAAAAACCTTCCGCACCGACGAAATCGAGACTGTCGCCCTCAACGGAATCAACCTCGACATCAAACCCGGCGAATTCATTGCCATCATGGGTCCAAGCGGTTGCGGCAAATCCACCCTCCTCAACATCCTCGGCCTCCTCGACAACCCCACCTCCGGAAGCTACACCTTCGAAGGCAAGGAAGTGGCAGGACTCCGCGAACGCGAACGCGGACAGCTGCGCAAAGGCCGCATTGGCTTCGTGTTCCAGAGCTTCAACCTCATCGACGAAATCGACGTGGCCCACAACGTCGAACTCCCCCTCACCTACCTCGGCCTCAGCCGATCGGAACGCCGCAGGCGTGTCGATGAAATGCTTGCCAAAGTCAATATGACCCATCGCTCACGCCATCTGCCACAGCAGCTCTCCGGCGGACAGCAACAACGCGTAGCCATCGCCCGCGCACTCGTCACCCGCCCCTCCCTCATCCTCGCCGACGAACCGACCGGCAACCTTGACTCACGCAACGGACAGGAAATCATGGAACTCCTCTCGACCCTCAACCGCGAAGGCACCACCATAGTCATGGTCACCCACTCCGACCGCGACGCCGCCTACGCCTCACGCATCGTCCACCTCTTCGACGGCTCCATAGTTGCCCAAGTCCGCGAAAAATAGTAGATTTGCGTTAGGTTAATTCATGACTCATAATTCATGGTTCATAATGCATGATGCATGATTCATGGTTTATCATAGTTCATAATGCATGATTCCTAAGTCCCTTTAGTCGCCTCCCTGTTAGCCCACCACCCCGACCCCTCTAACAACTAACGACTAAAAACTAACAACTAAAAACCTTATACTTTACCCTTAACACTTTATACTTAAATTCCCCCCATGACCCTTCTCGTCGTCGATGACAACCGCTCGGTCCTTGCCGCAGTCAGACTCCTTGCCGAGATAAAATTTGACCGCGTCATCACCACCACCTCACCTTCGCGCATCCCCTCCCTCCTGCGCGAGGAGACCCCTGACTGCGTCCTCCTCGACATGAACTTCACCTCACCAGTCACCAACGGCAACGAAGGTCTCTACTGGCTCAGTGAAATCCGGCGCATCTCCCCCGCCATGCCCGTCGTGCTCTTCACCGCCTACGCCGAAATCGAACTCGCCGTCCAAGGCCTAAAGGAAGGAGCCGTAGACTTCATCTCCAAACCCTGGAACAACGCCCGCCTCCTCCAAACCCTCCTAAACGCCATCAGCCCCCGGCACTCCACCCCAAACACCATCTGCCATCCCCAACAGACTCCCCCAAACGTCACCCCCGCCAATACAGCCTCATCCCACTCCATCCTACCCACCGGCTCCGTCCCCTCACCCCAAACACCCAACACCCCTCCCACCACCCTCGAACAGATGGAACGCCTCATGATAGCCGAAGCCCTTGCCGACAACGGCGGCAACCTCTCCGCCACAGCCTCCCAACTCGGCATCACCCGCCAGACCCTCTACAACAAACTCCGCCGCCACCACCTCGACAACTAAAGCAAAAAATCCTCAGCAAAAAGCATAAAATCCTCAACGTAAAATCCTCAGCCCCCCACATCAGCCCTGCCCTATTAGCCTTATTAGCCCTATTTGGCTTATTAGCCCTATTAGCCTTATCCCCCCATCCCCCCTAAATTTCCTTCAAAATTGACACTCCCCCAGCTCATCATCCTCGCCATCATCCTGCTCCTCCTCATCCTTTGGGGAGCCGTCAGGCTCCACCGCCATACGACCCGCGTGAAGCGTCGCCTCAACCTCCTCCTCGACGCCCTCGACTCCGCCGACACCTCAATGCGCTTCCCGACCGACACCGACCCCGAAGTCAACACAGCCCTCAACCGCATAGCCCAAAACCTCTCCGACCTACGCTCCCGCGTAATCGAAACCGAAAAATACTACCAATCCATCACCGACACTGTCGCGACAGGCGTACTCGTCATCGCCCCCACCGGTCACATCCACCTCGCCAACCCCGCAGCGATCCGACTGCTCGACCGCCCCGCCATCACCCACATCTCATCCCTCCGCCCATCATGGCCCGAGCTATGTGACCTCCTCCACACCCCCACACCCGGCATCGACACCACCGTCCGCAACCTCGCCGTAAAAACCACCTCCTTCACCACCCATAAAGGCGACACCCTCCTCATCGCCACCCTCGACGACATCTCCTCGCAGCTCGCCACTGCAAACCTTGAGACATGGAAAGAAATGAGCCGCATCCTCACCCATGAAATCATGAACGGAATCGCCCCTGTCGTCTCCATCGCCGACACCCTCAAACTCCGCTACGACGGTCAAGAGGACTACATGACCCACGGCCTCGACGCAATCAGCGACTCCACACGCAGCCTGAAAAACTTCGTCGCCAACTACAAACGCCTGACCGTCCTCCCCCCACCCGAACCCACCGACTTCGACCTCACCCCCCTCCTCCAAACCGCAATCGACCTCGCCACATCCGACCTCACCATCTCCAATCTCGCCAATTCCTCACCGCTCACCAACGACCTCCCAACCTTCCGGCCAATATGTAATGACTACAATAACTCCAATCCCGATACCACCCAAAACCACCACCCCGAAAGCCCCCAATTCACCCTCACCACCCAAAACCGCCACACAGGAAGCCCACAGTTCACCCTCACCACCCAAAACAGCCACGCAGGAAGTCCGCAGTTCACTCTCACCCTCCCGGAAAGTCCCGTGACCGTACATGCCGACCGCAGTCAAGTGCTGCAAGTCCTCATCAACCTAATCAAAAACGCAATCGAAGCCAACGCCACAGTCATAGCCATCCGCATAAGCCAACCCGCAAACCGCAGAATCACCCTCGACATCGAAAACGACGGCACACCCCTCACCCCCGACACCGCCACACGCATCTTCACACCCTTCTTCACCACAAAACTCCACGGCACAGGCATCGGCCTGAGCCTAAGCCAACGCATCATCACCGCCAACCACGGAACCCTAAACCTCACAACACCCCCCGACAACCCCACTACCCGCCTCACACTCACCCTCCCCACCCCAGCCTAATCCCACCCCTCCCCAACACGGCCCCATCAGCCCCATCTGCCCTATTAAGCATATCAGCCCGACTAATCCTAACCCTATTTGACCTATTAGGCTTATTAGTCCTATCTGCCTTATTAGCCCTATTTGACCTATTAGGCTTATTAGCCCTATCACCCCCATCCCTACAATAACCCCCGGACACTCCCCGACAATATCGGGCATCGGAATCGGACACTTTTAATCCTCTTTTCCACCCCTTTTGTCCCCATTATGGCGACAACCTGTCCTTTTTCGGACATTTCACGAATAATTTAACCTAAATCCTTACCATAATACAAATTTTTTACTTACATTTGCCCCAATTTACAAAAATTACCTTAAATTTCCTATAACAACGGAACTTCATCGTAGTCTAATCTTTTATTACTCTCAATCTTATCACAAGCATCATGAAAAAGAACCCCAAGACTCCTTCATTGAGCCTCAACGTCCTCAATGACAGGAAACTGGCTTGTGCAGCGCTTGCTCTCTGCCTCATGGGCGGAACTGCAATGACAGCTCAAGCTTCCGGCAATAGGGGGGGTCAAGCTTCTGACTCTCAGCAGGTTGCAACAACAAGCCGAATCACAGGCACAGTACTTGACGAAAACGGCGACCCCATGATTGGCGTCTCTGTAATCGAGGAAGGCACAAAAACCGGCGTTGCAACTGACCTCGACGGTAATTTCACTCTCAACGTACACCCCGGAGCAGTCCTCCAATTTTCCTATATCGGCTACAAAACCCAATCCGTCAAAGTTGGCAAGACAAACTCGATTGAGGTGACAATGCAGCCTGATACCAACATGCTCGACGAAGTCGTGACAATCGGCTACGGTACTGTGAAAAAACGCGACCTCACCGGTGCTGTCGCATCAGTGAAAAATGAGGACATCACCCTCTCACCGACCTCCAACGCCATGGACGCACTTCAGGGCAAGGTTGCCGGTCTTGACATCACCCGCTCGTCCGGTCAGGCAGGTGCAACTCCTACCGTACAGCTCCGAGGCAACCGCTCGTTCACAGCGTCCGGTAACCCGACATATATCATCGACGGTATGCCTGGCGATATCAACACCCTCAACCCCAATGACATCGAAAGCATCGAGGTGCTCAAGGACGCATCCTCTACCGCTATCTACGGTTCGTCGGGTGCCAACGGTGTCATCATCGTCACCACAAAGAGCGGCAAGGAAGGAAAGACATCTGTCAATTTCAATGCCTATCTCGGTGTCAACGGTTGGTCAACAGTACCCAAGGTCCATGACTCACGCAGTTTCTACAATCTCCGCGAGAAGGCAATCGTGGCCGGCGGCGGTTCAACCGATGTCAGCAACGTACTCGGAAGCGCTTACGGTGCCTATCAGAGTGCCCTCGACCTCGACCCCAATCTCACTGTCGATTCTTGGCTCGGTGCAAACTCCATCGACTGGGCTGACGCACTGTTGAAAACAGGCATCACCCAGAACTACTCAATTTCAGTAAGCGGTGGTACAGAGAAAACCAAGGCATACTTCTCCCTCAACTTCTCAGACGAGGAAGGTCAGTACTCCAACGACAACAACAAAATCTACTCGACCAATATCCGTGTAGACCACAAAGTCAAAAGCTGGCTCGATCTCGGTGTCAACCTTCAGGGCAGCTACACCTACCGCAACTCAGCATACGCAAAACTCGAAGGTGTACTCAAACAGAGCCCGATAGGCTCTCTCTATGACAGCGAAGGTAACGTGAACCTCTCACCAGTGGCAGGCAGCGATACCCCGAGCCTCCTGCTCAATAATAAGAGTAACTACCGAAACAATTATCAGGTTACCCGCATCTACCTCAATCCCTATATCCGCGTAACACCGTTCAAGGGCTTCACATGGGAGAGCCGTGTCAATGCGTCTCTCGTATACAACACCCATAACTATTTCCAGGGTGAAGGCTCCTATCTCTACTACAATAGCAGCGGTGTCACATCCCAGGGTACCAACGCCAATGTGAAAGCCTACGTTGACCAATACCATGATGCCGATTATAAGTGGGAAAATATCTTAACCTATAATTTCACCATCAATAAGGATCACAACTTCACACTTACAGGTGTAACCTCTTGGAATCATAACCGCGAGGCCCAAATTTATGGCGAAGGGAAAAATATTTCTTCAAACTCTTACCTGTGGCACAACCTTAGCGAGGATGATGCGAATCTTGCCAACACATTTGCCAAAACAGACTATGTGATGTCAAAAGGTATAGGCTTAGTCGGTCGTGTCAACTACTCATTCGCCGGTAAATATCTTGCAAGCGCATCTGTGCGTCGCGACGGCTCTTCCCGTCTTGCCGATGGAACCAGATGGGATACTTTCCCCGCATTCTCTATCGGATGGCGTATTTCTGATGAACCATTCATGGACAAGCTGCGCTACGGCGGATACATTGACAACCTCAAACTGCGTGTCGGTTACGGTGTCACAGGTACTGCATCCATCAAGCCATACGCAAGCTTCTCATCATTCATGCCCGGCATGACGATTCTTGGCAGCGGTCTTTCAAACTCAAGCTACTTCTCCCAAAACATCGCAAATCTCAATCTCACTTGGGAAAAATCAAAGAGCTGGAACTTCGGTCTTGACGCAAGCGTGTTCGGAAACCGCGTGGAACTCACTGCCGACTATTACCGCACCAAAACCGTCGATGTAATCTATAACCGAATGGTTCCGGTTAACAATGGTGCCTTCACCGCTTCAAGCCAGTATACAACCAACGTAAACGTATGCCAGACCCTCAACAACGGTATCGAACTCGCTGTGACCGGTCGCCCGTTTATCGAGCGTAAGCCCGGTGACTTCTCATGGACCATCAACGGTACCTTTACCGCCAACAAAGAGAAAATCACCCGACTCATGACAGCCGATCAGGAATATATTACCAACGGTGATGGTGGCAACGTCTATTACAAAGGTTACCCCGTAAACTCCTACTATCATTATAAACTTCAGGGTACTTGGAAAACATCTGAGGCAGCGGATGCTGAAGTATTCGGCTGCAAACCCGGCGACCTTAAGATATACGTTCCCGGTCTCATTCATGACGGTCCCGGTAAATACTCCCGTTGGGAAGACATCGAAGGTGCGAACGGAGAAATCGAGCGCACTCTCGTGAACTACGATGCCGATAATCAATATGTGGTCAGCGGCAACGACTATCAGGTGATCGGACATAACTCTCCCGACTGGACCATGGGTCTTAAGAACACTTTCACCTATAAGAATTTCGACCTGTCAATCTATATGTACTGGCGCTTCGGTCAGACCATCAAGTATGACATGCTCGGCTCTTACGATCCCAAGGCCGGTGCGAACTTCCCCACCTATTTTGATTACTGGACAGAGGAAACCGGCAATCAGAGCCACTACTTCCCGGCCCTCAACAACAGCCGCGAACTCACATCATATACCGGTTACTACGCACTGTCGTTTGTCGACGGTTCATTCTTCAAAATCAAGAATATCACCCTCGGCTACACTCTGCCTCAGAATCTCCTGAAACGTGCCGGTATCAGCAAACTCCGTGTCTACACCACAATCACCAACCCCTTGGTAGTGGCCAAGAGCAACCTTCTCAAGGACTATGACCCCGAAATGAACGGAAGCCTCAACTACCCTCTCACCAAACAATTTGTGTTCGGTCTTAACCTTACATTATAAAACTTAGAAAAACAATGAAAAATTTTCTCAAATATACCTTAGCGGCACTTGTGGGCTCTACTATCGGCTTGACTTCCTGTAGTCTTGACGAGTACAACCCCTCGGCCGGTAATCAGACTATCGAATCTTTCGAAACATGGAAGGGGGTTGCCACTTACTGCTACTCACCCCTTGCCACCCAGCTTTACAGTGTCTATGACTTCCTGAGCCTCGCCGAGGGCGGAACCGACATGTGGTTATGCCCCTCCGGCAACCGTGACTACGCCAAGCAGCTCATCTATTATGATGGACTCACCACTAACACCAACGCCTCCAACAAGGTTTTCAAGCAGGCATACGCAACAATTGCATCGTGCAACTCAGTGGTTGCCAACGCTGACAAGGTGCAGGGCGGAACCGAGGAGGAGAAAGTGAAAATTGTGGCTGAAGCCAAGACTCTGCGTGCATTCTACAATCTTCTTCTTGTCACCTACTACGGCCCCGTGACCCTTACAAAGCAAGAAGTCGGAAATATCAATACAAGCCCCACACGAAATACCGTGGAGGAATTCTACACTGCCATTATCACTGACCTCAAGGAAGCGGCTGCAGTGCTCGATAATGTACCCGTTGACGGTAACTATGCCCGTGTGACCAAGAAGACCGCCCTTGGAATCATGGCCCGTGCCTACGCCCAGGGCGCCGGCGAGGGTCTCAGCGAAGATGGAAAATCATACTGGCAACGTGCCCGTGAGGTGGCAGAGGACATGATTACCAATGCCTCAGCCTACAACATATATCTCCACGACAATATCGATGACCTCTGGGCGCAGGAAAACAACCGCAACAATAAAGAAGCTCTCTTTATCGCATCAGGTGCCAACACCACGCTCTCAGATTTCAAAGATGGCAACTATACGAAGAACAATCTCTTCACCTACATTTTCTGTAATCCCAACAAGCTCAACGACCTCTACACCAGAAGCGACAAGACAAACTACTATCTCGGACGCACCAACAACAACACTTTCGCGCCCTCCAAGTACTCGCTTGATGTATTCGACCCCTCATGGGACCGCCGTTGGGAAAACACCTTCATGACAGCCTACGGTATGTTCTCGATGACTGACCCGAAGTATCAGTGGGTCGGCCCGTACAACGGCACATGCGTCACAATCACTCCTCCGATGGTCAAGAAGTATGGTCTGAGCTCAAAGTTCACCGGAAAGAAAATCTACCCTTATGCAGACATGACAGTTGTAGAAGGTGGTGCTTTCAACCAGTATGTCCCCGCAGGTATATGGCCCAAGGGTGAAACTTCAGGCAACCGTGAGAAACTTGTACAGACAAAGAACGCCTATGTTATTGATTACCCGGTAGCTCTTGACGATAACCGCTTCGCTTTCGTCATGTCAAAGGAAAGCCGCACGGCAGAAGAGAAGGCCCAAAGCCAGTATTTCACCATCAATATCGATGACCTCTTCGGCAGCAGCGAATATGCTACAGAGTATAAGACAGAGCAGTTTGACGGAACCAACTCCTACCAGCTATATCCCTCGCTGATTAAGTTCAACTGGTGCTACAACGGCTCATGGGGAAGCCAGGTCAACACAAAGAACGGTGAAATGATGATTATGCGCACAGCCGAAATCTACCTCATCGCAGCCGAAGCCTGCCAGCAGCTCGGCGATGCGGCAGCAGCAGCTAAACATCTCGAACCTCTGCGCATACGCGCCACACGTCCCGGAATGACCACTCCGGCACTCGGCACAGTCACTGAAGATGTTATCTTCGATGAATATGCCCGCGAAATGGCCGGTGAGCTCAACCGTTGGGCACTGCTCAAGCGTCACCATGCCTTCGAGACCCGTCTGGAAAAATACAACAAGCGCGCAGCCGCCTTCTTCAAGCCCGACAGACACTATCTCCGTCCTATCTCGGCTGACTTCCTCAACCAGATTGACAACAGAGACGAGTACGGTGACAACGGCTACGGCACCACTCCCGGTAAAGGCTTCTAAAACATAGCCATTCCCCGAAAAACATCAGATAAAAGTCCCGGCCACACGGGCCGGGACTTTACAACCAACAACTTTGTGTTTCCTTAAATATCAAAACAACACTTTTATGAAAAAAACTTTACTCCTCGCCACTGCTTCAATTATGGCAATGGCTGCCACAGCGCAAACAGTTATCGCACCTCCAACAGTAGATGAAGCCAAAGCAGCCGGCTACGCCGCTCTTTGGGGTGACTATCAGTATGGCTATGTCATCCCCAACGAAACCGTCCTCACCGATAATGCAGACCTTAAAGTCGTTATGAACAACGGCAGCACAGACAAAGCCGGTGCGAACGTCAGCATCACAGGTCTCAACACCGAATTATTTGACAGAGCTTTCAACATAGGTTCTGCCGCAGATTTCGGTTATTTCGAGCCCGTATATAGCCTCGAAGTCATTTCAAATGGTATCAAGCAGCCTTACGCTATATTCACCGTTGACCCCAAGATTGATGGCGAACTGACTCTTTACACCAACCGTGGTAATAAGAAGCAGACTGTATTCGTATGGGATAGAACTGCCAATGAAGAGGTAGGTACCTACGTCCTCGTCAGCTCAGCACAGCCCGGTGATTATGGTAAATCACTCATCAGCGAAGCCACTGTCGGTCTGACCGCAGGTCACTCCTATTGGGTTTTCGGCTCTGAGACAGGTTCCAATATCTACCTGTATGAGATGACCTACACACCTGTATCTTCAGAGAACTATTCCGTAAAGGAATTTGACGCATCAAAATTCTCTACTGTAATCGTTCCTCCCACTGTAGATGAAGCTAAGGCCTTGAATTATGAAGCACTTTGGAGCGACTATAAGTATGGCTATGTCATGCCTAACGGAACTGTGGTTGCAGATTCCGATGAGCTGAAAGTTGTCATGGACAATGGCAGCACAGAAAAACCCGGCGCCAACGTCAGCACTTCCGGAGTCAATACCACCGTCTTTGACAGAGCGTTCAACATCGGTTCTGCCGCAGGCTTCGGTTTCTTCGAGCCCGTATATAGCCTTGAAGTCATTTCAAATGGTATCAAGCAGCCATACGCCATCTTTACTGTAGATGCAAAGATTGGTGGCGAACTGACAATGTACACAAACCGTGGCAATAAAAAACAAACCATCTTCGTATGGGATAGAACCGCCAACCAAGAAGTAGGCACCTATGCCCTCGTCAGCTCAGTTCAGCCCGGTGATGCCGGAAAAGAACTCATCAGCAAAGCCACTGTCGGTCTGACCGAAGGCCACTCATATTGGATTTTCGGCTCCGAGACAGGTTCTAACATCTTCATGTACGCGATGGGCTATAACAGCTATAAATCATCCAACTACGGCTACACCGGCGATTCAGGCACAAGCGCTATCACCGACGTAATTGTTAACGAACAGCCTCAGTCAAATGTTATCTACAACGTTCTCGGTCAGAAAGTCGACGAAAACTACAAGGGCCTCGTTATCAAGAACGGCAAAAAATACATCCAGCGATAAAAAATGATGCTGAATAATGAATCAAATAAAATAGCACCTTAATATTTACATGACGTAATAATGAGCATCGTCCGTCACTGCGTGAGCAGCGGCGGACGATTTTTTACGACAATTTATAACTTGTAATTTAAAGTATTATTGTAACTTTGTCAAAAACCGGTCCGCGACCACTAACCACGTCACTTCAACATGTCAACCATAAAATACCCCATCGGCATTCAGAATTTCCGTGATCTCCGACGGAACGGCTACATCTATGTCGACAAGACAGATTATGTGTGGCGGCTCGCAACTACCGGGAAATATTACTTCCTCAGCCGTCCGCGCCGTTTTGGAAAAAGCCTGCTTGTCTCCACTCTCGAAGCATACTTCCGGGGATGGAGAGAGCTGTTCGACGGACTTGCCATATCCGGACTTGAGACATCGTGGGATTCATATCCCATATTCCATCTCGACTTATCTGGTGAGAACTACAAGGACGCACGCACACTCTATCAGGGACTCAATTTCTTCCTGAGCGAAATCGACCGCGAGTTCGGAATAGACACCACCGGCGACCTCACCCCCGCCCTGCGCTTCAAGAGCGCCATCCGTCAGGTGGCGGAACTGACCGGCAAACCGGTAGTCATACTCATTGATGAATATGACACACCCCTCACGCAGACCATCCACAACCCACAGCTTCAAGAGGAGCTCCGTGCCATCCTCAAAGGATTCTACGGAGTGCTGAAACCGATGGATGGCCACATCCGCTTTGCCATGCTCACAGGAGTCACACGTTTCAGCAAGGTAAGCATCTTCAGCGACCTCAACAACCTCCGCGACATATCATTCCTGCCCGATTACAATGCCATCTGCGGAATAAGCGAATCGGAAATAAAAGCCTACTTCACCCCCTCAGTCCAATCATTTGCCGAAGCCCGTGGACTCGGGGCGACGGAACTCTTCGAGCGCTTGCGCATAAACTACGACGGCTACCATTTCTCATCGCCCGAAAGGACAGAAGGCATCTACAATCCTTTCAGCGTCCTCAACGCCCTCATTTCAAAATCAATTGATGACTACTGGTTTGAGACCGGAACACCGACATATCTTGTAAGCCTCCTCAAAGACAGGCACTATGATCTCAGCGGACTCAACGATATCCAGATTTCAACTGACGAGCTATCCGGACTTGACATAGCCATGTCCAACCCAATCCCTCTGATGTATCAGAGCGGTTATCTGACCATCAAGAAACATATTCCTGATTTTGACCTTTATGTCCTCGGCTTCCCGAATCAGGAAGTGAAAAAGGCATTCACAAAATTTCTATTCCCCTTCTATACTCCAGTGCCAAACGCCGGCCGGAGCGTATGGTTCATAAGCAACTTCATCAAGGATATTGACAACGGCGACATTGATGGATTCATGACCCGTCTGCAAAGCCTTTTCGCTGATTTCCCCTACGATCAGGTGCGCGACATCGAGCTCCACTACCATAATGTCCTCTATCTTGTGTTTACACTGATGGGCTACTATACCCGGACCGAGTACCGCACGAGCCGTGGTCGTGCCGATCTCGTAGTCTTTTCACGCGATTCAATCTATATTTTCGAATTCAAACTCGACAAATCGCCCGAAGAAGCCATAGCCCAAATCAAAGCCACTGACTATGCGCAGCCATTCTCCAAGGACGGCCGACGGATAGTAAAAATCGGAGTCAATTTTTCAAGTCTGTCGCGCAATATCGACGGATGGATTATGGAGGAATGATAAATAACAGCCCTCTGAGGGTGATTTTTGACGGATAGTGCATGATTAAGGAATTTTTTCTTCAATTTATTTGCCGAAGACAAAGTTTATTCACTAATTTTGCAACAAAATAAACAAATCAGGTCTGACACACCCTATGCAGTCCGTCATGACAACCGTTGACAGCGTGGTCATTATTCCTACCTACAACGAGAAGGAAAATGTAGCCGCCATCATCGAGGCAGTGTTCTCACTGCCCCGAGAATTCGACGTTCTGATTATCGACGACAATTCGCCCGACGGAACGGCCGACATTGTCAAGGATTTACAGAAAAAATTCGCCGGTCGCCTCCATCTGCTCCAGCGCAAAGGCAAACTCGGCCTCGGAACGGCCTACATCGCCGGATTCAAATGGGCACTCCAACACGGCTACAGCTTCGTGTTTGAAATGGACGCCGACTTCTCCCACAACCCCAATGACCTTCTCAAGCTCTACGATGCCTGCGCCAACCAGGGTGCTGACGTCGCCGTCGGCTCGCGCTATGTCACCGGGGTCAATGTGGTCAACTGGCCTATGGGAAGAGTGCTGATGTCGTTCTACGCCTCCCGCTATGTCCGCATCGTCACAGGAATGCCCATCAACGACTCCACCGCCGGCTTCGTCTGCTACCGCCGCGAAGTCCTTGAGACACTTCCGCTGGACGACATACGCTTCAAGGGCTATGCCTTCCAGATTGAAATGAAATTCCTTGCCTACAAATACGGATTCAAGATTGTCGAAGTCCCGATCATCTTCGTCAACCGCGTCCTCGGCACCTCAAAAATGAGTTCCGGAATCTTCAGCGAAGGATTCTTCGGAGTCCTCCGCCTCAAATGGTCAAGCCTCTTCAACAAATACGAGCGCAAATAACCCCCTCTATACTCTATACTTTACACTCTATACTTTATCCTTAATACTTCAACGCCGATGCTCACCCTCCTTCACAACGCCGAAATCGTCAACGAAGGCCGACGCTTCAAAGGCAGCATAGTCATTGACGGGCAGTTCATCAGCCGCATCTTCGATGAAAGCACGCCGGAGGCCGAAGATGTGTCCGGACTCGAAGCCGCCCTCACGAGTGCCGACAGAGTCATCGACTGCGAAGGCGCCCTCCTGATGCCCGGTGTCATCGACACACATGTCCATTTCCGCGACCCCGGTCTCACCGAAAAAGGCGACATCGAGACCGAAAGCCGCGCAGCCGTGGCCGGAGGTGTGACCTCCTACATCGACATGCCCAACACACGCCCCGCGACAGTCACCCGCGAGGCCGTCGACAACAAAATCAAACGCGCGTCGGAAGTCTCCGCAGCTAACTTCGGCTTCTTCATCGGCGCGACCAACGATAACCTCCCCGAACTCCTCGACACCGACTATACCCGCGTGGCCGGTATCAAACTCTTCCTCGGCTCATCGACCGGCAACATGCTCGTCGACGACCCCGACACCCTCGCCACCCTCTTCAGCAAAGCTCCGGCCCTCATCGCCGTCCATGCCGAAGACGAGGCAATCATCCGCGCCTCGCGCGAAAAGCTCCTCGACGAGTGCGGAGGCAGCATCCCGGTGGAACGCCACCCCGACGTACGTCCCCGCAGCGCCTGTGTCAAGGCCACCCGCCGTGCCATCGACCTTGCCCGTCGCAGCGGAGCGCATCTCCACATCTGCCACATCTCCACCGCCGACGAGCTTCAGCTCATCAAAGAAGCCAAGGCCGAAGGTGTGAAAGTTACGGCAGAAACCTGTCCGCAATACCTCCTCTTCGACCGCAACGACTTCGACCGCCTCGGAGCGCGCATCAAGTGCAACCCGGCCATCAAGGATAGCTCCGACCGCATAGCCCTCCTGCGCGAACTCCTCCCCGGAGGCGTCATCGACACCATAGCCACCGACCATGCGCCCCATCTGCTCTCGCAGAAAGAGGGAGACGCGCTGACCGCCGCCTCCGGAATGCCGATGGTCCAGTTCTCGCTCCGCGCCATGCTCGAACTCCTCGACACCGAATCCGAACTGCAGTCAGCCGGACCGGAGCGCATCGCCGAACTGATGGCCCACAACCCTGCCCATCTGCTCGGCCTTGACCGCCGCGGATTCATCCGCGAAGGCTACTATGCCGACCTCGTCCTCCTCGAACCCTCCTCCCCGACCGCCGTTCCCTCCAAAGTGACCGACGCAGAAGTTGCAGGCCGCTGCGGATGGACCCCCCTTGCAGGCATGAGCCTCACCCCCAAGGTGAGGACAACCTTCGTCAACGGCATGGAGGCCTACGACCGTGGCACATTCGCCACACCCCACGGCAGTCCGCTCCGCTTCACATCCGGAACGGCCTCCGACGGAAAAGAATAAAAAAGTAGTGGATTTTTCAACCATGAACAACATATAAAATCTTTAACCTTCACACATTATGTTAGACAAGACCAATGTCAAGACCCTCGACAAAGTTGTTGTCCGCTTCTCGGGTGACTCCGGCGACGGTATGCAGCTTGCAGGCAACATTTTCACAAATGTTTCCGCAGGGTTAGGAAACAAAGTGTCAACCTTCCCCGACTATCCGGCAGAAGTGCGCGCCCCGCAAGGCTCGCTCAGCGGCGTGTCAGGTTTCCAGGTGAGCGTCGGTGTCGACGTCCACACCCCCGGCGACCTCTGCGACGTGCTTATCGCCATGAACCCCGCTGCCCTGAAACAGAACATCAAGTTCCTCAAACCCGGCGGAGTAGTAATCGTCGACATTGACTCATTCAAGGAAGCCGACCTCAAGAAAGCCCTCTTCGAGACCCTCGACCCCTTCAAGGAACTCGACATCAAGGCCCAGGTGGTGGAAGTCCCCGTGACCACCATGACCAAAGATGCCCTCGCCGACTCCGGACTCGACAACAAGAGCATCCTCAAGTGCCGCAACATCTTCGCCCTCGGCCTCGTCTGCTGGCTCTTCGACCGTCCCCTCGAAGGCGCACTCCGTATGCTCAAAGGCAAATTTGCAAAGAAACCCGCCATCTATGAAGCCAACGCCAAGGTCATCGAGGCCGGCTACAACTATGGCAACAACATACACGCCACCGTCTCGACCTACCGCATCGAGACCGAGGAAGCCATCCCCGGTGTCTACACCGACATCAACGGCAACACCGCCACCGCATGGGGCTTCATCGCCGCATCGGAGAAGAGCGGCCGTCCCCTCTTCCTCGGCAGCTACCCCATCACCCCCGCAACCGACATCCTTCAGGAACTTGCCAAGCGCAAGGATCTCGGCGTGAAAGCCGTCCAGATGGAAGATGAGATTGCAGGTGTCTGCTCCGCAATCGGCGCATCCTTCGCCGGTCACCTTGCCGTCACCTCCACCTCAGGCCCCGGCCTCGCGCTCAAGAGCGAAGGCATCGGCCTCGCCGTCATCGCCGAGCTTCCCCTCGTGGTTGTCGACGTTCAGCGCGGCGGTCCCTCAACAGGTCTTCCCACCAAGACCGAGCAGACCGACCTCATGCAGGCCCTCTATGGCCGCAACGGTGAATCGCCCCTCGCTGTAGTCGCTGCCTCGACTCCGACCGACTGCTTCACAATGGCATTCGAAGCCGCCCGCATCGCCATGGAACACATGACACCCGTCATCCTCCTCACCGACGCCTTCATCGGCAACGGCTCGAGCGCATGGCGCATTCCCGAGGCATCCGAACTCCCCGAAATCCATCCTCCGCTGCTCTCCCCCAACCAGGTCGATGCCGCATGGCAGCCCTACACCCGCAAGGACGAGGACATGGTGCGCTACTGGGCCATCCCCGGCACCGAAGGCGCCATGCACCGCGTAGGCGGTCTTGAAAAAGACTTCAACACAGGCGCAATCTCCACCGACCCCATCAACCACGAAAAGATGGTCAAGGCACGCCGCGAGAAAATCGCCCGCATCGCCAACGACATCCCCGCCCTCGAAGTGCTCGACCCGAAGGGTGCCGACACAATCCTCGTCGGTTGGGGTGGCACCTACGGACACCTCCGCACCGCCGCCGGCGAACTTTGCGCCGAAGGCAAGCCCGTGGCATTCGCCCACTTCAACTACATCAACCCGCTGCCCGCCAACACCGAGGAAGTGCTCCGTGGCTACAAGCAGGTAATCGTGGCCGAGCTCAATACCGGCATGTTCGCCGACTATCTCCAGGCCAAATTCCCCGAACTCAACATCAAGCGCATCAACAAGATTCAGGGCCAGCCCTTCCTTGTCAGCGAAGTTGTGAATGGTGTAACCAAAATCATGGAGGAAAAATAATATCATGGAACATACACAGTATACCCCCGCCAACTATAAGAGCAATCAATCAGTGCGCTGGTGTCCCGGTTGCGGTGACCACGCCATCCTCAACTCACTCCACAAGGCAATGGCCATCGTCGGAGTGCCTCCCCACAAGACCGCAGTCATCTCCGGCATCGGTTGCAGCTCCCGTCTCCCCTACTATATGAACACCTATGGCTTCCACACCATCCACGGACGTGCGGCAGCCATCGCCACAGGATTCAAGGTAGCCCGTCCCGACATGACCGTATGGCAGATTTCAGGTGACGGCGACGGCCTCGCCATCGGCGGCAACCACTTCATCCACGCAGTGCGCCGCAATGTCGACATCAACATGCTCCTCTTCAACAACAAAATCTACGGTCTGACAAAGGGTCAGTACTCCCCCACCAGCGACCGTGGTTTCGTCTCGAAGTCATCACCCTACGGCACAACCGAGGATCCCTTCATCCCCGCAGAGCTCGTATTCGGCGCGCGCGGCAACTTCTTTGCCCGCAGCATCGACGTTGAGCTCCAGATTTCGCAGGAAGTCCTCGTTGCCGCCGCCCGCCACAAAGGTGCGTCAGTCGTTGAAATCCTCCAGAACTGCGTAATCTTCAACCACGGCATCCACAACTTCATCACCGACAAGGAACACCGTGCAGAGCGCACCATCCACCTCGTCCACGGCGAGAAGATGCTCTTCGGCAAGGACAAGGAGATGGGTCTCGTGCGCGACGGCTTCCTCCTGAAGGCCGTGAAGGTCGGCGAAGAGGGCTACACCATCGACGACGTGCTCGTCCATGACGCCCACACCCCCTCCAACTTCCTCCACCAGCAGCTCGCCATGATGGACGGCCATGACCTCCCCCTCGCACTCGGTGTCATCCGCGACGTCGATTCCATCGCCTACGACCAGGCAGTCGAAGAGCAGGTTGCAGAAGTCCGCGCCCGCAAGAACTTCTCATCCCTCCGCGACATGGTCCTCGCCGGCGAAACCTGGACAGTGGAATAAGAACCTCCGGCCAATGGCATAGAGCCAAAGGCACATAAAAATATAAGTGGCATAAGCGACAGAGCAATCTGAGACTTATGCCACTTATCTTTTTTATGCTGACATCAAATACATTTTACAACGGACATGACATGGCCATCTTAAAAAAATTCCCCACGTCCTTATCTCTCGATAAAGGCGTGGGGAGTTCCATATTAAAGCTGATTGCCGGTATGGAGGAGAAATATATTATCTTACATAGAATTTCCGACCCTTGCTCACGACAATCATGCCACGGACTTTCTTGGGATCGACTTTTCGGCCCATTATGTCGTAACAATCATCCGGATCAAGCTCATCCACCGATATTTCTTCGATGGAAGAGGTCGGATTTTCCACAATCATTGTTCCGTAAACCGGTTCATTTGCAGGGACACAGGCATCTCCGGTCTTATAAACGAACTTAATACCATCCATATAGATTTCATAGCTTCCGGCAGCCATATCAGGCGAAGCTATCAATCCGACGGTGAAGAGTTCATCAAGAGGCTGCTCGTTAAGGTCGGTATCAAAAAGGTCATCGTTCATGCTTGAATCACCGATAATCTTCAATGTGGTAGCTTCCGGCATATTGCACGAAATGGCATGGGTTGACGATGCACGCTCACTGAACTTGATATCGTTGACCATATTGCGACCATCCTTGACCTTGTTCAGACTCAGTCCCTCCGGGAAAATGAAGTGCATGTTGAATGCACTGTAGGCAGGGCCCTCGTCATGCTGATAGACTTTTATATAGTTGACGGTTTTTCCATCAGCGATGATGGTGGGGATTTCATACCACACTTTAAGTGTTTCAGACTTGGTCGTCGTATAAGCTCCGGCACTGAATGATGTCAGCATTACTGCGAGTGCCATTGACAGACGTTTGATTACTTTTTTCATTTTTTACTTATTCTTGCTGGTTTATGTTTTGATAATACGGCTTTGTCGAGATAGATGATACGGGTTGCCAAAGCATCCTGTGCGTCGATTATTCCGTCACGATTCACGTCGGATGCGGCCTTGTTAATCGTATCAATGGTTCCGATGTAGAAATTACGGATAACAACCACATCGTTGGCATCAACGACACCATTGTTGTCGGCATCACCGGTCAGGACATTGGCAATCTCGTCGTCCTGACGGTTGCCGGCGCGGTCGGTAGCTATAACCATAAAGTTCGCACCTTCAAGTGAGGTTTCCGATGTATATGTGAACTCATCATTCTCTATCTGAGCCTTGACAGCCCTCCATTCATCCGAACCGGCTTCCTTGACATAGAGGTCATAGTACCAGATACCGGCACCCTTATCCTCACCTGTCACATTGAAACTGTAGGTCAGATTGTCGTCGGTCGAAACACTCTCGATGGCAGAAACCGGCAGACTATAGTCCGTGATATTCGTCCATACAGGTGTCTCGATAGCAGGATTGTTGTCAAAGACGATAACAGCACTGTTGGAAATCTCGGTTCCGTCAGCCAAACCGTCGACGAGGTCAATGGAATAGGTCAGATAGCCAGTGCCACGACCTGTCTCATCATTGACAGGGAGTATGCCGTCGGTCATATACTCAGTCTCGTCCATTGTGAGAGGATCGAGTGAGCGGATGACCCATTTAGCCACTCCGGCAGAAGCATCATAGTTGAAATCAAGTTCAGCGATGGCGTTCACATCCGGACGCATGTCGAGAGTCTTGACGAACTTATGCTCGGAAGGCAGCTCCATAGTCTTGTCGCCAATCTGCAACGTCTTCGGACAGAACGAAGCGAGATCAAGCACCTTGCCATCAATCTCATTCTCGACCGCGACTGTCATTGCCGAGGCATTGGCAATCTCAGGATCGTTCTCGAATTCAATCGTATAGTCCACGTTCTTGACCTTATGGCCGATATAGTTGCTTCCGGAAGCAGCCTCATAGCCCTTCATGTCGTTGGGGTCACCTGACTGGTAACAGATGATTCCATTGCATACAGGGAACGGCGAGGGAATCGTACCCAGCACATATATTGTCTGAGTCACAGCACTGACAGAGATTGTAACGCCTGCATCCTGGGCACGTTTAACAATTGTATTTACCGTCGGGAGCAAATGTTTGACCCTATCAACATAATCGCCGAGCGCGCTCAGAGCATCTCCGGAACCGAAATCGAGCCCATAACCATCATATATCCTCTCAAGATTATGTAAGCGCATTCCGATATTGATTTCAGAAGTGACTTTTGCCATTATATCAGCTAATTTGGCATTGAGTGCCGAAAGTTTTGACAAATCCGTAACCCCCGAAAGCTTTGCGTAGGCTTTACACAACGTACGGGCATCTACCAGATTGGAATGCTGAGGTGTCAGCAGTTCCGCAACATTAAAGTTGTCTGAAACGATTTCCTTGAATCCCTCGCTCCATGGCTGACCGGCCCACGCATAAAGCTTCAACCGCTCCATTGGATTGGTTCGGAATCCGAGTGTAATGCTTACAGTCTCCTTCGGTCCGATATATGGAAGTACGGCAGGACAGAAATATCCCTTTTGGCCTGTGGCAAGCAGATTGTCAACTTCAACAAACGGATTACCATCGTTTCCTCCATCGAGCCAGAAATCCTTGAAAGATACCGAGAATCCCTTTTCCAATTCTCCGAATGCGAGATTGAAAGGAACACCCCAACAAGCGGCATTGCTGTTATTGGTTATTTCAATCGTGACCTCGTATGGCGTAGCAGGACGACCGGAAGGCTTGACTTTAACCTGAATATCTGCGGCGGTAGCCTCTTCCATGCGTAAAGCTCCATCGCGGACAACGGTTTCCTTCGCTCCGCACTCCTTATTGGCATAGACCGCAACGAGCGAGTAATCGCCATGCGGTGCTGTGGAGTTCTTAAAGTCAAAGACAGCCGTAAGGTTGTAATTATCCTTCGCTGCAAACTCCTTGGCCTCGATGACGTAATCATCCTTGACAAGCGAGAGACTTTCAAGTGATTCAAAACCATTGCCGAACACATCAATGAAGAGATCAGCACCGACACTACCGACATCCGGGGTATTGCTCAACATGTCAAACTTATGGACATGGGCGAAATCAACACCGACATTCGAGATATTTCTGGCAGGAACATCGTGAACGGCGACATAATAAACACCATTCTCCACAAGAGTGCATGAGGAATAGTTGACCGCACCGGCTCCCTGAACACACAGAAGAGTCTCGGCTGATGGAGAATAAAGCTCAATCATGCCTCCACGGTCAAGTTTCAGACTTATGGAATCGCCGACCTCTCCGGTAAACTTATACCATTGAATAGTATTTTCAGGAAGCGACTTGATGTAGTTGCGGTTCTCACGGTCAATCTCGATGACGTCCTCGACAATGTTGCGCACACGCATGTCAGTAAACCGACCGTTGGCCGAGGTCATGCGATGGTCAGCATCCATGAAACGGACCTGAAAGTCATTGCGTGCGTAAGTGACGGGCTTACCCTCCTCGATGGCAAACGCATAGCGCGAGGAGCAGAAAGGCTCTTCATCCACATCAATAAGCGAAAGAATCGACAGCGGATTCGCAACCTTTTCAAGAGTCACTTTCTTCGCATTCTCATAATTGTCGTTAAGCCAGTATTCATAGCTTTTGACACCCTCGCCTCCGGCAGGAATTTTTATGAACCATGAGGTCTGAGGGGTTGTCGCCAGTCCGTAGGGGCTTGCAAGGAAAACCGATACTGCATGGATGCCCGACGAGAGCATCGAGCAGTCAACATCAAGATGACTGACCATTCCGCTCTTCGACACATCTATGTCGCCGCCAAACATATCGTCTATCTTATAGTAGGCGCGCAGAGTCGACAGTTCGCTGCCGGTCGGTGAACGGTAGAAGAAGCCTTCCTGAAATGCGGTCGGAGCACCTGTCGGGGTAATCACCTGAGCATTTATGGAGTGGACACCTATCGGGAGCGAGGACGCATCAAGGTCAAGATGCAGGACGCCGCCGGAAGGACGCACCTTGGTCTCTCCAAACGGACTGCCGTCGACATAAAGAATCGTGGTGTGGTCAACGCCGTCGACAATATAGGGAGCTTTAACGAACCAACGTGATGACACGGAGGAAAGCACCCCCTTCGACTCAACATAGACATTGAGCGAGTGAAGCCCCTCGGGCAAGCCGTTGGTATCGATTTCAAATGCACCCGGAGTGAACGGCATGGAGCTGCCGGTATCAAACCAGTATCGCCCCGTGACCACCCCATCGTCAGCCCAGGCACCTCCACAGGAGGCAACCAAGGCCAAAGCAAGGGTAAAATTCAGCTTTTTTCTCATAGTGAGAAGCAATTATATGATGATAAAAGTTAGGGTTAGGTTAGTTGGCTTTCACTTCGATGTCAACTGAAAGCTTACCGTCGGCAGTGGTCTTGGGTGCTACTGTGAATTTTGTCACCTGGGGATTAGATGGGGTCGGGTCAAAGGGAAGGCTACCACCGTGCATACCGACTTCAGTACCGTCTGTGCCAAGCCATGCAGCCTTGTTTTCATCGGTAAGTTCGTAGGTTGTGGTTCCTTCTTTGAAAATCGTGGTATTTTCGGGGAATGATTTATTGTTGTCACCGAGAAGTTTTTTATCGTATGTGAAGAATTTCGAAGAGGCTCCTACATATACACAATTATTCAGCAAAGCAGAAGTATATACTGCCAAATAGTCATTACTATTCGATCCCCAAATAATACAATTTTTCATTGTACCTTTAAATCCAAAATAGGATAGAGCAGCACGATCAATAATACTATTATTAATGACTGTATTTGCTGACATAGCTCTTGCAACAAGATAAGAATTAACGATCACAAATGAACCGGCAGTAATATTTGCATTGTCACATATACAATGTATAATTCTACAATTTGAAAGTTTGGAACTACTTGTTGTCAATTCATTTATCCTACATTTAAGTAATGATGGGTTTTCGGCTTCAAATAAACGCACCTCATTAAGAAAGTAAACACCCTCAAAAGTTGGTGAGAATAATGAATCAGCAACTTCACCATAGACATATACATTCCCGCTGATACTCGTTAGATTCCCCATCATTCCGGCTCCACGAACAGTAACATTCTTTTTAATGTTTCCGGGAGAAACAAAATCGCCGGATGAAAGCGTGATGACATCGCCACTGACGGCGGCATTGTAAGCATCCTTAAAGGCATTTGCAGAATAGAAGGTGGAGATATTGCCATCGTGTGAGAGGGTGGCCACAAGTGAGGTCTGCGCATTGGCAACACCGAGCGAAGCAAGTGCAACGCAAAGGAGAAGTAAGATTTTTTTCATCGCTTAAAAAGATGATTGGTTAGGTTGTGCTCAGACTTCCCCGGATAGCACTGGAAAAAGATTGGTTCAATCAGGTATAAAAAAGAAAGACGTGGGTAGTCTGTCATCGTCACTCATCCCACGATCACAGGCTCTCGCATAGCCCACCAAAGTAGAACGAGCAACGCAGAGCCCACGCCGATATGTAGATATATACCGCACAGCACGACCTGAAATGGTCACGACGCACGGTAGGATATGCTGCATATCCATGGACATCCATCGTTGCCTCATCCCTGACTTTGGTTTTGAATTTGCGAGATTCGTGATCGTCAAGAACAAAGCGTCAGATAAACGCCTTCCAAAAAATGTAGTTACAAAACCCCTCACCCCAACCGGTACTGACACGCCACTCTTGACGCATCAACTCTGTACCACTTCGGCGTAAAAGGCTTGCGAGTGCGAAGATAGGAATTAAAATTTTATCAACCAAATCAATCGTGAAAAAAGTAAATGTCCGATAATTTGGAAATAGATATGGTTTGTTTATGGAAATTGGTTTGATTATTCCAATTGAACGATGTGATATTTGTTGATTGGGGAGATGTTATTATCGGACATCTTCGATGCCCGCGGTGGGGAATTGTTCATTTACCCCGCGCCTCGCTTCCGGCCGCGAGCTTTGACCTTCGGTCGCCGCTCGTGGCCGTCCGCTCGTGGCGGGGCTATGATTACATCGCAGCTCCGCTGCTTTTCAGTTGCCATCCGGTATGGGAATTATTACCTATCTTATTGGGCATACGCGCTACAGCGCGTTCCTACAATTAGTGTTTTGGAATGCGGTTTATGTTTTTTGTATGCGGTTTATGTCTCTTGGGATGCGGTTTATGTTTTTTTGAGATACATTTTATGTTTTTGTTGTGTTTTAGATTCAGATTGTATTATGATTTTATAGATTAATCACGATGTTTCATCATCTATACAAGGTGCCACCCGCCACGTTAACATATATTTTGTATTTAGGGTGTTAAACAGGGTGATTTTATCTATTTTTCACATAATCGTGCTTTATTCAACTATTTTTTAGAATAGTATGGGATTTTTTAAATAAAAATTATTTCACATTAGAAAAAATAGCAGTACTTTTGGGGGCTGATTGTGACAGGTGGCTCCGACGGCCACGGTGCAAATCAATTCAAAGAACGAAACAAATCAAATATAACCTTAATAATTTACTATTAAATAGTAAGCAACAATCATGACTAAATCTACTGTAAAACCCGCCGACGGTAAGCTTGGCGTACTCGTAGTAGGACTTGGAGCAGTTACCTCCACCTTCATGACCGGTGTCCTCATGGCCCGCAAAGGTCTTGCAAAGCCTGTCGGCTCAATGACTCAATATGACAAAATCCGCGTAGGCAAAGGCGCAGACAAAAAATACCTCCACTACAAGGACATCGTTCCTATGGCCGACCTGAACGACATCGTGTTCGGCGCATGGGACGTTTATCCCGCAAACGCTTATCAGAGCGCAATGTATGCTGAAGTTCTTAAGGAGAAGGACATCGAGCCTGTGAAGGACGAACTCGAGAAGATTGTCCCCATGAAGGCCGCTTTCGACAAGAACTATGCAAAGCGTCTTGACGGCGACAACGTGATGGGCGAAAAGACCCGTTGGGAAATGGCCGAGCAGCTCCGCGAGGACATCCGCAACTTCAAGAAAGAAAACGGTGTTGACCGCGTCGTTGTCCTCTGGGCCGCTTCTACCGAAGTCTATGTTCCCGTTGACGAGAAGGTTCACGGCACTCTCGAGGCTCTCGAGGCTGCAATGAAGGCTGACGACAAGGAACACATCGCTCCTTCGATGTGCTACGCTTACGCTGCCCTCAAGGAAGGTGCTCCCTTCATCATGGGTGCCCCCAACACCACTGTCGACATCCCCGCAATGTGGGAACTCAGCGAGCAGACCGGTATGCCTATCGCAGGCAAGGACTTCAAGACCGGCCAGACTCTCGTGAAGTCAGGTTTCGCCCCCATCATCGGCACCCGCTGCCTCGGCCTCAACGGCTGGTTCTCAACCAACATCCTCGGTAACCGCGACGGCCTCGTGCTCGACGAACCCGCCAACTTCCGCACCAAGGAGGTTTCGAAGCTCTCTACCCTCGAGTCAATCCTCGTTCCCGAGGATCAGCCCGATCTCTACAACGCCAACTGCGGCGGTGCAGAAGAGGGTGGCCACCAGGGCTACTACCACAAGGTGCGCATCAACTACTATCCCCCGCGCAACGACAGCAAGGAAGGCTGGGACAACATCGACATCTTCGGCTGGATGGGCTATCCCATGCAGATCAAGATTAACTTCCTCTGCCGCGACTCTATCCTCGCAGCTCCCCTCTGTCTTGACCTCGTGCTTCTGAGCGACCTCGCTGCCCGCGCCGGCCGTCATGGCATCCAGCGCTTCCTCAGCTTCTTCCTCAAGAGCCCGATGCACGACTACACCAAGGGTGAAGTTCCCGTTAACCACCTCTTCCAGCAGTACACTATGCTGAAGAATGCCATCCGCGAGATGGGCGGTTACGAGGCTGACGAAGAAATTGACTAATTGAATTGAATACATACACATTCATCACATTGGCAATATTATAGCCCAAACCGTAAGGAAAGAAAAATGAAATGAAAAAAGTGCGGCCTGTCGCGACGACAGTCCGCACCTTTTGTTTTGCCTATATAGTATAGAGATTCTTTACAGTATAGAGTTCCTCTACAGTATAGAGATTAAAGTATAGAGTATAGATAATAGTTTTTTTATCTGTAAGCAACCGCAGATTTGCAGTTGACAGAACTATTATCTGTACTCTATACTTTAATCTCTATACTGTAAAGGAGCCTATAATGCAAAGGGTATAGATAATAGTTCTGTTAACTGCACATCCGCGGTTGCTCACAGATAAAAAAACTACTATCTATACCCTATACTTTAATCTCTATACTATAAAGAAATCTCTATACTGTAAAGAATCTCTATACTATACAGGAGCCTACTGGTAATTGGTCGAGACATCGATGAATGTATCGACTGTCGGTGTACCGAATTCGATTGCACCCATCTCCTCGTTGGAGTTGATGACGAGGTTGTAGATGTAGTGACAGCCGGGCTGCCATGCTCCAAACTTACTTGTCGAGAGCGGGAATTTCAACAGACCGTCGCCGAATGTAGCTCCTTCGGAAAGATTCTCTGCAGGAGTGTTGGCGTTAGGCCAGAGCTTGTCGCCACTCTTCGCGTCATACACGCAGCACATGACTGAGATATATGTGTCATTGCCTGTGCCGTTGCTACGCCATGTAAGGGTCTGAGGAATGACAAACTTACCCATTCCCATTCCTTCGCCCTTCTCTTGGATGTCGACAGGTGTTGTTGTCAGAGTGATAAGCTCGGTCGAATCCTGAGCCATGTGGTAGAGGTAACCGTAAGGTGTATTCTGGTCTGTCCATGTGCCGACATTCTCCGCAGCCGCTGTCTCCGATGTGGATTCATGCGGGAAGTTGAAATTGCCACGACTCATGATATTGACCATCATCACATTTGAAACCTTTACCTTGAGGTCGGTGTTGGACGAGCTCATCTTGATGGTGACCTTCGAAAGCGCGTGACGGAAATTGAACACGACCTGCGCGTTAGGTGCGCCGGTATTTCCCTTAAGGTCAGGGCTTACAGCATATATAATATCCTCATTGCCGGGATAGGCATCGTAGGCCACAGGTTTCAACGGACCGTCGGCTCCGACCCATGTCTTAGGCGCGAAAGCATAGAAGTCAACAGCCTCATTTGCCGGCCAGTATTTGACAGGCGAATAGGTCCATGTGTTTTCGCTGGTCTTACTTACTGTCACATTGTCCATGAAAAGGACGGGAACGTCGTCTGTGCCGGTATAGGCATAGACATTGAACTCTTTAAGATTATTGGTGGTGATGTCGCCGGCTCTTGACAATTCCGTGTTGGCAGCGAAGCGGATGGCGTTGGAAGCGCTCTCCGGATCCTTGCCCGGATTGTCAGATTCTGACGAACATGACCACAGCCCCATTGCAGCCACACATATAGTGGCCAACGGGAGATAAATGTGTTTGTTCTTCATATTGTTAAAATAATTAATGTGTTT
>CANCXM010000021.1 GCA_947381945.1 uncultured Muribaculaceae bacterium
TCACTAAATCAATCACCAACCGTGAAAGCGCCTCGCTCGACAAGTTCCTTCAGGAGATCGGTCGAGAAGAACTCATCTCCGTCGAGGAGGAGGTGGAGCTCGCCCAGCGCATTCACCAGGGAGATCAAAGAGCTCTCGACAAGCTCGTCCGTGCCAACCTCCGCTTCGTTGTATCGGTTGCAAAGCAGTATCAGAACCAGGGACTCAGCCTCCCCGACCTCATCAACGAAGGCAATCTCGGCTTGATTAAAGCGGCACAGAAGTTTGACGAGACCCGTGGTTTCAAGTTTATCTCCTACGCCGTATGGTGGATTCGCCAGTCAATCCTCCAGGCACTCGCCGAGCAGAGCCGAATTGTGCGTCTCCCGCTCAATCAGGTCGGTTCGCTCAACAAAATCAGCAAGGCTCTCTCGAAGTTCGAGCAGGAAAACGAACGCCGACCCTCACCCGAGGAGCTTGCTGAAAAACTCGACGTTCCCGTCGACAAAATTGCCGACACGCTTAAAGTGTCGGGCCGCCACATTTCGGTCGACGCACCGTTTGTGGAAGGTGAAGACAACAGCCTCCTCGATGTCCTCACCAACGATGACTCCCCAATGGCCGATGCCACTCTCACCCAGGAATCCCTCTCGAAAGAGGTCGAGCGCGCCCTCAAGCAGCTCCACGACCGCGAACGTGAGATCCTGAAGATGTTCTTCGGAATCGGATGTCAGGAAATGACCCTTGAAGAAATCGGAGCAAAGTTCGACCTCACGCGCGAACGTGTCCGTCAGATCAAGGAAAAAGCCATCCGCAGGCTCAAAGGCCAGAAGAGCCATCTGCTGAAAGCTTATCTCGGACAGTAAGATCCGCTTGCGGCCTCAACTCCGCTCATCGGATTTGTCGGAACAGACAAAACTATCCGTCCAAACTCACACAAGGCCGCGGGAATCAAAAATCTCGCGGCCTTAAATTTTATCAAAAAAACATTCATCCTTAAATCATCATGCTTGCTCTTTCATTATTGCTTTCGCTCACCGTCACGGTCAGCAACCCTATCGATCAGCCCAGAGAGGCAGTGCCAGTAACCGTCCCCGTCGGACAAAAAGGCAAAGAAGTCCGGTCAGTCACCATCCAAGGCCATCCCGAAATCGCATGGCAGCTCGACGACCTTAACGACGACGGCCTTGCCGATGAACTCGTATTTCTCGTAGACCTTAAGCCAAACGCTACCGAAACCTACAAAATCGACCTCTCACCGGAAGCTGCCTCAACCTCGTTCACTCCGGGGTCTTACGCCTACATCCGTCTCAACGACAAGAACAAAAAATATCCCAAAATCCAGGCAATAGCCTTCCCCGGGGATGCCGACAATCGCCAAATGTATAGCAGCATCTACGGCCACGGCGCCGTCCTCGAAGGTCTCTACAACGCCATCCGCGTCTATATGGACAACCGTCAGAGCGTCGATCTCTACGCCAAGAACACTCCGCGTCTCGAACTCGCCGAAACCGGGTTCTACACCACCCGCAAGCAGCTTGAAGAGGGCTATGGCCGCGACGTGCTCTGGGCAGGAACCTCCGTCGCTCTCGGATCATTCCGAGGCTATCAGAACGGCAGCCCGGTGACAATCGACACCGTGACCACCCGCTCGCAAAGAGTCGTGACCACCGGTCCCGTGCGTTCAATCATCGAAGTATCGGACCGCGGATGGGTGTATAACGGACAGCCTGTCGACATGCGCCAGCGCTACACCGTCTATGACCGTCACCGCGACTATGATGTAGAGATAAAGTTCCACGGCCTCCCCGCCAACTCCACCTTCTGCACCGGTGTCCAGAAACTCGCCATTGACAACAAGGGATTCCTGACAGAAAACGGTCTTGCCGGAAGCTGGGGTTCAAACGTGCCCGACAAGGGTATGGCCGACATAACCGACACTGTAGGCCTCGGCATCTGGGTTCCCGCCGACAACCTGAAATCAGTCAAGGAGGACGAAGTCAACTATCTCACCATCCTCCGCCCCGACAAGAACGGCGAAATCCGCTACAGCTTCACCTCCGGTGCCCTCCGCGACTCAGCCTCACCCCACTCCGCCGCCGACTGGTTCAAACACCTCCGCGAATGGGAAGTCCTGAAAAAGAATCCCGTCAAGGTTAAAATAAAATAGCCCGAATCTCGAAAGTCATCAGCTCCGGATTTATAACCAAAGCTGAATGACAGCTTTCCGGAATCACAACGAACCGGAGATAGAACCCCCAAAATAGCCGGAGGTTCCGTCAGAGTATCACACATTGACCGATATTCTGACGGGACCTCCGGCTATTTTATGATTCACGCAGTCTGAACTTTGAGAGACACAATCACTCCACCTAATATCCCTCAAATTATAATTTTCGACAAAACAGACTGAATAGGGACACAACATGGCAATTCAACCAACATACGCAGCATTAATGTAAGTAAACTTTAGGAAATCGGAATGTGTTTTAAATTTATACGTTTCTTCTTCAACACAACCAACATAAAAACACATCACTCCATGAGCCAAAAGACAGTTAATCCGTCGCCTGCCGAAGTCACGCCATCGGGCAGGACGAAAATGAAATCCACAGCTAATGGCACAATCACCATGATGGCTATGGCAATACTGATTGTCACCTCAATCCTGAGCTTGCGCGGTCTGCCGTCGGAAGCGAAATTCGGCGTGCAATCAATTTTCTACTATATCTTTGCAGCCGTAGTCTTCCTTCTCCCCTTCTCGCTGGTCTGCGCCGAACTGGCCTCGACCTACACCAAAGCGGGAGGTCTCTACCGTTGGGTGTCGGAAGCATTCGGACCGCGATGGGGCTGGACCGCAATGTTTCTCGAATGGATGACAATAATAATATGGTTCCCGACGGTGTTGATGTTCGGTGCCGTATCCCTTGCCTATATTTTCTGGCCGGAAAGTTTTGACCAGCAACTCGCATCCAACAAAATTTACACTCTCGTCATCGCCTTCCTGCTCTATTGGGGCGCAACGTTCAACGCTTTCCGTGGAACAAAATCGGCCAACAAGCTGAGTACCTACGGCGGATTGTTCGGCACCATCATACCGGTAATCATCCTCGTCATCTTAGGCATCGTCTATGTCTGTCTTGGCAAGACAATCAGCCTCGAACACAAACCGTTTTTCCCTGATTTCAGTCACCTCAACACCATAGTCCTCGCCGCCTCAATCTTCCTCTTCTATGGAGGCATGGAGATGCAGGCCGTCCACATCAATGACATGAAGAATCCTGCCCGTGACTATCCGCGCGCAGTATTCCTCGCAATCCTCGTGATTGTCGCGGCCTATTCAATCGGCACACTCGTCATCGGCGAGGTAATCCCGTCGGACAATATCGACATCCTTCAGTCGCTCCTCGTTGCCTACGATGACCTCTGGGCAAGCATGGGCCTCAGTTGGCTCGGAAATGTGATGGCAGTGTTCATCATGTTCGGTGTGCTTGGTCAGGTCAGCGCACTCGTCAACGGACCATCCATCGGAGTCATGGCCGTTGCCCAGTCAGGCTACCTCCCCCGCGGTCTCCAGACAGTCAATAAAAACGGCGTCAACAAGAACATTCTCTACATCGCCGGAGCCGTCGTCTCGCTCCTCAGCCTTGTCATCATAGTGCTTCCGACTGTTGAATCTGCCTACCAGATAATGTCGCAGCTCGCAACCATCATATATCTTATAATGGTATTGATGATTTACGGAGCCTTCATCCGTCTGCGCCGCACAGAGCCTAACAAAAAACGCGGATTCGTCGTCCCCGGAGGAAAACTCGGAGAGATTATCGTCTGTGGAATCGGCATCCTCGGCGCTCTCGCCGCACTCCTGCTCAGTTTCATACCGCCATCACAGATTGCAACCGGAAGTCCTGCGGTCTATATTGGAATACTCCTCGTCGGGACTGCCATTTTCGTCGGTCTGCCACTGCTCGTCTATGCTTGCCGAAAACCCTCGTGGCGCAACCCGAATGCCCACTTCGACCCATTTGACTGGCAGATTGAAGGCCGCGAACCTTGGCAAGTGTCGAAATGGCCTGCCGGACACGAACCTGCCGACGACGATGTCGAAGCCGCCCAAGCCAAAGCCATTGCAAATCACGGACAGGGGAAGCGATAAAGTCGATCATGACATATTATCTTCTATAAAACCAATGTTTGGCCGTATCACCCGATTGTGGGAGATGCGGCCAAATATTGCAACATCACCTTTTATTAATAGAAATGCCCGAAACATCCTTTTGCAAGACATCTCTGACCCACATTTGACATTTACGCATGATGGTTTGGAGATTTTCACTTGTAAAAATCAATTATAATGATTAACTTTGCACCGCAGAAACCGAAGTTCGGTAACAATCACCGGAAATTCAGGCTGTAGCCCGACGTTTCCGATTGACAAAGCCACTTAAAACCTCTGTTTCTCAACATAAGGTCGGTCCGGTAGCTCAGCTGGATAGAGCATCTGCCTTCTAAGCAGACGGTCATGCGTTCGAGTCGCATCCGGATCACTGACATTCCGATCCATTAGCTCAGTTGGTTTAGAGCGCCTCCTTGACAGGGAGGAGGTCACTGGTTCGAATCCAGTATGGATCACCAAGAGAGCCACAATTCTGTGGCTTTTTTTGTATCCGAAAACAATTGATGCGCAATCGTTAATAGTCTTGTGATATGAGTGACTTTAAAATCAAGGGACATTTGGCCATGATGGGTGCAAATGTGACATGGGGCCTCATGGCACCGATAGTGAAACTTGTACTTGCCTCCGGAGTGATCGCCCCGCTCCTGCTGGTTGACTTCCGAATGGCAGGTGCCGCAGCTTTGTTTTGGATCACGTCTATCTTTATGCCCAAAGAGCATGTGCCGCTACCTGACATCCTGCGTCTTTTCGGTGCCGGTATGCTTGGAGTGCTTTTCAACCAAGGATGTTTCATTGTCGGCGTGAGCCTCACCACACCGAGCGAAGCCTGTCTCGTCACCACGACGATGCCTATGTGGGTCATGCTGCTCGCCTGGCTCATACTCCGCGAACCAATCAGCCTGAAAAAAGCAGGCGGAATAGTCATCGGTGCCTCGGGAGCACTGATACTGATGCTTGGCAATACATCGTCGTCGGAATCCGGTGCGCCCAATCCTCCCCTCGGCGATTTCATCATCCTCATGGCGCAGCTGAGCTATGCGCTTTATCTCACGCTCTACCGCAACTTCATCCGCAAGTATTCACTCGTCACGCTGATGAAATGGATGTTTCTTTCCGCTTCAATTGTTGCGTTGCCCATGACATCTCCGGTAATAGCCTCAACCGACTGGGCCGGTATAAGCGCCACCGAGTGGCTTGGAGTGGCGGCAGTTGTTGTCGGTGCGACTTATATTGCTTATATCTGCATAATGATAGGACAGAAAAACCTTCGTCCGACTATCGTTGGAATGTATAACTATGTTCAGCCTGTCGTGGCCACATCTGTTGGTATATGGCTTGGTCTTGACAGATTTACAGTCATAAAAGGCATAGCTGTAGTGCTGATTTTCAGTGGCGTATGGTTGGTAACGGTAAGCCGTTCCATAGCATCTGAACGTTCGCTCCAGCCGGAATAATGCAACGTTTTGATATAAAGCATAATCTCCCTCTGGAAGAATGACACCTATCAATATCCTCGACATCAAGAACCGCTAGCAATTCCGGCAGTGGCTGATTGAGAATCATGCCACAGAGCGGGAATGCTGGGTGGTGGCTAAGCGTGAAAAAATGCCACGACTTGCCATCCGCCTGAAGAATATGCTGTCAAACCTACCTCTTATGAAGTGACAATCCCGGAACGGATGACACGTCCCGGCTATGTTTTGATATAATCAAATGGGCAAAAATCTGAATGAAATGACATTGAAAGAACTATGGGAACTATTTCCTATAGTTCTCGTCGGGCATAATCCATCCTGGAAAGAATGGGCCGACTCTGAAACCGCATATCTTTCAGGATTGCTTGCCCATTTCTCACCGACATGCAGCCATATCGGAAGTACGGCAATTCCAGCCATAAAAGCCAAACCAATCATTGACATTCTCGTTGAAGTCCCGGCCACTGTCAATTGGGATAATATCCGGACTACACTTGAGAACAATGGCTACATCTGCATGTCGGCAGGGGAACGAAGAATGAGTTTCAACAAAGGCTACACTCCGGCGGGCTATGCTGAAAAGGTGTTTCATATCCATATCCGAAATACCGGTGACAATGACGAGATATATTTCAGGGACTACCTAAACTCGCATCCCGATACTGCAAAAGAATATGAAAATTTGAAATTAAGCTTGCTTGCCGCCTACAGCCACAACCGTGACGGATATACTGAAGCAAAAACAGAATTTGTAAAAAGAATCACCGCAAAAGCACTCCGCAGCATTATGATAATAGGCTCATAGGAATTCAACTTTCATCTAAAAAATAATAGGCTGACAGAACATTCATGATTGAACTGTCAGCCTATTCTCACATTTTATACAACTTTATTCAATATATATCAGCGATTTCCACACATCTCCGTGAGTGAACTAACCTATGCTCATTTGAAAATCGTGCGGAGGGTTTCGAGCGTGACGGGGACTTCGATGGTAGCACCGGAGGGGACGCCTGTGTAGTGATAGATGAGGCCACGGCCTGTAGCGATGACGGCCTCCATCTCGGCTTTCATGGTCCGGTCTTCCGCACTTAACCTGAGGCCATCGACGAGACTGTTGTAGAGCGCATCCCTGGAGACCGCCGGATCACTTATCGGCAGTCCGAGACCCTTTTCATCAATCGAAAACTGATGAATCATATTTTCGGGAGTAAGCTCCACCCCGATTTGCGATGTATAATCATCAATCTTGGTGGGAAAAATCAGCCTTGAAATCTCACAGCGTGTCTCAAGCACCGCATTAGCGCGTTCGGAGGGACTGAGTTTTTCACCCGAACCATTGAGAATATCGTCGGGAGTAAGCAGGAGGGTGTGCTGTTTACCCGAAGGAAATGAATAGACGTAAGCCACATTGAGACCGGCCTCAGCGAGCTGAGTCAGGCCCGATTTCTCCGATTCAAACGGCGAAATGTTGAGCAGCAATGATTTTCTCATCAGGTCCTTGTGGTCCACAAACACGCTCTCATTCAAAAACAGCTCATTGGGTTGCAGCGTGTAGCGGACTGTCCCGGATGTCTCGTCAATATCCACATCCGTCACCGTTCCGGCTATTCCCATGTCGATGGGGCATTGAGTTTTCACGGCAGCAACCTCCTCACGGATCTGCTGAAGATTCTGCTTCTTGGAACTGTTGCCACAGGAACTCACAAACGCCTGCATCGCCACGAGTGCGACAAACATAAACACGAGACGAAACGATTTGGTAGAGATTTTCATTGCTGTCAGATTGTTTTTCTTTTTACATATTATAATTGACTGGTGCACCGGCCACCGACGTATGCGTACAACACCTGTCACCGACAAGCTGCACTTCCTTATGACCGGAGCGATTCAAAAGTACATAAAAAACATGGCACACACAATAGCCTGAGAACACGATTTTTACAAAATATGAAAATTTTTGGCAAAAAAATTTGGCAGATTCTCAAAAGGTGCATACCTTTGCGGTGTGTTAGTTATGTACAACACCTCAACACATCGAATAAAATTCATCATTATAAACCGCAAACTCACCTTGGAAGCAATGAAAAAGATTCTCCTTTCCATCATCGTCAGTGCAGTCAGCACCCTCGCTTGCAACGCCCAGCTCCTCTGGGAAATCTCAGGCAACGGTCTGGACAAACCCTCCTACCTCTTTGGCACACACCACATTGCACCCATCTCTGTGCTCGACAGCGTCACCGGCTTCAACAAGGCGCTTGCATCGGCCGACAAAGTCTATGGTGAGATGGTGATGAGCACCGCCCAGTCGCCCCAGTCACAGCAAGTGATGCTCAGCTATGCAGCCGCTCCTCAGGACAGCACACTGACCACTGTCCTCTCCACCGCGCAGATCGACTCGCTCGACAAGGTGTTGAAAAAATATATGGGCCCCATGGCATCAGCCGCGCAATTCGCACCGCTGAAACCCGCGATGGTCAACACCGTCCTCGCACTCGTCCAGAGCCAGGCCGCCTTCCCCAACTTCAATCCGGCGCAGCAACTCGACGGTGAAATCCAGAAACGCGGAGCCGAGGCAGGAAAGGAAATCGGCGGTTTCGAGACCATCGAGGACCAGTGTAAGGCTATGTTCGGCACATCCATCATGACCCAGGCCAACGAACTGATGGAAATGGTGAGAAACGACGACAAAGCTTCAGGAACCGCCATCCGTCTTGCCAAAGCCTATCTCTCGGGCGACCTCAACTCGATGCTCGCCATCATGGAGGACCCCGAACTCGGAGGCGACGAAGAGTGGAGCGACCGTATGCTCAACAAACGCAATGCCAACTGGGTCCGCATAATGGCCGGACTTCTCCCGACAGCCTCTGTGCTCATCGCAGTCGGAGCCGGACATCTTCCCGGCGACAAGGGCCTTATCAGTCTTCTCCGCAAGGAAGGCTACACTGTAAAACCGGTTGAATAATCTCTGAACATGATTGAACTCAATAACCTCACATACGCTTATCGCCGTGGCTTCGTTGCAATTGACGATGTCACGGCATCGGTGTCTCCGGGCATACACCTCCTGCTCGGTGAAAACGGTGCAGGAAAGACCACACTTCTGCGTCTGATGGCCGGACTGCTCTTTCCCTCGTCAGGGGAATGTCTGATTGACGGCGCTCCGGTCTCCTCACGCGAACCGTCGGTCATGAAGACGGTGTTCATGCTTCCCGACACCACTGAGCTTCCGACAAAGACAATACGCGGGTTTGCAGAAATCCACAGCCGCTTCTACCCCACCTTCTCACAGGAAAATTTTGAAGAGAACCTGCGCGAATTCAATCTCGACGGCAACGAGAACTACAATCAGCTCTCACTCGGACTGCGCCACAAGACCCTGCTTGCCTACGTCGTCGCCCTCGGCGTAGACCTCCTGCTCCTTGACGAACCGGCCAATGGACTCGACATCACTTCGAAAAAGGCACTGCGCCACATTCTCGCCCGCTGCACCGGCCCCGAACAGACGGTCATAATCTCGACCCACACAGTTTCGGACCTGCGCGAACTCTACGACGGTGTGCTCGTGCTCTCGAAAGGCAAACTCCTCCTTGCGCGACCGACATGGGAGATTTCCGAAAGAATCTCATGTGTGGCAAGCCCGATTCCACCCTTCGACCATATCTTCATGGAGCAGGGAGCGGGACTTTTCCACAGCATCATTGAAAATGAAACCGGCGAGCCGACCGACCTCAACTATGCCCTCCTCTACTCTGCGCTAATGTCGAAGTCGCGCGACCGCCTGCTTGAAATCATCAACAGCAAACCATCCCGCAACCAAGAGCTTGAATAATGGATACAATAGCCACCCTTTCAAATAAATTTTCATGGCGGCGCATGATGAGCATCGGTCTGATCTTCAAAGGTCCGGCCAGACTCTACCTCATCCTTACAGCCATCATCACCTTTGCCTGCTATGCGTTCGTCCAACTGTGCATCTACCTCGGAGGAAATGAAATTAGTGTCTACACCCTCATGAGCCTCATCGTCGGAGTGATTCTCTATCTCGGCCCGCTGACATTTGCAAAGCGTGATGCAACCATGATGACTCTTCTTCCTGCAAAAGCCGTCGAGAAATGGCTCTTCTATATGTTGTTCAGCCTCGTCGCAGTACCGGCCGTTGTGCAGGGAGTGTGGTATGGCAGCGACTATGCCTATGCCTACCTTACTTCAGGTGAGCCGTTCTACGAAATGATTCTCTCACGCTACAACATGAAGGAAGCCATGCTCGGACTGGACAACCGTTTCTTCATCGTATGCATAAGCATTGTCCAGACCTCAGCCTTGATCATATCTGTTCTCTACACAGTGTTGCGTTCGACACGCCACCGTGTCATCAAAGGCCTTCTCACACTCGCGGCCGTCCTGTTTGCGACCGGACTCATGTCTGCCCTCGCAGGCTTCGTCGTCGCCTTCAATGAACTGGCCGACAAACCTGATGTCACCCCCGATCAGGCAGTAAACCTCCTCAATAACATGTATCCCATCTTTGGTTTTGTCTACGGACTGCTGGCCGTCTATTCCATCGTGATGGGATGGCTCTGTTACCGCCAAATTGCAAAAGGCGAGGTCAAGGCATAAAAAAACACCTTCTAAATGGATTTCACTCCAAATAAACCTATATACCGTCAGATAATCGACTACAGTTTCGGGCAGATACTGACAGGGGCCTGGGCGGCCGGAGAGCGCATACCCTCCGTCCGCGAGCTATCCGTATTCCTGTCGGTCAACAGTCACACCGTCCTCAAAGCCTACGAATATCTCCAAAACGAAGGCATCATCGTTCCAAAACGCGGAATGGGCTTCTATCTAACCACCGACGCGCTCGACCACGTCAACCAGGCGCGCCGTCAGGAATTTTTCGATACCACCCTCCGCGACCTCTTCAACGAAATGAAACTCCTCGACATATCCATCGACGAAGTCATCCAACAGTTCAACAAGCAAAAGCAATAAGCTTCAATAAAGTATAGAAAAAGATCAGTTCCTGTGTTTGCACAATGAAAAGCAAACACAGGAACTGACATTTTATCTAATCTGAGAGAAATCCGTCAAATCTGACAAGCTTCCCCGACCAGCGGTCAATATTGGATTTTGAAAGTCTTTCCGGGAGTCTGAATCAGATAGATTCCATGCTGGGAAAGGGTAATTACATCCACATCGCCATTGGAAGTCACCTGACCGGCCAAACGACCGTCAACACTATATGCGCGGACAGGATTTCCGGCCTCTACGCCCTCGATTCTCACCTCACCGCCATTATCGACAGTGACCTTTACCGAAGTGGCATCATAATCAATGCTTCCGATTGCCGAGTTCATATCCTCGAAGGTGACACGGAGCACTGAGTTGCGGGTAATTGCAGGAGTTGTGTAGCGATTGTCTTCTGTCAGTTCAGAAGTAACGTCTGAACCGTTGAAGGTGACAGTGTTTATTTTCCAACCTTCTTCGGGAACAATAACACATGTGAATGTCCCGCGCTTCTCGACATCGACATCGAGCGAACCACCATTTGCCATGAAAAGTGAAAGAGTGAAAGGATTTTCGGCAAACTGGGCGTCGATTGTATAATTGGCATCAAGATTGCTGATGGTATAGTTGCCATTTTCCATTTCCGCAGTCACATCCTTCCCATTGACAAGAAGCGCACGCAGATGGTAACCATCCTTGGCAGTTGTTGAAATGACAATATCCGAACCCATCTCGAATTCCTTGACTCCACCCTTGGCAACCTCGCCGTTGACAAGAATCTGCCCACCGGTAAGAGAATACGGGAATGAAAGCTGATAGTTTAAAGCCTCGGCATACTCTTCCTCGACAATGTTTTTGAACGAATTCCAGTATTGAGATTCCTGATAAGATTCAACACTCCCCTTCGGGACGTAGAGCGTACAATTATTATCCGAACCTATCACCGGGCGGTCTACCAACCATCCCTGAGGTATAGGAGTCTGTGGAAGAACGGCCCGACGGAGATGGATTTCCTCGATAGCCTGACATCCGTCAAAGGCATGTTGTTCGATTAATGACACATTCTGATGAATTGTAAGATTGCGCAAAGATTTGCACTCTTCAATCACACGACCACGAATTGTAGTAAGACTTTTGGGCAATTCTATCTCAGTCAGAGATAGGCACCTCATAAAAGCATACCGCTTTATTTCAGTAATTCCTTCCGGGATTACGATTTTCTGCAATCCGCTACAATCGGAGAATGCTGATTCCGGAATTATCCCTATATTAGCAGGGATATTGACATCCGTCAAACTTGAACAATACTGGAATGCACTGTTACCCAAAATTTCCAGATTCTCCGGCAGTGTAACCTTCCGCAAATTTGAGCAATTTGAAAAAGCATTGTTTCTTATTTCTTTTATTGTTGAAGGAATGACCAATTCCGTCAGGTTCTCACAATTTTCAAACATCTGCGAGCCTATATAAGTCAGATTTTTGGGGAACGTAAAATCAACTATACCGCAATATCCCAAGGCTGAATTTTCTAATTCCGTAACACTCTCAGGGAATTTAACATGAGATAATAACGAAGCATTAATAAAAACTTGTATTCCTATTTTCTTGATTCCCTCCGGTATGATTACAGAAGTCAATTTAGGGCACCACCCACATACAAAATTGGGTAATTCAGTCATTCCTTTAGAAAAAACAATGGATTCAAGATCTTTAGAATAAATGAAACAACTATTTCCCAATTCCTTAATATTATCTGGTAATACAAGTTCCTTGAGTTTATTCTCCTTAAAACATGAAGGACCGATATAAGTTAGCGTTGATGGAAATTTTATCTCCTTCAAAGGACATGATGCAAAGACAGAGCCGTCATAGGGTCTGACTCCAAGGCTCTCTACACCTTCTTCTATCGTCAAACTTTGCAACTTGGTACATTCTGAAAAAGCCGATGCATTTACAATTTTAAGATTTCCGGGAATTGTCAGATTAGATATATCCTGACAACGCTCAAAAGAACTTTTTCCAATTGTAATCAATGTCTTTGGCAAGTATAGTGAATCCATATCAGCTCCATAAAATGCCCTTTCTTCAACCACTTCAAGACCTTCAGGAAGAATACCGTTTATCACATTTGTTCCGTAGAAAGCGTTCCTCCGGATATACTTCAGATTCTTTGGATAATTGATATTCACGAGACGACTCTCGCTAAAAGCATAATTTTGAAACTCAGTGATTGTATTTGGCAATATCACCTCTTTCACATCGTTTTTTTCAAATGCCCTCTGTCCGATAGCAGTCACGGTGTACTCCTTTCCGTCATTACTTACAATCTGGGGGATTTCCACTGAAGTGGCAGTATACTTGTCCGAGCCATAAGTGACGGTTACGGTCTTTCCATCAGGGTTAATATTATAGTAGATTTCGACTTCAAACTTATTTTTCGCAGAGAAGTCATAGCCAAAAGCCGTCAATCCATTGGCCACTGCAAATATGCCGCTCAATCCCAAAGCCATCGCGCGCAGATTTGCTGATAAAAGTTGGTTTAGTTTCATAATGAATGAATTGTTAAAAAAGTTATTGGTTATTTTGTGAGGTTAAATAATTATATGCAACGTGACGTGTATGAACAATAGCCTTGCAAGCAACAAAACTTTCAATTCCTATCGCAACTGTAGACAGATATATAACACACAGCGTGGGGAACTGAAATGCCACGCCCGAATGTGAAGGTGCTAGGAAAAACCTTTGGAAACAGATGTGGGTATAACAGCCCCACGCTTATGCGTGGAGACCATTACGCCGACTCTTGTTTCCGTGATTGAAGTTTCCTAGGCTTTTCACATACAAGGAGAAGACATAACGCCTCTGATATGATTTATTTGTAATATTCAACAAACTCTATTGCCGACACAAATGTAGCTATTCCACCCGTAAATCCCAAAATATCCACTCATTAATTTCCTCTTTTAACCAACTTAACTTAAAAATCCCACTCAATGAAAAGCAGTCATTCATCTCCTGTGAGTTATTATAGATACAGTCCCCATGCCTGCTGTCAATAAAGCAGACATGGGGAACTGTGTCTCTTTTTTCACGCGCTCAGCGTGCGCATCCAATGGCCGTTATCAATCCATTTTCGGGAATTTGAACTGAGCTATTTCTGTGTGGTACATTGTGGCGAGGAAGAGGGAGTTTTGGGCAAACCATCTGCGGGCCTCGTCGTCAGGGAAACTCGGGCCGACAAGACGGGCATCGGGGAGGAGATTGTTATCAACCAGATATTCGCACAACTCCATTGATGCATCATCCCGCAATAACAACGCTGCACCATCTTCTGTCGACTCCTCCGGACTGTAGTACAGATTTTCAGGTATATCGACAAGACCGGCACAATCCGGCAGGATGGTCATCGCTCCATCACTGTTGATGAAATAAAGGAAGTTCTTATCATCCTTCACTAAGTTTTCAGATGCCTGTTTTGCCTTGTCAAGATTAAAGCGTCTGCTAATCTCATTCCAGTCGGCAGCCACACCAATTGGACTGCCACCATTCCTATCAATCTGGAAATTGCGTGACCGTGCCTCATTCTCTTTCTTTTCCTTGTATTCCTTGACAGAATCATCAATGCTGTGCGGTGACGATGAGAAGGTTGCCAAGCCGTTGACGTGCCATATACCATCATACCTGAACAATGATGCAACCATGACATGCCCGGCCTTCACTTGCTCAGCCATTCCGTCAGGCAAAGTGTCAAAAGAGACATGGATAGTTGTATCTACAACAGTCCGAACATCAAAACCGTCCGCACTGACCGACTTTATCTCGTAAGGCAACAGCGTAAGGCTCTCGATGCCACTCACTTTCGGAGCCAAAGCCTTGATTTCAGGATTCTCAGAGAGTTCCATCATCTTTCCAAGCCATTGACAAGGACAAAGTGCAAGCGGCCCGACTGTCACATTCATATATGCATAAGTCTCAATGGCATAGAAGCACGCACGCTCTGGAATATCATCGCCGAAACAAGTATTAATCACCTCATGGATGGCCTCAAAAGCATTTTCGAAATCAACAGCCGCTGTCAGATAGGCTCGCGCTGAAATCCAGCCGCAAACTCCTCTGAGGTAAAGCATGTCAGCGTAGTTGGATGGCGTGTAGAGCGCATCGACAAGTTCCTGTGATTCAGGGGCAGTCTCAAATTCTTCAACAAGAATATCAAACATATCAGCGGCCAGTCGCTCCGTGACATTGTTGAGGGGATTGAGAATCATTGTATCCATCGACCGGTTGATAGCATTCCAGACAATAAAACGGACATCAGGCATATTCGGCTCGTCGGCAAACATCTCTTCACCCTCTATATCATAGAACGGATATTCGCGATGGAATTTCTCACGATAGAGTCCGATAAAGGCATTCCACAGATTGATACCGCTGACTTTGTCCTCAAGATATGCAGCCAGTTCAATAGCCAACGCCTTTATATCCTCATCAGTCATACCGTCAATCCCACAGATGATCGGACCTATCTTATTTGCAATGCGCGTTGCAAGCCGGGAGTAATATATGTCCGATTCACATACGACACCGGCAGGATGCGATTCCTGCCACTCGCGCGTCGACACAAGATATTTTCGTGTATCACGTTTATTCTTTGATGCTTTCGCCATATTATAATATATATGAATGGCAAACGGACAGAAGTGACAATTGTTGTGCGGAATTGTCGCTCCTGTCCGTTTGTTTTTTATGAGTATTTCTTCAGTTTCAGAACTTCACGAGGATGCGGAAGACCTTACCGGGGGCTGCGTCCCATTTGGCGAGTGCTTCACCGGCCTCATCGGGGGTGACAGTTGCTGAGATGAGCTTCTCGGCATTGTCGCGGCCTCCGGCGAGGAAGTAGCGGATGACGGCGGCGAAGTCGTTGGGCATGGCGTTGCGCGAACCGCGGATGTCGAGTTCCTTCTGCACGAAAAGCTTGGTGTGGAACGACACATCGTCCTTTGCATAACCGATGCAGACAACGCGTCCGCAGAAAGCCACATTCTCGACTGCTGCAACGTAGGTGAAGGGCGAACCGACAGCCTCGATGACTACGTCGGGACCGTTGCCGTCGGTCAGACGGTTGAGCTCATCTGCGAGGTTGCATGTAGCTGAATTGATTGAATATGTGGCACCAAGTTCGCGGGCAAGGGCGAGCTTCTCATCGTCGAGGTCAATGGCGATGACGGTCGCTCCGCGGAGTGCGGCGCGGACAATGGCACCGAGACCGATCATACCGCAACCGATGACGGCTACAGTGTCGATGTCGGTCACCTGACCGCGGTCAACGGCATGGAAACCGACGCTCATAGGCTCGACGAGCGCACATTCGCGAGGTGTCAGTCCCTGTGCGGGGATAATCTTCGACCAGGGGACAGCGATATAGTCCGACATGGCACCGTGGCGCTGCACACCGAGGGTCTCGTTGTGGCGGCAGGCATTCGGACGGCCACGACGGCACGAAGAACACTTGCCACATGCGGTGTAGGGGTTGACCGTGACACTCATGCCCTTTTCAAAAAGTCCTGCGGGAACGGCTGAACCGACTTCCTCCACAGTGCCACCGATTTCATGACCGGGAATCACCTGGTCAATGGCCATAGGATTCTTTCCGCGATAGGTATTGAGGTCGGAACCACAGAAACCAACATAGTGGATTTTCACCAACACATCCTCCGGTCCTACGACCGGCATTGCCTGCTCCTCGACTACAACACGACCGGGAGCCACAATTTTTACTGACTGCATTTTCGTTTATATCTTTTTAGTATTTCTATATTCAATGATTTTACCGAATCAACCGGATAAAAGACAAGAATAAACATTCCCTCCGATTTTGTCGGAAAAACTTATGTTTCTTCTGCCCTTATGTTCTTTTGTATCCTTAAATTTCAGTCATCCACACGCACTACTCCGACATATTCTTTACGTAGGGAAGCTGCGGGAGATTCTTGAAACCGTAGAATTTCACGGCATTGTCGCCGAGGAAGAGATGTTTCTCCTCTTCGGTCAGTTCCTTTGACTTGGTGATGAAATCGTATGACATACGGTAGGTAATCGCCGTGATGGTGCGCGGATAGTCCGAGCCCCACATCAGTTTGTCCATTCCGACTTCATCGGCAGCCTCCTTGATGGCGCGGACAGCCGACGGGAATGGATAGAACTCCGAGTTGAAGAGCCATGTGATGCCACCGGCCTCGACCATTACGTTCGGAGCCTTGGCGAGCTTTATCTGCTCCATCCAGCCCTCGGTAGTTACCATGCCGAAGTGTCCGATGGCCACTTTCAGTCCGGGACATTCTTCAATCACCTCCTTCATCTCCCCTACCTGAGTGTCGCCGTCGGCAAGAGTGATGGAGAGGATGACACCGCGGCGTTCCATCTCCTTGAAGAGCTTCATCATCTCGTCGGAGTTGAGCCACACGCGTTTTCCGTCCTCAAGGGGGAGACGGTGAGCCGGGATGGCAAGGCCACGGAAACCAGCATCCATCAGCTCGATGGCACGGGGGAGGAAACCGGGTTCGCGGAACTCACACATACCGTTGACAAAGAAGCGGTCGGGATGCCTGCGGGCCACTTCGGCAAGATATTCGTTCTGCTCACCGTCAATGAACTCCTGCACGACGACCGCCCCGGCCACCTGCGCATAGTCCATGTTGGAAAGGAAGACCTCGACCGTATTGCGTCCGTCAATCATGAACGGCGGAAGCATCTGGCGCTCCTCACCCATGAAATCGGCACGCCCGTTGGGGAGCGGACGGATTGGCCGACCATTCACCACCGTGTCCTGACGCAACCACAAATGTGAATGCGCGTCTATAATGAAATGTTCCATTTTCAAAACTTTCTCTATTCTCTATACTCTATACTTTCTCCTCTATACTAAAGGACTTAGTACTTTATACTTATTTTTTGCTCAAAAAGCAAAAAATCTACGAGTTCTTCCAACGCACACGCATCTGGTCACCGATGATCTCGCGGACTTCACGGACGAGGTTCTCATCCATCGGCTCCTCAGCAAACGCAAGATTCTTGCGCACATTGTCGGGATTAGCCGAGCTGAAGAGAGTGGTGGCGATGCGGGGATTGCTGATTGCATACTGCACTGCAAGTTTCTCGATGGGATAACCCTTGGCGTTGCAGTGAGCGGCGGCGCGCTGACAGGCTTCGACAAGCGGTTTGGGAGCCGGATGCCATGCGGGCACACCGCGCTGCGAGAGCAGACCCATCGACAGCGGCGAAGCGCTTATCACACCGATGCCCTTCTCCTCAAACATGTCGAGATAGTCGACGAGCATGTCGTCGTTGAGCGTATAGTGACAGAAATTCATGATAGTCTCCACCATGCCTTCGGGAGTGTTCTCGACAACCCATTTGATATTCTCAGGCTGAAGGTCGGTGATGCCGACGTGGCCCACGAGACCTGCCTCCTTAAGCTCGACGAGTGCCGGAAGGGTTTCCTCGGCAACCTGCTTGAGGTCGGCAAACTCGATGTCGTGGACATTTATGAGGTCGATATAGTCAATGCCGAGGCGCTCCATGCTCTCGCTGACGCTCTCCTTGGCACGCTTGGCCGAATAGTCCCAGGTGTTCACACCGTCCTTGCCGTAGCGGCCCACCTTCGTGGAGAGGAAATATTTGTCGCGGGGAATCTCGCGCAGAGCCTTGCCGAGAACAGTCTCGGCCTTGTAGTGTCCGTAGTAAGGCGACACGTCGATGAAGTTCATGCCTCCGTCAACCGCCGCATGGACAGCCTCGATGGCGCGGGGTTCGTTGATGTCGTGGAACACTGCTCCGAGCGACGACGCTCCGAAGCTCAATGCCGACACCTTCATGCCGGTTTTGCCTATTTCATGATATTCCATAATGTATTATGCAATGTTAAGGTGAAATGCTTGTTGTGATTGTTATTCATATTGTTTACGACGATGTCTGACGACTGTCAACTGCCGGACTTATTGTCCCGTCGTCCCTTCGTCTCCGCAAAGTTACGAATTTACCGACAAGCACCAAAAAATACATCTATAGAATTCGTGGCAGGGAGCATGGAATATCAAAAAAATCATACCGCAGGCAGAATGATAGTGCCCTGAAAAAACAGGGAAGCTGCGCAGCAGCGATATGATGGTAACTTTTAACTTTGAATCTCTTCTGCAAAGGTAAAAGCTACCATCACATCGCTGTTTCACAGCTTACAGGTTGCCATCCGGCAGGATCGTCCGGTTAATTCGTTTCGCAAGTTTATCCGGCAACTTCATCCGGCATACGCGCTACAGCGCGTCCCTACAATCAAACCTATAATCTATCCGGAAAATTCAGAGAATGTCAGTCCACTTTTTTCCCATAATGCGTACACACCATTGCAAGCGATGCCACGCCACATTGCATCGCATCCGGCTGCTTGATGAATTGGAATGACATACGCGGAGGCTGAATTCAAATGAATTAGAAACTTACTTAGTATCCTTGACTTCCTCATAGTCCTGCAAGCCGGTGGTTAGGTTGGTTTTCACGTTCTTTCCACCTCGGAAATACCATCTGACTGTCAGACCGACATATTGTTCGGGATTTGTATAGTGAAGCGATACCTTCTGACCGTTTGTCCGGCGGTCAAGCCGGCGGCGTTTGCTGATTGGCTTGAAATCAAGTATAAACTGAAGGTAGTTGTTCATGAAAGTCTTGTATATCTTACCATCAACACTGTAGACCGTATGGTATGTGCGGTCAAGATAATTATAGGTAGGTTCAAGGTCAGCGTTAATCGATCCGCCCCATCCGTGCTTGAACGTCAGCGAGTTGTTAAGGATATAGATATGACGGAAGCGCGTCTTGTCGTAATGCACTCCTCCGATTGTGACATCCTCGGGGTTAAGAGAGAACCTGCTGATAAACTTCAAGCGCCACTGTTTCACCGGCTTCACATTCAGTTCGGCACGGAGTGCCCAGGACTGCGCACCGTTGTAATTCACTGGCTTTGTGTAGAATATATCCTTATTGGTCTGATCCTGAAAAGTCTCCCATGCGATGGCATTCCTGTCGTAGAAATATGAAGCTGTAAGGCCGAGGAGATTATTGAAGAGGTTGACACCGGCCATCACGAGATGTTCGGTCGTGGCCTTCAGTTCAGGGTTTCCGACACTGTAGTTATACGCATCCTCCCACGTCACGAGCGACGATATAGCCGAATACGGGATATTGTCGAGGAGATGCTTATAGCTCAGAGAAGCCGAGTGCTTGCCGTTGTTTCCGAAGGGAAGCATCAGTTGGACGGTCGGGTTGATGGCCCACTGGGTGTTGCGCGTACGCTTCCCGGCCTCAAGAGGGTCATACTCTATGCGGTTGAGCTGCCAGTTGAGTCCCGCGCTGTAGCGCAACTGACCTACCGAACCCCGGGCGGAAGCGTAGACGAGCGGAGTGAGGCCCTTGGTATCAAACGGCAGATCCGCAGTAATCCCCGCATCTGCTCCGGTCTGCGAACCCGGACGGTATTTGGCCGATATTGACTTGACGGACAGGCCCGTCTGGACTGAATGACGGGAATTGACTGGAATGTCGAAATCCACATCACCCTGGAGAAGGTCGGTGGTATTCCTGTAACTCTGCTCCAGACCGTCAATGCCGTCGCTGAAATAAGAGCGGCGGTTTCTGTCACCGCGCCTGTAATAATCAACAGTGGCCGTCAGCGATGTCCCGTTTTCGTTGAGCTGGGAATACAATTTGAGGGTGCCGGCCTGGGAGAGTATCCTGTTCCTCTGACCGATGACCGACATTGACTCATCCAACATTGTAGTCGCCACCGGTTTACGCAAGGCTGTGGAGATGAAGTAACTTCCGGCAAGATAGGTGTTATCACCGAAATCGTAAGTGAGCGAAAATCTGTTGGCGATTGACGAGGTGCGGTTGTCGGTCACCTCTTTCATCCTCACGATGCTTCCCGGCCCCTCTATCGACTGGTCCTGCCACTCCTTGAGCTGCATCCACGAGGGAGCGACATACTCATAGAAACTGACCCTGCCGTAACGTCCGCTGACCACTCCCGACAGCGATTCCAGCCCAACTCCGTTACGCCGCATGGCTGTGGCACTTCCGCTGACACTGCCTGCAAATCCACCTTCCGGCGGACGGCGGAGGGTGATCCATATCGAACCGCCCGCCTGAGCGGTGTTCTGGTTCACTCCGCTCAGATATTTCACCTGCACTTTCTCAATCATTTCGGCAGGGATATTGTCGAGCTCGCTGCGGTCGTTGAGCTTGATGCCGTTGACATAAATCTCGCTGACATCAAATCCGTTTATTTTCAATGCCTTGGACTCAAGACTAACCGACGGGAGATAGACAAGGGCCTCCACAACCGGTTTACCTTTCAAAAAATCAGCACCACGGAGATTGGTGACATAGCCCTCGGCAGTCTTGACTGTGCGCGAGGCGACCACAGTGACTTCCCCGAGCTGCTCGCTCTGTTCCTGGGCCTTTGCGCCGCTTACCACTGACAGAAACAGGATGGATAGAATTGCAATACGTAATGAATTGGTTGACATGGGTTAATATGGATTGTATAGTATTCAGTTCATGGTGCCGGAATCGAATCTATCGTCCGGCTTCCATTTTATTCATTAAAAACAGGCAGATTGGCTAAGCAATCTTCTGTTGCACATGGATTGCATAATCACTCTATATTATAAAGACGGTATATTAACAAAAAAGTTACTTCAATTATAAAAAACATGTACTATAATTCTTCTATTATAGACCATGTAATGGTAACACTCTTCTATGTTTGTTGAGAATTATTTTTGCCTAACACCGGTGATACCAGACATATCGGAATCAACAATAAAACATTCCAAAGCATTTTCTTCAGTGACATGTCAAAAGCATACCCAACTGTAAAGATGCAGAGCATTGCAGTTGCCACACCGCTTACCAAAAGTATCGGTGCACGCTTTCGCGCATCTGAAATGCGTTTCCTTATCAAAAGATTAACTATCAGCATGACTATGATTCCAGCAGAAATGACTATTAATGACATCTGCCATGGCATAGGCAAAAAATCCAGGATTCCGACTTCTAAAATTTTCATTGTTTTACTGGTTGATTAATGATTGATTAATGTTAGGAATGAGTGCTTTCAAAAATCAGGCGCAAATATAAACAAGCATTTTTTACTTGATAAAGTATTTCCCTAAAATTGCATTTGTCAAATATACGGAATTTTATTCAGATTCACGCCAACAAAGTGAACTATTTATGGCTTGTTGAGCCAAAAGAGCTAACTTTAATCTGAGATCATCAGAAATTTCAGCATTCAACAATACCGAATTCAAATCTGCAGCGTATGAATGAACCGCTGCCTCCGATAGTAAAGCACATTTCACAGCAATTTTTCCGGTAAAATTCTTATGAATAACATTCCAACACTATTCTTGAAGGAGCTTTTGGCATATTAGTGACTGAATCAAGATTATTATTATGCTCTAATACAAGCTTTTTAGTAGTTTCTTCACTCTTTTGCCCTTCTGATGATGCATTCAAAGGGAATAAAAACATGATTATACTAAAAACTACCGTTAAAATTTTACTTATAATTGACATAGTATTTAATTTTGATTGACGATGCAAAATTCCTCATTTTCCTTAAATCAACAATAATTTAAGCCGGGTCAAATTGCCACCACTCCGCAACGGTATCACACTAATAATCAATGCAATAGCCCCATGAGGAAATTTCTAAAATTCCTCATTGGGCTATCGCATTGACTATCAATAAATTACAATAGCCCTATGTTATATCATAATATCATACTGAATATCAATAAATTACCCTAATTTATCCACAAAACGCATACAATCGTCAACCCCCGAATTAAGTATTCTGGTCTTTATGCGAGCTTTCTTGTTGTAGAAATATTTAAGTTTTATATCAGTAAACTGGCAGATTGCCCTTGGAGAAAAACCGGCATAAATATATGTGATAAACACTATATCTTCAGGCTTAAGAAAACTGCATTCTTTTTTCAAATCGGCAACAATATTGCCCATATATTTATTGACCGCATCTTCTATGTCACGCAGACTCTTCTTGTCGCGCATTTTGTTTATCTCTCCTTCCACATTATTATAAATAATTTTACGGGAAATTTCCGAGTCATGGTCTTCAAAATATTCATTGCACAATGAATTGAGTAATGACCATCGTTCCTTGAATAGATTCTCTATTGTCGTGGCCATTTCATCGCTGCTCTTTTCCGCTGACAGTCTGTCGTTCAACAAAGCTATTGCCTCATTTTGTTTCTCAATTCTATTATGCAGGGATTGTATGTCCTGTTCTTTCACCGAAAGAGACTTTGACAGTCCATCGTTTTCCCTCATTCCTGCCACAAGCTGATTGGACAGAACGAGAATACGGTTCATCTTCTCGTCAATCTCAACACTCTTCGTTCTCATGCGAAGTCTATAAGCAAAATATCCGCCGGATACAACAACAGCAAACACAACTATACAAAGCACGACAAGATAAATCAGCCTTTGCGATTTAGCCTGCTCTTTTTCCGCCTTATTCAGATAATAATCCCTTTGGGAAGTCATGACCGACTGGCGTATAACCTCCTCCAATGCATCATTCTGCAACTCAAGGATGCTGTCCAAGGCAGATATCTGCTCTCTCATCATCCCCTTAGTCCTATAGTATCTCTCATATTCCAAATATACAGCCATTTTTTCAGAGACGTGTGATGAAAGGAGGGACCTTGTGTCAATTTTCAATACAACAGGCTCCTTATCACCCGAAGTCATTTCCAAATCAGATAAATAAGCCATCCCTCTCGGAGTCTGACTGAAATCATCACCCAAACCTTTTAGTATCTCAAATATCTCGGATGCCTTATCATATTGTTTGGCCCAAATATAAATTGGAATCATTGTCCTGTATGAATACACCCGGAGAGCAGAATCGCCCGAAGATTCACACGGAAGTTTTGTAATGCTGTCCAGAATCGCGATACCATCGGAGCATCTTTTTAAATTGCCATATCCTAAACCCAAATCATATAATGCAAATCTGTGGTTCAATATTTTCCCGGCTTTCTCATAATGTTCTATCGCTTCTTTAGTATATTTCACAGCCTCCTGATCATTATAGGTGGCACAGTAAATATCAGCTATCAGTTCCGCAGCCTTGGCAATCCAATATGAATCCTCCAGTTCATGTGCCAAATCGTAGGCCGACATAGCCGATGTGATAGCCGGATTCAAATTCCCCATGTGATGATTCACATATCCATAATAAAAATCAGCCTTCATCCTATCTCTGTCAGAACCTGCTGACATATAATAAGTTCTGGCAAAATCAATCATTGTGTCAGAATCTATATTTATATTATTCTTCACTTTCGCCTGAACGGTCAGCAAATTGTACTTGGCAATATGCTTGTCAGACTTTATATCCGTGGGGGAAAGTCGTGACAATATCTCCAATGCCGAATCGGGATATTGTTCCATAACAGACTCAGCCTCAGCCAAAAGGCCGACGCTTGACCCATCGCCCGAGCAGGAGGCGAGAAAGAGAAGAAATGGGAAGAATATGAGGAGCAGACAGTGACGAAACATATCAGTGTAAGCTTAGATTATAAGGAATTCCGCATCAAAGTTACGAAAATTCCCTTATAAATCAAGCCACACAGAGATTCAGAGGACAAGAAACGCCAACCGCCATTTTACCGTTCACGCTCAAAGAAAATCACCCGCCTTGCCGGAAATCACCATCCCGGGAAAGCAAAACGGCTGAAAATTCTGCATTTTTGGAATTTCTGCACTTACTTACATTCTTTTATCCCCAAATTTTGTAACTTTACCAACCGATAGGAAAAAATACCGACCATCTATTTCAACTAAAAATAAATCAAACGAAAAACAATGCTTGAAGAATTAAAAGAAAAAGTATTCAAGGCCAACATAGACCTTGTGAAACATGGCCTCGTCATCTACACCTGGGGCAACGTCTCCGGCATAGACCCCGAAACCCGCCTCGTGGTCATCAAACCCAGCGGTGTCGACTATGACGACATGAAGGCTGAGGACATGGTGGTCGTCGACCTCGACGGCAACGTGGTTGAAGGCAAACTCCGCCCCTCGTCCGACACCCCCACCCACCTCGCGCTCTACCGCGCATTCCCTGAAATCGGCGGCGTGGTCCACACCCACTCCACCTACGCCACCGCATGGGCACAGGCCGGCATCGACCTCCCCAACATCGGCACCACCCACGCAGACTACTTCCACCACGCCATCCCCTGCACCCCCGACATGACCGAAGCTGAGGTGATGGGCGACTATGAGCTCGAGACAGGCAACGTCATCATCAAGCGCTTCGAGGGCATGAACCCCATGCACACTCCCGGCGTGCTCGTCAAGAACCACGGTCCATTCTCATGGGGAAAGACTCCCGCCGATGCCGTCCACAATGCCGTCGTGATGGAACAGGTGGCAAAGATGGCCTACATCGCCTACGGTGTCAACCCCAACCTCACCATGAATCCCCTCCTCATCGAGAAGCACTACAACCGCAAGCACGGCCCCGGCGCCTACTACGGCCAGAACTAAAAACATCCCGGCGTGGCTCAGATATAAGCCAAGACTGGAAGGGCACATAAAGACAAAGGGTCAGAAGAAACAAAAGATTTTTTTTACTTTGCAATCTCGCTGAAATAACTTCTAATCGAAAATTTATTTCAGCAAATAACGGGAGTAAAATATAATTTCTTTTGTTTCTTCTGACCCTTTGTCTTTATGTACCCTTCCGTACCCTTCCTGCACAAGCTCATATTACTGCACTATTTCCATTGCGGATTCCGATATTTTTTCATAACTTTGTAATGCGTAAAATTTTAACTGTAAAAACTTACACTCACTCCATTTCTAAATATGAAAATCATCGGTTCGGCAAAACTCATGGGCGCGGTGGCGTTCATGCTTGCTCCGCATTTCGTCTCCGCCCGGTCACAGCAGGCGGACATCGACCTCACCACCCCCTCAGGTCGGAAAGTTGTAGTGACCGCAGTCACCGACAACATCATCAAAGTCTCCAACCTTCTACCCGGTGAGAAAATCCCGGCCTCGACAGCTTCCGTCATCAAAAATGCTACCGGAAAAGCCACTGTCTCTTCCGCACCCGGCATGGCACTCATGACCACCAAGGGTGGCATCGTTGTGCGTGTCGACAGCGTCAGCGGTGCGGTCGACATAAACGCCGGAGCCAACAAGGCTGTCAGCGACCCCGGTCTGCGCACAAACGCCGGAGGCCGTCAGAGCCTTTCGCTCTCGACGATGGGCAGCGGTTCATTCTACGGTGCCGGAGAACGCGGCCACAGCTTCAACCTCGCAGGCGACACTCTCGTCATGTACAACCGCCAGAACTACGGCTACACCGAAGGCGACCCGCGCATCTCGCAGATGAACATAACAATGCCGCTCTTCATCTCATCCAGCGGCTACTCTGTGGTGTTCGACGACTATGCCGCCGCCGAGATGGTGATGTCCAATCCCATTGTCTACACCTCCGAATCCCGCTCACCGATTTCCTACTACTTCATCAACGGTGCAGGCACTCTCGCCGACGCAACCCGTCAGCTCTCCGCCCTCACAGGCCGTCAGGACCTCCCGCCCTTCTGGTCGCTCGGCTACATCACGTCGAAATACGGCTACCGCACGCAGGATGAGACTGTCGGAGTTGTCGACACTCTCCGTCGTGCCGGCTATCCCGTGGACGGCATCGTGCTCGACCTCTACTGGTATGGCAAAGAGCAGGACATGGGCCGTCTCGCCTGGGATCCCGTCCAGTGGCCCGACCACAAGAAAATGCTTGCCGACCTGAAGAAACAGGGAGTCAACACCGTCATCATCTCGCAGCCCTACATCCTCCGCAACTCCAACGGCCTCGCCAACTACAACGAACTCGCCTCAAAGGGTCTTCTGCTCAAAGACTCCACCGGCAATCCGCAGGAGGTCACCATCTGGGTCGGTGAAGGCGGTATGTTTGACATGGCAAATCCCCAAACCCGCGCATGGCTTGCCGACCGCTACCGTCAGCTCACCCTCGAAGGCGTAGGCGGATGGTGGGGCGACCTTGGCGAACCTGAGGTACATCCCGAAACAGGTATCCACGCCAACGGACTCACCACCCGCGAGTATCACAACCAGTATGGCAACGACTGGAGCGCCGTCATCTACGACATGTTCAAGTCTGACTTCCCCGACACCCGACTGATGACCATGATGCGCGGCGGCACCACCGGTCTGCAGCGCTACAGCGTCTTCCCCTGGTCGACCGACGTGTCCCGTTCGTGGGGAGGTCTGCAACCTCAGGTGAAAATCATGCTCAACTCCGGCCTCAGCGGTCTCGGTTACATGAGCCACGACGTCGGAGGCTTCGCAATTGACGAAACCCGTCCCTACGACCCCGAACTCTATGTCCGCTGGCTTCAGCTCGGCCTCTTCTCCCCTATCCTCCGCACCCATGCCCAGGCAACAGCCGAACCCTACAAGTATCCCGAACAGCAGGATATCATCCTCCCGCTCATCAAGGAACGCTACCGCTGGCTCCCCTACAACTACACACTCGCCTACGAAAACGCCTCGCAGGGTCAGCCCCTCGTCCGCCCGCTCAACTTCTACACTCCCGGCAGCGGAAAGTATGACGACATCACCGATGAATACCTCTGGGGACGCGACCTCCTCGTGGCTCCGGTCATGACACAAGGCTCCACCGAGCGTCAGGTCATCTTCCCCGAAGGTCTGTGGGTGGACTATGCCAACCCCTCGAAATTCTACCACGGCGGCGACACCATCACTTATCCCGCACCCCTCTCCGTCCTCCCCCTCTTCGTCCGTGCAGGAGCCTTCCTCCCGCAAGCTGACTACGACATGAAATCGACCGGCGACTACCGCACCGATGCCTATACCGTCAACTACTATCCCTATCTCGGAAAGTCGGAGTATGAGATGTATGAAGACGACCGCAAGTCGACCTCATCGCTCACCGACAAAGCATTCTCGCTCGTCACCTTCACCGGCGATGCATCGGTTGAGGGCATCAACATCGACGTGATTGCCGAAGGCACCTATCCCGGCGCATCCTCGGTGAAAAACATGACCTTCAAAATCCATCTCATCGACGTGCGTCCATCCGAAATCACTGTCGACGGCAAAAAACTCTCCAAAGGCGCGTGGAAATACGACTCCGCCACCTCCACCGTCACCCTCCCGGTCAAATGGACCGTCGCCCGCCCGCTCCACATTGAAATCCGCTAATCCCTATATCCGGGAAAGGCACATAAAGCCAAAACTGCTCATATTATCCCGGAAGGGTACATAAAGACAGAAGGTCAGAAGGAACATAAGGTTTTTAGTAGAAAGAAATTAAACAAGGAAGTTATATTTAATTAAACTCACCTCAAATTTCTGATTATAAAAAACCTTATGTTCCTTCTGACCTTCTGTCTTTATGTGCCTTTTCCGGATGAGCTATTTCACGAACTTTATAGTCTTGACGATGCCATCGGGGTAGCCGATTCGGGCGAGATATACACCCTTCGGAGCATCTGACAAGCGGCCGATACGCAGTCCACTGATGCTGAAAATCTCGACATTTTCTGCCCCCGGAGCCACAATATCACCTTTCACTCTGTCATAGTAAGCCTGTGAAGCTCCGTCAGCCAAAATATCATCAATACCGCTATTGTCGCCGAATGTAAGCGTGAATTCAACTCCTCCTTCAGTCTCCACGACATCCGAAATCGAGAACGGCGCACGGCTGCCATCGCCATAGAAAGGATAGTCGGCATCAGCCTCCGTTCCGAAGGATGTGCGTCCCGTAGCTGCTCCCAGCGGAGCCTGCGCAAGCTTTCCGACTTTGGTTGTTGAGCCTCCCGGTCGGAATACATACATCTCAAAGCGCGTCTCACTGAGATTTCCGGACTTCTGCGGATCGATGCGATAGACAAGCATACCTGCAGACGGAAGCGAACGGTCCCACATATCCGACTTGTCGCGATATTCTACCATGAAATACTCCCCTTTCGAGCCTTCGGGTACAATCTTATAGGCCACGTCGGTGGATGTGGCTGAAGCAAGAGGTCTGAGCGTGTAGCGTCCGCTCTCCGTAAGCTCTTTGATTTCCGGAATCCAGTTGCCGAAAAAGCGACCGTAGGTCGAACGGATATAGGCCGACAGTCCTTGGGGCTTCTTCTGATTGTCGCTCATCAAGTCCCATACACCGACAGGTTCAAGCTTACCCTTGCTGTAGAGGTCAGGAGCATCGAGAGTGTGCATCATCTCGTGACAGATGACCCCGGTATTCAGCTCCTGCGGTTCAAATCCCTGGTAGCCGTTGGCCTTATCGAATACTTTCAGATAATAGCCAACTTTCTTGCCGTTGAGAGTCGGACTGGTCCACAGACACGGTGTGTTTGCAGGCCACAGATTACGCTCTGCCGAAATCTCGGAATTGCCGTGGATGATTACGGTCAGATTGTCAATCTTGCCGTCACCGTTGATGTCGACCTCCACATCATCGGGGAGCGATGCATCAAGAAAATCACACATCCTTTTGAGCATCGTCTGCTCACGAAGTGATGCGTTCAGGTAATCTGTATAACCGTCGGGATTGATTGATGTCTTCATGCAGTAATATGAACGCGGAAGACTGTCGACATACACCACCGGAATCAATGTCGAAGTCAATTCGAGATTCCCATAGCTCATGTCGGAGAAATAATTGGTCACAGAATTCGCACCCTCATCGCGGTTGTTGAACATTGCTTCGTAGTAATCCTGCGTGTGCTGCCAGTCGGAATCCTTTTGGTCAGCGAATTTTACAAAGCAAACCACGTTTGCCATCCGGCGGACGGCAAACGTGGGCATTGCGACGAGCAGCGACAGTGACAGTAAAAGTGACTGTCTCATGACTCTTGTTTTTTAAGTTTACGGTTCTTATTAGCGTACAACCTTAACTGTAGCTGTACCGTTGTCTGAGGTAGCCTTCACGACATAGACACCTGTTGCGAGGTCATCGAGAGCGACGGAAGTACCGTTGGCAGTAGCCACGCGCACACCGGCGATTGAATACACCTCAAACATAGCATCCTCGGAAGCGCTGACATTGTTGCCGTCAACAGTGAGAGCGAGAGCACCGTCAGCGATAACGCCGTCGATACCGGCACCTTCCTGATTGGCAGCATTGGTGTAGGTAAGAATCTTGATACCCTGTACATAGAGGGGACGCTTCATATTGTTGCGGACCATACCGGTGACTTTCTCGCCTTCGGGAGAAGCAAGCTTAAGAAGTGTATTCTCGTTAATTACATCCTGCACATTCTTCCATTCGTACTGAGTAGCATTTGCAAGTACATTATTGACAAAGCCAAATTTCGAATACACATAAATCGTAGCCAAATCAATAGTTTCTAATGCTCCCTTACCACCTGAAAGGCCTAAGCAAATAGGTGCGGCATTGGTGGAAAGATACATCTCGATTTCAGCGCAATCAGGGAGTTGGAAAAGGATAGCTCCACCATTCGGATTAGTTGAACCATTTGTAAATACTGAACCTTCAGGAAGAATGATTGCTCCGGTTTTGGCTCCTTCACCCTGCTCACCTGCGGCATTCCAGCCAATAGCGGTCGGATCTCCGTAAGGTTCGGGATACTGGCCGTCGGCGTCCTCGTATGTTGCAGTCTGGAGCTGGATTTTGTACTTGTTGCCCCAACCCACATACTTGTCGATTTTTTCCTGAGTGTCAAACCAAAGCCAACCGTTTGCATCAACGTCGGCAGCATCAAAATAATTGTAGACAGTCTGTGCGGAAGCCGACACCATGCAGGCTACGGCAGCCATTGAGAGTAAAAATTTTTTCATCTGTGAAAATTGAATTTGATAAAAACGTATGAAAATAAATAGTTGTGTTATCTCAAAGATTGTATGATTATTGAATTTTAAAATAAAGGACATAAGTGTGAAAGTACAGCAATCCATGCTTCTGCACTTATGCCCTTTATATCTCTAACAGTCGTTTTTTCTTACATTTCAACCCACTCGGGATTCTGCTCAATCTCATGGTAACGCACATCGTCCCAATCGAGAGGCCAGTAGTACTGACGGGCGCGGAAGTAGCGGACCACAGTGTTGCGTCCGTTGACAACCGGATTGGTGATGCGACGTGTACCGTTGGCATTGACCACAATCTTGACTCCGAAGAGCGGATTGGTCGTGCCGGTCATACGTTCCTCGGCAATATTGTAGCGGATAAGGTCCCAATAAGTACATTTCTCGAAAGCCATCTCGACACGGCGCTCATTGAAGATGTCGTCCCATGTGACGGAGGTCAACTCCGGCATCTTCACGCGTGAACGGATTTGATTGACCTTGTCGAGAGCCGCCGATGTGCGTCCCTTCTTGAAATCAATCTCGGCATAGTCGAGCAGAAGTTCGGCAAAACGCCAGATGATGCAGTTCTGCGAGCTTGCGTATGTCGCATCCGTGTCTATTGTCTGACGCTCGTTCAGGAACTTGGCCATATAATAGCCCGTGCGGCTCACAGATGCGTTGGTCGAGGTTCCGTAGGGAGTCAGATCCTCTCCTGCCACTTCCTTACCGTCAACCACAGTGTAGTGGATGTCCATCGTGTGGCCTCTCCATCTCGCACCGTCGTAGAGAATATTGGCATAGAAGCGGTAGTCGCGTCCTTCGTATGGGTTGGCCTTGTCATAACCCGAACCGGCATCAGTGATGCGCTTGCCGTTGTCCATACGGTATTCATCTACATGGTTCTGGGTAGGATTATATGCGGCGGTCGTAGCGCCAAATGATGGGGCCGAGGCTTCGCGGTCAAGTTTGTGGCCGTTGGCTGAATCAAAATTTCCGTCATCGGCATGTTGCACCTCCCAGATTGATTCCTCGGAATTCTTCGTCAGGAATATATTGCGGTAACCTGCCACGACCTCATCCTTAGAGCTTCCGGCAATCTGCACAAGGCGATAGACACCGAGATTCATCACACGGTCATAGTTGCGTGCAGCCGAATCGAGCATCTCCTCCGAACGATTGTCGGGGAAACCGAGATATTCTTTCTCGTAGTTCTGGAAATGGTCGCCTGCAGCCCAGAAGAAAGTCTTGCCTTTGAGCATGAGAGCTGCACCGCGTGTGGGACGGCCGACATTGTCGGGTGTGTTCTCGACCGCAAGGAGCGAGGCGGCAAGCTCGGCTTCATCAGCGATGAAACGAACCATCTCCTCGTAAGAGGCACGGGGAAACTTCACAGGATTCACAAGCGGATTGTAAGGCTCCTTGATGAGAAGCACACCGCCATACATGCGGAGAAGCAGGTAGTAGTAGTATGCGCGGAAGAAGTGGGCTTCGCCAAGCAGACGCTGACGGTTCGTAGAGGAAAGGTTGTTCTCATTCTTAAGCAGGGTGTTGATTGAAGAAATCTGCGTGTAGAACTTGAACCATTCAGTGCGCCCGCGTGTGGTGATGTCCTGTTGCGAGCTTTTCAGTATGTTGCCGTAGTCACCCTGATACCAGTCACGGCGACCAACGGTAAGCTGATCGCCGTACCACGGCTCATACTCGTAGCCGAGACCTTTCATGATTGTGGTGACGTAGGTGCTGAAACCATTGTCCATGTTGCGGTACCACGGGAGGACATACTCGTCGAGCAGACGGTCGTTGTCCCAGATGGACTCGCCCGAAAGCTTGTCGTTCGGACGGTCACGGAATATGCCGTCGCACGACACGAGTGTCACCGGCAGGACAAGGAGTGCAAATATGTATTTTGCTATTTTCATTTTTGTTTTCAAAAGAGTTTTTATCGGTAATGTTATGGAGGAGTCAGTGTCGTAACTTTTGTTTCTTTTGAACTTATGTGCTTCTGTATCTCCTTAAATATCAGTCACACTGTTTAGAAACCGAAATTCACTGTCACACCGTAGGTGCGCTGGAGGGGATAGCCTCTGAGCGATTCGGGATCCATGTTGTCAAGAGAAGAGATTGTGAAGAGGTTTCCACCCTGCAGGGCGAGGTCGAGATTGGAGATATGGGCCTTGCGAAGCATCTTGGAGGGGAAACGGTAACCGATTGTCAGAGCCTTGAGGCGCACGAAATTGCACTTCTTCACCCAGAAGGTGCTTTCAAGACGGTTGTTGTCCGACGATGATGTGAACTTCACGCGGGGATATTCGGCATTGGGATTGTCAGGAGTCCACGAATTGGTGTAGTGATATTCCTGGAATCTCGGGAGCGAACGGCTTTCAAGAGTGTAGAGCTCGTTAATCATCTGATTGTAGCCGGTAACACCCTGGAACTGGGCGTTGAAATAAACGCCGCGCCATTCGGCACCGAGACCTATACCGAAGTTAAGGTCGGGGAGCGATGAGTTCTTGACATAGATGCGGTCATTGCGGGTGAGGACACCGTCGCCGTCCTGGTCGAGATACTTGATGTCGCCGGGAGCGAGGCTGGCGTTGCCGAGACCATCCTGGTCAACGGGCCATGCGGCAATCTCCTCGTAGCTCTGGAAAAGTCCGGCAGCCTCATACATGGCTTTTGACGAATAGCTCTTGCCTTTTCTGCGGAGATTGGGCAGATAGGCCGACTCGTCGCCATAGTCGAGCACCTCGTCGGTTGTACGCGAGATGTTGACATTGACATTATATTTGAAATCGCCGATGGTGTTGAGATGCTTAAGAGCTATGTCCCAGCCACGGTAACGCACTTCACCGATGTTGATATTGGGCACCGCACCGTCAGTTCCGACAGACGGGGGGAAGAGATAGGCGGGCGCACCGATGACCATGTTGGAACGGCGGCGTTCGAACACTTCGCCGGTGATAGAGAAGCGGTTGTTCCAGAATCCGAGGTCAAGGGCAAAGTTGAAGTCCTTCGACTTACCCCATTTCAGGTCAGGGTTAGGATATGAACCGGATTCGGTCAGGATGCCGGGGCCGAAGATTCCACCGATGGGATAACCACCGTTGACACTGAAGATATATTTGCGGAGATAGTCGTAGTCGGAAGCGTTGCCGTCGTCACCGAGGATACCGTAGGAACCACGGATTTTTGCGAACGACAGTGCGTCAGGCGAGATGTTTCTGAAGAAAGGCTCGTTGGAGATAACCCATGAAGCCGATGCAGTCGGGAAGAAACCCCAGCGGTTTTCGGGTGCGAAGCGGGTTGAACCGTCCACACGGAAACTGAACTCGAAGAAATAGCGGGAATCAAAACCGTAGGTGGCACGTCCAACAAGCGATGCACGTTCGCTGTAATACTCATTGCCGGAAAGGAAACCGTTGGAGGTGCTTCCCATCACTTCGGGATACTCGCCGGGCAGGTCGTCGTTGCGACCTGTGAGATACTTGTTGTGGTAGTCCTGATAGTTCACGATTGCAAGAGCGGTGACTGAGTGCTTCTGCGCAAAAGTGTGGTCATAGCTGATACCGGCTTCGATAAGCTTGTTGTTGATGGTCTGGTGACGGTCCTCCAGCTTGATCTTGGCTTTGGGATAGACAGTGTTGGGGTCAACCGAAGTGGTACCGGTCTCAGGGTCATAGAGATAGAGGGCCACGGGTTTGGAGAACTGTGTGGTGTTCTGGTGGTTGAGGTCGATTGTGCCTTTCAGATAAACGCTCAGGCCATCCACCTTCGGAATATTGTAGCGGAGGACGGCATTGAGAGTGTGGAAGTCACTGTTGACCTTATTGTAACCGCCGTTGCCGAACACGTTTATAAGCGGATTCGAACCGTCGATGCTCGCCAGACGGCCATCTGTGAACGAGAGGACCTGGAGGGGAGAGAAACTGTAGGCCGCATCGATGGTCGTATAGCTTGAATTCTTGTTTTCGGAAACAGAGCCGGTGAGGTCAACCGAGAGTTTGAGACCTGGAAGGAGGTCGGCATCAAGTTTTGCCGAATAATTGTAGCGGTCACGGCTGACGTTGGAGTAAAGACCCTTGGTGCGGGTATAGCCACCCGAAACAAAGTAGCGTACCGACTTCGAACCACCCGACACAGAGAGTGAATAGCGCTGTGAGTTGCCCCACTTGTTCAGATAGTCGAGCATGTTTGAGTTGCCGTAGACATTGGGGTCGGAACCGATGAGCGAAAGGTCGTAGGGGGTGTAGACATCGCTGCCTGAGGCTTCGACCGCACGGTTGTAGAGCTCGGCGAACCGATAGCTGTCAAGGAACTTGGGCAGATAGGTTGCCTCCTGGAGATTGAACTGGCCACGGAAATTGACCTTGGCACGTCCTGTGTCCTGACCGCGCTTTGTCTGCACGAGGATGACACCGTTGGCAGCACGCGCACCATAGACAGCCGATGCAGCGGCATCTTTAAGGATAGAAATGCTCTCGATGTCGTCGGGGTTGAGGTCACTGAGACGCATTTCACCGTCAGAAGTGTTGGTGCCGAGACGGGGAACACCGTCGATGACAAGAAGAGGATTGCCGGTATTGCCTCGGATGCTCATTGTGGCTTCTTTGGGAGATGAGGGGTCACCGGTGGTGCTCATGACACCGAGACCGGCCACCTGTCCGGCAAGAGTCTGGTCGACATTCATCGCAGGGATGCGCACAAGCTCGTCGCCGGAGATGGTTTCGACTGAGGATGTCAGCGACTGCTTCTTCGCAGTACCGTAGCCGATGACAACCACCTCGTCCATCACGTTCGAGTTGACTTCGAGACGAGTGACAATATTGTTCTGCTCGGGAGCGACCTCAAGGGTCACTGTCTTATATCCGATATAGGATATTGTGAGTTTCGTAGTGCGTCCGGCAGCGACGGCGAGGGTATAAGCACCGTCCACGTCTGTTGCCGTGGCCTGCGTCGTACCTTCAACCTTGACAGTCGCTCCGATAAGTGCTTCGTCATTCTCATCAAGGACTTTGCCTGACAGCGAACGCGTCTGCGCTCCCGCGACTATGGCGGAAATGGCGAGCATTATGCTCATTAGGAGTATTCGCATACTGTGTCTGTTATAATGATGATTTATTGGTTATTTTTAAGAATCTTGCCTATGGTCAGAATCTGATAGTCATAGAAATCGCGGGTGTCGCGGTCGGGAGCGACGGCACGTTTCGACTTGTAGAGCTCCATCACATCCTTCAGACGGGAAGTCATCATGGGCTGAAGCTCATTGACCGGAAGCGCGGTCTGGTTGAGAAGGAGGCGGACAAATGAATGCTCCTCGTCGGTCGATGCAAGCACCTGAGTCATTCCGCAGGGGAGATCGGGAACGGTTGCGCTCGCCATCATCTCTGCAAACTCATCTGTGACGGAGATTGCCTTCGAGGATGATTTCTGCTCCTTGGGTTTGAGACCTGAATAGTTGACGAGGACATTGATTGCCGATGCCTGAAGGTTGCGCTCGGTGGCGTCAAGAGCCTTGTTCTTATATGTGGCGGCAAATATGCCCTTCATTGCGTCGTCGAGATAGTCGCGGAGCTTATAGTTGTTGGCGGAATCCATCTCTCCACCCTCTTTGATGCGCTGGAGGTTGGTCGAGAAGAGAAGACAGGCCACGACGTTGCGCTGCATCTTCTCGCGCCACTGATAGGGGGTCTCCCATTTGGCCATCAGTTCCGCAGGAGCAAGCCATCCGCAGGTGCGGGCCTGGTCGAGAAGCCAGTTCATAGCCTCCTTCTGCTTTGCCTTGGGGATGAAGGTGCGTGCATAGCCGTCGTTCATACCCTGACGGATTTCCTTGAACTCGACACCGCCGATGTAGGGGTAGACGTGACCGACATGACGGAGATACTGTCCGACCATCGCCTGATACATCTTGTCGAGAGGTTCATAGTTCTCGCCCGGTTCGCCGGCCCAATCCTCGAAGTTATCCATGATAATCTTGAGATTGGAAATTGACATATTGCCGGCCTTGATGTGGTCATTGCCGAGGTCCTCTGTCTGGTCGGTCGGGTCGACGAGTCCGAGGAACTGCTGGGCACCGAACTCATACATCTTGTCGCCATCCTTCTCGCGTATCCATTTATCAAGTGTAGGTTTCTCATCCTCCATTGTCTTCGCACCGGGAATCAGACGGTAGCCCCAGTTGATGGCATAGATGTCATAGACACCGACAGGAGGAGGTGTCAGACGCACACCGCGTTCAAGGTCGCCGGGCTGCGCCACGAAGTTGTTGCGCGCATAGTCCATGATACTCGGTGTTGTTCCGTGTTTCTGAGTGAAGGCGGGGTCACGGAGATTGTCGAGTGTGAATGAATGTGATGCGCCCATGTTGTGCATGAGTCCGAGGCAGTGGCCGATTTCATGAGCAGCGACGTAGGTGAGCGATTCATACATCACCGAATCGGCGAATACCTTGTTGCGCACGCGCGGGTCAACGGCGGCTGTCTGGGTGAAGCGCCAGTTGTGGACAAGTTCAAGGATGTTGTGATACCAGATTACGTCGGCTCCGAGAATCTCACCGGTGCGGGGGTCGGTGTACGACGGACCCATAGCGTTGGCTGTCGGACTGACGCAATAGCGGACGCAGGAGTAGCGGATGTCGTCAGGGTCGAAGTCGGGATCATCAGTGGGATAGTCGCGCGCCTCGACCGCATTCTTGAAACCTGCGGCCTCGAAGGCTGTGTTCCAGTATTCGATACCCTCCTTGACAGCGCCGCGCCACTTTTCAGGGAAAGCCGAGTCGACATAGAAAACTATTTTCTTTTTCGGCTCCACGAGCTTGCCTGCGAAATAAGCCTCACGATCCTCATCGCGCGGTTCGAGACGATGACGGGTGATGATTTCGTAGGGACGGGCACCGTCCATTGAGGATGAATATTTATTCTTGTACTCCGAGAAATAACCGACACGGTTGTCGTGGAGACGCATGGGCATCGGGTCGTCGGGAAGACAGACAATCGAACGCGACATCACGACGGTGTAGGGCTGCGAAGCTGTCGCAGTCGTGTAGGCCAGACGGCTCTTGATTTCGATATTCTCGGGGAATGACTTGACCGATACAAGCGAGGAACCGTCGGGGTAGAATGTGCCCTTGATGCCCTCTTTGCCACCGAGAAGTTTCAGAAGAGGATTTGACTCCTTAATTGGAGAGATGACCTTCTCATTTCCGGTGAAGAACGATGTCACGTCGATGAAGACGCTACCTTTAGTCTTGTTGGCAATCTTGAAGCCTTTGAGCACCGGATCGGCGAAGTTGCGGGCAAACGATTCCTTGATGGGATCACCGTCGGGAACCTCCGATGCCGACTGCATCAAGTGGAGATAGACGTTGTTATCATCACGGGTGAAACGTATCAACATTGGGTTGGATGCCATCTGACCGGCCACATAGTCCTGGGTCTGTGAGAGGCTATTGACACGGTTTACAAGGATGTAGCTATGATTGAACGCACTGTCGGGAAGTTCAAACCAAAGTTTGTTCTTCTTGTCGATGTATGCATTGAACATGCCCTTGTGGACTTTGGCATCCTTCAGACCTTTCATGAATTCCGCACTGTCCTTGGCCGCTGCGCTCATTTCAATTTTAGGCAAGGTCGGCGTTTTTTTCTTGGCCGACATTTCTCCTGGAATTACCATTCCGAGCATGGCTGTCGCCAGAAAGGGGACAAAAGTGATAATACGACGGTTCATACAAATTGTTGATTATAGCTTTGATACAAGATTATATTTGCGAGTGATTTCAATACTCAATACTTATTGTATAAGAGGCTGCAAAGTTAAATAGAAATTAAGAATCACTTCCCCACTAAAAGTTAAATTAAATTAACAAAAAGAGTTGCGCCATAAAATACGAAGTATTTAACAAATATATGCATTTTTTAGCCAAAACTTGATTTATCAAACGAAAAATATCGCCAATTGACCAAAATTATATCCAAAACACTGCGTGTTTTCGATGAAAACCAACGGGTGGCAGAAGAGTCGTGATTTTTTCGTAACTTCGCGGTGTAATTCGCGATTTTTTAATGATGCACACGACTCTAAAATTACTTATTTCAACCGTTGTTTTTCCATGGTCGCTTCTGACCAATGCCTCAACGCTTACGCTTAAAGAAGAACCTGACTCACTGGAGATGGAGCTGCAGGAGGTGGTCGTCACCGAACGCCGCACACTCGGCAAATTACGAGGAACGTCACTCAACACAGAAGTCATCTCTGCCTCGGATCTGAAACGTGCGGCCTGCTGTAACCTCGGTGAAAGTTTCACCACCAATCCGTCGGTCGACGTCAGCTATAGCGACGCCGCTACAGGAGCACGCCAAATCAAACTTCTCGGTCTTTCCGGAAGCTACGTCCAGATGCTCACCGAGAATATTCCAAACTTCCGCGGGGCGGCAGGGCCATTCGGCCTCGGTTACATCGCCGGTCCGTGGATGCAGTCAATCCAGGTGTCGAAAGGCGCAAGTTCAGTCAAGAACGGTTACGAATCCATCACCGGACAGATAAATGTCGAAATGAAGAAACCTCAGCTCGAACCAAGCCTTTCGGTCAATATGTATGCCGACCATCTCGGCAAACTCGAGGGAAATTTCGACGGCAACATCCATCTCGGCGACAAGTGGAGCACAGGTCTCCTGCTCCACGGCGAGAATTCGTTCAAGGACCACGACATGAATGATGACGGCTTTGCCGATGCTCCGCGCGTCCGCCAATTCTCCGGCATGAACCGCTGGGCCTATCTCGGCACAAGCTATGTCTTCCAGGCTGCGGTCAAGTATCTCGACGAGCACCGCAAAAGCGGTCAGATCGCACACGGTCAGCACTACACCGACCCCTACGTCATCAACATCGACACACGTCGCGTGGAGGCTTTCACAAAAAATGCCTATATCTTTGACCGTGAAAACGACGGCAACGTGGCCATGATAGCCTCAATGAGTTTCCATGACCAGGATGCCGGTTATGGACGCAAGCTCTATGATGTGATACAGCGGGAGGCTTACGTCTCTGCCATGTTCGAGCGCAAATGGCTCGACCGCCACTCGCTGTCAACCGGTCTGAGCATGGTCTATGACAATTATCGCCAGCACCTGCGTCCGTCCAACGACCCCGACACACCTGTCACGGATATAAACAGTCATGAGATGACTTACGGTGCCTACGGTCAGTACACACTCAACATCGACAACCGCCTCATCGCCATGGCCGGTGTTCGCGGCGACCGCAGCTCGCGCTACGGATGGATGTTCACTCCGCGTCTCCATGTGCGCTACAATATCATGGACCCGCTATCGCTGCAGCTTTCGGCAGGTCGCGGCTACCACTCCCCGCAACCATTGGCCGAGTATCACTATCTCCTCGCCTCATCGCGCTCGCTCATTATTGAAAAGGACCTCAAGCAGGAGAGTGCGTGGAACTTCGGCACAGGTGTCACCTCATCGCTGCGCCTGTTCGGACGTTCGCTCGGTCTGTCGGCTGAGTATTACTACACACGCTTCTCCAACCAGTTGCTCCTGAATCTTGATGCCGACCCTCATGCGGCGATAATCGGTAATCTCGGCGGTCGTTCCTACTCCCACACCTTCCAGATTGAGGTGAGCTACAATATTCTTCCAGACCTCAATTTCTCGGCTGCCTACCGACTGACCGACGTGCAGGCCAACTATGGCGACGGGATGCGCCAAAAGCCCCTCACATCACGCAACAAGGGGCTGCTTACCCTCGGGTGGACACCTGACATGGGTCTATGGCAACTCGACATCACCTGCGCGCTCAACGGCAGTGGCCGAAATCCTGATCCCTACCCCACGGCTGACGGAACTCTCTCTTGGGAAAAGCGCTATCATCCCTACGCACAGCTCAATGCCCAGCTCACACGCAATTTCCGTCACTGGAGCATCTACGTCGTCGGAGAAAACCTTACCGGTTACCGTCAGAAGCGTCCTATCATTGATGCCGCCGACCCTTGGGGTCCGAACTTTGATGCAACAATGGTCCACGCCCCTATCCACGGAGCAATGATCTATGCAGGATTCAGATATAATTTTACTCAATATCTATAATTTTTAAGTATAGAGGTTAAAGTATAGAGTATAGATAATAGTTCTGAGGGTTCTGTTATTGCTGATGGCTGACAGCCCGCAACCGGAAAATATAATTTTTAAGTATAGAGATTAAAGTATAGAGTATAGATAATAGTTCTGAGGATTCGGTCATTGCTGATGGCTGACAGCCCGCAACCGGAAACTCTAAACTTAAAGTCTGGACTTAAAACTCACAACTGAAAACTAAAAACTAAAAACCCAATAAAAACATGAAACGTTTCCTCACCATCGCTTTGATGCTCATGACCCTTACTGTCTGCATGGGCGCGAAGGAGCCTTCTCAGGCTACAGCAGTGTTCACTGTCATGCCGAAAATGTCATGCCAGAACTGCGAGAACAAAATCAAATCAAACCTCCGTTTCGAGAAGGGTGTCAAGTCAATCGAAACATCCCTCACCGGCCAGACTGTGACTGTCAAGTACAATCCCAAAAAGACCAATGTCGAAGCTATTCAAAAAGGTTTTGCCAAAATCGGCTATGCCGCCACAGAAGTAACCGAATGTGACGACAGCCAGAACAAACCCGCCGAGAAGAAATAATCCATTCGCGGGAAAAGGCACATAAGTCCCTAAGGTCAGAAGAGACATAAGTTTTTTTATTTTGAGATGTTTGGGTGAGTTTATTTAATCTTACCTATTTCATCTCTCCAAAATAAAAAGCTTATGTCTCTTCTGACCTTAGGTCTTTATATGCCCTTCCATCATAAGTCCAACCCCTATACGATTTTAGCAGATTATTCGCCCGACCTATCAATTTATCCTCAAGTGGTTTGCATGTCTCTTCAATTTATTGTAGATTTGTAGTGCAAGCCTACCACATAGTTTAATAATGACTTGCCTATCTACGACTACATACCTGAAAACAAATGAAAAAATCATTACTGATTCTCGCCCTCATACTTCCCGCTGCCATCAGCGCGGAGGCTAAAGTACGTCCCGGTTCTCTTATCACCGACAATATGGTGCTTCAGGAGAATGCCGATGCCCGCATTTACGGCACCGGCGATCCAGGAGCGAAAGTCACGGTCACACCATCATGGGACAATAAGGAATACACTACAACCATTGACCGCACAGGTCAGTGGAGTCTTGCCATAAGGACACCCGACGGGAGCTTCACCCCCTGCTCAATCACAATCTCCGACGGCGACCCGATTACCATCAACAACGTGCTCATCGGTGAGGTATGGCTTGCATCCGGACAGTCCAACATGCAGATGCCGCTCAAAGGTTTCCCCGGATGCTGCACCCTCGGCGGTTATGACGAAATCGCCTCATCACGCCATGAGGCGGACCGCATACGTTTCTACACCGTCCCTCTGACCCAGAGCTACACACCGGTCGATACCGTTGATGCCGTATGGACAATACCTTCGCCTGAGACATCGCCCGACTACAGCGCCCTCGCATGGCACTTCGCCAAGAGAATGACCGATGTGCTTGATGTCCCCGTCGGCATTGTCAGCGCAGCTTACGGAGGTGCAAAGGTCGAGAGCTGGACACCGCGTGATATACTGGAGACCTACCCCGATGTGTCGCTCGACCCGAAGGACATAGAGCCGATGGTGCATTACCACCGCCCCATGCTGATGTATAACGCCATGTTCAACCCTATCAAAAACTACACTTACAAGGGAATTATATGGTATCAAGGCTGTTCAAACGTATCCACTCCCGAGACATACGCCGACCGTCTTGCCACGATGGTCAAGAACTGGCGCGATGAAATCAGCATCGGCGACATCCCCTTCTATGCTGTCGAAATCGCACCCTACGAATATGGCGACCCCTCGGAAAAGGGAAAGGCTCCACTGCTGCGTGAGGCTCAGTGGAAGGCTGTGGAAATGATTCCCAACAGCGATATGATTTCAATCAATGACCTCGTTGAGCCATACGAACGCTTCAACATCCATCCTGCCAACAAGGAAGCTGTCGGGAAACGTCTATGCGACCTCGCGCTCAACAAGACATACGGGAAGAAGCAATTTCCTGTGGAAAGCCCGCGCTACAAGAGCCATAAGTTCAAGGACGGTGCTGCATGGGTGGCTATAGATTCGCCTTCCGACGGCATTTGCCGCAACTATGCCATCGAGGGCTTTGAAGTGGCCGGTCCCGACAGGGTATTCCATCCAGCCGACTCCGTATGGCTCCACTGGCAGACAAACGAGATGGTCGTATCGAGCAAGGACGTTCCCAATCCGGTAGCCGTCCGCTACGGTTGGCGCGACTTCCTCCCCGGCAATCTCCACGCCGGCAACTATCTGCCCCTCATCCCCTTCCGCACGGATGACTGGGAATGAGAAATATTGTAGGGACGCGCTGTAGCGCGTATGCCGGATGAAACACATCCTCTAAACATAATTCATCGGATTGACATTTGCATCCAATCGGGCATACGCGCTACAGCGCGTCCATACAAGGCAATGACAATGTGAATTTCAGTAATTACTGATAAATAAAACCGAATCTTTTATGACAAAATATGACGAATTTCGAGAATTGCTGAAAAGCAACCGCTCATATCGCCGCTTCGACGGCAACCATGCAATATCCGACGAGACGCTTCGCAAACTTGTGGAGCTTGTGCGCTATTGCTCTTCGGGACGTAACCTCCAGCCGCTGCGCTACCGCCTTGTGTCATCCCGTGAAGAGTGCGAGGCCGTATTTCCCGCTCTCAAATGGGCAGGATATTTCACTTGGTGGGACGGTCCGGCGGAGACTGAGCGCCCTACGGCCTATCTTGTCCAGTGCATAGACACCGAGCTGACCACCAACTGCCTCTGCGACGACGGTCTGCAGCTTGAGGCCATAACCCTCGGCGCGGCCACCCTCGGTATCCACGGCTGCATCATCAAGGCATTCAATGCCGCAAAAGTGACTGAGGCGCTCGCCATCCCCGAACGCTACAAACCTCTCTATGTCCTTGCACTCGGCTATCCTGCTGAGACAGTGGAAATCGTCGACACCGACGGTACAACCGATGCAGACATCAAATATTACCGCGATTCATCCGACCACCACATTGTTCCCAAACGTCCGACAGAGGAACTGATTCTCTGACAAACCGGCAGCCCCAATCAACCATATCTCCAACAGACCATCACATTCATATTTCTGCAAATGAAAAATTTCACTTCTTTCTTCGTCGCCATCGCTCTTGGCATGAGTGCGTCAATCTGTCACGCACAGGAGCCACGGACAGCCATGGAAAATGATACTATTGCCGTAGATAATGTGAATGATACGAAAGTTGAGACATCCGGGAAAAAGGAAAGAGAGAAAGAGGACTTGAGCGTTCCATTGGAGAAGCCGATTATCATGACCCTTACATTCGGCAAATGTATCAATATGGGAGGACACGAAAATTCGGAATGGTTAGGCCGCAGACGTGGTCAAACCAACGAACTTGACTGGCGGTTCGCTTATTTCTTCCTCCGACATTGGGGCATGTATGTAGATTGTGCTATCTATGGCTCCTCCATTGCAAGCGATTGCGGTCCCCTGCTTGAAAAACAATTGGGAACAAAATTCCATCAGGACGATGAATGCGGAGCAATTTTCGCCGGAGCGATAGCCGGCATAGGTATTACCTACAGAATGGAGTGGAACAGATGGCAACTCCTTTTGCGCGGAGGAATAGGAACAATTGGCATGAATGACTCATGGACATCGACACGCGACTATGACCTGACAGATGATCCGGGATATGACAGATGGGAAATGCCCTACACACGTTGGGAATGTAATAGATATCTGTCACCATCCTTTTTGAACGGTGGACTCACAATAGGCTATCGAATGTCACGGGTGTTCAGCGTTATCCTTGACATAAATTATCGTCACACAGTTGGGGAAAAAGCATATATGTGTCTGACAAAATATGAGTACGCTCATACTGAAGATGGTTTTGAAGCCAGAGAGTTAATCCATTTTGACAAAAGTTCCCGTGCATGGGGCCGAGATCTGACCGTTTCAATAGGGCTGCAACTCCAAGTCGAATCAAGCAAAAAGGGAATGCAAGCCTACCGAAGCAGACAGTCCTCTAAATAGTAAAAAGGCCTGAATGCTATAATGAACATAACAACAAAAGTCCGGAAGGAACATGAATCTGTGTTACTTCCGGACTGTTGTTTTTATACGTCTTTGCAACAAGTCTGATACTCATGCACTATGATTCATGACATCAAGGCTTGTCGTTGCAGGCGGTGTCTATGGCCTTGAGGATAGAGGCGAGTTTTTCGGGATTGCTACCGTTTTCGTAATGACGCACGATTCCCTGCTTATCCACAACTATTGTCATCGGGAATCCTCTGCCATTGAGCCATTTCAGAAACTGACGGTCATTGACAATATGTCGCCATGTAAAGCCACATTTTTCAAGAACAGGACGAGCAATGTCGGCAGTTTCCCATGTCGACGAGAGGAATACCACATCCGGATACTGTTCGCGCCATTTCGACAATTCGGGCATCTCCTTACGGCATGGTCCACAACCGGTGTACCACAGATTCAGCACCATAACCTTCCCCTCGATGTCCTTACTGCCACATTCGACTCCGTCAATATCCACGGCCGTAAACTTCGGGAAAGCAGAGCCAAGGGTCAAAGTCTCACGGTTTTTAATCGATTCGTCCATGATAGAAACAAATTGCAGACTACTCGTAACAGCGGGCCATATCAAGTCGGGGTTTGCAAGCTGCTCCTCTGGAATTGCAGAATTGACAATATCCTCCGGGAGTGTTACAGTCTCCCTATAGACAATCAGAGTCAATCGCTTCCCCTCTCCATAACTTATGAAACTGAGCGAATAGCCCTCAGGAAGATTTTTGGGCATATCCTTGAAAAAATGACCCTGCACATAGTAAGTGGGCTCTACGGTATCGGCACTGACGCACAGAGTGCCCATGATGAGGAAAGCTGTGATGAAAGATAGTAGTTTTTTCATTGTAATTTAAGTGATGAATGATGGAATATGTGTAAATAACATTTCTTACAGTTGCGTCCTAAGAATCGGCAACCACTCACCTGCAAATATAGTTGTTTTCACGAAAACCACCAATATTTTTACTAATTTTATTTTATAGTCCACGAAAATATTAATAGAAACAAAGACCTTTCCGGAAAGCATTATGGCATGATACGGAAAGGTCTTTGTCTCTATTGATGTTTTCAGAGTGTCCGTTGTCGATGTGGACAAACGGAAAGTATGTCAGCCTCCGAAGTTGTCGTAGTGGACTGATTCGGGATCCACGCCGAGGTCGTCGAGCATCTTGTTGACTGCAGCGCTCATCGGGCCCGGACCACACATGTAGTATTCGATGTCCTCAGGCTCGGGATGATTCTTGAGATATGTCTCGTAGATGACCTGATGAACGAAACCTGCGGTGTATTTCACCCCTGCAGCATCCGCTGCAGGATCGGGACGGTCAAGCGCAAGATGGAACTTGAAGTTGGGGAAATCCTTTTCGAGCTGCATGAAATCGTCGAGATAGAAAACCTCGTTGAGCGCACGCGCACCGTAGAAGTAGTTCATCACACGGTCGCGGGTCTGGAGCGTCTTTGTCATCCACATAATCTGGGCACGGAGCGGAGCCATACCTGCGCCACCGCCAATCCACATCATTTCGGCCTTAGAGTCGACAATCGGGTGGAAATCTCCGTAAGGACCGCTCATGCGCACCTTGTCGCCGGGTTTGAGAGTGAAGATGTAGCTTGAAGCGATTCCCGGCATTACATCCTGGAACCCAACCTGGGGTTTCGGCTTGAAGGGAGGAGTGGCGATGCGGACGGTGAGCATGATGCGGTCACCCTCCTCGGGATAGTTGGCCATTGAGTAGGCACGCACTGTCGTCTCCGTGTTGCGGCATTTCAGACCGAAAAGACCGAACTTCTCCCATGAGGGAAGATACTCGTCACCGATTGATGCCTTGTCGATGTCCTTGTCATAGTCCATCTCGTAGGTCGGAATCTTGATTTGGGCGTAGGATCCGGGGATGAAATCCATGTGGGCACCCTTAGGAAGAGCCACGATGAACTCCTTGATGAAGGTTGCGACATTCTTGTTGGAAATCACCTCACATTCCCACTCCTTGACATCGAGGACCGAAGCGGGAATGCCTATCGAGCAATCCTCCTTGACCTTCACCTGACAGCCGAGGCGCCAATGTGCCTGCTGCTCCTTGCGCGAGAAGTGAACCTTCTCGGTGGGAAGTATGTCGCCGCCTCCGGTGAACACCTGACACTTGCACTGACCGCAACTGCCCTTTCCACCACAGGCAGAGGGGAGAAAAATATTCTGGTCAGCAAGGGTCGAGAGAAGCGCTTTGCCCGACTCGGCCTCGACCACGGTGTCGGAATTGATTGTGATCTTGACTTTGCCCGAATGGACAAGATATTTCTTCGCGAGGAGGAGAATCAGCACCAGCACGAGGGTGATGATGAGAAAGATGCTCACTCCTGAAAGTATGGTTAACATAATATACCTATATATTATATGTGGTGAATGCTGAATGTTAAATCTTGATTCCGAGGAAGCTCATGAAGGCTATGCCCATGAGGGCCGTCAGGATGAAGGTGATGCCTACGCCACGGAGAGGACGTGGGATGTTGGAATATGTGGCGAGGCGTTCACGGATGGCTGCGATGGCAGTGATGGCGAGAAGCCAGCCAAGGCCCCAGCCTCCACCTGCGCAGACGGCTGTCCATACGCTCGGGAAGTCGCGCTGTTGCATGAAGAGCGAACCGCCGAGAATGGCACAGTTGACAGCGATGAGCGGGAGGAAGATACCGAGCGAGGAATAGAGCGCGGGGCTGTATTTCTCGACGGTCATCTCGACGAGCTGGGTCATCGAGGCAATGACGGCGATGAACATGATGAGCGAGAGGAAGCTCAGGTCAACGTCGGCATACTCCGGGCCGAGCCAAGTCAGTGCACCGGCACTCAAGACGTAGGTCTGCAGAAGATAGTTGACAGGGAGTGTCACCACAAGCATGAAGGTCACGGCAACGCCCAGACCGAAGGCGGTCTTCACGTTCTTCGACACGGCGATGAAGGAGCACATGCCAAGGAAGTAGGCGAAAATCATGTTGTCGACAAAAATCGACCTTATGAATATGTTGAAATTTTCCACGTTGTGCAGAATTTAATTATAAACGATAGTGGTTGATTGTGCGATTAGTTGTCCTCCTGCAGGTCCTTGTTGAAGCTGCGCTGAACCCAGATGATACATGCAACGAGTATCAGGGCCATCGGAGGGAGAATCATGAGGCCGTTGTTGACATATCCTGCATCGTAGAAGCTCTGCGGGATAATCTGATAGCCGAGGAGTGTTCCGCTGCCGAGAAGTTCGCGGAAGAAACCGACGATGATGAGGATGAGGGCATAGCCGATGCCGTTGCCCACACCGTCGAGAAACGAGGGCCAGGGCTTGTTTGCCATAGCGAATGCTTCAAGTCGGCCCATGAGGATACAGTTTGTGATGATAAGACCGATGAACACCGAAAGTTGCTTGGAAGCATCGTAGGCAAAGGCTTTGAGCACCTGGTCAACGATGACCACGAGACCTGCCACGACGACGAGCTGGACGATGATTCGGATATTGGTCGGGATAGTGTTGCGGAGAAGCGAGATGATGACATTGGCAAAGGCGAGCACGGCTACCACCGAGACTCCCATCACGATTGCCGGTTCGAGCTTCGCGGTGACGGCCAGCACGGAGCAGATGCCGAGGACCTGCACAACCACCGGATTGTTTTTCGACAGAGGGTTGAAAAGTACCTCTTTATTGTTGATTTTATCAGCCATGACGGATGAAAAATAAAGATTTTACGATTTATTTGTTACTGCCTCTCCTGCCCGAGTCCCTGAAGGAACTTCTTGTAGGGGGTGAGACAATTGTCGAGCATCGAGCCGACACCCTTCGAGGTGATAGTGCCGCCGGAGATACCGTCGACATAATCCTCTCCGTTGAGGGGCTGCTGTCCGGCTTTCACGACAGCGATCGGGCGGAAGCGTCCATCCTTGAACACCTGCTTGCCCTCGAACTGGCTGCTGAAAGCGGGTTTCTCGATTTCGGCACCGAGACCGGGGGTCTCACCCTGATGCGCGAAGTAGGCACCGTAGATGGTCGAGCCGTCGCTGTCAAAAGCGACATAACCCCAGATGGGTCCCCAGAGACCGGCACCGTAGACCGGAAGGATATACTTATGCGAACCGTCGGCAACAGTGCATACAAAGACCGGAAGCTCACGGCGGTCGGCCGCAAGCTTGATTTGCGCGGCCACATCGACATCAAAGGCATTGACACCCTCGACCTTCTCGCCGCGCTCGTTGACAACGAACTGCTCGGTGATATACTTGTCGAACTCGGCCACCACATCCTTCTTGTCGGGGGTGATGAGCGCCGCGTTGAGAATCTGGCTCATCTTGTCGGCGTTGATATTCTCCTGCTGACGGTCCTTGAGTGCAAGCGAGGTTGCAGCGAGAGCCGTGCCGACCACCACCACCAGGACTATTATATATATAATGGTGTAGGTATTGCTTTGCTTATTCATAAGTCAATTCTGAATTGAGCGTTATAGCTTTTTGGTTTCTGACATGATTTTAGGAGGCCACACGGCGCTGGCGGCGCATACGGCGTGAGACATTGAGCTGCACAACGCAGTAGTCTATCAGCGGGGCAAGGGCGTTTGCAAGCAGCACGGCGAGCATCGCTCCTTCGGGATAGCCGTTGTTGTAGGTGCGGATAAGCACTGCGACTACACCGACAAGGAAACCGTAGACATACTTTCCGGGATTCGTGCGGGCAGCGGTGACAGGGTCAGTGGCCATAAAGACGGCTGCGAATGCGAAGCCTCCGAAGAGAAGCTGGTCGAATGGATCGAGGAACGACGCGGGATAGGTCGGGGTCTGGAACACATTGGCTACCCAGCCCATGAAGAGACCACCGGCAATCACACTGAGCATGATGCGCCACGAGGCGATTCCGGTCGCAAGCAGAAGCACCGCTCCGATGAGGATTGCGAGAGTGGATGTCTCACCAAACGAACCGGGGATGAGTCCGAGGAAGGCATCCCATGTGCTGATGGGATTACCCTTGAGATTTAGAAGTTCGAGGTTACCACCGGTAAACGAAGCAATCTGCCCGAGAGGCGTAGCACCTGAGAATCCGTCGGGGAGGTCAAAACCGAGACCGCAGATTGAATTGGTGGAGACGAAGACCTTGTCGCCGCTCATCTGGGCCGGATAGCCGAAGAAAAGTACGGCACGGGTGACGAGTGCGACATTGAAGACGTTGTAACCTGTTCCGCCAAACACTTCCTTGACGAATATCACCGAGAAGGCAGTGGCCACGGCAAGCATCCATAGCGGAGTCTCAATCGGGCAGATGAGTGGAATGAGTATACCGGTCACGAGGAAACCTTCCTGAATCTCCTCGCGCCGCCACTGCGCCACGACAAATTCAATGCCAAGACCGACGACGTAGGCCACGACAATGCGCGGGAGGACGGCAAGAAGACCGTAGGCCATCAGTTGCCAGAATGGGAACTCTGTGGCACCCGCAGCGAGCCAGTTCTGATAACCGGCATTATACATGCCGAAGAGCAGACAGGGCATGAGGGCGAGGACCACTATAATCATCACTCGCTTCGAATCGAGGCTGTCGTGGACATTCACGCCCGAGGTCGAAGTGGTGTTGGGGGTGTAGAGAAAGGTCTCAAACCCGTCGAACACGCTGCGGAAGGCATGAAGCTTACCGTCAGGCTCGAAATTGGGCTTGATTCTGTTAAGATAATTTCTTAGCGCTTTCATTGTTGAGATTTTGATTCGGGAATGAATTTATCAGACTTCGCTGCGGAGATAGTCGAGACCTTCACGGACAATCTTCTGAAGTTCAAGTTTCGAGGGGTCGACATATTCGGCAAGCGCGAAATCCTCGGGAGCGACCTCGTAGATTCCGAGCGCCTCCATGCGGTCAATATCCTTGGCGAGGATGGCCTTGATGAGATATTCGGGGAGGATGTCCATCGGGAACACCTTGTCGTATTCACCCGACATTATCATTGCTCTGCGACCGCCGTTGATGCGCGCGTCGGGAGCGAACTTGCGGTTGAGGAAATGGCCTATGAATGAGGGGCTGACGCTCATTTTCGAGGGACTCATCGAGGCCCAGCCCATGAATTCGTCTGCATCATCGCCTTCGGGGATGACAGTCACCTGACGGTAAGGGTAGCGGAGGAAGCCGTCGAGGCTCTCGCGTGTGCCGGTAAGGACATTACCGGAAATGATGCGCTGATGGACTCCGTCGGCTTTAAGTTCGCCGTTGAGGATTGTTTTGAGCTCGGCGCCTGCAACGGTCTTCTCCATCCGTGGCTCATTGACCTCACTGCCCGTGACAGCTACCGAAACCGACCAGTCGGCCTCTCCGGTGAGCGCGAGGTGACCGATGCGTGCGAGGGTCAGGATGTCGAGTGTCCAGACCACCTCGCCTTTGTTGACAGGCTCGATGTTGGCAATCTGCACTCCTGCGTTACCGGCAGGATGGAGACGCGGAAATTCCACCATCTCGGCTCCTGCGAAATCCGGGAGCTTAGAGCCGGATTCGACACCTATATATATAGGGCCGTCCGAAAGTTTTGCAAGCGTCTTGATTCCGGCCTCGATTTCGCTGCGCTTACCATCGACCATCGCTTCGAGCGAGGGTGCGAGCGGAGCCGTGTCCATAGCCGTCACCATGATTGCACGCGGGCGGTCAGCCGGGAGAGGAACAATGTCGTAGGGACGGCGGCGCATCATGGTCCATAGGCCGGAGGCCATAAGAGCCTCGGCGACTGCTGAAACATCACCGTCGGCAAATGGCGCGGATTTCACCGGAGCAAACGCTGCGGCGGCATCGACCTTGACAACCACACGCTCGATTTTGCGACGGGCACCACGCACGATAGCCTCCACTGTGCCGGCAGCCGGCGCAACGAGCTTCACGCGGGAATCATTTTTGTCATGAAGAAGCGGGGAACCGACTTCCACCCTGTCGCCCTCGGCAACATCAAGTTTAGGCAGAAAACCCGGAAAATCGTCGGGTATCACGGCAACGCGGGCAGGAAGGGGAATGGTGACCGGGCTTTGTGAAGCCATGCCACCTTCAAGATTGAGGTTTAAGCCTTTCTTAAGGCTGACAGTCCTTCTCATCCTTAGAATGTGTATTTGTACCTGATTAAAAATTGGAAAGCACAAAGATAATAAATATATTTGAATATCACTTAATAAGATTTAACTGAATTATGCTCAATGAATAAAATATTGCCAGCCCCGAAATGTTATAATTTGTATTTTAGTTTCTTTATGACAAAAAAAAGAAGCAAAACGTTTGCAAACACCGATTTTTCCTTTTAATTTTGCATTATCGTTTAAAATCCATCCCCGAAACGGGACGATAAATCGATACCATCTAAAGCTCAACCTTAAAAAAGTTACCGAAAAATCATCAAAACTAATAACAAAATAAACCAATAAACTTAAAATCTTTAGTAATTACAAAATTATGGAAGCTCAAAAGCCTAATTCCGCACAGCCCGCAAAGGCTAACGCTAAGAACAACTCCGGAAGCAATGTAGCCGGCATCAAGAATGCCTTCTTGGTGATCCTCGCCTGCTTCGTTGTAGCAGTATGTCTCTTCATCTTCTGGTTCGGTCACGAATCTCACTTCGAGGAAGGTCACCCCATTGACCTCTGGGGAACTATCTACAAGGGCGGTTTCATCGTGCCTATCCTCCAGACCCTCTTCCTTACTGTAATCGTTCTCTCTGTTGAACGTTGGATCGCCCTCTCTTCTGCAAAGGGTAAAGGTTCTATCGAAAAGTTTGTTGCCGGTGTCAAGAAGTGCCTCGCCGCAGGTAACATCCAGGGTGCAAAAGACCTCTGCAAGAACCAGAAGGGTTCAGTTGCCGCCGTTGTTGCTGCAGCTCTCGTAAGCTACGAAGAAATGGACAAGAACACTGTCCTCACCAAAGAGCAGAAGGTTGCCAACCTTCAGAAGACTGTTGAAGAGGCTACCGCTCTCGAAATGCCCGCCCTCCAGCAGAACCTCCCCATCGTCGCTACCCTCACCACTCTCGGTACTCTCGTCGGTCTTCTCGGTACTGTAATGGGTATGATCAAGTCATTCCAGGCACTCGCTGCTTCTGGTGCTCCTGACTCAACCGAGCTCTCTACCGGTATCTCTGAGGCACTTATCAACACTGCCTTCGGTATCGCAACCGGTG
>CANCXM010000022.1 GCA_947381945.1 uncultured Muribaculaceae bacterium
GAATGAATCGTAGACAAGATTTGAATAACGATAATCATTTTTCAATTTGCCTCCCACCGCTTTGAGCCAAATAGTGTGCATTCTGTTTGATAAAGTGGCAAAAGTCAAAAGATCTGCACCATATATAACTTGTGTAGCGTCAGAGGCTATAGTCTCTGAGTCTACAAAGCCGATAGGAAGATGGTTTCTTCTTTCTGATGAAACACGAGGAACTAAAAGTGCTTTTCCATCCCTATGTGCTCTTTGCTTAAATAAATGGGGAGTATCGGCACATTTAACAGTACACGGAGCCTTACTCTTTAAACGAAAGGCTTTGACCGATTCAAGCCTTTGGCGAATGGGCGTTATAGCTTCTGCTTCTTCTATATCATCATCTGTAATCCAAAGGCAATAACGTGTTTCCCCGTTGATAAAGCTGTCTGCTCCTTGATAGTATTTGAGGAACTTAGATGCTTCAGGGTAATCTCTAACCATTTTGTCTTTTTCAGCAAGGTCAAGTATTAAAAAACCTCCATCTGTGGCTTTGTTACCAAAGACCATCTTGGGTAGGCCGGAAATTGACTTGTTTCTTCGCTTAATAAAGATGTTTGGAGCTGCGAGCAAATACGCATTTATTTCGGAGCACTTTTGAGCTCGATTTGCTATGAATAAAGTTTTATCTTTATTTGATATTGGCGCAATGCCAACAACAACTACTATCACCGCAGCATTTGATTTGGCGTTATTAGCCCACTTAAAAGATTGATGCGCAAATGAAATTTCAACATTCTCTGTGAATACGTTGGGCCAAAGTAATGCGACACTATCACCTTGACAAATCGAATTTGTTGAGACAAAAGCGGCTGTCGATTTTGTTCCTTTGATGTATTTGGCGGCCTTGTAAAACCAAGAAGCGATATAGTCAAGATTTTTGTAATTTTGAAAATGACCACATACGTGCTTTAGATCGGCTTTCTGTTCATCATCTTGCATAGAACTACCAAGATATGGCGGATTTCCCATGATGTAGACTTCATCATCGGGAGTGTGTGGGCAGAGGGTGTTCCAATCGAGGCGACAGGCGTTGCCGCAGACTATGTGGCCGGAGGGCTTCAAGGGAAGTGTTTCAGGCAGAACGTAGAGTTCTTCTTGAAACTTTACGTTCATCTGATGCTCGGCAAGCCACAGCGAGAGCGTGGCGGTATCGCAGGCGTATTCGTCTATTTCGATGCCGTAGAACTGCGTAAGCGAAATATTTGGGAAAGGCAACATCGCGGTATTGGTGATGGTGCGAAGTGCTTTCCAAATACGTATCTCGAGTTCGCGGAGTCGCTTGTAGGTTATAATCAAAAAGTTACCGCTGCCGCAGGCTGGGTCGAAGAATTTGATATTCGACAGGCGTGTGAGCAAAGCTCGCAGACGTTGCGATGCGCGGTCGGCATTGACGCGCTTTGCCATTTTTTCAGTAGATTCTTGACAGGCGGCTTCAAATTCTTCTTCAAGAGCATCCAGGAACAGCGGCTTGATGACTTTTTCGATGTTGGGCACCGAGGTATAGTGCATACCGAGTCCGGCTCGCTGTTCTGGTGTTACTACAGCTTGAATCATCGAGCCGAATATATCGGGATTGATTTCGCGCCAGTTGTATTCACCGCAGTTGATAATTAACGTGCGGGCACGGCGTGAAAGCACCGGTATAGGATAACGGTCGCGGAATAGACCTCCGTTGACGTATGGAAATACCTCATAGAGTTTCGGCAAAGTAGAGAGAACTGATTGGTCGTTGGTCGACATGGCAAGAAAAGCGCGGTCGATAAACTCTCCTAAGTCGCTTCCGTCCTCCTTGGTATGAGTTTTCAGCGTATTGGTGAAAAGATTTTCTCCGGGAAATAGCCCAGTGTCCTCGGCAAAGAAACAGAACAGGAGTCGCGACATGAAGATGTTGAGTGCGTGTACGGTCTCAGCATCACGGATATTGTTGTAGCGGCGAATGTCATCAAAGAGCTTTGCCATTAATTCAGCCGATTTTACGTCTGCCTCAGCTTCCTCAGTATATTGGATTTTTTCAATACCGGCAAGCGGGGTAAAAAATTCAAAATCTTTCCACAACAGCTCAATTCGATTTTCGTACCAATCATTCTCTTTAGGATCGTAGGCTACAATATAAACGCCATTGCTTGCGAGATAAAGACGAGGCGAGTATTTGATGATTTTGGCATCCTCGCGCATAGCATTGATTACATCGTAAATCTCTGCACAACCACCGTCAATTGTATTCACTCCTGCTGGACGATAAGCAACAAGATTTTTGATCAGCACCGTTTCACCATCTTTGGCAAGATTTCCCGGACCTTCCTTGGTACGACGAATTTGTCCGTCTCCATATCCTGCGAAGATACGGAGAAGATCATAAATAAATTCTGATGCAGTGGTACCCCGACGGCCAAGTTGTTCAAGAGCATCAGTTGCCTGTACCTGCGAATATGATTTGGTTTTCTTTGCCATTATTTAAGATAAGAGAATAAATCACTTGTAATATCTGATTGCCGACCTTATCGAGCGTTTCTCGCCTCACTGCTACAAAAAAAGCCTATAACATTTTTAAATTTGTTAGCTCTTGCTGCATACTTTGATTAATTCAGGTCATTTTCAGATTATAGTTACACTCGTAATACGCAAAGATAACGATTTATTTTGATTGTAAGGTAATTCAGTATTAAAATTCTGGATTAAATTTTCTTATCCTATCCCCCCACAATTTTCCACCCCCTTTCCTCCTCCCATCGAAAGAAATTTGTAATTTTGCGGTGTTATTAAGACAACATATACTGAATTAAGACAAGTATATAAGACAACGTTTATTTATAAGTCTGTTTATTTATGAAAATGTCAATTTTGCGTCAGAGGCTTAAGCCTTGGATGCTGCCGATAGCCATGTTGGCCGGGATGGTTTTTCATGACTTCATGGGACGGATCGAGTTCATCGCCCCCTACCTCATCTTCATCATGCTCTTCATCACCTTCTGCCGTGTAAAACCGCATGAATTCCGCATCACCGGGCTTTCCTGGGGCTTGCTCTCAGTGCAGGTCATCGGTGCTATCGCCGTCTACTTCTGCCTCCTCCCCCTCAGCCCCGACATCGCGCAAGGAACATTCATCTGCGTCTTCTGCCCGACAGCAACCGCCGCCCCGGTCATCACCGGAATGTTGGGTGGAAGCGTCCCGCGACTCGCCACCTTCTCCATCATCTCCAACGTCACCGTCGCCATCCTCGCGCCCATCCTCTTCACACTCATGGGCACCGAAGCCGACATAACATTCATGGACTCGCTCACCACCATCTCCATGAAGGTCATGCCCCTCATCATCCTCCCCCTCATCCTCGCCCTCCTCTTGCTCAAGGTAGCCCCCAAAGTCCACCGCGCAGTGGCCGAACGTCAGGCCATATCGTTCTACATCTGGGCCGTTTCGCTCTTCATCGTCGTCGGACGCGCCGTCAGCTTCATCATGGACGAACCCGCCGCTGCCGTCCCCGAAATGATACTCCTCGCCATCTTCTCGGGCGTTGTCTGCTGCGGACAATTCTGGATAGGTCGCAAGATCGGACGCCGCTGCGGCGACAAGATTGCCGGCGCGCAGGGCCTCGGACAGAAAAACACCGTCCTCGCAATCTGGATGGCCCTCACCTACCTCAACCCCGTGTCGTCTGTGGCACCCGCAGCCTACGTCGCTTGGCAAAACACCATCAATTCCGCCCAGCTCTATTTCAAGGCAAAGCGTGATGCCAAAAACGCCACTGCAGAATCGTAACCTTTGATACAAAAGCACAAAAGAGCATAAGCGACAAAAGAATTTTATCATAAAAAATACGAATACAACTCCCAATCTTGCAGAAAACATATATCTTTTGTTTCTTATGCCCTTTTGCCCGTCTGTATCAAAAAAACGGAAAACCCAAAACAAAGTGTTAATTCAAAAACTAAAATCTCCCAATTTACGTTAAGAGATAAATAGGGCACCGCACCCTTTGCGGACGACATCTTAATCTACACGACAGATCATGGCACTCAACAGCATGTATGAGAATCTCATGGGGCTTCCCCTCTTCAACGGCGTCAGCTACAATCGCATCTCAGAGATTGTCGGCAGCACCCGTCTCGCCTTCTCTAAATATCTTCCCGGCGAGAAGATCCTCGACGCAGGCGACCCCTGTGTGCGCATGATGTTTGTCATCGGCGGCAGCGTCCGACTGACCGTCCGCAACAGCACCGACCGCTTCACCGTCAGTCAGACACTCGAAGCCCCGACCGTTGTCTCGCCCGACTTCCTTTTCGGACGAAACACACTCTATCCGGCCACTGTCACCGCCATCGACACCGTGTCAATCATGCAGATTGACAAAAACGACTTCATCAACATCATCCGTTCCGATGAAGTCTGCCTCTTCAACTACCTCAACTACATCTCAACCAATGCACAGAAAGCCATAGACGGCGTCCTCGCCCTCACCTCAGGCTCACTGGAGGAACGCATAGCCTTCTGGATCATCGCCCTCACCCAGCGTGACGCCAAAGACATCACCCTTGCCTGCCGTCAGCGCGACCTTTACGCCCTCTTCGGCGTACAGCGCTCATCGTTCATCAACACGCTCGACAGCCTAAAATCACGCGGCATCATCGACTACACGTCCACCGAAATCCGCGTCATCTCCCGCACCGACCTCCGCTCAGTCCTCCTCAAATCTCCCGATTAATGTGTCCAGGATATTCTACAGTTTATCCGCAGCCTCACATAAATCATCAGCAACAAATTCCCAATAATTGTCCCTCAGACTTATCACCTCGGTATAGTCCATTATATTCCATACATTTTTCAACGCCGAGACAACCTCTTCACGCGTTAACGAATATGGTTTCATAGTAGAGCTTCATGACATATACATCTTTACATTCCTATCTCTACGCTCCTTCAACCTGACATCCTTTATCCCGGCGAGACATTCCTCTACGACTGCTTTCCCATAAAAACGGATAATCTCACCGACACTTTCCTCGTCACCATATTCAAACACCCGTTGGACAACAGCCCGACGGTTACCTCTCCAATCAATACTTTCCAAAGCCGTATCCCAAAAAATCGCCTTACGGATTTTACTCAGGTCAGGAGTATCAGCAACTTCCTTAATCCGGTCATTCATGGCATTATACACATCATGATGACACTGTATGATATAGAAAAAGCCCTCAATATCTATTGACAACGCACTTTCAATCTTTAATGACACATCCGCACTTATTCTTCGCCTCCCGACGATAAAATCATTGATTCTCTGCGGGAGTATCCCGGTTCTTTCCGAAAGCTCACGTTGGGACAGATGGGCCCGTTTGAGCAGATGGCCCAATACAGCACCTGAAGGCAGATTATGACATTTTAAAAATCGTTCGTACATCGCCATACTTATCTTATCTTTGCAAAGATAACAAATAAATCACCAAAAACGGTTATTTTTGGTGATTTATTTGTTGTCTTAATTTCCTTGACAGGAAGTATGGCCTGATTCCGCAGTTCACACGCTCTTTCCCATCCGGGAGAGGACGCGGCCGAGTTCGCCTATCCAGAGGACAAGTGATGTAGAGAGGACTATGATTACCCAATCCTCCAATTTGAGGGGAACGACGTTGAAAAACTCTCCGCCGATGGTGACAATGACTACCTGGCCGATAAAGATAACAGCAGCTATCATCAGGAATTCACCGCAGGCATGAAGATGGAAAGCGCTGCGATGAGTTGCAAACGCACGAGCATTGAAAAGGTTCCAGAACTGCAGCATCACAAATGTGGTGAAGATAATCGAAAGTTCGTAAGGACTCAACCCCTGACGGCCTCCGATGTGGACAGAGAGCAGGTCGGCAAGCGAGGTCACATCAGCGTGTTCAAACACATAGACCATCCCGAGCACAATGGCAGCGAAAAGCAAGCCGACACCACCTATGAAACGCCACATTCCACCGGTGATAATGAATGCATGGCGGTCGCGAGGCTTAGCGTCCATCACAGATCTCGAAGGAGGCAGTGATGACAGCGCCATTGATGCGAATGTGTCCATAATCAGGTTGACCCATAGCATCTGTGTGACGGTAAGCGGCGATTCCGTACCCATGAAAGCACCGACAAGCACCACCAGACAGGCCACGACATTGACCGTCAATTGGAAAAGGATAAACCGTTGCAGATTCTGGAACAGCGACCGTCCCCACATCACGGCGCGGCCGATGGATGCAAATGAATTGTCGACAATGGTAATATCGCTTGCCTCCTTGGCCACCGACGTACCGTCGCCCATCGAAAGCCCTACATTAGCAGCTTTCAGCGCAGGAGCATCATTTGTACCGTCGCCGGTGACAGCCACAACATTTCCATTCTTCTGCAGAGCCTCCACCAGCCTCTTCTTGTCCATCGGACGGGCACGGGCAATAATCTTAAGGTCGCCCACTCTTTCGAGAAGCTCGTCATCTGTCAGCTCGCCGAATTCAGGGCCGGTGATGATGTTGCGTTCCCCGTCACCCGACTGCCACAGACCAATCTGACGGCCTATCTCTCGCGCGGTGGCAGGAGTGTCGCCAGTGACAATCTTCACAGCGATTCCGGCATCAATACATTCCTTTATCGCATCCGGCACTTCCGCCCTGACAGGGTCAGCTATGGCAACGATACCCATAAACTCTATACCGTCAGCCTCAACGCCATCCTCACCGATACCCTCCGCACCGGCAGGGAGCAGACAGGTGGCGAAACCAAGCGTACGCATTGCCTTTTCCTGATAGCCGAGAAGCTGACTGTTGATATGGCTGCGCTCAACCCCGCCGGCAACACTGTCAGCCATCGCCATAACGATTTCTGGCGCACCTTTCACGAACAGACGCTTCCCTTCAGGGGTAGCCACCACGGTAGCCATATACTTGCGTTCGGTCGTAAACGGCAATTCCTTCACCACCTTGGCCTCTTCACGGAGCTTGCGGTAATCAACACCGTTGTCGCGGAGCCATAGCAAGAGAGCGCCTTCGGTCGGATTGCCGAGCACCGACGGATGTTCAGGATTCGAGAGGTCAAGCTGCGCAGTCGAATTGACAGCAATCGCAGTCTCTATCAACCGACTTGTCGCATCGTCGCCAAGTTTCTGCGACGGTAACGCGAAGAAATCAGTCTCAGCCACGCGCATCTGATTCTGCGTCAGCGTGCCGGTCTTGTCCGTACAGATGACAGTCGTCGCACCCATAGTCTCGCAAGCGTGCATCTTGCGGACGAGGTTGTTGGTGCGAAGCATACGGCGCATACTGTAGGCCAGACTGAGCGTGACAGCCATCGGCAGACCCTCCGGAACCGACACCACCACGAGCGTGACGGCTATCATGATGCTCTGGAGGAAATATGCGATAAACGACAGCCACTCGAACTGGCCGTTCTCGATGAAATACATCACTATGCGCCCGACAATGACAGCCCCGCCAATCAGATAACTGCCCTTGGTGACAAGTCCGCCGAGCCGTTCAAGCTGTTCGGTCAGCGGAGTCTTGGTTCCGTCGTCGATATGGGCAGCCTCATAGACCTTACCGTTCTCAGTCGAGTCACCGACAGCGAACACCTCGGCCACACCATGCCCCTCCATGACGCGGGTTCCGCGCATCACATGGTCCGACGGAAATGTCGCCTCCGGGTCAAAATGCTCCGGATCCGTTGTCTTCGAAGCCATCGGTTCGCCGGTCAGGGTCGATTCGTCGACATTGAGCTGAGTCGACTCAAGCAGACGGGCATCGGCAGGAACCTCCTGACCGGTATTGAGAATGATGATGTCGCCGACAACCACATCCTTCTTTGAAATCTCAGTCGGATTACCGTCGCGTATCACCTGGACGAGTTCATCATCATTCACCTGATTCAGAATCTTGAACTCATCCTCGGCCTTCTTCTCAAAGTAAAACGAAAGTCCGGTGGCAAGAAAAATCGCCATGAAGATACCGACAGGCTCGAAAAACACCGTGCCCCCCTGGTCAAGCGCGAAATATTCATAGCAGGAAATCAACACTGACAACACTCCTGCCATAAGCAGGACAATTATCAATGGATCCTTGAACTTGGCTAAAAACAGATGCCAGAGCGACTCCTCGGCTGGAGGGGTGAGTACGTTTGCTCCATGCTGACGGCGGCTTTCCTCAACCTGCTGTCGGGTCAATCCGCGATGAGGGGCTGAATTAGGTGTCATATAGTCGAAAGTGTTGTAGTGTAGTTTAAACGGGCACAAAAGTATTACTTTAACAAATTATAAACAAATAAGGGTCATTAATATTTCATTAAATCTTTGTTTATTGAATTTCTCCTCATTACTTTTGACATATTGGAGGATATTAGATAATTTTGCCGTCGAATCATATACACAAGTGCTTATGAAACGTTTCTTCTATTCTCTTCTGTTATATCTCCTTGCATTGCCGGTCATGACGATGGCTGGAAATCCACGGTCGTATGGCAGAGTTGGCTTTAGCGGAGCACTCACATCCTCAGATACCTACTCCCTTGAAGCGTCGTATCATCAGATGTTTGGCTCCTACATCGGTATTGGCGGAGCTTTGGGCTACTGGGCGAATTACTACGAGAACGGCTGGGCTTCCGGTCCTAACTGGAATATCGACAGCGACGACAACAAGCCGTCGAACTTCTACCTCCGTCCATCCATCGTGCTCAAATCGCCCGGCATCAGATACCATGCCACCCGCTGGTCGCTCTACGCCGAACCGGGCTTGATGCTCAACATCCCCTATCGCCGGGTGTGCATCGAAAGCACTCCGGAATGGCCCAAAACCGACTATCACTACATCAGTACCAACAAAGGCCAATGGGCCGCCGTAGACCTGCGCATAGGTGTCTGCGCCACAATCGGCCCCTGTGAGGTAATCGCAGGCTACATGATGTCGAACCTCGACATCTACAGCCAATACCGCCACCTTTCGTATCAAGGAAAATCATTCAAGGATTTCTATCCTACGAAATCATTCATGCAGGGAGCCTACATCACCCTAACATACAACCTCAGCTATTACTATTAGAATTACAGACTGCTTTTAACGACTACGATTAGAGAAGCCTCCGGTTTCTCCCCGACCAATTGACGCCACTGCTTACAAGACCGCATAAAGAGTTTCTCATCTCCCAAGCGGGACATTTTTAGTCTTTCCAAACCTGCGGCGACGCTCCTGCTCCAGACGGCGGCGCTGTCGGCGCGTCATTCTGTAAGTAAGACTATCGTCTTCGGCCACCTCACGCATAGCCATAGTAATTACCCGCTCAATATCGCTGTCGGTTGGAATCATGCATGAATCTGTCCGGTTAGTCTCTTCGCAATCAGTGGATTTAGCCACAGGCTCCGACGCTTGGCAACAATGACAATCCGACTCCTGACTCTCTGCCGGCTCCACAGCACCCTTAGCCTTCCTTCTCTTTGCCCGTTCCCTTGCCCTGCGTGAACGTCTCATAGCCTTATCTATCTCAGGGCGCAACATGGCAAAGACCAACTTCAATCTTTCATCGGCATTTTCGCCCACGACAATCCCTTCCGAAATATACATATCAATCATTGCTTTCATCGCAGCATACACCTCTTCCCCACCACCAATGCAAGCAGCAGCTTCACGCAGACGGCTGTCAATGTCAACATAAAATTTTCGTGACACACACTGACGCAATTTCCCACACATCTTTACACAGCCTTTGACAGAGCGTCCAATACGTTTTCCATCCTTGCCCATTCTCTTATCACTTGCATCATTCATTGATTTTTGCTTTTTCACTGTAGCTTTCGTAGCTTTCACTGTAGTTTTCGTAGCTTTCACTGTAGTTTTCGTAGCTTTCACTGTAGTTTTCGTAGCTTTCACTGTAGTTTTCATAGCTTTTTTTGTTGTTTCCATAACCGATGTCGATTTGTAAATTTGTTTTCACAAATTTACGCTGCACAAAAGCCGGAAATAGTGCGATTATGCAAAATCACCACAAAAACTTCACATTCCACCCTCCCACCAACGCATTCTTTCCTTTTTAAAAGGAAACTTTTCCAATTTTCTTTCCTTATGAAAAGGAAACAATCAAGGAATACGGCAAGAAAAGGTGAACAGCACTGAAAGAAAAAATATAAATTCGCTATATTTGCATTTGATTTAGGACTCTTGCTCCAACCTAAATCACTTTTTATTTACAAATAACGCTGTAAGCGCTATGTTGGCTGACTATTGATTTTGCCACTATCGAGTCACCTCTCAATAGCAGCTACTAAAGACTGTATCTGAAAAAATTCAATGAAGCATCTTTCACCTATCATGCTTGCCGGGACGGGGAGTGATGTCGGCAAGAGTTTGATCGCCACAGGTCTATGCCGTATTTTCAGGCAGGACGGCTACAGCCCCGCGCCTTTCAAAGCACAGAACATGGCACTGAACTCCTACGCCACGCCCGACGGTTTTGAAATCGGGCGCGCTCAGGCCGTACAGGCAGAAGCCGCCGGTATCCCCTGCTCCACCGACATGAACCCTATCCTGCTGAAGCCATCCGGCGAACACACCTCGCAGGTTGTCCTCAACGGCAAACCGGTCGGCAACCGCAACGCCTACGAATATTTCCGCAAAGAAGGGCGCGAGGAGCTGCGGACACTCGTCCACGAAGCCTTTGACCGCCTCGCATCTCGCTTCAACCCCATCGTGATGGAGGGTGCCGGAAGCATTTCCGAAATAAATCTGAAGGACAGCGACCTCGTCAACATGCCTATGGCAAGATATGCCGACGCCGATGTCATCCTCGTAGCTGACATTGACCGTGGAGGAGTGTTTGCAAGCGCCTACGGCTCAATTATGCTTCAGGACGAGGAGGACCGGCAGCGAATCAAGGGCATAATAGTCAACAAGTTTCGAGGCGACATGCGTCTTTTCGAGAGCGGACGCCGGCTGATGGAGGAAGTCTGCGGAGTCCCTGTGCTCGGCGTTGTCCCCTACGCTCACGACATCCACATCGAAGAGGAGGATTCGGTTGCTCTCGGACTGAAAGCGACAAGCATGGCACGCGACAAGGTGAACATAGCCGTAGTCCTGCTGCGCCACATCTCAAACTTCACCGATTTCAATGTGCTCGAGCGCAATCCCGATGTAAACCTCTTCTATACCAACAATATCGACGATATTCAGGAAGCCGACATCATAATTATCCCCGGCAGCAAGTCAACCCTTTCGGACCTCTGCGAACTGCGTCGCAACGGACTCGCACAAACCATCCTGCGCGCACGCCGGGAGGGGAAGACCGTCATAGGCATCTGTGGAGGCTATCAAATCATGGGCATGGAAATCTGTGATCCCGAGAGGATTGAAGGAAACATCGAAAGGCTGCCGGGACTCGGCCTGCTACCGACGCGCACAATCCTTGAAAGCGACAAGGTGACCCGTCAGGTTCAATTCCGCTTCCTCGACTCCGAAGCACCCTGCAAGGGTTATGAGATACACAATGGCCAGACTGTACGCGAGGCTGACAGCCGTCCGCTAAACTCGATTGAGGACGACGGCACGGACGGATGCTTCGCCGACGACCGTTGCTTCGGCTCATACATCCACGGATTGCTTGACAACCCGACGGTCATCGACTTCCTCCTCCGTCCCTATCTCAAAGAGAAATCGGGCAAAAACTTCGACTATACAGCCTATAAGGAGGAGCAATACGACCTTCTTGCAGCGCATCTGCGCAAACATATCGACATTGACCGTCTTTACAGCATAATGGAAAGAAAATGATAGAGGGACACGGCGACGACTGTTTCAGATATGGCTCTAAGATACGCCATAATTTCAGCACCAACATCTGTTCCGATGTTGACCATACCGGACTGATGGCCCATCTCTCCACTCTCGGCGAAAAACTCAGCAGCTATCCCCCGCCGGTGCCTGCTTCCGTCGAAACTCTCTTGGCGGAAGAGGCCGGAATAGAGGCTGACTGCGTGATGGTCGCAAATGGAGCGACGGAAGCCATCTACCTGATTGCGCATTACTTGCAGGGAATCCATTCAGCCATCATAAGCCCTACATTCCGCGAATATCAGGACGCTTGCAGTGTCTATGGCCATCAGATTTCGTTTATCAGCAATCTGTCGTGTATTCCCGCTGACGCGCAGGCCGTATGGCTCTGTAACCCCAATAACCCGACCGGACAGATTACTGACAAGAACCATCTGCTCAAGACTATAGATAGCCATTCGGACATCATTTTCATCATCGACCAAGCCTATTGCGACTACACCTCCCAACCTGTCCTATCGGCTCTCGAGGCCGTGGATCGCCCCAACGTTATCCTGCTCCATTCATTGACGAAACGTTTCGCCATTCCTGCCCTCCGCATAGGCTATGCCATTGGAAATTCACGACTGCTGTCATCTGTCAAGGAACTGCGTATGCCCTGGGCAGTCAACCTCTTCGCCATCGAAGGGGCAGAATATCTACTCCGTAACGGCAACGGCTATCACATTGACCACCGTCAGCTCCACGCTGAAGCGTCGCGAATTGCATCTCGACTGACAGAGTTGGGAATAAGCGTCCTCCCCACCGACTGCAACTTCATCCTCTGCCGTCTGCCTCGCGGAAAAGCCTCAGAATTGAAAAACTTCCTCATTGACCGTCACGGCATACTCATCCGCGATGCCTCAAACTTTCAAGGTATCTCCGAAGCCCATTTCCGCATCGCGGCCCAAAGCCGGAAAGAAAACGATTTATTGATTTCAGCTATCAAACAATGGATGTCATTATCATAACTCTGCTTCCTCTTTTCCTCGCCTGGATGCTCGATCTGATATTCGGCGACCCCGCGCGTCTGCCCCATCTCATCGTCTATTTCGGCAAAGCGATCGCCTATTTCGAACACCGCCTCAACAAAGGGAAACACCGTGTGGCAAAAGGCGCTTGCGTAGCCATCGGGCTGACAATCCTCTCATTCTTCCTTACATGGGGATTGCTCGACCTCATCACCCCGTGGCCGTGGCTGACGGTGATCGTAAAGACAGCACTTATATTCTATTGTCTTGCCGGAACCACCCTCATCCGTGAAGTCCGGATGGTCTTTCTTGCCCTCGACAAGTCGATTGAGGCAGGCAGGCGACAGGTGGCCCGCATCGTAGGCCGCGACACGGCGCAACTCTCTGAGGATGAAATCCGGACCGCCGCTCTTGAAACTCTATCTGAAAATCTGAGCGACGGTGTCGTGGCCCCGCTCTTCTGGTTTGCGCTGCTTGGCGTACCCGGAATGGTGGCCTACAAGATGATCAACACCCTCGATTCAATGATTGGCTACCGCAACAAACGTTACAAGGATTTCGGATGCGTGGCAGCTCATATCGACGACATCGCCAACTATATTCCCTCCCGTTTGACAGCATTCCTGATGGTCATTGCGGCCGGAAAACCGGGCTTGCTATCCTTTGTCAGACGTTTCGGGCGGCAACACGCAAGCCCCAACAGCGGTTACCCCGAAGCAGCCCTCGCCGGTATCCTCGACTGCCGTTTCGGAGGCCCGCACGACTACTTCGGCGAGACCGTCGACAAACCCTACATCGGCACTACCGACCGCCCCCTCACCACCACCGACATGCACACCTCCGTCTGCATCAACCGCATAGCCGAAACCCTCGCCATCCTCACCGCAGGACTCGCAAGACTGCTGATGATATGACATAGAATTTTGCCACAAAAATTCAGACACTACAAATTGCGGCCGGGATTATGTTGACAATATGAATCTTTATCGTAAATATTTAACCATCAACAGTATCATGATTGCAATAACAGCCATACCCAAACAGCCGTTAGCCAAAGCATTATCGTTATAAGCAATCAGATCTTTTTATCGCCGGAACATAGTTTTTTATACGACACATCTTTTCTGCGACAGATAATCCGCAGAAAGAAATACCGCATTCCCGCTCCGAGATGCCGTGCTATCAAACTGACTATTGACTGCATAATTTCTTCCATTATCTTATACCGAGATTGATTAGTATAATCGCAAGAGCTGCACCTATCAATGCCGGAATCAAGCTGGTTTGCCACAATATTTCATTCCGTATCTTTCTGTTTTTATCATATTTTACCCTGTTCAACAAACATCTTTCATCGCTACATTCCTCAATAGCACTTATATACTCATATTTTTTCCCGGTTAAGTCGTTTAATCGTATAAAAGCGGCCTTATCATGTTCATGTTCAAGAACAAGATAACGATGTGACATAACGCCACGCGACATCATCCATTCAAAATAGAACCCTTGAATTTTATCCCATGAATAAAACATATAATTATCAATCCAAAGTGATGAATTGTTTGATAATGTAACTCGACGGCAATAATAATGTATTCCATCACTATCTATTATCAGTCGATTGGGATGCTTGATAATGCCCCATGTCGGGATAGCTAATATCATAATAAAAATCATTATGAAAATAAATAATCCAACAGCTCCCTTATCTCCAAAAGGAAATGCGTCAAGACATACCTACAGACATATAAAAGGGCATAGCAATATGCCATATAAAATATATGCCAGCCAACTATTTTTGAAAATATATCCGTCAGTTTTCATCGCTTACCTCCTTTTCAAATCGTTTATGAACCGTTGTGCTTCAGTCGGAGACATCCACGGCACAGAATCTTTCGGGAATTTCATCAAATCCTTTGTCTCACATGACTCCACACGCATAGAGTCTTCGCCATAATAATTCGTTATGGTGATACTCACCACTATGGAGTCCAAAACATTCTTGGACATCAAATCTCGATATTGTAGCTCAATATCCGGACTATTTTCACTGGATAACCTAATCCAAGAACTATCACCATATTCAATCACAGAAAAGTCCTTGGGCATCACAAAAATTAATCTTTCGTCATTGTCGCATCTTGAGTTAAACAGACTGTCAATACGTTTGGCAACAACATTCTGATGTTGATGATAAAACGCGCTGTCAATCGGAAGAACATTGATAACACTGCCTGATATATCCCGGACATGTATTTTACAATAGCCATTGTGGTTATCTATAGTCAAGTCGAGAGCTGAATCTACGAACCCGAAGCCTTCAACACTCCTGATTTTTTTTATAAACAGACCATCATTTTCCCCCAGATATATCGTAGGAGCCGCTAAAAAGCCTCCGACTCTATATAATACATAATTATCTTTTTTTGCTATATAATACTCTTTCAGACATGGGAAAGTGAAGAAAAATATGGGGAAGAGCAGTAGTGTGGCGACAAAATCAATCCGCAACCACCATTTTAAGAGTTTAGGTTTGTCAAGGCCGCGACTTAATGGCAAAGCGATGAAGCCAATCAGATAGCCTGTTAAGATAGCCCAAGACAAAAGATTCCATCTCCAAATATAAGGTGTGCCATCGACCACCCACATCATAAGATATACAATAGGTATGAGTGCGAGTTGTACCCACACCAGACATAGGCATATTTTATATCGGAGAGTACCTTTCATCTTATTGAAATGCTATTTCTTATCGTGTTTGAACTTGATGGTTTTCTTTGTGTTGCGTTTGGGGTATTTGACTTTGATTGTTTTAGGATTATCGTAACCTTCAACCTCTATACGCAATACAACTTCTTTCAGTGGCTTGCCATCGTCATCTTGAAAATCAGAATCCTCATTCCAATAAATCCGAAAAAGTCCTTTTTCCGCAATCCATACCGGGTCAAGATAGTCAGAATCCTCATCACCATCTTCATCGAAATATACCCGTTCTATCGTGACAGAGTCATAAGGCAATGGCTTTTTATTTTCATCAACGATATATAAATCAAGCATATTATCACGGTCATAGTAAGCGGAAATGGCACCAACAGAAACTGCTGCTAATTCACCCAAAATTAGCGAATCATCACTATTCAGCATTATTTCCAATGGGGCTTCATCATCATCCAAGACAATCACACGTTGCTTTTTGTATCCGATGTACGATATTTCCAGTGTGTCACCCTTGCAAACCTTTATCTGGAAATTTCCGTCAATATCCGTAGAGGTGCCGATTCTTGTCCGTGGGTTTATAATTACAGCCCCGACCAGAGGCTCTCTTGAAATAGTACCGTCTTGTAAAGTATCACCATCAAGGACAACTCCTTTGACTATGATGGTGTCGGCCATTGCCTGAGTTGCAACATATCCCTTAGTTAAAGATGTGTCGGGCGTCTGGGATTGCACGGCAATAGGAGCAAGCATGGCTATGGCTCCTGCCGATATTCCGGCAAGGTTAACCAACTTACCCGCAAGTTGACGCTTGCGGAGCTGTTGCTCCAGATATTGCACTTCGGCCTCGCATTTGGGACACGTTCCGAGGCAGTCCCCTTTGTAGCGACACTCCGACGTTACAATCTCTATGTCATTCGCCTCAGCTATCTGCCAGCGAATCTCTTTCAATATCTTACAGGTCTGCTTTCCTCGTGCCATAGTCATGTCTTTAATAATCCAATAATAGTGGTACTTTATGTTCAATAGCAAAATTTACGGCTTGATATAGCATGGAAAATGCACATTGCGCCAATTCTTCTGTTCGGTATTTTACTCCTTGCTCTTTACGAAGGAGAAAACCAAATAAAGGCTTGGATTCCTTTTGTTTTACTGGAAAATAATATTTGTCATCTCTCCATGACAGTATGGTATGCTCATCGGCTTTCCATATCCGCCTGTTCAGTTCTTCTAATTCCTGTTTCAGCAATGACAGTGTAGAAACGCGTGCTTCAACTCCGGTAGGCAAATTGATAGTAAACATTGCCTTGTCTTCTATTGGCAGCCAATAAGCCACTTCGGACAGCAACGAAATATCGGTTTTCTGTGACATACTTTTTTTGACAATAGGTTCATCAAAAGCACTCCAACCGTTTTCAACATATTCCGGCAATGGACAGTCTTGTAAATGACACGCTTGTAACATTACCAATGCACCGAAGGCCTCCCAATCCGGTTTGTCAGTGAAGTAGTCGCGTTCATTTATCTCGTCCCATAACGGATGAGGCATGGGTTCGCCTATTTGTTCTAAACCTGCAGCTAATTTTTCTGTCCACTGGCATATTATGTCACGAACCTCCATTATCTCCGCTTTATCCTCTACTGGTTTTATTTCATTACCAAGCCCATCTGTCATTACGCACTTTTGGCCATTAGCCTCAGCTATTTGCTGCACTTTGTTTTTCCAGTTGTGGCTATAGTAACGGGTCAATGTCCCGGCATAAATATCTAATCCCATGTGAATAACTGTATTAGCGTTTATAGGTGAATAAATCTAATTTAGAGTAGCCAAGTGCGGAGAGAGCCTTGCGGCTTTCCTCACGGTCGGTGTCGGTATTGAAGTCCGGAATAAGCGGAAGACGTATCATGCAGTCTTTCTGTCGGTCCGCCTCGGCAATCAGGCGCAGATTAGACAGCACACGCGAATTATCCTTACCTGTGTATTGACGGTAAATATCCGCGTCCATATCCTTTATGTCAATAATCCAAGAATCTACCACCGGGAGCAAAGCCTCGATATTCTCTTGCGGAACATTCAGCGATGTTTCTAATGTCACCCTCCATGACGGGCCACACAGTTCACGGAAACAGCGGATAAAATCAGGACGTAATGCAGGTTCTCCACCGCCGAAAGTCACACCACCGTTAGTGGCAATGAAATAAAGTTCATCAATTCTGACTTCATCGTAAAGTGACCGGGGAGTGTATTCCTTGAAGCGGTCGCTATCGCCGAGCGATTGTGGATTCAGGCAGTAATGGCAGCGGAGCAGACAGCCGTGGAAAGCGACAAGCGTGGTCACGCCATCGCCGTCGGTGGAGAGGCGATGACGGGAGATGCCAATTATTTTTGCTCGGTCGGGAGGCATAAGGCTGTCGGATCGGCATAAGGGCCTATCGCAAAGTTAGCTATTATATTTGGATTTCAGTGCATTATTGGCTTTTATTGTGTAACTTTGCATCATGACAGCAGAAATAGATACTCCAAATCTTCCGGTTGGTTACGCTGAATGGCGTAGAAAAATCGTAACGCTCATTGAGAACGCCAAACTCAATGCGGCCATTCATGTGAATACCGATATGCTTTCTTTGTACTGGAGCATCGGCAGTGACATTATCCGTAAGAAAAAAGAACTTGGCTGGGGCGCGCAGGTAATAGAACAGTTATCCTTGGATCTGACACGCAAATTCCCAGAAGATAAAGGCTACTCCGTGAGAAACCTGCACTATATGAGACGTTTTGCGGAAAACTATCCCGACTTTCCAATTCTGCAAGTGGCACTTGCAGAATTTAAGGACTTACCAATTTCGCAAGCGGCACTTGCAGAATTAGCTGGCAACAAAGACTGTGTGGATATTCCGTTATCGACCATAAGCTGGTATCACCACATATCCATGTTGCCGAAAATCAAGAATAATGCGGAACGTGCCTTCTATATCCTTGAAACAACCCGTAACGGTTGGAGCCGGGACGTGATGCTGTCAAAGATAAACGGCGGTTATATGAAAACCATCGGTAATGCTGTGACCAATTTTACACGGACTTTACCGGAATATCAATCGGATCTGGCACGATATGCGTTCAAAGACCCTTATAATTTCAGTTTCATAGGCACGATGGCTCTGCAACATGAGCGCGACATAGAGAACCGTCTTGCCGAGCGAATGACAGAGTTTTTGTTAGAACTAGGGCATGGATTCGCCTATGTAGGCAGACAATATAATGTGGTAGTTGATGGCGATGACTATTATATTGATATTCTGATGTATCATCTGAAACTCCATTGCTATGTGGTCGTCGAATTAAAGGCAGTTGAGTTTATACCCGAATTTGTAAGCAAACTGAATTTTTATATCTCGGCTGTTGATGAGTATGTGAAATCACCTGAAGACAAACCGACCATCGGTCTTTTGCTCTGCCGTAACAAAAGCAATAAAAAGGCAGAGTTCGCATTGAGAGGTATAACGCAACCGATGGGTATAGCCCAGTATGAAACCGAAAAACTATTCAAGGATGTTGCCTCAGCGCTGCCGACAGTCGAGGGGATTGAAGAAGAATTGGATTATTGAAGTTGAAAATCACTCCTAATCCCCTGCATCATCTCCGGAGAGGAGTCCGATTCCGATTCAATCGGAGATATGTCCAGAATCAGTAATTTGCCGTCTGTCACTACGGCTCTTACCGGAATCTTAATGGGGTCGGTCTCCGGACTCCATTTATATTTGACCAGGTACCAGTCATCTCTAATCGGACAGACAATCAAGGATTTAATGCCGTATTGACAGACATCCTGCGCATGAATGACTGCGTCGACATCATATTTTTGCGTGTAGACGTTGAGTTTTTCAATAAGTTCGGGTGAGGCATGAGCTTTCAACAGCTCGACATTACTCTCCTCATTATTTTCTGCATTCCTCATGTATTGGACATAGAATTCCTTGATTTTCGCTTCACACTGCCCGTATGAATAAAAGGTGCAGAGCGAAAACATACCGACCAAAAGCGTTCTAAAAACTCGCATATTCATGATTCCGGAACTTACTGATATGAAACACATTGATAGCTCAGAACCTCCATATAGGATAATCAAAGACCTTGCTGCCGTTTTTACGATGGAAGTACACGGTAAGGCCAATGGCCAAGGCGATGCTGACGATGCGGAGGATATTCGAAATCAGCCCTCCTGCAGCAACCTCAGTGCCTGTCACGTTGAATATTATCCATGCACCATTCATCAGTATATGAAGAAAGATCGGGACCCACAGGTCGAACTTCCACGCCGTGTACATCCAACTGAAATAAAGAGCGCCGATAAATGTCACCACAACAGCAGCCATACACGACATAAAGTCATGCCCCTGATATATGTGAGGATAGGCAAAAAGGATGGCCGGCAGGAGGGTTGCCCAGAAAAATCCCACCTTTGCATACCGGAAGAAGAGTCCGAACATGAAACCACGCCATATAAATTCCTCTATAAAACCGGGCAACACGCATCCCTTGGCAAGCAACGAGAAACTCCAATCAGGATTTACCGACCCGATAATCGGAAAAACGAGGTAAAGCGGCAGCACAGAAATCACCGCAACCAACTGCCCTTTCGTGTACTTTGAACCAAGTCCGAGAAATGAGAATATCTTTCCGGGCTTCATCACTACGCAGAGAATAAGGGCAATGAGAATGACCATTAGAAGATCCTTCGCAGTGGAATAGATGACAGTATGCCTCGGCAGCCCTAACAATGACACCACACGCCCGACATTATACCATGCGAATTCTACCATAACCGATGCAATCACCGCAAAAGTCACCCTGCTTATTTTGGAATTCAATTCTGTCATATTTTTCCTTTCCTTAGTTTTGACGTTTCACTTCACAAATATATGAAAATATTTCCAAAAACAGCTATAAATCATTGTAATATACGCAATTTATCATTCCTTTTTCCAAGCTTTACACATCATCTTGCAGGGCTATTTCATTGGGGGGGGTGGAAGTTACGAAATCATTCGTCGAAAAAAAATTTCAAAAAAATTTCATTCCGGAATAGTAGTTTTTATGTAGTACCCTAAGCAATGATTGCCGTCGTGACACTCGGAATCACCAAGTGTAGGCAATTGCGCAAGGAAAAACACACAGTCGATTACTCCTTTGATATTCAGCCACAACGCAGATTATAAAAAATATTATTAATCATTACGTTTTTTTCAAAATTTATTAACTTTGCAATATGGGACAACCGCAAAAGACATATTCGATATTCTGTGACGAAAGTTGTCATCTGCAATTTGACAACAGTGATGTCATGTGCACAGGGGCTATAATAGTCCCTGATGAACACATTGATACCTACAAAGGTGAGCTCAAACGCATAAAAAGTAAGTATGGAATTCTCCATGAATTGAAATGGAATACCGTAAGCCGCACACATATTGAAATGTATGACGAGATTCTGCGATTATTCTTTGAGTCATCGATGGCCTTTCGCAGTGTCCTCATAAAGAACAAATCCAATATTCAGGCTCATTCATTGGATAGAGATGAATATAATCTGTTCTATTATTCAGTTATCGAGCGTCTAATACGGTTCTCTATCCGCCACAATTCCGATAATATTAATTCATACCGGGTTTTCCTTGACCTTAAAGATAATCACGGTAAAATAAAGCTCGCCTCTATACACAAGGAACTAACAAACATGTTAGGAACGGCCGACACAATCAAATCAATGCAAAATATCCGTTCGCATGAGTCTCAATTCATACAGCTTGCCGACATAATAATCGGAGCAATAACCTATCGAGCAAGAGGGCTGAACGGAAGCGAGGCTAAAACACATATTGTGAGGCTTATCGAAGATTTGTCGGGTTATCGTCTTAATGAAGGGACAGAACCTGGTGATAACAAATTTGCAATCTACGATTTTCAACCCAAGAAAAGAAATGGCTGACAACGATATGTTTGGAATATTGCAGCCATATTTCGATTGCGAATTATCGGTTGACGACAAAGATAAGATACTGGAGCTGCACGAAAGGTTCAAAAATGATGTATTGATACAAAAGATAAATCTTGACGGTGCTGACCTGATTGTAAAACCCTACCCTTACAATCGATCTCTCAAAGATGGCTTACCAGAATGGTTTAATGGATTGCTGGAAAAATTCGTGCATGTCATAACGAGAGATACGAAAGAAGACAGGCGCAAAATATCCAAGACCGTGAGGGAGTTCCGTTCGGAACGTGCCGTGCGCATCCATTGGATTAAGCCTATTCTGGAGAATGCATCTGACAAACGTATCACAAGGTTCCGATATATTGAAAACTCAGGCCGTGAGCGTGAATATTTCTGGTATCGCGCCAAAGGCTACATTGTGGTTGTTGAATATATCAATCCAAATTTCGCACTAATTACCGGGTTTTGTGTTGACCAATCCAATCAAGCCTATTACATGCGTAAGTTTCAGAACAAGGCATAAAAAAACCGCATTTACGGTAATGCGGCCAACCAGGTCCTTCGTTCTTCGATCGATGACAATGCAAAGTTAGAGATTTTTTCTAACCCTACAAAATTTAAACGCCTACTTTAGCGAAAAGTTTATCGGCTGTTAAGTCTCAATCGGAGATATGTCCGGACTCAATAATCCACCATCAGCCTCAATAGCCCTCACAGAAATCTTAATAGATTCAGAATCTCAAAGATAAGAATCTTGAATGAGCCGGAATTGTGTACAACGATTTTCGCCATAGAGTATATTACTAATTACAAATTCAAGATAATTCCCGGATTGGCTTCTGAAAATTTTTCAAAAAAATTTCATTCCGGAATAGTAGTTTTTCAACCCTCTGTCGTCTTAGAGATAAAACCCGCTTGTTCTCCTGTCCTCCGGTCGGGTTTTGTCATCGTAGCGCTGAATGGTTGGTTGTGCCATGCGCGAGTGATGACACTATCGTAAATCATTTTGCTAACAGCGTCTGCTATTTGTCCCGGCAACAAAAAGTGACCGTCCGAAAAAGTTGAGAGGCAATGGCATTCGCACAAAAAAACTTGAATGCCAATGAACAGATATTCAGTGGTAAGGCCCCTCATTGCCTTATTTTTACTCATCAGCGTGACTTTTGGAAACACTGTTAAGGCCAACGGCAGTATGAAGCCAATGACCGACAGCATCAGCATGACCTCATCCGAAAGCCGATTCAAACCCTCACAACTGATAGTACCCGGAACAATGATTGCCGTCGGTTCGCTCGGAGTCATCAAGGGAGGACCGTTGCACAAGGCTAAACACGCGGTTAAAAACCATCTCGACAAATTGCGCGGTGAGGAAATTTTCTGTCTCGACGATTACACCCAACTGTTTCCGGCCATCACATATCTCTGCATGGGTGGCCGACATGCCAAACATTCTTTCAAGGAAAGAGCCGTCGTAGGCGCGACAGCCTATATGATTATGGCCTCGATAGTCAACACGGCAAAATATACCATCCGCGAACAGCGCCCCGACGCATCGACCCGCAACTCCTTCCCATCCGGCCACACAGCCACTGTGTTCACCGGCGCGGAACTCATGCGCGAGGAATACGGACCCGGCTGGGGCGCCGGAGCCTACACTTTGGCCACAGTTGTGGCTTTTCTAAGAATGTACAACGGCCGTCACTGGCTCAACGATGTAGTTGCCGGAGCGGGAGTGGGCATACTCTCTGCACGCCTTGCCTACGGAATGCTGCCAATCTATCAGCGTTGGTTCGGATGGAACAAAAAAGATGCGGGAACCACAGCCATCATACTTCCATCCTTCAACCCCGACAACAAAAACTTTGCAATCAACATGACAGTCACGTTTTAGGAGTGATGTATAAAATCTATACCGGAGATACAAAAGCACAAAAAGAGCATAAGCAACAAAAGATTATAATAAAGAATATGGGGATAATCCTCAGTCCTACAGAAAACCTTATATCTTTTGTTTCTTATGCTCTTTTTGTGCTTTTGTATCAACTACTTTTGTATCAACTAAATGAAATACTGAATCATGATAAAGCTCCTCTTTAAATCCGGAATCCCAATCACACCTCCATCTCGACTATCTCGCCGTAGGTGGGTTGGGAGGCGAAGGCTTCGGTGTCGGTCAGGCCGCGGAGTGTGGCGAGGGCGTGGATGATGATTCCGCCGTGGGTGAAGATGGCGATTGTCGTGTTGGATAGTGTCGGATTATCGTTGCTGAAATGCTTTGTCCGGAGGTCGGAGATGAAGTCAAGAAAGCGGGCGCGCTGCTGCATGGATGATTCGCCTCCGGTGGCGGGGACGTTGAGAAAATCGTCATACCAAAGCTGTAGGCGCGGGTCGGTGATTTCATCGTAACGCTTCATCTCCCAATCGCCGAAGTTCATCTCCATAAGCCGCGAATCCAACTCCGGCTGCTCATATCCGCAGTAGCGGGCCAGTCTGATGCAACGCGAAAGCGGACTCGAATAGACCGCATCAAAACTGTATTTCTCCAGATTTCTCTTCACTATGGCAGCCTCGTCAGGGAAACTACCGGCAAGGGGCACATCCGACTGCCCGTAGCATACCCCCTTGGGTAAGGCCACGGATGTATGACGTATGAACACCAGTTTCATTCTCCTGTTATTTAGTGCCTCGAATTTCAACAAGAATACGCTATCGCGGAAACTGCAATCAGCATTGAAAGTTCACAGATGAGGAATGTGGCTCCACAGCAATCGCCCGTATAACCGCCGATTTTCCTCCACATCATTGAGGCGAGAAACAGCCCTGCAACCACCGGTGCTATGGCTGCGAAAGCGAAAAGCGGATTGAGAGCGAGAAGCGGGAAGAGCGGCAACACTCCGCAGACAATCTGGAAAATTAGCTTCCCCCACCCCATGCGCGAGTAGGAAATACGGTTTTTGGCACCTTCGGGACGTGCATATTGCAGGAAATTTGTCAACTGCCCCGCACAAAGCTTTCCGAATGGATCAGCCGCAAAAATGGCGCAGGCAGCCACAAAAGGCGAAAACGATGCAAGCAGGCTTACGAGGAGAAGGAAGTAGAATATCAGCCCGATAACGCCATAGGTCCCGATATGGGAATCCTTCATCACGGCAAGAATCTTTTCTTTACCACCCCCACAGCCGAAACCATCGCAATAGTCGGCCAGACCATCCTCATGGAGCGCACCGGTAAGAAGCACACGCACGAGCAACGCACAGATGACTGCGGGAAAAGCCGGAAGAACAGCTCCGAAACCAATCAAGGCAAGAGCCGTCACGCCTCCTGTCAGCCATCCGACCAAAGGCCAGAAAACAACGGCATCCGAATAATCCTCCTGCGACGGACTCACCAAACGCCACAACGGCAGACGGGTGAAAAGAATGACAGCAGCAGCAAATTTTTTCATCATCAGAAATACTTTGTGACGCTGACTTGGGCGAAGGTGTCCATGCGGTTAATCATGCGGACGGCGGATTCGATGATGGGATAGGCGCAGACCGCACCGGAGCCTTCGCCGAGACGGAGGTCGAGATGGAGGAGCGCTTTCACGCCGAGGGCTTCGAGCATGAGTTTGTGGCCACTTTCATCGCCCTGATGTCCGAAGATGGCATAGTCAAGCACGGCGGGACAGAGTTTCGAGGCTGCAAGGATGCAACTCGTCATGATGAAACCGTCGACGATTATAATCATTCCAAGCTCGGCGGCACGGAGCATCGCACCGACGGCCATCACCATCTCGTAGCCTCCAAACCATGCCATTTTAGATTCGACGGAACCGTCACCCTTGTAGCCATCGAGCGATGCGGAAAGCACATTGTACTTGTGGCGGATTCCGTCATTGTCAAGTCCTGCTCCGGCACCGATACACCGTTCGAGTGGTATTCCGGTAAAGAGGTGCATCCACATTGATGAAGCCGACGTGTTGCCGCTACCCATCTCGCCGAAGCTGACAATGTTGCAGTCGGTAGAGGCATGGATTTCATCCATCACCTCGGCTCCACGGCGGAGACAGAGGTCAAATTCATCGGTAGTCATGGCAGCCTCATGGCGGAAATTGCGGGTCGACTTGCGGACCTTCTTGTCGATAATGCCTCGACCGGCAGGAATATCATAGTCCACGCCTGCATCCACCAGGACGAGCTTGAATCCGTGTTGCTCACAGAGGAAATTGATTCCGGCACCACCTTTGGCAAAATGGCCGAGCTGCTGCCATGTCACCTCTTTCGGTGAAACACTGACACCCTCCTCGATGACACCGTGGTCGGCGGCGAAGAGGACATTGTGGGGTGAACGCAATTCAGGGGTGAGCGTCTGCTGGACGAGACAGATTTTAAGGGCAAGTTCCTCCAGACGGCCAAGCGAGCCTTTGGGTTTGGTAAGATTGTCGATTTTATCAATAATCTGCTGACGCAGAACTGTGTTGACAGGAAGAATGTTGAAGGTCATGATTTAAGATTTGCTTTCCAATTAACCGGAATGATGATTATGGACGCAGGGAAGCCTGCGGTTTTATTTTCACATCTATGCCTGACACAATAAGATGGACTTCATCGGCTTTGGCTGCAACATATTGGTTGATTGAGCCCTGCAAGTCGGTGAAACGGCGCTGAAGGGCGTTTTCCGAAACTCCCCCGAGGCCGATTTCATTAGTGACCATGATGAGTGTGGCACCGGTGCGCGCAAGGGCATCCAACCGTGTGGTCATCTCATCCAATGCCGTCCCGACATTCTCGCCGGAAGCGAAAAACCAGTTTGTGGCCCAGAGAGTCACGCAGTCAAACACCACCACGTCGCCCTCACCGACAGCTACTTCATCAACGCGTAGAGGCTCCTCAATGGTGGTCCACTGCGGACCGCGGCGGGCCTTGTGGACATCCACGCGCCGACGGAATTCATCGTCAAACACCTGGGCGGTCGCAAGATAGACGGGATGATCGGTGAATGAGAGCGCAAGGCGTTCGGCAAACATGCTCTTGCCCGACCGCTGCCCTCCTGTTATCATTATAAGCATGATGCGAAAAAAGAGTGATTACCCTGCAAAATTACAAATTATTCATAGAAAGTCACAACCGATTTTGCCATGCGCATCCACCAAGAGGCAATTTTATTTAATATTTAGAAAGTTGCAATAGAGCTATCAATACCTGAAGCATCAATCCTGCGTGGGAGTGGTTTGGACGGCGCGGCGGGCGGCGAGCTGACGCTTGACGGCTTTGTGATTCATCATGATGTAGAAGGCACCGAATATGCCTGATGCCACAAGGATGATGGCCTGAAAACTCCAGCAGACTATCGAATATGCGGCCCCGTCGCTGTTGCTGATACCGAAAAGGCTGAGGGCAAACATGACCGCGATATTCCATGGACCGAGGCCGCCGTTAGACGGCACAGCCATGCTGCACGAACCGAATACGAAAACGACCAGCCCGGGGACAAGGCCGAGTGTATAGGGTGAGTTCGTTACAAGCTCACGGGTGAATGGAAAAGCGAAAAAGCAGACGTAAGTCTCAAAGAAATAGCAGACCCAGATGCCGAGAGTGAGGATGAGATACAAACCTGTCCCCTTCATGTGGAAAAGCACACTGAAGCCCTGCCACATTCGCATGATGCTTGCATTGACTCCCTTGACAAACTTTGTGTCACGGAAAAAGTAATCGCCTGCAATGAGCAATGCCAACACAACAGCAATCACTACCCACAGCACACCGTCGGTGGTGTAACGGTCAATTGCCTCTCCGAGCGGATAGCGGTCAAGAAAACGGTCGATTGCAGGATGGGCCACGATGACGGTGAGAATCATGATGAGAAGAATCATGATGCCGTCCGACGCGCGGTCGCCGAGGTCGGTGCCGACGACAGTCGAAAGCTTGCAACCCTCGCGCCGGGTGATGTAGACGCATCGCCAGGCCTCACCCAAAAACGGAAAGACGAGATTCAGGGCGTAGGCACCGAAAATCGAGACACTCTCCGCCGTGGCCGGAATACGCGGAATCCCGGCGGCACGCAACTGGATGCCCCAGCGGATGCCTCGGATGATGTGGGAAAGCACAGTAATGGCCATCATGGCGGCTATATAGCGCCAATCGACACCCTGACGGATTATTGACTCTACCTGATGGATGTTGACTTTATGAAAAAGCCAGATGATAAGACCACCCGATACCAGGATTGGAATCAGATATTTCAACACACGGCTGATTGTCGCGAAAATATCGTGCCGTGGCGATGGGGCGGAGGTTGATGTCTGCGATGATGTCTGCATATTTTTTCAACAATTTTCAATGGCAAAGAGATTAAGAGTGTGTCTAAAAGAGTGCCACGCTTGTTGTAAAAACTGCTGTTTTTAACCGATTGTTGCGTAACTTTGCAGACGGATAGATGTTAGTTAAACATACAATATAATGTTTTACAGACAAAAAACACTATGACTGAAAAACGACCGCAGGAAATTGAAATCAGAGGTGCGAAAGTCCACAATCTGAAAAACATAGATGTCAACATCCCCCTGAACGGGATAGTCGGGATAGCCGGAGTGTCCGGCTCAGGAAAATCATCACTCGCACTCGGAGTACTCTATGCCGAGGGATCGCGCCGCTATCTGGAGGCACTGTCGACATATACCCGGCGCCGTATGACACAGGCCCCGAAGGCACAGGTCGATGAAGTGCTCTACGTTCCTGCTGCGATAGCCCTGCACCAACGTCCGGGTGTGCCGGGCATACGAAGCACATTCGGGACAGGAACCGAGCTGCTCAACAGCCTGCGCCTGATGTTCTCGCGCCTCGCCTCACACCGATGTCCGAAATGCGGCCACTACCACAGCCCGTCGCTCGACGTAGCGGCCGAAAAGGAACTTGTCTGCGAAAAATGCGGCACCCGCTTCTACGGACCCGGTGCCGAGGACCTTTCATTCAACAGCACCGGTGCGTGTAAGAAATGTGGAGGGACAGGGATGGTGATGGCCGTTGACCGCTCGACACTCGTGCCCGACGAGACAAAAACAATCGACGAGGGAGCGGTGGCACCTTGGAACACCCTGATGTGGTCGCTCATGACCGATGTCTGCCGCGAGATGGGTGTGCGCACCGACGTGCCTTTCAATCAGCTCACACCCGAAGAGCGCGCCATAGTGTTCGACGGACCGGCGGAGAAAAAGCACATCCTCTACCGTCCGAAAAACTCCAATCAGGCAACCGAACTTGACTTTACATATTACAACGCCGTCTACACCGTCGAAAACGCTCTCGCCAAAGTGACCGACGAGAAAGGGATGAAGCGCGTGGAGCGTTTCCTGCGCAGCGATGTCTGTCCGGCCTGCCACGGAACACGCCTCTCCGAGGCAGCGCGCGCTCCACGCATCCGTGGAATCGGTCTCGACAAAGTGTGTGAGATGACACTCGATGAATGTATCGCATGGGTGAAAGGGGTGCCCGCCACTCTGCCCGACGAGATGAGGCAGATGGCTATCAATATCTGCGACTCGTTTCTGTCGACATCCCGACGGCTTGTGGATCTCGGGCTCGGCTACCTGACCCTCGACCGCGCGGCCTCCACCCTGTCGACCGGCGAGAGACAGCGTATGCAGCTCGCACGCGCGGTGAGAAACCGCACGACGGGCGTGCTCTATGTCCTCGACGAACCATCAATCGGGCTTCATCCGGCAAATATAGCAGGACTGACAGGTGTGATGGACGACCTCGTGGCCGATGGCAATTCAGTGGTTCTCGTTGACCATGACACCCAGATACTCAGCCATGCCGACTCGATTGTCGAGATGGGTCCGGGAGCGGGAACCGATGGCGGGACAGTCATTGCACGCGGAAGCGTGAAGGCTATCGAAAAAAATCCGGAATCGCTCATCGGTCCGTTCCTTGCAGGAAAAGTTGACGACAGAATCATCCCGGAGGTAAGCGACGACGAAATGTTCGCCTTAGGGGAAATAAGCATGACCACCGGTGCAATCCATACAGTCAGGCCGCTCAAAGTCAAAATCCCGAAGGGACGGCTGACAGTGGTCACAGGTCTTTCAGGCTCAGGAAAGACCACCCTTATTCTCGAAAGCCTCATTCCTGCACTCGAAGCTGTCACGGAAGGGAAAGCTATGCCGGAGCATGTCAAGGAGATTTCCGCACCGGGCGTGGAACACGTCAAACTGATTGACTCCACCCCTATCGGTGCGAATGTGCGCTCGACAGTGGCCACCTACGCCAATATCCACGATGAACTGCGCAAAATCTTCGCCCGCACCCCCGACGCCAAGGAGCATGGCTACAAGGCGGGTGATTTTTCCTACAACACCGGGCGGTTGAGATGTCCGGTCTGCGACGGAACCGGAACAGTCAGTCTCGACGTGCAGTTTCTGCCGGATGTCGACATCCCCTGCCCCGAATGCCGGGGGGCGAGATATTCACGCGATGCCTCCCTCATCAGATGCCATTGCAAGAACGGTGTGGAATTCACGCTGCCGCAGGCCATGGAAACCGACATCAGCAAGGCCATCGGAATGTTGGCCGATTTCAAGACCGTGGCTGGAAGAATCGCAACGCTCGACACTCTCGGCCTTGGCTATCTGACACTCGGCGAAGCCACCCCGAGCCTTTCGGGCGGCGAGGCGCAGAGACTGAAACTCGCCTCGGAGATGGGAAAGGAACAGACCGACACGGTGTTTGTGTTCGACGAGCCTACCATTGGTCTGCATCCGCTCGACGTGAGGAAACTGCTTGAGGTGTTCAGCCATCTCATTGCTTCCGGCGCCACGGTGATTGTCATCGAGCATGACCTCGACGTAATCCGCAACGCAAACTATATAATCGACATGGGCCCCGGCGGCGGTGACGCGGGCGGACGTATCGTTGCTTCAGGAACACCGGCTGAAATCATGGCAAATCCCGAAAGCGTGACAGGAAAGTTCATCGGCAAACTGCTGAAATAGCGGTCAAAGGGAGTTTTTGCATCATTCACGGAATGTGGGATACCGAATATTATATTATAGGACATTTATGGATATTATTACCAGAACCTACAACTCGCCTTGCGGCGAAATGCTCATTGGGGTATATGACGGCAAGCTCTGTCTGTGTGAATGGCTTTCCGGCAAAAGCAACGACGCTATCCACCGCCGGATATGCCGGGAACTGAAATCAGCGATGGTCGACGACGACGGTCAGACTCCCGAATCGAAGGTGCTTGACGAATGTAGCCGACAGCTCGATGAGTATTTCCGTGGCGAACGCACGGATTTTTCACTGCCGTTGCTTACGGTCGGGACTGAGTTCCAGAAGCACGTGTGGAGTGAGTTGATGAAGGTGCCTTACGGTACTCCCCTATCCTACGGCGAGCTTGCCCGACGCATCGGTATGCCGTCGGCTGTGCGCGCGGTTGCGAATGCCAACGGTGCGAACGCCATTTCAATTTTTATCCCCTGCCACCGTATCATCGGCACCGACCGTAGCCTTACGGGCTACGGTGGCGGACTGCCCGCCAAACGCTATCTGTTGGATGTTGAGGGGATAGCATATCGGGAGCAGTAGTCAGTCAATGCTGTTTGGCAGGGAGATTTTGTAGGATTATCCGGCAATAGTATTTTGTATGGTCATCTGGCATACGCGCTACAGCGCGTTCCTACAATGACTGACCGAACGCAATTGGTCGGTGGGATTCCGGTCAGGATTTGGGTCGCAGGAGTTCAATCCAGTAGCCGTCGGGGTCTTCGATGAAATATATGCCCATGGCGGGGTTCTCGTAGCAGACCACACCCATTTCCTTATGGTAGGCAAGAAGTTTGTCGTAGTCCTGACCTGCGCTGAGGCGCATTGCAAGGTGAGTTTCGTTCTCACCGAGGTCATAGTTTTGCGGATGGTCGCGCATACAGGTGATTTCAAGCCGGAAAGAGGTCTCGCCGTCACCGAGATAGGTTATGGTGAAGGCTCCGTCAGGGCCGTCGATATGCCCCACCTCTTTAAGGCCAAGCGCCTCACTGTAGAATTTCAACGACCTGTCGCGGTCAGCCACATTGATATTATAGTGGTCAAAATGAAGTTTGAAGTCCATGATTGTGTTGTGAATTTGATTTTCTTTTAATTCAGAGCTCTGATTGTCGATGCAACCGTCCAAGCGTACATACATTAACTATACTTGCCTAATGGCACAAAGGTTCACCGATGCTTGAAAATATTCCGGAATTTTCGCCATTCCGGACATGACAAATAAAAAAATATCCCTGCGCCGATTATTTTCAGCGCAGGGACACATGGATTGGTTGCAATCAAAGGAATTCTATCAAATTCCTGTAATCGGCGTATAAAGATCTGCGAAATTAGGATTGTTCCAACCTTGGATAGCCTTGTTGTTATTGCCTTCGGAGCGGATGATTACCATATTCATCCATGCGGGACGGCCATTTGTGTTATAGCGGAAATCCTGACGCCAGTTAGTGCCGGCATAAGCGCGGGTCACAGAGTAGTTGAGACGCTTGATGTCGAAAAGGCTCTGGCCCTCACCCCAAAGTTCAACTCGCTTCTGGAATACGATTTCCTCAATCACACCATCCTGATCTGTAGCTTCACAAGTGTATTCAGGGTCACGGTATGCCTTCATGAATTTTTCAACTTCAGCTTTGCCTTGAGCCGCATTAGTATGGGCGAGAGCCTCAGCATAGATGAAATACATTTCCTCGACACGCATGATAGGCACAGCTGTTGCTGAACCGACCGACGGTTCCATGTAGTTGCCCTCACCCGGACGGAATTTCACTGCGACAAGAGGACGAACACTGATAGCAGGATTGCAATATGAAACCTTGGCGGCAAGTTCACTTCCCGCAGGAGCAACCCATGAAAGTTTACGGAAATCAGTATCTGAAATGCGGGCATACATTCCTGCGTCAATCATCGGGAAGGCACCGGCTCCGGCATAACCGTAGGCAGCTTCCGAACTCAACATAGAGGTCCAGTTACATATACCGGTGATGACAGCATCATTCTCTTTCTCAAATTTCATACCCCACATCCAAGACGTGTTGTTGAGAGTATTGAATCCGGAGGCAGGATCTGTCCATGCAGCCTCGCTCAACGGAGTACGTCCGCTTGTTGAGATTGCGAGCTCCGCATATTCGGCAGCCTTGGCATAATTCTCATCCCACATATAGAGACGTGCGAGAAGTCCATAGACACAAGCCTCATTCGGAAGAGTGCGCTCGGTGAAGGTCGAATATTTGATATTCTCGGCAGCGTATGTGAGGTCAGAAAGGATAAAATCAAACATTTCCTTGTGTGTCGCACGGGGATTATTTCGTGCATCCTCCTCAGTAGTCTCCTCGGTCACGATTGGCACGGTAAGATTGAGCACATCGTTACCATCGTCAGTAACGCTTGAAGTCACCTCATTGGGGAGGAATTCAAACCAACGTGCGAGATCGAGATAGAGCATGGCACGGAAAGCCATCGCAACCGAACGGGCACCGCGTGCAGTCTGATTCTCTGATTCAAGCTCATAGCTTTTGGCTGCGATATTGGTTGAAAGAATCTGCTTGTAATAATAGTTCCAGATAAGCTGGGTATATGCAAGATTATCCGTAACATAAGCTTCACCCCAAAGGCTGTAACGGTCAAGACCTGTAGCCGGTTTGGGCATATCACCGGTCATACAGTCACGCACATGCATGAACGATGAATAGCCGAAGTCAATGTGTGATGTCGAACCCGGATAGTAACCGCTGGTGTCGAAATTAGGCATGAAACCGGGCATGGCATAGATGCCTGATTCCGCAGCCTTGATTGATGAGTCAAGCTGCTCCTGGCTCACCGAGCTTGTCGGTTCCACCTCGTCGATACAGCCGGTGAGAGTAAATCCGGCAGATGCGAGAGCAACGACAAAAGTCGATTTTAATATATTTTTCATTGTTAGTCTGTGGATTTAGAATGTTACATTGATACCGCCGGAGATTGTGCGTATCGGAGAATAGTAAGCTGACGAAGATGCACCGTTGAAAGAGTTTGTCGAATCAAAGGTGAGAGACTGACGGGGATCGAGACCCTGACGCTTTGCCCAGAGAGCAACATTGTCGCAGCTAAGATAGAAACGGATGCGGTCAACCTGAATCTTCTTGGTGACTTTAGAGGGAAGAGTATAACCGAAGTTGATATTCTGAAGAGCAAGATATGATGCGTCGGTCAGGAATCGGTCAGATGTACCTCCGGAATACTGGTCGCCATACTGGAAACGGGGAATATCAGAATTGGGATTTTCCTTGCTCCATGCATTGTAGAGGTCCTTGTGCATCGCTGAACCGAGACCGCTACCGGTCGGGCTACCCATGAGGCTTGCATAAGTTGAATCAAGCACCTTACCGCCAAGCTGATAGCCGAAGCTGATAGAGAAATCAAAACCGTATGCTTCGACTGAAGTTCCGAAGCCACCGTAGGCCGAGGGAAGCGCTGTGTCACAGAGATAGTAGCTTGCCTGACCGTAATCAGTGGTTGTCTCGCGGGTAACCACACCATTGGCATCAGTCTTGTTGACATACCAGAGAGACTGACCGGTCTCTGAATCAACACCTGCATACTTCTTTGTATGGTAGGTATAGATTGACGAACCCTCTGCAAAATAGAAGTTGCCGCTTGAGAAACCCTTCTTGCCGTCGACTGTCATTGTACGGCGTTCTTCAGGAAGACGTGTAATCTCATTCTTGTACCATGTGAAATTGAGGTTGGCGCTCCATGTGATGTCGCGGTTGCGGAAAATCACGCCGTTAAGGTCAATTTCAAAGCCCTTGTTGGCCATGTCACCGATATTGTCGTAATAACCTGTGTAACCGAAGCTCGGAGAAAGCGGGAAGAAGAAAAGCATATCGGAAGTCTTGCGGTAGAAGCCTTCGATTGTACCGTTAAGACGTTCGTTGAAAAGCGAGAAATCGACACCGGCGTTGAAGTTTCCACCCTTTTCCCATGAAATGTTGGGGTTACCCATAGTTGCAGGAAGAGCCACAGGCTTGCCACCGCTATTAGCGATAGTGTACATGTTCATATAACGGAAGTTACCGATATTATCGTTACCCTGCTCACCGTATGAAGCCTTAATTTTCAGCATATTGACCCAAGGAGCCTGGAACCACTGCTCCTTATTGATGATCCATGCGGCTGAAAGAGACCAGAAATTACCCCAACGGTGTTTCGGATCGAAGCGTGACGAAGCGTCACGACGATAGGACACACTTCCGAAATATTTGCTGTCATAGTCATAGTTCACACGTCCGAACCAACCTTCACTGTTATAGTTGTTGACGTATGACGATGACGAACCGTCGACCACCGCACCATCAAGTTCAGTATTGTCGGGCATGAGCATATTGCTGCGGCTTGCGCTCAGATAATAGTATTTATTCCAGTAATTTTCATGACCGAGAAGAACATTGATGTTGTGTTCACCGAACTGGCGTGTCCAGTTAAGGAGCTGCTGATAAGTGTAGTCTATACGGCGTGCATGTACTTTCTGTACGATACCGTTGGAAGTCGCATACTGTCCGAAATAAGGATTTGTCACGTCGGTTGCACGCTGTTCAAACACATTGACAGTGTTGTTTGATGTGAACTTGAAATCACGGAGGAAACGGATTTCAGCAAATCCGGTAGCGGTCATTGCATTACCCTCGTTTTTGTCAACATTGAGGATATTGTCTGAGATAGGGTTGGAATTTGCGAAGTAGGGACGTTCAAGACCGGCGTTCATTCCATCACCGTAGTCATAAAGCTTGACACCGTACTGATTATACATGGGGTTGCCATTGCCGTCACGGACGTAAAGGGGATAAATCGGAGCGAGCTGATTGGCCACAGCGAATATGTTGCCGACCGAACCCGAGCTTCCATCATCGCCAAGCGATTTCTGTGTGTAGTGAGAATAGCTCATGTTGGCACCGACCTTGAGCCAAGGTTTTGCCTGAAGATCGGCTGACAGACGACCGGTAAAACGTTCATAACCGGTATTTGCAGTGATACCTTCATTATTGAGGTAGTTTGCCGAAACATAGAATGAGTGCTTGTCTGTCGCCTGTGACACACTCAGGTTGTATTCCTGACGGAGTGCATCACGGTAGGCAGCATCTACCCAACTGTCTGGACGGAGAAGATACTCAACGCCATCGTATGTCACTTTGTTTCCAAGAGTAGCATTCGGATTGAGCTTGTAGCCATCCACGAGAAGGCCCTCTCCTGCCGGAACATTGTAGACATTGTAGATAAGAGAGAACGTATTGTTAGGATCGGGGTTCACCATATTGCTGTTGACAAGGCGCAGGGCTGTCTCAGCATCGTAGACATTACCGTTCTGAGCCACGGGATCCATAATGAAATTTCCAAGAGCCCGACCATACATCTCATAATATGCAGCAGGCGAGGAAATCACATCATAATCCTTCACACCGCGTGAGTTCTGGCCCCACTTTGCATCAAATGTCACCTTGGCTGCACCCTTGCCTCTCTTGGTGGTAATAAGAATGACACCATTGGCACCACGCGCACCATAGAGGGCTGCGGAAGCGGCATCCTTAAGCACAGTCATCGACTCGACATCCTGAGCGCTGATATTATCAACACTTCCGGCGTAGGGAGTACCATCCACAACGATAAGGGGTTCAGTACCTGCGGAAATAGAAGAAATACCACGGATAAAGATGTTGGGTGAAGATCCGGGCTGACCGGATACAGTGTTGAGCTGAACGCCGGAAACCTTACCTTTGAGAGCGTCGATTGGATTGGTGACCTGCACGGCTTCAATCTGTGAAGCATCAAGAACTGATGCCGAACCGGTGAAGGCCGAACGTTTGGCGGTGCCGTATGCGACGGTGATGACTTCGTCGAGCATGTTTGTTCCGTCGAGGACGATGTTCATCTTGGAGCCGGGGGTTACGGCTACTTCCTTGGTGTGCATACCCACGTATGACACCTGGAGTTTTTTGACTGTGGAGGGCAGCGACAGAGAGAAGTTGCCGTCGACGTCAGTCGCGGTTCCGATCTGAGTACCGACTCCCATGACGGTCGCGCCCACCAGAGGCTCGCCGTCGGCGCTGGTCACCGTGCCGCTGACGGTCTGGTTCTGTGCCATGACCGCAAGGCTGGTGATGAGGGCCGCAAGTAGTAGAAACAGCTTTTTCATACCTAATAGTTAAGTAATACGAAATTAATTAAAGTATAGAATAATAATGATTGTTCGTTGTTGGTCAGCGGTTTATGTAGACATATCCCGCGTTGGAGGATTGGGGGTTCAGGGCGTTTAAACAAGGTTAAATCGTACCTAATGGAATCTCGCCACCACACGGTGGCTTTGTTATGTTGTGATGGTTTGGTTTGCCGTGGTGCATGGTGCACGAGAGTCAGCGTGGACAGATGAAAAAAGCGAATAAAACATACAGATTTTTTCACAAATCCTAAACTATCTGGCCACAAAAGTAATATTTTTTGAGGAATATGTTAATCATATTTATGTAAAAAGATGTTAAATTGATATGTTAACTGCATCAAATTGGCATTTTAAGGCTTTTGAGGATGGCAAAATGAAAGAAAAGGGCAATATAAAATGACAAGAATCAAACTTTGCGGCATCTGTCGCGGATGTTTTGAATGAAGGGTGATTTTAAGTCGGTGATGGGCGATTTCTTATCAAATGTGAAATCGCTGATGGCAAAATTACGAAAAATCAATATTGCATGAATATTTTTGATAAATTATTTGTTTAAATAGAGTAATGGTTATAAATTTGCACCGTTCAAAACACAATTCGACAATGACCACGCAGCTTATCAACAAGAATTATTGGTGGCACATCGGTAGTATATATCGATGGCAATGATTCGTGCAGGCATGAGTCGAAAGATAGGAATGATTTAGCTATAATACAATAAAGCGGCCATCGGTTAACGAAATCGGTGGCCGCTTCTTTTTTTCTCAGAAATACAATCAAGGTAATCATCACACACTATACACACTGGTATGAAAAAATACAGATCGCTCCTTCCGATTGATGAGGAAGGCTACTACGGACGATTCGGTGGCGCATATATCCCCGAGATTCTCCACAGCAACGTCAGAAATCTCCGCGAGGCATTCTACCGCTATGTCGATGACGAGGATTTTCAGAAGGAATTCGACGCACTGATGCGCGACTATGTGGGCCGTCCGTCTCCGCTCTACCGTGCGGACCGCCTGAGCGCCCTCTACGGGACTAACATATATCTCAAACGCGAGGACCTCAACCACACGGGCGCACACAAGATAAACAACGCGATAGGCTCGGCTCTGCTTGCCAAGCGAATGGGCAAACACCGTATCATAGCCGAGACGGGAGCCGGGCAGCACGGTGTGGCCACGGCTACGGTCTGCGCGCTGATGGGACTTGAATGTGTGGTCTACATGGGTGCGACCGACGTTGCTCGTCAGCAGCCCAACGTGGAGCGCATGAAGATGCTCGGCGCAAAGGTGGTCCCCGTCCAGTCGGGCAACAAGACACTGAAAGATGCAACCAACGAGGCCATCCGCGACTGGTGTTGCAACCCTGACAGCTTCTATATCATCGGAAGCACCGTCGGTCCTCACCCTTATCCGGAGATGGTGGCACATTTCCAATCGGTCATCAGCAAGGAAATCAAGGAGCAGCTGCGGAGTCAGGTTGGGCGTGAGAATCCTGACTATGTTGTGGCCTGCGTCGGAGGTGGCAGTAATGCTGCCGGAGCTTTCTACCATTTCGTCAATCATCCGGAGGTGAAGCTGATTGCCGCCGAGGCAGCCGGAAAGGGAATCAACAGCGGTGAGACAGCCGCGACCATCCATGCAGGTAGCGAGGGCATCATCCACGGCGCGCGAACCTTGGTGATGCAGACGGATGACGGTCAGATTGTGGAGCCTTACTCGATTTCTGCCGGTCTCGACTATCCGGGCATCGGTCCTCTTCATGCTTTTCTTGCCACATCGGGCCGTGCGGAGGTGATGGCTGTGACTGATGCGGAAGCTTTGGATGCAGCCATGACGCTTACACGCAACGAGGGAATCATTCCGGCGCTCGAAAGTGCCCATGCCTTGGCTGTCCTCGACAAGAGGCGTTTCCGCAAGGATGACATAGTGGTCATCAATGTGTCGGGCAGAGGAGATAAGGATATGCATACTTATCTTGATTCTTTACAGTATAGAGGTTAAAGTATAGAGTATAGATATTACCACCTTATTATATATAGGGATTGTAATTTATATAGGGATTGTAGGGACGCGCTGTAGCGCGTATGCCGGATGACTGTCATCAGGCTGTGCATTCTGTTTCCATCCGGAAATGTATTCCGATTCATACGGAAATGCATTCCGTTTCATCCCGTAATGTATTCCATAATATATTCTATCCCGCCGGATATTTTGTATTTCATTTGGCATACGCGCTACAGCGCGTCCCTACAAAATTCGATATAACAATTATTTGCATATAACGACAATACATATACAACCATAATTCATTAATAACGATAACTCACATACAACTATATATGAAAACTAAACTGAAACAATATATACGCACCATTCCTGCGGATCTTGAGACTCCGGTTGGGATTTATCTGAAAGTGCGCGACCTCTATCCGCAGTCGGCCCTGCTCGAAAGTTCGGATTACCACGCACAACACAACGCCACGTCTTTCATCGGCGTGGAGCCTATCGGCAGTTTCAAGGTCGTCGACGGAGAGATTGTAACCACCGTCCCCACCGCCGTAGTGGGTGAGACCCGCCTCTGGATTGCCGACGGTGTCGACGTGGTTGAGGAACTGCGCAACTACATTGAGAACTTCGACATAGAGGATGCCGACCCGAAACTCCCCGACGGACTCCTCGGCTATACGGCCTACGATGCGGTGCGTTACTTCGAGGATGTCGAGATTCAGCCTAAAGAGGAGAAATTTGCCGGTGTACCCGACATGTATTATGTCCTCTACCGCTTCCTCATTGAGGTCAACCACTACAAGAACGAGATGACAATCATCGAGAACTGTCCGGAGGGAGACGCGCCGAAGACAGACGAACTTCTCTCAGTCCTCCACAACAACAATATGGCGCAATATCCGTTCACACCCGCCGACGACCTCGAATCGACCATGACTGACGAAGAATTTGTCGGAATGGTTGAAAAATGCGTGAAACATGCTCTTCGCGGCGACGTCTTCCAGATTGTGCCCTCGCGCCGCTTCTCGCGCGGATTCACCGGTGATGAGTTCAACGTCTACCGCGCTCTCCGCTGCATCAACCCTTCACCCTATCTGTTCTACTTCGATTTCGGCAGTTTCAAGGTGTTCGGTTCATCCCCTGAGACACATCTGCGCATCACCGGACGCACCGCCTACATCGACCCCATCGCGGGGACATTCCGCAGAACCGGCGACGACGACCGCGACCGCGAACTGGCCAAGGCGCTCCTGAGTGACGAAAAGGAAAATGCCGAACATATCATGCTCGTCGACCTCGCCCGCAACGACCTCAGCCGCAGCGGTGGACGTGTGGAAATCGAATTCCTGAAAGAGATACAGTACTACTCCCATGTCATCCACATGGTGTCGCGCGTCAAGGCCGAACTGCCCGAGGGTGTGAACAACTATCGTCTCTTTGCCGACACCTTCCCTGCAGGAACCCTCTCCGGTGCTCCGAAAGTAAAGGCTATGCAGATAATCAACGAGGTAGAGCCCCACAGCCGAATGCTCTACGGCGGTTGCATCGGCTATCTCGGTTTCAATGGCGACATCAATCAGGCCATCACCATCCGCAGTTTCCTCAGTTGCGGCAAGCGCCTCTACTCACAGGCCGGTGCGGGCATCGTCGCACGTTCCAACCCGCAGAGCGAACTCCAGGAGACACGCAACAAACTCGGTGCCCTCAGCAAAGCTATAACATACGCCGTTGAATTCGGAAAATAACTCTCATAACAATTCCAAGCCATGCGACTACTCATATTTGACAACTACGACTCTTTTACATATAATATAGCCCACGCCGTGCGTCAGCTCGGAGTTGAACCCGACGTCGTCCGCAACGACAAAATCACCCTTGACGAAGTCGGCAACTACGACAAAATCATCATCTCTCCCGGACCCGGTATCCCGTCGGAAGCAGGCATACTTCCGCAATTGCTCGAACGCTACGGTTCGGAGAAACCCATCCTCGGTGTATGTCTCGGCCATCAGGCCATCGGCGAATGCTTCGGTGCGAAACTCCGCAACCTGTCCACCGTCTATCATGGCGTACAGTCGACCGTCCATCTGACAGCCGATGACTACATATTCGCCGGAATACCCTCCGAGTTCGAGGTGGGACGCTACCACTCATGGGTAGTCGACCGCGATTCGCTCCCTTCGGAGCTTGAAGTGACAGCCGTAAGCCCCGACGGCGAGATTATGGCCATGCGCCACAGAAGTCTTGACGTGCGCGGCGTTCAGTTCCATCCCGAATCTGTCCTCACACCCTACGGACTTGAAATCATCGACAACTGGTTGAGGCATTAAGCCCCTTTAAGAAATCATTCATAATGCACAATTAACATTACGTTTATTATGAAAAATCTACTCTATAAAATGTTTGAGCACAAGAACCTTAGCCGCGAGGAGGCGAGGGATGTGCTTCTGAATATAGCCGACGGCAAGTACAACGACGCGCAGCTTGCAGCCTTCATGACTGTCTTTCTTATGCGCAGCATCACCCTTGATGAGCTGACAGGTTTCCGCGATGCACTGCTCGAACGTCGTCGTCCGGTCGACATGGGCAATGTCAAAGCCATTGACATCGTTGGCACAGGCGGCGATGGCAAGAACACATTCAACATCTCGACAGCCACATGTTTTGTCGTGGCAGGATCAGGCAGAAAGGTGGTGAAGCACGGCAACTACGGTGCAAGTTCCGTGTCGGGCGCAAGTAACGTGCTCGAACATCATGGCGTGAAGTTCACCGACGATATTGACAAGCTCCGCCGCTCGCTCGACGAGTCGGGTGTCAGCTACCTCCATGCCCCCTTCTTCAGCCCTGCACTCAAAAGTGTGGCCCCTGTCAGGAAAGCCCTTGCGGTGCGTAATTTTTTCAACATGCTCGGCCCGCTCGTCAATCCGACCCTACCGAAGCATCAGCTCCTCGGTGTCTACAACCTTAAGCTTATGCGTCTGTACAACTACATCGCTCAAAACGAGGGAATCAATTGCACCATAGTCCATTCGCTCGACGGATACGACGAAATTTCGCTTACATCACCATTCAAGGTAGTCGGTGTGCAGGAAGAACGAGTCTATACGCCATCCGACATCTGTCTCCCGCAGGCTATAGAAGCGGATTTGTGGGGAGGGGACACCGTGGCAGATGCTGCAAAGGTTTTTGATTCAGTGCTTTCCGGCAAGGCAACTCCGGCGCAGGAAAACTGCGTGGTTGCGAATGCAGCATTTGCCATCCGCACTCTTGAACCGGAAGTGGGCCTCGACACCGCAATCAGTGAGGCGCGTGAGAGCATCCGGTCGGGCCGTGCGGCGGAGTCGTTCAGAAAATTCGTGGAAATCAACAGCTAACAGGTCTTCATCATGTCAAATATACTCGATAAAATCATAGCCAACAAGCGCCGGGAAGTAGTCGCGGCTGATGCTCTTTTGGGGCCGGAAGTGAAAATCGCCACTGACCGCACTCCAATCTCACTCCGTCAGGCCTTGCTTGATAGTCCGACAGGCATAATCGCCGAATTCAAGCGCCGTTCACCGTCGAAAGGCGAGATTCATCCGCTTGCGCTTGTCAATGAGGTTGTTCCGGCCTATCAGGATGCCGGTGCGGCAGCGTGTTCGGTCCTTACCGACACGGTTTACTTCGGAGGTGCGCTTACCGACCTCATGCTTGCGCGCAGTTGCAGCTCATTGCCATTGCTTCGGAAAGATTTCATTGTGTCGAGCAGGCAGATTGCCGAAGCGCGCGCTTGTGGGGCGGATGCCGTGCTTCTCATTGCAGCCGCTCTTGAGGCTGAGGAGATTCTGGATTTCACCCGCTATGCCCATTCGCTCGGCCTCGAAGTGCTTTTTGAGATTCACAATGCCCGCGAACTGGAGAAGTATTGCCCCGAAGTGGATATGGTCGGTGTCAACAACCGTGACCTGACCACATTCCACACCGACCCATTGCTGTCGGAAAGAGTGGCGCGTGAACTCCCTGCCGACGTGGTGAAAGTTGCCGAGAGCGGTCTGACCTCCATGACTGAGGTCGAGCAGCTTCGCGCCTCCGGTTTCAGTGGTTTTCTGATTGGCGAGACCTTCATGCGTCACGACCATCCCGGTGAGGCTCTGAGAGATTTCATGGAATTCAGAATGTAAAACCGGATAGATGACCGCCATGAGCCTTTCAATCAAAATCTGCGGGATGGCCGATACCGGAAATATCCGTGAGGCGATGGCCCTGTGTCCCGATTATCTCGGTCTGATTTTTCATCCCGCCTCACCTCGAAATGCCTGCAATCTGAATCCGGAAGAGCTTGCCGGGATTATGGAGGCGATTAAATTCGTCGGAGTGTTCGTAAACTGTCCTGAGGATGAGATTATTGCCCGTTGCGAGGCTTATCGCCTTCACGCAGTGCAGCTTCATGGCGATGAGAGCCCGGAGTTTTGCCATTCGCTGCGTGGCCGTGGATTTGAAATCTGGAAAGCGGTTGGTATTGAGACTGTTGACGACATCAACTCATTGGAGAGATATGCCGCTTGCGTCGATCGCTTTGTTTTCGACCGCAAAAGCCCGCGACACGGCGGCACCGGAAAGAAATTCGACTGGAGCCTCCTCACGTCCTATAGTCTCCCGGTCGGCTTCATGCTTGGCGGAGGGATAGGACCCGAGGATGCCGATGCCATCGTAGCGCTGCGTCACCCACAGCTCGTCGGTATCGACCTGAACAGCCGTTTTGAACTTTCGCCGGGAATAAAGGACATTGGACTTCTGAACGCTTTTTTCAAAAGTCTCGGATAGAAATAATTACAAATCTAAGCGTGGATTTATCACTTTCGAATGACCCTCGCGATAAAAAACATACAAAAAATGAACAGAATAGATAAGCTTTTCGCCCGTAAGAACAGCGATATACTTTCGATATATTTCACCTGCGGCTATCCGCAGAAAGATTCGACTGTCGATGTCATCAAAGCCCTTGCCGACGGTGGGGTCGATATGATTGAAGTCGGTGTCCCATTTTCCGACCCTATGGCTGACGGTCCCGTGATTCAGGAAAGTTCCACCGTGGCACTGCGCAACGGCATGAATCTACACCTTCTTCTGGATCAGGTCGAAGAAGCGCGCCGCACCGTCACCGACATCCCTATGGTACTCATGGGCTATCTGAATCCCATGATGCAATATGGCATCGAACCGCTCTTCAAGCGTTGTAAGGAGATTGGCATTGATGCAATCATCATCCCCGACCTCCCGTTTCATGAATACATGCGCGACATCCGCAGTCTCTGCCGGAAGTATGACCTTCCGATGATAATGCTGATTACACCCGAGACTTCCGACGAGCGCATCCGCCTCATTGATGAGAACTGCGACGGCTTCATCTACATGGTATCCGCAGCAGCCACAACCGGCACACGCGATTCATTCGGTGAACAGCAGATTGATTATTTCCGACATGTCAACTCCCTAAGTCTCACTCACAAGCGTCTCATAGGCTTCGGAATTTCCAATTCCTCAACCCTCGGTGAAGCCTTCACCTACGCATCCGGAGCCATCGTTGGTTCGCTTTTCATCAAATGTCTCGCCAAAACCTCTACCCCCGCCGAGGCGGTGAAGCTGCTTAAAGAGACTCTTGGAGTATGATGGGTTAGTTGTGATATATCAATAAGCAGACTGTAATATCAAAGAGGTTCAAAAAAGTACTCCGGCATGTCATCAATACCGGAGTACTTTTTTGAACCTCTCTGATTCGATATGTCGTGAGTCAGATTGAATTGAGCGATGTAAAAACAAACTGATTGTCGGGGCAATTTTCGCAAATTGTGGATTTATACGCCATTTTTGCTTAACTTTGCATGTTGATTCACTCTATTGACTATCATTTATCCAAATGCGCAACGAATCTGAACTCCAAGGGGTGTCGCTGCTCGGTAACACCGGAACAGCTTACCCCACGCAATATGCCCCCGAAGTGCTTGAAACATTCATCAACAAGCACCCTGACAATGAATATCTCGTGACATTCACCTGTCCGGAATTCACCTCACTTTGCCCCAAGACAGGGCAGCCTGATTTCGCTAAAATCCTCATATCATATATCCCGCGTGAGAAAATGGTCGAGAGCAAGAGCCTGAAACTCTATCTTTTCAGCTTCCGCAACCACGGCGATTTCCATGAGGATTGCGTCAACATCATCATGAAGGACCTCATTGCCCTCATGGATCCGCGCTACATTGAGGTCAAGGGCATCTTCACTCCGCGCGGTGGCATTGCCATCCATCCCTTTGCCAACTATGGCGATGCGGACCATCAGCATCTGGTCAGCCAGCGCCTCCTTGCCTCCATCCCCGACAGCTTCTGACAGCTCAAGCCGGAGGCCGTCTGACCAGTCCGACCGGTCCGACCGGTCCGACTAGTCTGACCAGTCCGACAGGTCCGAAAGCTCCTCCCAACAATCAACCCCACCACCCCTCCAACCCCAAGACTACAATCATGGCAAAAGATACACTCCTCGTCCTCTCCGGAGGAATGGACTCAGTGACAATGCTTTGGGAATATGCCGACACCCTTGCAGCCGCTGTCACTTTCCAATATGGCTCTAACCACAACCGGCGCGAGGCTGAATGTGCCCGCTGGAACTGCGAACGCCTCGGCATCAAATGGTATGAAATCGACCTTTCCTTCATGGGGAAATACTTTCAAAGTTCGCTCCTGAGCGGTGCCGATGCCATCCCTGAAGGAAACTATGATGATGAAAACATGCGTTCGACCGTGGTCCCGTTCCGCAACGGTATCATGCTTTCCGTCGCAGCCGGACTTGCCGAAAGTCTCGGACTGAAAAACGTCATGATAGCCAACCATTCCGGCGACCATGCCATCTATCCCGACTGCCGTCCGGAATTCATCAGTTCGATGGGAGCTGCCATCGCCGACGGGACATACGAGCATCTTCAGCTCCTTGCTCCATACACCAATATGTCGAAAGGTGAGATTGCCTTGCGTGGCAAGAACCTCGGCGTAGATTATTCACACACCTATTCCTGCTATAAGGGTGGTGAACATCACTGCGGAAAGTGCGGCACATGTGTTGAGCGTCGCGAGGCTCTCGAATTTGCCGGAATCGTACTCGACAACGACTGATGGCCCCGATGAACAACAGCTATCAGTCAGATTCCCGGCGACCGCGACGAAGACAACGCCGCAAGTTCAGCCCGCGCAAGACCATGCGCCTTCTCCTTCCGCTTGCTCTGTTCATCGGTCTGTGTGTGGTGATGTGTACTCCCACCCATAATTCCGAGGGAGACGGTTCGCAGGTTGTGACCGCAAAGACAGGAAACGAAGCGGTTGTGAAGGAAGAGGTTGCAAAGTCCGACCTCACGCAGCCCTCTGCAAAGAGCCAACCGAAGCCCGTGAACTACAAGAGTGTGCGCGAATTGGAGACCGACACTGTCAGTCCCTACCTTGCCCACCTTCCGGAAATGCCTGAGCCTACCCGCCGCATTAAGGTGAACTACTTCGGCAATATGCGCAATCATTTCAACGACAGCAACTATATCCACTGGCAGGAAGCCGAACTTTTCGGCATCGAACCGCTTTCCGACACCCGTTCCCACTGGCAACTGCGCGCGCCGATTGTGAAGGTGACAAGTTGTGAGGACTACTTCATAGATTCGCTCGTTTTCTCCCGTCCCTACCTTGTCCCGACTGCAGTTGCGCGTCTCCACGAAATCGGCCGGCGTTTCCGCGACAGTATCAACGTGCGTGGCGGCGGTGACTACCGTATAAAGGTGACAAGCCTTCTGCGCACTCCCCGTACTGTCAAACTCCTGCGTCGTCGCAACCGCAACGCAATTGACTCCTCGGTCCATCAGCTCGGCACGACGTTCGACATTTCCTACGCCTCCTTCATTGCCGACAACGCCGATAATCCCCGCAGTGTCGACGACCTGAAAGGAATCCTCGGCGAAGTCCTCAAAGCCATGCGCGAGGAAGGAAAACTTTGGGTGAAATATGAGCATGGACAACCGTGCTTCCATATCACCGCCAGAAAAGAAGGCGAAAATGAACAGCGGTAGGATGCTCCATCAAAGTGTGTATTGAACCGATACTGAGAAAAAATGTACCACCATCCTGTGTTATGATACTTTGTTTATTGTTATAATTCATGGTGGTATTGTTGATTCTTGCCATCCACGTCTGAACAGGCTCCTTCCACGGAGTCCACATAAAATTTCAACGCAATATGTCCGACGATAAGAATTCTCAGCAAGTCATTCCCGACAGTGCGGCCGATGCAGGTGGCACTGCCACTCCCCGTAAGCCATCCAAGCGTCCGAAGTCTGTTTGGGTGAAGGTCTTGCGGGCCTTTATGTGGACGATTCTTGCGGTAATAGTTCTCGTGCTTGTGCTGATAACTGTAGCCGTATCCTACCTGAAGCCTGAGAGATTGACTCCGTTGGTTGAAAAATATGCCAACGAGTATGTCGATGCGGATGTGAATATCGGCAGGGTGGAGATTTCTTTCTGGTCAACATTCCCCAAGTTCATTCTCGACGTGCGCGACCTCACGGTCAACAGCCATGCTTTCGATTCGCTTGCTCCGGAAATCCGCAAGGACTTGCCTCAATATGCAGATTCCCTCCTTTCGGTCCGTCACTTCAACGGCGCGGTCAACATCCCCCATATCCTTGCCGGAAAAATATATCTCTATGACATCACTTTCGAGCATCCTGCTGTAAATATCGTGCAGGCTACCCCCGAATCTTCCAATCTGGATATATTCCCGGAGTCGGAAGAGAAGAAGGAGGATTCACCGCTGCTGATACCCGATATTGCAATCGGGACATTCTCAATACAGAGTGGTATGCCGGTGCGCTATTTCTCGCGTCCTGATTCTCTCGACATAGCTGTCAATTTCTCTACGACCTCTATTGACGGCAATGGTGCTCCTATATATAATGTGGACATTGCCGGTCTGACCTCCGCATCGTTGCCTGCTTTCTCGATAAAGAATCTGAGTTTCGGTGCTGACGGTAAAATAACCTGGGATCATCACAAACCTATGATGGTTGCCCTTTCCGATTTCACGCTTTCAGCCGGAAAGGTCTCCACTGTAGTGTCGACGGATATTGACATGACAGACGGATTCCGTGTCAATGCCTTTGACTTCCTTCTCCCTCAAACCCCGGTCACCGACATCATCGCTCTCATTCCGGAGGATATGCAGGGAGAACTTGCAAAAATCACCACAGACCTGAAGATAGGTATGAACGGGCGCCTTACAGCACCCTTCAATCCGGCTCATGATTCAATCCCGTCGTTTACACTGAGCCTGAACATACCGGAGGGGAGTGGTCGCTACGAACAACTGATCCTCACCCGCTTTGCCCTTGATGCGAAAGCCGATATTGACGGTAAAGACCTTGATGGCTCGACCGTTGAGTTGTCGAGGTTGCTTGCCATCGGCAAAGGTGTCGGTTTTGAACTTAATGGAGTGTTTAAGGACCTCATGTCGGATCCTTCGGCGGAGGGTTCTTTTAAAGGAGGTATAGAAATCGACCGCCTCCCCTCGAAATTGCTCGAAAAACTTCCGTTCAAAATTGACGGCAGTCTTCGGGCTGACAGCCGTTTTGCTTTCCGCCGGAGCTACTTCGACAAGAAGAATTTCCATCGCATACGCCTCACCGGTGACGCCACTCTCCGTGATTTCACCCTTTCCATGCCCGAACTTCCGGCTGACCTCTATACCGATAATGTCGAACTGAAACTCGGAACCAACTCCTCCTTTACTCGGGGAGAGGTGCATGTCGATTCCCTTCTGACTGCATCATTGAAAATTGATTCAATCTCAGCCTCGGTCACCGGCATGTTGCTTCAGGCAACGGGTGTGAAGATGGGTGTCGGGTGCCAGAACACCGCTTCCTCTGTTGACACTACGCTTATCAATCCTATCGGCGGACGCATCGTGGCCGACCGCATACTCTTCAAGTCCACCGAAGACTCCTTGCGCGTAAGATTGCGCAAACCGACTGTGGGTGCGACAATCCGTCGCTACAAGGGTGAGGAGACCAAACCGCAACTCCATCTCGACATCGCAACAGAAGGTGCCTTCTATGCCGACCGCGTCAACCGTGCGCTCCTCAGCAAGGCACTCCTCTTCGTGACTGCCAATCCCACGGATTTTTCGCAGACTCCACGCAAATCACGCCTTGCCGATTCAATCGCCAATGCCCATCCAGAACTTTCGCAGGATTCAATCCGCACGCTTGTCGCTCTTGAAAGACGGGCGCGGCGCGCTGCTATGATGACTGCCGACAGTGCGGCTATGGCCGAAGGCGAGATTATCGACATCGGCGTCGATAATTCAATGCGCCGCATGTTGCGCAGATGGGAGGCCCGAGGAGTCCTGAAAGCTGAGCGCATGAGGGTGTTCACTCCCTATTTCCCGCTGCGCAACACTCTGAGCGATTTCAACATGCGCTTCAATTCCGATTCGGTTATCATCTCCGACACTAAGATGCGCGCCGGAAAGACAAGCCTTGTCATGAACGGCAATGTCTCAAATCTCACCAAGGCTTTGACATCCGTGCGCCATACGCAGCCTTTGCGCATGGAGTTCAATCTCTCAGGCGACACCATTGAAATCAATGAGATTGCAGCAGCGGCTTTTGCGGGTGCGGCTTTCGCCGAACGCGATTCGCTGAAGACCTACGTCGCCCCCGATACTGAAAATGAAACCGAATTGCAGACCGCAGTGTCGACGACAGGCGATTCGCTTGCCGTTCTTGTCGTGCCCTCGAATGTCGAGGCGAAGATCCACATCGCTGCCCGCGACATTTTCTACTCCAACCTTAAGTTTACCGATTTCACCGGCGACATGAATGTCCTCGGCGGTGCCATCAATCTTGAGAGCATGAATGCGCGCACCACTGTCGGAAGCATAAACCTCAATGCGCTCTATTCCGCCCCGACACCGACTGATGCATCGTTTGCCTTCGGCATGAAGCTCAACGATTTCCACATCGGGCAGTTCCTCGACCTCGTCCCGGCCATCGACTCTCTCATGCCTCTTCTCTACGACATTGACGGTATAATCAATGCCGACATTGCAGCCACGAGCCGTATAGACGAAGGTATGAACATTGACATCCCTTCGCTCAAAGCGGCTGTCAAGCTTTCAGGCGACAGTCTTGTCCTCGTCGACCCCGAGACCTTCCGCAAGGTGGGCAAGTGGTTGATGTTCAAGAACAAGAACCGCAATGTCATCGACAGCATGAATGTCGAGATGATCGTTCAGAATTCCCAGCTCGAACTCTTCCCATTCATCTTCAACCTTGACCGCTACAAGCTCGGTGTGATGGGCTCCAACGATATGGCCATGAATCTCAACTATCACGTCGCCGTACTCAAATCGCCCATCCCATTCAAGTTCGGCATCAATATCTCCGGAACTATGGACGACATGAAAATCCGGCTTGGCGGTGCGAAGTTCAACGAGAAGAACATGCCACGTTCAGTTGCGATTGCCGATACAACCCGAATAAATCTCGTCAAGGAGATAGGCAACATATTCCGCCGAGGTGTGCGTGGTGCACGGATGAGCAGTATGCGTTTCGGAAATCTTCCTACCAACGCGGCAGCCGGATTCCCGGATGTCAAGGCCGACACCATCTCACATGCTGATTCGCTTTACTTCATACAGGAAGGATTGATTGCCAAGTCGGACTCTGTCCCGCCCGTGGTCACCAACACCTCACAAAAGAAAAAATCCCGAAAGAAAAAATGATACCTCCCATACCATTCTCAACTGAAATTCTCCGTTTTCTCGACCGTCACCATTTCGACCGGATTACGCCCCGTGCGGCACTCATCGACATGGACGGAACACTCTATGATTCAATGCCAAGCCACACCCGGGCATGGTATCGTCTCATGACCGAAGCGGGTGTTGACTGCACTCCCGAGGAATTCTATCTCTACGAAGGACGCACCGGAGCATCGACCATCAACCAGCTCTTCCTCCGCGCTTTCGGTCGCGAGGCTACCAAGGAGGAAACGGAAGCCCTCTATCAGCGCAAGACCGAATATTTCCGCGAACTTCCCCCGGTCGGTCCCATGCCTGGTGCGCTCGACATGCTGACCGTCCTTAAGGAGACCGGGATTCAGCGTGTGCTTGTGACCGGTTCGGGACAGCGTTCGCTCATCGACCGCATCTCAGCCGATTTTCCGGGAATGTTTGATGCTGACAAGATAATCACCTCGCGCGATGTCACTCACGGCAAGCCCCATCCCGAACCCTTCATCCGTGCCATGCAGCTTGCGCGTGTGAGCCCTTCGCAGGCAATAGTCATTGAGAATGCCCCGCTCGGAGTAGAGGCCGGCGACCGTTCGGGAGCCTTCACCATCGGAGTGACCACCGGACCTATTCCTCGCGAGACTCTCGAAGAGGCAGGTGCGGCCATCGTTTTCCCATCCATGCCCGAATTTGCACGTCAGCTTCCGTCGCTCTTGCTCTCGATGCTGACAATTTCAAAAGAATAAAAACCGTATCAGAAATACCCCACTTACACATGCAGACGATACTTTACACCAACAGCGTCAGTGAGGCCATCCGCGGTCTTGTCGCTGACATGAAACCGTCAAGCGTACATATCGTTACCGACACGCAGGTCGAATCGCTCGTTCTTCCGCGTCTCGGTCTGGATTATCCCGTCATTTCCGTTCCCCCGGGCGACGAGTGCAAGAATCTTGAATCACTTTCAGCCATCTGGGCAGGACTGATTGCACAGGGAGCCACACGCAAATCGCTTGTTATAAATATAGGTGGCGGTGTTGTCACGGACATGGGCGGTTTTGCCGCTGCTACATTCAAGCGCGGCATCCGTTTCATCAACGTCCCGACAACCCTTCTTTCGGCGGTTGATGCGGCTGTAGGAGGAAAGACCGGCATAAATTTCGAAGGGTTCAAGAACGAAATCGGAGCCTTTGCCCCAGCCGATGCAGTGGTTATCTCGACAATGCTTTTCTCCACACTCCTTTCGGAAGAACTTCTGTCGGGCTACGCCGAGATGCTGAAACACGGTCTTCTCTCATCCGCCAAAGACTATGCCGATCTTCTTGCCTTCGACATCCTTGATGCCGATCTCGACCGCCTTCTTCCGCTTCTTGAAAAAAGTGTGCGTGTCAAGGAGCGCATAGTTGAGGAGGACCCGCGTGAGCAGGGCATACGCCGTGCGCTCAACCTTGGCCACACTGCCGGACACGCTTTCGAGTCGCTGGCCATCCGGAAGGGTAAGCCCATTCCCCACGGTCATGCGGTGGCCTTCGGTATGCTTGTGGAGATGATTCTTTCACACACAGCCGAAGCCTTCCCATCGGCGGAACTCTACCGCTATGCCAACTATCTTAAGGAGCAGGGCTATGGCACGCCCGACATCACCTGCGAGGACTATCCCGCGCTTGTCGAGCTTATGCACCATGACAAGAAGAATGACACCCCGGATAAGATTAATTTCACTCTTCTTGAAGCCCCGGGCCGTGTGTTGATTGACCGCACCGTCCCCGAAGCCGACATCCTCGCCGCCCTCGACATCTTCCGCGACCTCATGGAATAAAAAATCATCCGGAATTAGTCGGGAAGGGTACATAATGACATAAG
>CANCXM010000023.1 GCA_947381945.1 uncultured Muribaculaceae bacterium
TATTTGCAATATTATTTGTGACATATTTCCAATCATTAACATTATCCCCCTCATCATGAAAAGACTTTTACTTCCTATCATCACAGCATGTGTATGTGTGGCTCCTGCCTTTGCAGATGAAGTTTACGGCACATCACCTGAAACCGCAAAGCCCTTCCCAACAGGCGGATGGTTCCTTCCGACACTTGACGGTGCTCCTGCCGAGGCTTGGTTCACTATTACCTCAACTGCAGCAAATCCGGCTCAATGGGGCGATTGCTCAGGAACTGAGCATCAAATCTGGGTTTACCTCTGCGATGGCGGTCAGGAAGCAATGCAGGTGCAAGGAGCCGAAGGATCCAATTCATACGTCCTCTTCCCCAACAAGGAATATTTAGTGAAAATCACGCCTAAGACCCCAGGTACATACGGAATGTGGGCACCAATGGGCCTGAATCCTAAATGGGAAGGTCTCTATCCATATTTTCCAAAGGACTTAACAGAAACTCCCGGTGCAATCAATACACTGGCCCCGGGTGAGACAAAATGGTATCTTTATAACTTCAACTATCCCTCACAGATCACCACAAACTATATGATGATGCCTGTCATGGATATTGAGAAGGTCGAAGCCATCCACAACGAATGTCCCGGTGGAACAAACATCGGCAGTGGAATGATGGGCCCGTACGTCAAAGCCGGTCAGAACATCGTCGGAGTCACAGTATCTGCATCCGCTTCCAAAGACGCATCATTCACAGTAGGTCTGAACGCCATGGTCACTCTCAACTGCGGCAACAATCTTCTCCGTGGACAGAGCCTTGTTCTCGATGCAGCAAACACCTATCCTGACGCATATTATACCGTTGACCGCTTCTTCACTGTTCCCGAAGACGGAACCTATACCTTCATCAACCACGGTGCGAAAGGTACAATCCTCAACGTAGGTATGGTCAAACTCACTGACCCCACAAATGAATATGCCTACGAATGCGACTGGTCAAACATCCAGAGCGCAACAGTTGGTAATGACGACGCAACAGTTGTTGTTTCCGGCCTTAAGGCAGGCGAGAAAGTTCTCGTTCAGTCCGACGCATTCGGTGTCATCGGTGAAGGTGCAAGCAACCTCCCCTACCTCAAGGTTGTCAAGGGCGACCAGTCCGGTATCGCTGACGTGACTGCCGACGGCAATACCCTCAAGGTCAACGCAGCCAATGGCAAACTGAATGTGGAGAGCGTTCTCCTTGCTTCAGGTGCTGAAGTGGCTGTCTACGACATGATGGCCCGCAAGGTTGCATCGGCTACCGCTGCAAACGGTGCTTCAAACCTCGAAATGAATCTCGACGTGACTCCCGGCGTTTACGTTGTGGTTGTTTACGGCAAGGGCAACTCAGAATCAGCCAAAATTGCTGTCAAGTAAGGGACAGTAACCTCTTATAGCACTATCAAGGGGGGCATACACACTAAATGCCCCCCTTTCTGTCACTTTCGCAAATTTCCGAAACCATATATCCATAACCATGGTGAAGTATCAAAATCCGGTTCTTTGATACAACAGCCCCATCATCCATCACACAGTATATATCATAACATTATTACAAGTCCTATAATAAACCAACCGAATCCCATGAAAAGAGCATTTCTGATATGCATACTCACAGAGATGTCATTCGCAAGTATCATAGCAGCTCCGGTCGACCGCAATGCCGCACGCATTTCCGCTGAGAAATTTCTCGCAGAACGCGGTGTGACCACCGGTCTCACTCCATGCCCAACGGAGCGTACGGGCAGAAGTCCGGAAGCTACAACCGAACCATTCCACATTTTCAATCTCAATGATGGAAACGGCTATGTCGTCATAGCCGGTGATGACCGGGCGCAGACCGTCCTCGCCTACAGCGACAGCGGCTCGCTCGACTTTTCGTCCATGCCTGAGACGTGCAAGGCATGGCTTCAACAATATGCCGATCAAATCCGGTCACTACCCGCAGAGCAAACTGCAAGCGCAACGGAAAGAAAAACTCCGCTCATCTATTCGCAAACGCCCGTTGCCCCGCTCCTGAAAAGCAAATGGGACCAAGCAGCCCCCTACAACAACCTTTGCCCTACCGACAAGACATCAGGCTCACGATGCCTGACCGGTTGCGTGGCCACGGCGACAGCACAGGTGATGTATCATCACCGCTACCCTGAGCGTCCGGTTGGCACCATCACCTACGATGACAATGCCCAGGGCCTCACCCGCACCTTTGATTTCACTACAGTCGGAGCATTTGACTGGGATGCGATGACCGACACTTACTCCTCCGCCTCTCCCGACAACAGCAAACTTGCCGTGGCAACGCTCATGAACGCAGCCGGTCATGCCATGCGAATGCAGTATTCACCCAACACGAGCATGACCGCCATACGCTATGCCGTCGATGCACTGCTCAACCATTTTGATTACGACAAAAACATCCATTACTACGAACGCCGCTTCATGACGGATCAGGAATGGGTCGATGTAGTCACCGCCGAAGTGCAGGCAGGCCGTCCGGTCATCTATGATGGGCGGAACACATCTATGGGCCATTCCTTCGTCTGCGACGGATATGACGGAAAAGGCTTCTACCACTTCAACTGGGGTTGGAGCGGAATGAGCGACGGCTACTACAGCCTCTCCGCCCTGATTCCGACCCAGCAATCGTCAGGAGGATCTGACAACGGCTACACCCACAGCCAGTCCATCATCTGCCACATCGCTCCTCCCGGAAAGGATGACTCCGTACCTCAGACCGACTATCTCCTGTCCATCCGTGAACTTTATTTCCGCGATGCGAACGCCTATTACGTCGCCGACGCAACATCTGCGATAAGCTCACCCGTCTCAGCCGCCCAATTGTTTTTCTATGTCGACAACATCGGCTACTCCAACTTTGAGGGTGAAGTCTGGGCTGTGAGAACCGACAACGGCTCTATCACACCAATCTTAAAAGGCACTCCGGTCCAAGGACCCTACTCCACTGGCTATACCTTCCCGCTATCCGAGGCAAAACTTGAGGATGGCAGCTACACAATCGGTTTCTACTACCGTCTGAACGGTTCGGAAACCCTTCACCGGATGCCCACGGTTCCCGGTCGTCCCTCAAACTGCCTTGCGACTGTCAACGGCGAGAACGTCACACTCAGCCAAGTCCCCGCCCTCTCCGATGTAATGCTTGCCTCCGACTTTGAACCCGGCACAATCTATGCCGGAAAGAACAAGGTCTGGACACTTGACATTCTGAACAGCGGCAATCAGCGACTCGAAGCCTACGCAGGTGTAGCGCTCATGAAAGCTGACGGCTCTGATGCCAAGTATTTCACAACTCAGATTCTCTGTCCTGCCGACGACAGCATCTCAGTTATCGTCAATGCCAACCTCAGAAATGTCGAGGCCGGTGAGTATCTCGCGATGCCATTCTACTCGCTGACTTCCAACCCTTCCGCTGCCGACATAAAACCATTCTCACGTCCGATGAACGTGACAGTCGCAACCTTCCCCTCGCTTGTAGTGCTTCCGACCGGCAGCGCATCCTACTTCTCAATGGACAAAGGCGACCAATCGGTTGACGTGCAGATTACCAATCTTGGCACCGCACTCCGCGAAGGGACCATGACCGCGACCGTCAGCAAAACCGACGGCACAGTCTTCCCCGGCACACTGTCAGCCGACTTCTCAATAGACTCCAACACAAGCAACACTGTCACACTCAAAGCCAATGGTCTTGACGTTGAAAAGGGTAACCACTATATCAATTTCTATATCGGCGAAGGCGCGGAGCACCACGTCGCAACCTCCGTCATAATGGTCACCGACAATCAGAGCGCTCTCGAATCCGTCAATCTCAACCCTGCTGAAATCAGCATTGAAGCAGGAAGAATCGCCGTCACTTCAGATCGTAACATTTCAAGCGTCAGACTCTCCGACATGTCAGGCCGTACTGTCTCAGCCATGACTGTCAACTCTCACGAGGCTGAAATCACTACGTCGGACCTCGCTGACGGTGTCTATATCCTCATTGTCAACATCAACGGCAATGAGCCGATGGTCAAGAAACTCGTCATCCGTAAATAATCGAAAAACCAGAACCAAGCAAAATCAGTAATGCATAAGAATACCAACATTATCTGCAAATCACTCGTGATAGCGACATTCGGGCTTTTCCTCACGCCTGCAATGCCGTCGAGAGCCGAAGCTGCAGCCTCAACCCTCGCAGTTCCTCCGGCACAAACCTATAAGATTAAGGGAACAGTCGTCGATGAGCTCAACGAACCCCTCCCCGGCGCAACCGTCTTCGTCAAAGGTACCAAAAACGGAACCGGAACCGACATCGACGGCAATTTCGAGCTGAAAGTACCCAAACAGGGTAAAGTGACACTCCTCGTGACCTACGTCGGCATGAAAAACAAGGAAGTGCAGACCACCACAGGCTCAAATGTCGAAATCGTGATGGAAACCAACGCCGACATGCTCGACGAAGTCATAGTTTCAGGTTTCCAGACAATCTCGCGCGAACGCAACACCGGTTCGGCAGTCGTGGTCGGTGCCGAGAAGCTCGGAAAGATACAAGCGCCCGACCTCAGTTCGAAACTCGAAGGTATCACCCCCGGTCTTACCATCTACAACAATCAGATGAGTATCCGAGGCAACTCCTCATTCTCCATCGCGAGTACACCACTGCTTGTTGTCGACGGGCAACCGGCAACCGGCATGAGCCTCGACGACATCAACCCCAACACCATCGAGAGCGTGACGGTGCTTAAGGATGCCGCCGCCACATCGCTCTACGGTGTCTACGCGTCAAACGGTGTGATTGTCGTCACCACCAAACGCGGAGCCGACCGCAAGCTTGAAGCCCACTTCTCACTTGGCCTTTACTACAATCCCCTCCCCTCACTCGACTATCAGCACTACGCATCGACATCCGACATCATCGACCTCGAACGCCAGATGCTCCTCAGCGACCCTGACTATATCAAAAGCCCGTCAGGCTACTTCGCGACAAAGACAAGCAAGACCAATGCGGCATATATGTCGCAGGTCGACATGCTCTACTATCGCCTCTCGCGCAACGAACTCAGCGAGAGCGAGGTCAACGCCTCCCTTGACCTCCTGCGCCGCAACGACTACCGCGAGGAATACCGCAAACACCTCTTGCAGAACAGTCTCCGTCAGGACTACAACGTCACTCTCAACGCCGGTTCCGACAAATACAGCTTCTATGCCGCCTTCCGCTACGAGAAAGCCGGCCTCCACACCAAGTATGACAATGATGACCGTTTCTCGTTCTATACCCGCAACGATCTCAAGGTCGCTCCCTGGATGAAACTCACTCTCGGTGCCAACGTATGGCTCAAAAAGAGTTCCTACACCCAGGCAAGCGGTCTCGGAGCAACGGCCGCGATGCCCTACGACACCCTCTATGACAACGACGGCAACCTCTCATACCGCTACCTCTACAATCAGGTGCTCGCCGAAGAGGTCAACGCCACGGAGGGTCTGAACTTCATGGGCTACAATGCCATCGAGGAGTCAGGCTACAACAAATACCGCAGCGATGACCTCTACACCAAATACTTCCTGCAAGCCAATTTCGACCTTCTCCCCGGACTTGATCTCGAACTCAAGGCCCAGTATGAGAAGCGCAAGGTCAACGCGACCGAGTATGACGAAGCCGATTCCTACATGATGCGCTCGATGATTAACGAGTTCGCATCTCCCAACTCCCGAGGGGGCTTCACCTACAATATCCCGCAGGGCGGACGCATGTATTACCGCGACACCAACTATGACAACTACAACGTGCGCGCGCAGTTCAACTACCGAAACACTTTCGGAGAGAAACATGACGTGACCGCACTCCTCGGAGCGGAAGCCCGTGAGGACAAGACCACCCAGCATATCGGCGAACGCTACGGTTTCGACGCACAGCGTCTCACCTACGGTCAAGTCGACTGGAAAACACTCTCACAGACAGGCGTGGTAGGCTCTCTCTATGCCGCCTCCCGTACCAAAGCCGAGAACCTCTATGTGGCCGATGTGAAACACCGCTATGTCTCCGCTTATTTCAATGCAGGATATGTCTATGATTCGCGCTATTCGCTCAACGCAAGCGTGCGCGTCGAGCAGGCCGACCTCTTCGGCAGCGATCCCAAGTACCGCTACCGTCCCCTTTGGTCGATAGGTGGCAGTTGGAACGTCGATAAGGAGCAATTCATGCGCGACTTCACCTGGCTCAACATGCTCAAAGTGCGTGCCACATACGGTATCACTGGTATGGTCGACCAAAGCTCATCCCCCTACCTTCTCGCGTCATTCGCGACATCGCCCTACTCCAATGGCCCCGTCACCGTCATCCTCACCCCTCCCAACAGCTCACTCCGCTGGGAAAAGACATCGACAGTCAACGCCGGTATCGATTTCATGCTCATCAACCGTCTGTCAGGTAGTTTCGACTTCTACCGCAAATACAGTTCCGACCTTCTCGTCAACAAGAGCATCGACCCGTCGCTCGGCTTTGACGGCATGGCCCGCGCCAACAACGGTGCGATGAAGAATGTCGGTGTCGAACTCAACCTCAGTTATGATTGGGTGAAAAACCGCGATTTCACATTCTCGACCACCTTCTCGGCTGCCTACAACAAGAACACAATTGAGAAAGTCGATTACAAACCGACCGATGCCCTCGACATGATGCGCTACCCGACTTCCAACTATCTGCAGGGCGACACTTACAACTCCCTCTATGCCTACAAGTATGCAGGCCTGACCGAAAACGGTAATCCATCTGTCTACAATCAGGACGGCGAGGTAGTGTCAATCAATCCTGTCCGCAATATAGGGGCTGTTGTCTGCGTCGGTCAGCTCGCCCCGAAATGGAACGGTGCGCTCAATCTCGATTTCCGCTGGCGCGACATCTCTGTATTTGCAAAAATGGTCTACTATGCAGGCCATTCGCTCCGACTCGATGTACCGACACTCTATGACTCGACCCACAAGCTCCTCAACGGAGCCGTCAGCGAGGACATTGTCGACCGCTGGACCGAAGACAACACCGACACTAACATTCCCGTCATGGGCATCCAAGGCGACAGCGGTGAGCGCAACGAACACTGGCGTTACGCCGATGTCAACACCGCAAGCGCATCGTTCATCAAACTTCGCAACATCGGTGTAGCCTACACCTTCCCGACACGCTTGCTCAAAAAGACCCACGCATTCAAGGGTGCGCAGGTGCGTTTCCAGATTGACAATCTCTGCCACTGGGCTTCAAACAAACACGACATCGACCCGGAAGCATTCAATGCAAATACAGGCTACAGAACCGATCAGCAACGCCCGACATACATCTTCGGTCTTAACTTCAATTTCTAATCCAACCTGAAAACATTCATGAATATCAGAACCAACATATCAGCCATACTTGCAGGTTCACTCATGCTGCTTTCGTCATGCGACAGCTATCTCGATGTTGAACCGAAAGGCAAAACCCTCCTTGAAACCACCGACGACTATCTCGGGCTTCTCGAAGAGATTTCGCCGACCTACGACCACGCCAACAGCCTCAACATCTGCAACGAAGCCTCATGGTATAAGGTAGAGGAACTCAAAAACTACACCTCACCACTCCGCTCTGCCGGCTTCCTTTGGGACGACAGCTATGACCGTGCGTCGATAACCATCAATGATTATCTATACAACAATTGCTACAACCGCATCACAAACTATAACGTGATTGTCAGCAAAGTCCACACGGCCAAAGGCCCTGAGGAGGACAAGACCCTCGCGCTTGCCCAGGCAAAAATCATGAGAGCCTACAACTACTTCTTCCTCGTCAACACCTACGCCAAGCCTTACGACCCGGCTACCGCCGACGCGACAAACGGCATCATCGTAAGGGAGAAAATGTTTGAGAGCATCGAGGAGAAGGGCATTCAGCAGAGCGTCGGCTATGTCTACCGTTTCATCCAGCAGGACATCGACGAGGCTGTCAACGACCTCCCGCATGTCGCTCTCAACGCTTTCCGTCCCGACAAGACTTTCGGCTATGCTTTCAAGGCAAAGGTCCATCTTTTCAAACGCGAAATCGACGAATGTATCGCTGCCTGTCTCGCCGCACTGGAAGAAGCTCCGGCCGGACATCACGAACTGTGGAACATGAACGACGAGTATAACCGCTATGCTCCCCAGCTATTGATGGCTTACGGAACTGACCGCGCCATCGACCGTCCGGAATACATGGGTCTCAATGACGCCATCGAAAATATCTGGAAAAACGGTGTACAGAAAGGATATGATGCCTCTGAAAACCTACTCTATCAGTTCGGCACCACCTATAATGACCCATTCCCGATGTATCTCAGCTCCGATGTCATCAACCTCTTCGAGCCCAACGCCGACCTCCGCGAACTCTACTGTATCCGCTATCGCCGCACCCATGAAACCGCTCCCGAAGGTCACCGCGAGTTCGCATCGATGGGCATACGTTGGAATCCCTCAGGTATGCGCTTCTCGGAAGTCTATCTGATGCTTGCCGAATGCCATGCACGCAAAGGTTCTCCCGAGGACATCGCAAAATCAATGGCCTATCTCGACATGCTGCGTTCACACCGCAACATCACCGCACGCTACACCCGACTCAACACCACCGATGCGGCCGAAGCTTTGAGATTTGTCCGCGAGGAGCGCAAACGCGAGCTGTTCCTGACCTACAACGGTTTCTTTGACCTGCGCCGTTTCGCAACCGAATTCAACGAAACGCAGACCAAGGTATTCGAAGGGGAGACCTACACCCTCTCACCGACCTCAACGCTTCTCACCTTCCCCTTCCCGCTCAAAGCAATGCAGACAAGTGACCTAAAACAAAATAGCAAATGAAACGTCTGATTCTTTCACAATTAATCATATTGGGTGCCGGAGTATGCCTCCATGCATCCGCTGCCACACCTGCCACTGTTAAAATCAGCAACCGCTCCGGTGAGAACATCTGTTTCCAACCGGAGACAGCGCTTGAATACAGCCGTGTGACCGCCCCCGACACGCTTATCACCATCTCTGACTCCCCGGCCTACTATCGTCTCGTATCGGCCGACGGTACATTCTACCCTGTCTTCATCTCTCCCGGTTCGACAACCGACATCACTGTCGCCAACGACGGAGTGACAGTTGCAGGCAGCAATGAGAAAATCAACCGTTTCATCAAGGATAACGCCTACATCTGCCGTACACCCAAATCAATCAAGACATACTCACCTGAGTGGGTTGACTACAACGAGCGGGCCATTGCATCGCTCGACTCATTGATTGACGCATCAGGTTTCGACGGGGAATTTGCAGCAATGCACAAGCTCTATAACCGCTACACCTTCCTCAACCAACGTCTCGGAGGCTTGACTCTGGCGAAGGCCTTCCGCCCCGGTGGTAAGAAAATCGAAATCGGCGAGGATTTCTACAATTTTCTTGACACGCTGAAATTCACGGACTCGCGCATCCTTGCGATTCCGAAATGGTTCAACGTGGTGAACAGCGCGCTTGAAACAAAAGAGAGCCGCGGCCTGCTTCCTGTCGACAATGACAACTACATGTCGATTTTCGCCAATGCCATAGAAAATGAAAAAGTGCGCTCCCACTATCTCACCGATCTCCTCGCGCTCACGCTCAAACGCAACTACCTGAACGATTTCAGCCGTCAGCTTCCGGCGGTGAAAGCCCTCATTACCGATGCTGATGCCCGTGCAAGACTGTCGGCTCTCGAAAAGGAATATGCCGAAAAGGCTGCGGCTGAAGCCAATGTGTCGGCAGGCACACAGATGCCGGAATTTACATTCAAGGATGTTGACGGTAAGGAATATGCTTTTTCAGATTTCAAGGGCGATTATGTGATTCTCGACTTCTGGTTCACAGGCTGTGCTCCCTGCCGTGCCGAGATGCCCTATTTCGACGAAGTGGCCAAGGCTTTCGACGGTCGCGGAGTGAAATTCATCTCGCTCTCTGTCGATACCGGTGAAGAGCTTTATGCTGCATGGGAAAAGATCATCCGCGAGAAGCCACACACACCCGGAGTGTTGAGTGTGAACCTTCCCGACGGCTTCAACTCACCCCTGCTCGGCAAGCTGAACATCCACGGTGTACCTCGCATCATGCTCATTGACCGTGATGGCAAGATAGTCGAAAGCTACGCCAAACGCCCCTCCGACCCCAAACTCCGCCAGCAACTCGAAAACCTCACAAAGGAAGGGAAATAGAATTTAATAAGTCAAATAGGCCTAATAGGGCTAATAAGCCTAATAGTTTGATAAGCCAAATAGGCCAAATAAGTCTAATAAGCCAAATAGGGCCAATAGGCAATCAGCGAAAACCTGATGCCTATTGGCCCTATTAAATCTATCCCTTATTAGGCCTATTGGGCTTATCAGACTTATTGGGCCTATCAAGCTATTGGGCCTATCAGCCCTCTTATCCTCAATCCACCTTATTTGCTTTCCCGCTATCCTGCTCCTTCATCGAGACTGCGATTTTGTCAATCCTCGCGCGGTCCATATCGACCACTTCCATGCGGAAGCCATTCCATTCAAGGACATCGCCGGCCGAAGGCACTCTTTTAAGGTTCTCAATAATCAATCCGCCCAAAGTCGTGTAGCTCGACGGATGATAGAGGTCCTCCCTGTCAAAAAACGCAAGGAAATCATAGACCGGACACTGCCCGTCAACAAGCCACTCATCCATATCGGGACGTTTGACTATGACCGGCTCCTCCGCACCCTCACGCAATTCACCGACAAGTCCGTCGAGAATATCACCGAGTGTGACAACACCCTGAAAACATCCATATTCATCGTAGATGAGAGCCGTATGTTCGCGGGTTGACTTGAAAGTATCAAGAGCATCGTAGACTGTCATGCTTTCAGGAAGTGAAAGGCCCTGTATGAGATGCTGCTCAATCTTGAAATCCGGTTCATCGAGTGCAAAAATCAACTGTTTCAGTGAAATCACACCGCATATCTCCTCCTTCTCGCGGTCAAAGACCGGATAGGTCGAATGGAGCTCCTCAGAAAGCACTTTCCGGATACTCTCGGCATCCATCCCGACAGTCAAACAGGCCACATCCTTACGGCTCGTCATGATGGCCTCGATACGGCAGTCGCCGAGGACAAGGGCACGCTCCATGATGTCCTGCTCAACTTCCTTCACTTCACCCGACTCTGTCCCTTCCTGAATCAGCGATTTAATCTCCTCCTCAGTCACCTTTGAGGTTTCCGAACCGAGGCGAAGAAGCTTGACGATACCTGCCGTAGAAACCGAAAGCAACCACACAATAGGGAAAGTTATGATTGAAAGCAACTTCATAGGGCCTGCCACAATCTTGGCTATCGTGTCAGCCCGGCCAAGACCGATGCGCTTCGGCACCAGCTCACCGACCACTATTGAAAGATAGGTCACGACAGACACTATCACAACCTTCGACAGATTCAAAGCTATCTTCGGAGCGACACCATGCTGCGCAAGCCAATTGCCAAGTTCGGTTGCAATCGTAGCACCCGAGAAAAGACCCGTCAGAATACCGATGAGTGTGATTCCAATCTGCACCGTTGAGAGAAAGCGGTCAGGTTCATTGGCAAGCTCAAGTGCGGTCGAGGCATTGCGGTTGCCATTTCTTGCATCAGAGGTAAGTTTTGATTTTCGCGCCGATATGAGCGCCACTTCCGACATCGAGAATATGCCGTTCAAAAGAATAAGTCCGATAATAATAAATAGGTCATCCATTTAGAATAAAAATACATCAATTGTTAACTTGATAACAAATTTTATACTTTATTGGTTTTGATTCAATATCAATAAACAGTCAAGCCACCTCAGAACCGTGGTTCGGAAGGGGCTTGACTGTTATGGAATATTCTGTTCAATCAACGCGGATTATTCAGCTTCCACGCAAGCGGACTTCTTGTCCTCCTCCTTGTTGATGAACTGCACGAGAAGGAATCCGACAAAGAAGATGAGCAGGGTGCTGATTACGATGCTGAGGTTGATGTGGACAAACTGAGGGATGCCCCACCAGTCAGTGAGCTTAGTCTGCAATGCTATCAATATAAGCGAGGCTACACCGATGATGACACCGGGAACGACATGGTGCTTCTTGGCCTTCGGACAAAGATATGCGAGAAGGAACATGCCGAGCACACCACCAGAACATACACTGCTCAATGCCCACCATGCGTCGAGCGCATTGTCTACAAGGAGGAAACAGAGAGCCACGCCTATACCGAGAATACCCACCGCCACACTTGCCAGACGCAACACAAGCACCTTGCGCTCATCGCTTGCATTGGGGAAGAAATGGGAATAGAAGTCGGTCAGCACGATTGTACCTGACGAGGTGACACTCGTGGCAACAGTACTCATGCCGGCGCAGAAAATCGAAGCGATAAGCAGACCGATCAGGCCGACGGGAAGTTCGTTGATGATAAAGTAAGGGAACACATAGTCGCTCTTAATACCCTCGGGAAGCGAACCGGGATGCACCTGATAGAAGGCAAACAGACATGAACCGATAAGGAAGAGAATGAGGTTGACAGGAAGTGTCAGAAGCGAACCCCAGAACGCACTCTTTCTGGCCTCGCTGAGCGACGGAGCGGCGCAGTAGCGCTGCGTGTAGCTCTGGTCAATGGCAAAGTTGTTGAGGTTGGTAAACATGCCGTAGATAAGACATACCCAGAAGGTGCTTTCAATCAGGCTGTCACCGAAACTGCCAAGCGAGAACTTGTTGTTCTCCATACAGATTTTCAACGCCTGACCCGGACCCTCCGGCATTCCCTTCAGCAGCATCACCAGACATATCAATGCGCCGACAATGAGAATGGCTCCCTGCAATGCCTCGGTCCATATCACGGATTTAAGACCACCTTTCTGACTGTAGAGTATGATACCTATGCCTGTGAAAGTCACGACAAGCGGTATGCTCCACCCCATCAGCACATTCATCGGGACTGCAAGAAGAAACAGGATGGCTCCCGAACGGCAAACCTGGGTGAAAAGATAGAAAACCGACGCATACAGACGCGCCCAGCGACCGAATCGTTTCTCAAAGAAACTGTAGGCACTGATGCTGCCGAGCGAACGGTAAAATGGGACAAAGTAACGCATTGCAAGCAATCCTGCAGGGAGGATTGACAGTGTGAACACAAAGGCATTCCAGTTTCCCATGAATGCAGAAGAGCAATATCCGAGAAATGAAATGGAGCTGCAGAACGATGCAAAAATAGAGAGGCCAACCACCCAGCCGGGCACTTTGCCTCCACCGCGCGTGAACTCCTCGCTGCTCTGCTTTTTACGGCCGAAAAGGTAGCCGAACAAAATCGTGCCCACTGTAAAAACAAGAAACACGACGAGGTCGATTATATTCATGGTATGGGGAAAGGGAGTTGTTAATTTAGGGTAAGATTCAGAGGAAAGATGGGAATTAGAAAAGGAGAGTGGAGAATGAGTGAGTTATAGCTTAGCGCTGAGCAAATCAGAAAATCAGCTTGCCATTCTCGATGGGGAGACGGTCAAGGGCTTCCTGAATCTTGCGGCGTTCGGGTTCGTTGAACTTATGGAAAGGTGCAGCCACGAAGTCGTCTTTGATAACGCCGAGAAGCGAACATGCACATTTCAGACCCTTCAGGTAGCTTGAACCATGCTTGCCTACGCTGTAGATTGAAGTGCTTATCTGCATGATGAGCTGCTGCAGGCGCCACACCTCAGCCACATTCTGAGCCTTGGCTGCATTATACATAGCGACATAGAGTTCCGGGAACATATTGGCACCGCCGTTGATACCGCCGTTAGCACCGAGAAGCACACATTCGCCTGTCACCTCTTCCGGACCCATGAGGAGCGAGAAGTCGGGACGGTCCTTCATCGTGTACATTACTGACTGGAAATAAGGAATGTTGGCGGAGCTGTCCTTGAAACCTACCACCTTTTCGTTTTCAGCAATGCGGTGGATGGTCGCGGGTGAGAAATTGACCTTCACATGGCTCGGCATGTTGTAGAGGAAAAGCGGGAGGGGAAGCTCTGGAAGCATATCCTCATAAAACTCAGCAAGTTCGGGCTGACCTGTGGCGAAGTAGTAGGGAGCGGCGCTGACAACGGCCGACGCTCCGCAGTCGGCTGCAACTTTCGCGAGATTGACACTCTCGACAATCGAAGTGTCGGTCACGCATACGAGCACGGGAAGACGGCCGGCGTTGATGCGACACGTTTCCTTGATCATTTCCTTGCGGAGACGATAGCTGAGGCTCTGCTCCTCACCGGTAGTGCCGAGGATGAAGAGACCGTGAACACCACCTGCAATCAGGTGTTCGATAAGATTTTCAAGGCTGGCAACGTCAAGGGTGTCATTACCGAGAAGTGGAGTGACGAGAGGAGGAATAATTCCGCTAAGTGGAGATTTAAAGGTAGTAGTCATGATTATGAATGGTATTACCGAGAATAAATTACATATATTATGCTTGCAAAAGTAACAAATTCCTGCGGGCAATACAAGAAGTCCACCGCAAATAATTCTAAAATAGAAGTATATTCGCTGTCAGGCAATTACCAAGACTTACAATAAGTCCGTCGGATTGGCTTCCTCTTATTGTGCTGTCTGGACATCCGAACCGCCACGCCTACACCCGGTTACGCCATCATAGTTCTCAACAGCCCAACCGACAAGACTTTCAAGAACCGGAATCAGCGACATCCCGAGAGAAGTCAACGCATATTCAACCCTCGGAGGCACCTCCGGGTAGATCTTCCGGACGATAAGCCCGTCGGTCTCCAATCGCTTCAATGTCGATGAAAGTACTTTGGGCGACAAATCCGGAATAGCCCTCCCGATTTCACTAAACCGTGTAAGTTCGTTTTCGGAAAGTACGAATAGTATGAGCAATCCCCATTTGCTTGAAAAGTGTGAGATTACATTTCTGATGGGACAGTTTGCCTCATTGGTGTATTTTTTCAGATTTTCTTTAAGCGGTAATGCATTCATACTCAATAACAGTTACTCTGAAGTAAGTCCGGTACCGACAGGTAAGTTCTTGCAAATTAAGCCGGAACACCCTAACTTTGCGCTATCAAAAGGAAAGTTCATTCCCTTTGCAAAGTTATGTATATTTTTTCAACCCTCAAAATAACATCACCTTATGAAAACTCTCGAAAACGGCACGAAATTCACCCATGTAGCAGTAGGCAATCTCAAAAGCTTCGAAGGCAAGCAGTTCGTCAAGGACGCAAGCGGAGCCACTTCCTGCGAAATCTCTTTCGGCACTCTCCCCACCGGAGCAGCTGTCCCCTTCTTCCACTCTCACCGTATCAATGAGGAGAACTATATCATCCTCTCTGGCAGCGGACGTTTCCAGGTGGACAATGAAGTGTTTGATGTCGCTGAAGGCTCGGTCATACGTGTTGCAACCGGTTGCGACCGCAACCTCAAGTGTACTTCTGTCGAGCCCATGACCTATATCTGCATTCAGGCCAAGGAAGGCAGCCTCGGAGACTGCACTGCAACCGATGCCGACATCAACGAACGCGAGAACCTTCTCTAAAAAATCGCTTGACTACAAAATGAACGGAAGTCCGGGTAAGCCCCGGACTTCCGTTCATTTTGTATCTTGTGTCACTCCTCCTGCATCAATGTCCGTTGAAGAACGCATACAGACAAATCATCACTATCGCGAGCGACAGCCATGCTATCTGCACGCCAACCGACATCTTGTTTTTAATGACAGTCATAGGAGCACGTTCAGCGGTAGCCTTATCCATAAAACTGATGGCAATCATGCTCAGAATAAGCACGACGAAAATCAGGAACGAAAGCATCATGAAATGCACATGCTCCGTAGCGTTGGGGATGACCCAGAGGTAGAGCACACCGCAACCGATACTGAAAATGGTTCCGAAGGTCAGGACGATGTTTGCGGCAAGGGTCGTGCAACGTTTCCAGAACACACCCATCACAAACACAGCGGCCATCGGGGGTGCGATGAAACTGAGGACAGACTGGAAGACATTGAAAAGGTCCATGCCCTTGATATTATCGACTGCAATGGTGATGAGAATCGAGACAAGCGCACCGACAACAGTCACGATATGGCCTGTGCGGACAATGTCCTGCTGGGTTGCGTCAGTGCGGATATTCTTGACATAAATATCCATGGTGAACACAGTGCTGAGAGCGTTGAGGGCCGAACCGATAGTGCTGATGAGAGCGGCGGTCAGCACGGCAATCACAAGTCCGACCATACCGACAGGGAAGAGGTTCGACACAAGTGTCATATAGGCATGGTCAGGTTCAATAAGCGCGTCGCCGAAGAAACCTTTCTTCCACAAGGCAAAGCAGACAACGCCGGGAATGATATAGATGGCCACGTCAAGAATCTTCAGCCACCCTGTGAAATTCGCACCCTTCTGACCTTCATTAAGGTCGCGGGCTGCAAGAACCGGCTGCACCATCGACTGGTCCGTACACCAGAACCAAAGGCCGGAGATGGGATAACCGAGCAGAATCGGAAGCCACGGGAATTCCTTGTGGTCGTTTGGCTGGAAAAGGTTCCAGTAGTGCGAGGGGACAACACTCGAATCGGCAAGCGTGCTGATACCTCCGGCCACCGAGTGGTCGCCGAGATGCCAGATGCCCACAATTGTAAGTGTGGCCGAGACGAGGATGAGCAGCACCATCTGATAGACATTCGTATAGGCAATAGCCTTCAGTCCACCGATGATTGTGAAAAAGGCTGAGATGGCAAGAAGAATGAAGGCCGACAGCCACATCGGGATGCCGAACACCTGACGGATGATGATACCGCCGGCAAACAGTGTCAACGCCAGCCATGAGATGAGGACAGTGACAATCGTGTACCATGCAAGCATGTTGCGCGTCGATTCACCGAAACGTTTTCCCATGAATTCAGGAAGAGTGGTAATCTTTTCGCCGAGATAGCGCGGAGCAAACACAAAGGCAAGCAAGGCTATGAACACAAAGGCATACCATGCATAGTTGCCGGATACTATACCTGCGGCAAAACCGGCACTCGCCGAAGCGATGAGCATTGATGGTCCCACATTGGTGCCCCACATTGAGAATCCGATATGGTGCCAGCGCAATGAATTTCCGGCAAGGAATTTATGCGCGCCTTTCTTGGTCTTCGAACTGGCCCAGAGACCGATGCCGAGCAGAACCACAAAGTAAGCGATGAGGACAACCCAGTCCATCGGTCGCATTGACAAATCATTCATGTTTCTATATTTTCTTAGATTTAGGGTAAAAAGTTAGAATTTCAATTCATCTTGGAGTTGTGACACAAAAGGAACAAAAGAGCAAAAGAATCAAAAGAATATCTGTGATGCTGAAACTTCTGCTTCTTCCGCGCTTATGTCCTTTCGTATCTCCTCATATAGTTTATGCCCCGACAAGTCTGCGGGCAAGAGCAACGGCGGTATTAGCGTTGTCGCTATAACCGTCAGCCCCGATTTCATCGGCAAAATGCTGGCTGACGGGCGCACCGCCCACCATCACCTTCACCTTGTCGCGAAGTCCTGCCTCGGTCAAAGCGTCAATCACATCTTTCATATATGTCATAGTTGTCGTGAGCAGGGCGCTCATGCAGAGAATGTCGGCATTCGTCTTCCGGATCTCCTCAACGAATGTCTCGGCAGGAACATCAATACCGATGTTGATGACCTCAAAACCACAGCCTTCAAGCATCGACGCAACGAGGTTCTTGCCGATGTCATGGAGGTCACCCTTGACCGTTCCTATGACAACCTTGCCCAAAGTTGTGGCCGCACCTCCGGCAAGCATCGGTTTCAGAAGTTCGAGGGCTGCTTTCATTGCACGTCCGGCCATCAGCAACTGCGGGACGAATGCCTTGCCGTCCTGGAAACGCTGTCCGACCTCGGCCATGGCGCGTATCATCTGATTGTTGATTATCTCTTGCGGCTCTACGCCTCTGTCGACGAAGCGGCGGGTGGCTTCGGCTGCATCGTCGGCCTTTCCGGCAACGATTGCATCAAAAACCCCGTTGTCCTCTTCGACTGCTTCAACAGCCTTCAATGTCGGCGGACAGCAGTCACACTCCACACCGTGAATCTGCGGGACTACGCTTCGCATAGGTGACTTCACTGTCTTCTTTTCCTCTACTGCCGTTTCTGCAATAGTGCTCACCAATCCGGAATCACTGCCCGGACGGTGAGGCGACATCCACAGACCGGCGATAGGCTCGACTGTTTGGGCAAGCTTGCGGATATGTTCGTCAGTCGTACCGCAGCATCCGCCGATTATGTTCAGCACATGACCGTCGATGAGAGGCCAGACGGCTTTCTGCAACATCTCCGGAGTGAGCGAATAGTTGCCATTCTCATCCGGAAGTCCGGCATTGGGATAGGCACTCACCGCATAGTCGGTCTGCACACCGAGATTCACGAGCAGCGGAGCCATCTCGCGTATGTCCCTGACGCAGTTGACTCCGACCGACATCACGGGATAATCCTTGAACCCTTGGATGAATTCAGTGACGGACTGCCCGAGCATATTGTGGCCGGCGGCTGTCTTGACTGCGAAACTGAGCATTATCGGGAGAGTCTTTCCGCTCTTGACCATAGCTGCAGTTGCGGCCTTTATGGCAGCTTCCGCATTCTTCACATCAAAGATGGTCTCAATGAGGAGAATGTCCACACCACCCTCTATCAACGCCTCGGCCTGTTCGAGATAGGCATCATACAGGGTGTCATAATTGAAAGTTCCCCAGCCGGGCTGAACCGTTTCAGAGGTCAGTGAGCATGTCTTGCTCGTCGGCCCCATCGAACCGGCCACAAAACGCGGTTTAGCGGGATTTTTGCGGGTATATTCATCGGCAAGCTCACGCGCGATGCGGCAGGCAGCAAGGTTGATTTCGCGCGCCACACCTTCAAGCCTGAAATCGGCCATGGAGATGCGCTGGGCATTGAAAGTATCGGTGCTGATGATGTCGGCACCGGCTTCGAGATATTTTTTGTGTATCTCACGGACCACATCGGGACGGGTAATCGCAAGAAGGTCGTTGTTGCCTTTGAGTGAACAGTCATGTCCGGCAAAACGCTCTCCACGGAAATCATCTTCCTTGAGTCCGTAAGTCTGAATCATGGTGCCCATTGCACCGTCAAGCACCATCACCCTCTTCTCCATCTCCTTGAAGAGCGGAGCCTCGCGGTCCAATTCCGGCATCTTTGCAGCCTCAGGTGCAGACACTTCAGCCGCTTCATTCTCGACTTTTTCGATTATGCGGGCAACCTCTGCATCGGCATCAAAGGCCTCGTCCTTTCCGGATTTTATGCTTATCACGTCGCTCTCCTCGCGGACCTTTGCCGGACGGTAGCGGTATTCCTCAACAATCTTCATTGCCTGCTCGACCTCATCCTCATTGTGGAAGTCCATTTCGAGATGCACACCGTTGCCTCCGATATTGTCGAGAAGAGGTTTAAGCTCATCGAGAGTGACCCAGCAGGCCATGATGCTCTTTCCTCCGTCGAGTATGCGGCGGTAGAGGTCATACCACTTCGGCGAACCTCCCTGCGGCTCACCCACACCGGGTGTCCATTGGATGGCATTGAGTTCTTCAACCTCAAGCAGGGCGGGAAGATGGTGGAGCGCACCGACGCCGTCGAGATGATAGAGGGTATAGTCAATCTTCTGACACTGCTGACGGATGAAGGGCTGGACGAAGCGGCGGTAGTCCTCCACGCTTATCATTGTCGATATATCGCTCTGCAACTTCGACATCCTTCCGGGCGCCCACGAAGAGAAGTAGCAGAAAGCCATCTCATCACCCTCGCGGATGATGTCGTAAAGTTCATCGTAGACTTTGAAATATATGTCGTTTATCTGCTGCATCTGCCGTTCGAGCACATCGGGCTGCATGACCGTGTCGAGAAGCACCTTGTCGGTTCCCTTCATCGCAGCAAGCACATCGAGTCCTTCCATGAGGTCAGGCATACCTACGAAATAGTTCCCCTTCGCTTTTGCCTTGCAGGCTTTAAGAAGCTCCTTATGGAGAAGCCAGTTGGGATGGTTTTCATCAAACTTTATCTCATCCGTGTAGTTCGGGTCAGGATGAATCCATATCGTATCAGGTCCTCCCTCGAACACACCTCCGAGTATGGCTGCAAGCGAACCGGGACCAAGCTGGGTGTTGGCGACGGGGAGCATATCGGCTTTCAGCGAACTGTGGGCCACATACCAGTCGAGATATTCGGCTCTCCACTGAGGATCGAACCATTTTTGGTCAAGACTGACAGGCTCTTTCGGTGCGGGGATGTCGGCGTGAGGTTTCACACCGTTCTGAAAGTGTTCCCACATGTTGAGGACAATCCCCTTGTGGTTCCACCAGTCTATATAGTGTTGTTTTGTCTCTTCAAGATTCTCTTTCCAGGTTTTCATTGCAAAAGAGATTAGGCGTTAAACAATTTTTCATTCCAGATACCCTTGAAATTTTCATCGACAAGGATACTTACCGTCTTGGCCATATCCATCTGGTCAGTGCAATCTACCGCTTCTGGATAGAATGGAATCTCGCTTCCATACTTCACATAGACGGGCATTTCCTCGAGAGGTACCTCGACATCCTTGAGCCAGCGTCCCCCTGCAAGAACCTCGCCGGTGAAGAAGTTGACCCACTTTCCTTCAGGCAGATAAATGTCGCGGCGGTTTTCGGAGTTCATCACGGGAGCCACGAGGAAGCTGTCGCCGAAATAATACTGGTCGTCGATGTGACGGCAGGTGCGGTCATCGGGATTCTTGAAAATGAGTGCCTGCACGAGTGACGCACCGCTGACACAGGCCCTCTCGCTCTCGGCATATATATAAGGAATGAGCGCATAGCGCAGTTTCCACCATTTCTTCACGATAGGCGCAATGGCAGGATAGTGCCACGGTTCGCGCTTGCCGGTGCCGTGATAACGGATGTGTGACGAGAAGACACCAAACTGTGTCCAACGGACATAAACGTCATCCTGCACGACCGAATTCATGAAGTTGGGAAGGGTGTGGAATCCCGGAACGTCGTGGCTCCAGAACGCGAAGCCCGACAGTCCGAAATGGAGACCGCCTTTGAGCGAACCGGCCATGCCGTCCCATGAACTGCACGAATCGCCGCCCCAGTGGAGGGGATAGCGCTGGCAACCGGCCCATGCGGCACGCGCCCACACAATTCCGTCGCCTGTCACATCCTTAGTAATCTCGTAGGCAGCCTTCTGATAGAGGAGCGCATAGAGATTGTTGAGAAGTTCGGGACTCATTCCCTTATACTTGGCATCCATGTGGATGTTCTCGCCGAAATCGGTCTTGATGCAGACAACACCCATGTCAAGAAGCTCCTTCAACAGCCCCTTGTACCACTCGGTAGCGGCGGGATATGTGAAGTCGATTGTTCCGGCATAGTCGAGAGCCGAGAAGTTGGAGCCTTCCGATGCCTGCTCCTTGGTGAGCGGGGCGATATACTCGTTCTCGCGGGCCTCGTCAATCTGCTCTGCATCTTTCGCAACGTAGGGCAACTGCCATAGCGATACACGGAAACCCTTCTCCTTAAGTCCTCGCAGGAATCCCTCTGGGTCAGAGAAACGCTCGGGATTGAATTTCCATTCGCAGAGCCAGTCTGTGCGGAACCAACCGGTGTCGAGGTGGATTACATCGCAGGGATAATGTTCCTCGCGCATACGGTCGCAGATTTCCTCGACCTCATCAGCGCTGAAATATGTCATTCGGCTCATCCACACACCGAAGCTCCACAACGGAGGCATTGTCGGATAGCCGGTGAGGTCGCGGTAGCCACGGATGATTTCCTCAACCGAGTCACCGCCGATGACGAAAGCGTCTATCAATGCCTGATCGCTCATGAACTGCACCGAACGTGTCGAATGTCCGGCAAGCGAGAGCTTGCAGTGTGAGGTCGTATGGTAGAATGTGCCATACATACGGCTCGACACATAGAACGGTATATTCTTATATGTGCGGCGGTTGTTGACACCCTGACCGTCCTGATTCTTCAGGAAGAATGTCTGTCCGCTCAGGTCCATTTTCGCGAAACGTTCGCCGGTGCCGCCGAAACATTCGTCATGCTTGCACTCAAACGAGAGTGTGGCACGCTCTTTCTCTCCGGCGAGCTTGCAGTAGGCGATGGGAAGAGCATCGTAGCGTGGAGGCGAGAAATGGTCGTAGGCGGCAAGACGGACCTCACGCTTTCCGTCCGGGAAAAGACGCAGATCGAGCGTTTCCTGCGGGTCTGGAAGCAGGGTGCTCCAACGGTCGAGCAGAGGCTCACGCATGTTGATGACAGCGCGGCGCACACCGTCGGCCTCGGTCGAGATTATCCACTCGCCATCGCTGAATGAGGCGGTCAGAGGCATCTTCCCGACACGCTCACTGAGCATGAGCATTTCGGAATCATCTGCCATTGAAAGTTCGCCGAATCCCATGAAGACACGGAGGATTTTCGGACCGTACTGACGCAGAATCAATATATGGTTTTCACGAGGAACTGATTCATCGGCTGCCATATCATTGGCAAGCACCTGTTTCTGAAAAGGAACAGTAATCAATACGTCGCCATCCTTGCATTCTACAGCAACAGGCGCGCAAGCTTTCCAGAGCGACTCGTCGCGTTTGAGATCTATATCGAAATCAAGAAAATCGAATAAATGATAATTGGTCGGTTTCATCGTTGATGATTATCGTAGTCAGTTTTGGAGTATACTATAATATATGTGTCAGAAAAATTATGAGTCACTGTATTTTATTTCACGTTTATGTGTGGCCCGTTGTCGCCGACAAGCAGCTTCGGGCCTGGGCGGTTATATCCGAATTCAGGGTCCGGACAGTGGTTTCCTTCAACCGTATAGCCATCCGTTGCCTCATCGAAATAGATGTAGAACGCGCGGTTGTTGGTCGCGTATGGCGCATCAATCAGATGTTCAATCCTGTTTCCGCTGATAACTGAACCGGGCTGGTTGGAGAGAGTGTAGATACCTCCGGCATCATAAAGCTGCGCGGCGAAATGGTGGACATGGTTGCCGGTGATTCGGTTGTTGCACATACCGCTTTCGAGCGCGGTCCATCCCCACCCCACGCAGATACCTGAGTAGTTGAGATGCGACACCTCGTTGTCGGCAATCGTGACATCGCGCACATATCCGGCTCCGATGCCCACACAACCCCAGTCCTCATTGGTGGCGTTGCGGATTGTGTTGGCGGTGACCTTTATGTCGCGGCATATATCTTCAGCCACTGCAGGGATGTAGGGAACGTGGGTCTCGAATCCGCCGTCGGGGAAGGTGCCCATCTGCAATGCCGTTCCGCCAATGTCCTCAAAAGTGCATCCCTCGACGGCTGAATTGCTGACTGCCGTCACATAGTCGAGACCGGTCGCTCCGAGATGGCGGAAACCGCAGCCGTTGAAATCAATTCCGGATGCGTGGCGGACAGTGATGGCAGCTTCGGGACGCGCGATCCATGCCTGATTTTCAAGTTCAGCCTTTTCGGGGAGGCCGGGGATATGAAGTTTGTAGGCATCGAGAAGTCTGAAACCACCTTGGAGCGTCACATGTCCCTCATGAGACGGACGCAGCCATGATGCGTGTTCAAAATCTATGTTTTCAAAACGGATGTCGCTCACAGGGCGTTCGCGGCTTCCTTCAACCGCAAGAATCGTTTCAAGGAGCGGAACCACCACCTCACGATTGTTCATATCCTCATCTGTCGAGGGATAATAATAGATACGGCCCGAGGGGTAGTCCTGATACCATTCACCCGGCTCGTCGAGGAGTTCGAGTGCATTGGCAAAGAAGAAGGATGAATTTCCACGCTCGCCACCGATGACCGGCTGCGGCCAGGGATGCTCGAATTCCAGACTGCTTTCGGGGTCGTGGAAAGAGACAACAGTGTTGCCGTTTCCGTCATCCTTCATATCCTTGACGCGGAGAATGGCGATGGCCCAGCGCTGATGCACGAACATTTCAAGCTGACGGGCCTTTGACAAGTCAAATTCCGGTGTAGGGACAGTGATAGTACGGTCCTCAGTATTGAAATCAACCATCCGCTTCATGACTCCGGGAGCGAACTGCGATGCGCGCTGTGCCTTTTCACCGTCGACGTAGAGCTGACGCGTCTCGACGATGCGTGTGCCGTTGAGCGGAGCTTCCGCCACCCATATCTTATCGCGCAGATGCGGGGCCACACGTGGATCATCACATCCACGCGTCCAATCCGTCACCTCAACACCACCGCTTATGACCGCACGGGTTCCTTCCGGCGCACATATAACGGTTGCCGATTTCTGATTTCCACTATCCTCCGGACGTAGGAATAACGGGGAGGTCTGACGATAGACCCCTCCGTCAAGAATGATTCGGATGTCGTCGGCAGCTTCCGGCGCTTTCAACCTGCGCCATTCACGGGCACGCTTCAACGCCTCTCCTACCGTCTGCAATGGATGTTCACGACGACCGTCAGCCCTGTCAGAACCTAAGGAAGCCGACACATAAATGTTTCCTGAATATGATATGATGCCTGTCGACAGTACTAATGCGACAAGCAATGCAATAAATCTCATGGTATCTATTTGTTTCTGCAAAAGTTACAATCATGCACGAAAAGTCCGGCAATCCGGCATGAAAGTTAGATAATGTAAAGCAAAGATACAAATTCTCAATGAAATTAGAAAATTTTTACATAGAATTAAGCTGAAAAGAAGTATATTTGCAGTCAGATTAGATAATTCTTCAATTTCAGCATATTGTAAAAACCATGAAAATGAATATGACCCGGTGGATGCGCGATATAATAGAGCGCAAAAATGTGGAGGCCGTCCCAGTGATGACTCACCCGGGAATTGAAATAATAGGTGAGACAGTGCTTAAGGCAGTGAGCGACGGTGACACACATCATCGGGCTATCGTGGCACTTGCCGAAAAGTATCCTACTGCGGCCGCAACCGTCATCATGGACCTCACTGTCGAAGCGGAAGCCTTCGGTGCGGAAATATCATTTCCCGAAAACGAAGTCCCGGCTGTCATAGGCCATCTTCTGGACTCCCCGGAGGACATAGATAACCTGAAAGTCCCCTCTCTCAAAGCCGGCAGGGTTCCCGAATATATAAAAGCCAACCTTCTTGCCGCACGGTCAATCACCGACCGTCCGGTCCTCGCGGGTTGCATCGGGCCTTTCTCGCTCGCAGGCCGTCTCTACGACATGTCGGAAATCATGATTCTAATATATCAGAATCCCGATGCGGCCAAGACACTACTTTCAAAATGCACTGACTACATTCTGAAATACTGCAAGGCACTGAAGGAGACAGGAGTCAACGGCGTTGTCATGGCCGAACCTGCCGCCGGACTGATGTCGGACGAGGATTGCAAACGCTTTTCTTCGGACTATGTCAAATATATCGTGGACAAAGTACAGGACGACTATTTCACAGTCATTCTACACAACTGCGGAAACACCGGTCACTGCACCCGCGCGATGGTAGCCACCGGAGCCGGAGCCTATCACTTCGGCAACAAATGCGACATGGCCGAAGTCATCCGCGAAGTTCCGGCCGATGCTCTCGCGATGGGCAACCTCGACCCGGTTTCGGTGTTCAAGGATGCGACTCCGGACGAGATGCGAACCGAGACCCGCACACTGCTCGAACAGATGAAGGAATATCCAAATTTCGTACTTTCGAGCGGCTGCGACACCCCGCCGCATACTCCCTTCGCCAACATCGACACCTTCTTCGAAACTCTCGAAGAATTCAACCGCAGCCAATCGTAGACGAAAAAATCTGCATCAGAGCAATATCACTAACCACTGAAAGATGATTAAAAAGGAGCTTACATTCGACAGTCTTGCCATCAGCCCGTCCGACATCTACGAACAGATGGGCTACGGCACAGCCATCCCCGACGAAATGACCGTCAGGGAGACTGCAAGCCTGTGTGAGCATATCAGCTCCTTCCTGTGTGCAAAATTCTGCTTCTTCATCACCGATGGCACGCTTGACACGGACACCAACACACTCTCGGCTGTCGGTCGCGACTTCTCGATAGGCCGCATCATCTCGCGTCAGCTCAGAGGCTCACGCAGATATGCCTTCTTCGTCGCAACCGCAGGTATGGAATTCGAGGAGTTCCAACACAAGTTGATGGCGGAAGGCGATATGGTAAAGGTCTTCATCGCCGATGCCATCGGCAGCGTAATCGCTGAAAAAGCAGCCGACCGCATGGAAGAGGAACTTCAGACCCTCCTCACTTCTTCGGGATGGAAACACACCAACCGTTTCAGCCCAGGATATTGTGGATGGCATGTGAGCGAGCAGCATAAACTTTTCGCACTCTTCCCCGAGGAGAATCCGTGTGGTGTCATTCTGTCTGATTCAAGCCTCATGACACCGATAAAATCTGTCAGCGGAGTCATCGGGCTGGGCGACACGGTGCGCAAACTCGATTACTCATGCGGTCTCTGCGACTACCGGCAATGCTACAAACGCAAGGCCGCTCCTAAAATTCCACACTCTTCATAGAGTGAATCTCAGCTTTTTTCATTAGATTTGCATCATAACTTCTATACAAAATATCATCAGTATCATGAACACCTACCCTAAAATCGGTATCCGTCCCATCATTGACGCACGTCAAGGCGGAATCCGCGAAAGTCTTGAAGACAAGACAATGAATCTGGCCAAAGCTGTGGCCAACCTCATATCCACTAACCTCCGTTATCCCGATGGCTCGCCCGTCGAATGTGTGATTGCCGACGGCACAATCGGTCGTGTTCCCGAGTCAGCAGCCTGCGCCGAGAAATTCGAGCGCGAAGGTGTCGGAGCAACCATTTCGGTAACCTCATGCTGGTGCTACGGTTCGGAAACAATGGACATGAACCCCCATTGGCCGAAAGCTGTCTGGGGCTTCAATGGAACAGAACGTCCCGGAGCCGTATATCTCGCTGCCGTTCTCGCAGCCCACGCCCAGAAGGGCCTCCCTGCATTCGGCATCTACGGACATGACGTGCAGGACCTCGACGACAATACAATCCCTGATGAAGTTGCCGAGAAACTTCTCCGCTTCGCCCGTGCCGCCCTCGCAGTTGCCCTCATGCGTGGCAAATCCTATCTCTCGATTGGCTCTGTCTGCATGGGTATCGCCGGCTCTATCGTCAATCCTGATTTCTTCCAGGAATATCTCGGTATGCGCAACGAATCAGTCGATTCTACAGAAGTCATCCGCCGCATGACCCTCGGCATCTATGACCACGAGGAGTATGAGAAGGCTATGGAGTGGACTAAAAAATATTGCAAACCCCGCGAAGGCGAGGACTTCAAGAACCGTCCCGAAAAGAAAAAGACCCGCGAGGAAAAAGATTCTGACTGGGAATTCATCGTCAAGATGACTCTTATTGTTCGCGACCTTCTTATCGGCAACCCCAAACTCCGCGAGATGGGCTACAAGGAAGAGGCTCTCGGCCACAACGCAATTGCCGGCGGCTTCCAGGGTCAGCGTCAGTGGACCGACTTCTATCCCAACGGCGACTTCACCGAAGCACTCCTCAACACCTCGTTTGACTGGAACGGTATCCGCGAGGCATTCGTATTCGCAACCGAGAACGATTCCTGCAACGGCGTGGCAATGCTCTTCGGCCACCTTCTCACCAACCGTGCCCAGTTCTTCAGCGATGTCCGCACTTACTGGAGCCCCGATGCTGTGAAGCGCGTTACCGGTAAAGAACTTACAGGCCGTGCAGCCGGCGGTATGATTCACCTCATCAACTCCGGCGCGACCACTCTCGACGGAACAGGCCAATCAGTCGATCCCGAAGGAAACCCCACCATGAAGCCCCACTGGGAAATGAACAATGAAGACGTCGAGAAGTGTCTCGGAGCCACCACATGGTATCCTGCTGACCGCGACTACTTCCGTGGAGGCGGTTTCTCTTCCAACTTCCTCACCAAGGGTGGAATGCCTGTGACCATGAGCCGTCTCAACATCGTCAAAGGCCTCGGCCCGGTTCTTCAGATTGCAGAAGGCTGGACAGCCGATGTTGATCCCGAAATCATGAAGGTCCTCGACATGCGCACAGACCCCACATGGCCCACCACATGGTTCGTTCCCCGTCTCTGCCCCGACCGCGACGCCTTCAAGGATGTCTACTCAGTCATGAACAACTGGGGTGCAAACCACGGTGCAATCTCTTACGGCCATATCGGTCAGGACCTCATCACCCTTGCCTCGATTCTCAGAATCCCCGTATGTATGCACAACGTAGAGGACGACAAGATTTTCCGTCCCGCGGCATGGAACGCATTCGGCATGGATAAGGAAGGTTCCGACTACCGTGCATGTGCAGCCTACGGCCCCATCTACAAGTAATCATCAACCCACAGAAACTGCAGGGACGCGCCAAGGCGCGTCCCCTACAGTTTTTTTAACCCTATATTATGGAAAATAAGGAAAAAGGCTATCCGATGCGCCCTTACGCAGTGCCAGTAAAGCGCTATTGCCGCACCCTTGATTTGAAAGATGACCCCGAACTCATCCGGGAATACCGCAAACGCCATGCAGAGGAAAACTTCTGGCCTGAAATTCTTAAAGGCATCAAGGAAGTCGGAATCCTGGAAATGGACATCTATCTGCGCGGGACACGCCTGATGATGATTCTTGAAGTCCCGGAGGATCTTGACCTCGACGAAGCAATGAGCCGCCTCGCCACACTGCCGAGACAGCAGGAATGGGAAGACTACATGTCGATTTTCCAACAGGCCGAACCCGGAGCATCCTCTGCTGAAAAATGGCAACCCATGGAACGGGTGTTCCATCTGTATGACTAATGACAAAACTGTCAATCGCTCAACTCTTTTCAACAAATCCAAAAGATCTGTTCCCAAACCTTTCTTCTCGCATCCTTACCTTAGACCAACCTGTAAAAAAACTGTATTCTCCACAAAAAAAAATGAAAGAGAACCAATCACTCCTTCGGGCCAACGGAATAAATTACCTTGTGCCTTTCATTCTCATCACAAGTTGCTTTGCGTTGTGGGGCTTCGCCAACGACATCACTAACCCAATGGTGAAAGCTTTCTCAAAGATATTCCGCATGAGCGTCACAGACGGCACACTCGTCCAGGTGGCATTCTACGGCGGCTACTTCGCAATGGCTTTCCCGGCTGCAATCTTCATTCGCCGATTCTCCTACAAAGCCGGTGTGCTTCTCGGTCTCGGACTCTACGCTTGCGGTGCGTTCCTCTTCTATCCCGCGATGCTGACCGGAAGTTACTACCCCTTCCTCGTCGCATACTTCATCCTCACATGCGGCCTCTCATTCCTCGAAACAAGTTGCAATCCATATATTCTCACCATGGGTTCGGAGGAGACCGCTACGCGCCGCCTAAACATGGCACAGTCCTTCAACCCTGTAGGGTCACTGCTCGGCATGTGGACAGCCATGACCTTCATTCAAGCGAAACTCAACCCGATGGAATCGGAAGCCCGCGCGACACTCAGCGATGCGGAATTTGAAGCCGTGCGCGACGCAGACCTTCTCACACTTATCACCCCCTACGTATTCATCGGACTTGTCGTCCTCTTGATGTTTGTAGTCATCGCCATCACCAAAATGCCCAAAAACGGCGACAAGTCACACGACATTCATTTTCTCTCCACCCTCAAGCGCATCTTCTCGCTCAGCCGCTACCGCGAAGGTGTCATCGCGCAGTTCTTCTATGTAGGCGCGCAGATTATGTGCTGGACATTCATCATCCAGTATGGCACACGCGTGTTCATGCTTGAAGGTCTCGATGAAAAGAGCGCGGAAGTCCTCTCGCAGAAATTCAACATCATCGCGATGGCAATCTTCTGCTGCAGCCGCTTCGTCTGCACCTACCTCCTGCGCTACATCAACGCCGGTCGTCTGCTCGCCGTGCTTGCCACAGCAGCAGCCATACTGACAGTGGGTGTAATCCTCTTCCAGGACCGCATGGGAGTGTACTGTCTCGTCGGTGTCTCAGCCTGCATGTCGCTCATGTTCCCGACCATCTATGGCATAGCCCTCAACGGCCTCGGCGACGATGCCAAATTCGGTGCTGCCGGCCTCATCATGGCCATCCTCGGCGGTTCGGTCCTTCCTCCGCTCCAGGCACGCATCATCGACTGCGGCACAATCGCCAACTTCCCCGCTGTCAACCTCTCCTTCATCCTCCCACTCATCTGCTTCCTCGTCATCATTGTCTACGGCATCCGCCGAGCAAAAGACTGATGACAATTTCATCTGTTGTTTTTCAGACAATAACTGATTGACAAGTCATAAAAAAACTCCGGCCGGGAGCGTGGGTTAAGCGCTTCCGGCCGGAGAATGTTTTATGTGGGTGCGTCAATCAAATCCTTTGATTAGGCGGAGAGGTTAGCGGGATTAATAGTTCCACTGGCAGGCAACCATGCGGAGGTTGTCACAGGCGATGGTGCGGAAGTCAGTGATGGTGTTGAAGCGGCAGTTGATGTAGGTAAGGGCCTGGTCAAATGACACGTCAAGCATGGTCAACTGGTTGTTGTTGCAGAGAAGACGCTGGAGGAAGGTCTGGTTCGAGAGGTCCAGGGAGGTCAGGTCGTTGTAGGAGCAGTCAACATACTGGAGGTTCGGGCAACCTTCCACAGAGAGGGTGGTCAGGTCGTTGTAGGAACATACAAGGTCAAGAAGGGCGTTGCAGTTGCGGACTCCGAGCGTGGTCATGTTGTTGTCTGAGCAGATGAGGGTTGACAGTGAGGGGAGACCGGAAACGATGAAGTTGGTGATCTCGTTGTCGTCAACGTTGAGGTTCTGGAGGTTCTCGACTCCGGCGAGAGTGACGGAGGTCAGCTTGTTGTAGCCGCAGTAGAGGTTCTTAAGATTCGTACAGCCTGAGACGTTGAGGTTCTCGAGGTGGCAGCCCTGGCAGTTGAGGGTCTTGAGGTTGGCGCTGTTGGCGAGGCTGAGCTCGACGAACAGGTTGTTCGATACGTTAAGGTTCTCAAGAAGCGGGGTGTCGGTAAGGCTGATGTCGGTCAGACGGTTCTTGTAGACGGCAACCTTCTGGAGGTTCTCGCAGCCGTCGAAGTCAATTGTCGTAATCTTGTTGCGGCCTGCGTTAAGGTCGGCGAGGGCCGGACAGTTGGCGACGCTGAGTGAGGTCAGTTCGTTGCGTGATACATCCACTTTCGAAAGGGCCTTGAAGCCTGAGAGGTTCAGACTGCCTCCGAGTTTCTTATCCTTCCATTCAATGGCGGTGACGTGGCCGTTCTCGATGGTCACACCTTCGATTGAGGAGAGGTTATTGATATTGGAGACTTTGAGAGCCGAGGCATTGGTTCCTTCGCGGGAGGGCTCAGATAAAAAAGCTTTGAGCTGTTTGGCTTCGTTCTTGTCGAGATTCTGAGCAAATGCACTCATGCTACCCAGCATGACTGCAATGATTAATAACGCTTTTTTCATAAAACAATAGTTGATTTTGTTAATTTTATTTATCTAACAATTCGGGTTCTAAAAAGGTTTCTGAAAAGTTAAGATTTCTTTTAAATTCGCATTTTTAATGTAATTATATTGCAGGGGGTTATTGGATTGTTGGGGGATTAAATATGAGGTGTCAAGGGTTGGTATTAAACGTGGGTATTATCGGACATCTTCGATGCCCGTGGTGGAAGAATCATTCATTTACCCCGCGCCTCACTCCCGGCTACGGGAGTGAGGCCTTCGGCCGTCGCCCGTGGCCGTCCGCTCGTGGCTACCAGCGCACCACTGCTTCGCAGCTTATCGGTTGCCATCCGGTATGGTAACGTCAAAGCACTGTTTCGTGGCCTATCGGTTGCCATACGGCACGGTGGCACCACTGCGTAGCTGCGATATAACTATCCTTCACTCTTGTTATTTTTATATTGCTTTTACCGAATTTTATCGGACAGCAATAATAATTTACTTGAAATTAATCTTTTGTTACTTCTGTCATTATGTACCTTTCAGGTATTTACGAATTTCATGCACTTTAATTACTGTAAACTCCATTCCATACTGGATGAAAAAACTCCGGCCGGGAGCGTGGGTTAAGCGCTTCCGGCCGGAGAATGTTTTATGTGGGTGCGTCAATCAAATCCTTTGATTAGGCGGAGAGGTTAGCGGGATTAATAGTTCCACTGGCAGGCAACCATGCGGAGGTTGTCACAGGCGATGGTGCGGAAGTCAGTGATGGTGTTGAAGCGGCAGTTGATGTAGGTAAGGGCCTGGTCAAATGACACGTCAAGCATGGTCAACTGGTTGTTGTTGCAGAGAAGACGCTGGAGGAAGGTCTGGTTCGAGAGGTCCAGGGAGGTCAGGTCGTTGTAGGAGCAGTCAACATACTGGAGGTTCGGGCAACCTTCCACAGAGAGGGTGGTCAGGTCGTTGTAGGAACATACAAGGTCAAGAAGGGCGTTGCAGTTGCGGACTCCGAGCGTGGTCATGTTGTTGTCTGAGCAGATGAGGGTTGACAGTGAGGGGAGACCGGAAACGATGAAGTTGGTGATCTCGTTGTCGTCAACGTTGAGGTTCTGGAGGTTCTCGACTCCGGCGAGAGTGACGGAGGTCAGCTTGTTGTAGCCGCAGTAGAGGTTCTTAAGATTCGTACAGCCTGAGACGTTGAGGTTCTCGAGGTGGCAGCCCTGGCAGTTGAGGGTCTTGAGGTTGGCGCTGTTGGCGAGGCTGAGCTCGACGAACAGGTTGTTCGATACGTTAAGGTTCTCAAGAAGCGGGGTGTCGGTAAGGCTGATGTCGGTCAGACGGTTCTTGTAGACGGCAACCTTCTGGAGGTTCTCGCAGCCGTCGAAGTCAATTGTCGTAATCTTGTTGCGGCCTGCGTTAAGGTCGGCGAGGGCCGGACAGTTGGCGACGCTGAGTGAGGTCAGTTCGTTGCGTGATACATCCACTTTCGAAAGGGCCTTGAAGCCTGAGAGGTTCAGACTGCCTCCGAGTTTCTTATCCTTCCATTCAATGGCGGTGACGTGGCCGTTCTCGATGGTCACACCTTCGATTGAGGAGAGGTTATTGATATTGGAGACTTTGAGAGCCGAGGCATTGGTTCCTTCGCGGGAGGGCTCAGATAAAAAAGCTTTGAGCTGTTTGGCTTCGTTCTTGTCGAGATTCTGAGCAAATGCACTCATGCTACCCAGCATGACTGCAATGATTAATAACGCTTTTTTCATAAAACAATAGTTGATTTTGTTAATTTTATTTATCTAACAACCCTTGTTTCAAAAAAGTTTTATCAGCGTTAAAAATCACCGCCACAGTAGTCTCTGACAGCTATTTTTTTGAATGTCACCTTATCAGAACGGAGCCATGTCATCGGATGTGGCACCGAGAATGTCGGCGGAACCGCCGCTAAATGGGCTTGCAGGAGCAAAAGCGTCGCCACCGCCGTCGTCGCCGGAATTCAGGCGCGACACCTTGCTGCCGCTTGCCATCTCGACCTCTCCCTCCCAGTTCTCGAAACGGGCATAGCGCGACTTGAAGCGCATCTTCACGTCGTCGACACGACCGCTACGGTGCTTGGCAACGATAAATTCGGCAAGACCACGGATGTCATTTCCGGCTGCGTCGACTCCGGAGCGCAGATAGTATTCCGGACGGTGGATGAAGCAGACGATGTCGGCGTCCTGCTCGATCGCACCCGACTCACGGAGGTCGCTCAGTTGCGGACGCTTGCCATCCTTGCTGTCAGCACCGCGCGATTCGACACTTCGGTTGAGCTGCGACAGGGCCACAATCGGGATATTGAGTTCCTTGGCAAGTTGCTTGAGCGAACGTGAAATCATCGAGACCTCCTGTTCGCGCGAACCGAACTTCATGCCGGAAGCGTTCATCAGCTGCAAGTAGTCGATGATTATAAAGGATACATTATGTTCGCGCACGAGACGGCGGGCTTTCGTTCGGAGCTCGAAGATTGAAAGCGAGGCTGTGTCGTCGATATAGAGAGGAGCGCTATAGAGATTCTTCACGCGCGACATGAGCTGATCCCATTCCATCTGCGAGAGCTGTCCGCTCTTGATTTTTTCACCTTCAATCTCGCAGGTGTTCTGGATGAGACGGTTGACGAGCTGCACGTTGGACATTTCGAGCGAGAAGATTGCCACGGGGATGTTATAGTCCACGGCCATGTTCTTGGCCATTGAAAGCACAAACGCAGTCTTACCCATCGCAGGACGGGCGGCGATGATGATAAGGTCGCTCCGCTGCCATCCTGATGTCAGCTTGTCGAGCTCATGGTAGCCCGATTCAAGACCGGAAAGACCGGAGGTGCGGTTGGCGGCAGTCTGAATCTGCTCGATTGCAGCATTGATGACAGGGTCGATCTGAGTCACGTCCTTCTTGACGTTGCGCTGCGAGATTTCAAAGAGCTTGCCTTCGGCTTCCTGAAGAAGATCATCCACATCGTAGCTCTCGTCGAATGCCTGAGCCTCAATCTGCGAGGCAAATTTGATAAGCTCTCGGGCAAGGTATTTCTGCGCAACGATACGGGCGTGGAACTCGACGTGGGCACCGGAAGCGACACGGGATGTGAGTTCGGAGATGCGGAGCGGGCCGCCTGCTCCTTCGAGTTCGCCCATCAGACGGAGTTTTTCAGTGACGGTGAGCATGTCGATGCTCTGCTGAGCTGCACCGAGACTCTGAATGGCGGCATAGATTTTCTGATTGGCAGGATCGTAGAACGACTCCGGCTTCAGAATGTCACAGACCACAGTATAGGCATCCTTTTCGAGCATCAAAGCACCGAGGACGGCCTCTTCAAGATCATTGTCGCGCGGTGGGATGCGTCCACCGTGATCAAAGATTGAGACGTTCTGGGGCTTCTGACGGGAAGAGCGTTGGGGATTGAAACCGGATGATTCCTGTGGCATGGCGGGAGTTGGTTCTGAATATCTGAATTACGGATTAAATGGAAGTGAGGAGATTGATAATCGTGGAAAATTAAGGGGAGAGGACGGGGAGGGAACAGTTCGGAGAGAGTGGGGAGAAAAGTGTCGGGAGGAGGTTTACGGTTACAAAGGTACGCAATTTTAATGCCAAAAAGGTGCGATAATACAAATTTTACCGACAAAAACCGTAACTTTGCGCACCCGCAACATTCTTTCCTCCTAACAATCCATCAATTATGATTCTTTTCCCGAACGCAAAAATCAACCTGGGTCTCGACATCATCAGCAAGCGACCGGACGGCTACCACAATATAGAAACAGTGATGTATCCTGTCCCGTGGACCGACGTGCTTGAAATCGTCCCCGCCAAAGGGGAGGAAAGCACCCTGACGGTCAGCGGACGCAAGGTCGACTGCCCGACTGAGAAAAATCTTGTAATGAAAGCCTATAGGGCTTTGAGTGAACGGATCTCGCTCCCGCCGGTCGACATCTATCTCCGTAAAATCATCCCCGACGGTGCCGGACTGGGAGGAGGCTCAGCCGACGCTTCGTTCACTCTCCGTGGACTCAACGAGCTTTTCGCCCTCGGTCTCAGCGACGACAAACTGGCTGAAACCGCTGCCGGATTGGGTGCCGACTGCCCATTTTTCATCTACAACAAGCCGATGCTTTGCACCGGAATCGGGACTGAGTTCGCCCCCGTGGATGTCAACCTCAAAGGCTACTCCATAGTGATAGTCAAACCGGCTGTCAGCGTCCCGACCGCCCAGGCCTACAGCCGTGTTGTCCCCGCTTTCCCTGACAGCAGAATCAGCGATATCATCAAGGACTCACCCGCTGAATGGCAAGGAGAAATGAAAAACGACTTCGAGGCATCAGTCTTCCCCCTCCACCCTGCAGTTGCCGACATCAAGACAAAACTCATTGACATGGGAGCCGTCTATGCGTCCATGTCGGGTTCAGGCTCCGCCGTCTACGGACTCTTCCGGGGTGACATTTTGGCAGAAGGACTGACAGAGGTTTTCGGCAACTGCGACATCTTCACCGGCGCACTCTGACCCTACGGCCTTCACCCGCGCTTTTTGTTGGGTGATTGAACGTTATAGCTCTCCCGTTGTTGTATTTTTAAATATTATGTTGCCCGAAAAGGATGAATGATGCGAAAAAATCATCTTCATCCATGTCTTTGGCAACCTTTTTGATGTTATATTATAAAATTAAAGATAAAGATATTAAGATATACGAAGTATTATGAGCTACAATCCCAATAACCCCAAAGACAAAGCCTCTGGCAAGGAGAGCGATGCCAACATCAACGAAGACGGTGCAATCCTGGACGATGTGCAGGAAGCATTCGACGAACAGAACTCTACTGAAGAAGAGGAAAACGAGATGATCAACAAACAGCTCTCCGACATCGACGCCCTCAACAAACAGCTTCAGGATGCCGAGGAAAAACTCGCCAAGGAAAAGAAGGAATATCTCTTCCTCATGGCTGAATTCGACAACTTCCGCAAACGCACCGTAAAGGAAAAATCCGACATAATCAAGAATGCCGCTGAAAATGTCCTCAAAGGACTTCTTCCCATCGTGGACGATTTCGAACGCGGTCTTGAGGCAAGCGCAAAAATCGACGATCCCGCCTCGATCCGTCAGGGCATGGAGCTGATTTATCAGAAGCTTGTCAAATTCCTCGCAGCCAACGGCGTAAAACCCATCGAGAGCAACGGCAAACCCTTCGATGCAGAGCTTCATGAGGCTATCGCAATGGTGCCCGTCACCGACGAATCACAGAAGGGAATGGTCATCGACACCCCGACAAAAGGATATACAATCAACGATAAAGTGCTCCGCCATGCAAAAGTGGCTGTGGGCCAGTAAGGATTTCTACAACACTGTTTCATGGCTACTAAAAGAGATTACTACGAAGTGCTTGGAGTCGACAAGAATGCCGACGAAAAGACTATCAAAAGCGCTTACCGAAAGAAGGCCATCCAATATCACCCCGACAAAAATCCGGGCGACAAGGAGGCTGAGGAGAAGTTCAAGGAGGCTGCCGAAGCCTACGATGTGCTCTCCAACCCCGAAAAGCGCGCTAAATATGACCAGTTCGGTCACAATATGGGTCCGCAGGGATTCCCGGGCGGCGGTGGAGGCTTCCATGCAGGAGGCTTCTCGATGGAGGACATCTTCTCGCAGTTCGGCGACATTTTCGGTGGCGGTTTTGGCAACATGGGCGGTTTCGAGACCGCTGGTGGCCGCACACGCCGCCGTCAGCGCCGGGGTTCCGACCTCCGCATAAAGGTCAAGATGACACTCGCGGAGATTGCTACCGGAGTCACCAAGACCCTCAAGATTCCTACACTCGTCAAGGATACCCACTGCGACGGCACCGGAGCCAAGGACGGCACGGCATTCACGACATGTCCGACCTGCGGCGGTTCAGGCTCAGTCCTGCGTCAGCAGCAGACCCTTTTCGGCCTCTCGCAGTCTGCTGTTGAATGTCCGCAGTGTAAGGGCGAGGGCAAGATTATCACCGAAAAGTGCAACTTCTGCCACGGCGAAGGCGTGATACGCGAGGACCGTACGGTCACTTTCACAATCCCTGCCGGTGTGGCCGACGGACAGACTCTGACCGTGAAGGGACAGGGCAACGCCGCCATCCACGGAGGTGTCAACGGCGACCTTCTCGTCGTGATTGAAGAGGTGAAGGACCCCGAACTCATCCGCGACGGCAACGACGTGATTTACAATCTTATGCTCGACATCCCGACCGCAACACTCGGAGGCTCGGTTGAAGTTCCTACCATCACCGGTCGTGCCCGTCTCAAGATTCCTGCCGGAACTCAGCCCGGCAAGGTGCTCCGTCTTCGCGGAAAAGGCTTACCCTCGACCGAAGGCTACGGCACAGGCGACGAGCTCATCAACGTCATGGTCTACATCCCCGAGACACTTACGGACGATGAAAAGAAGACAATCGAATCGCTGCAGGGCAAACCCAACATGACCCCTAACGAATCGACCAAAAACCGCATCTTCAGCAAACTCCGCCACATCTTCGAGTCGTAAGGAAAACGGTTTCTAAAAACAATAAAAAATCACGGTGCCATGCGCCGTGATTTTTTATTTTGGTTATTTTATACTATCTTAATTTTACAATCGGGCTATCCTTTCTTAAATTCTGCATATAGACCTCTACATCCGGAATGACATCCCCATTCTTTATGACAGAATCCATGTTACGCACATCGTTCAGATGATTAAGGAAAGAGGTTTTATCATAAAGCATCAAATCAATGTAACCTCTGCCACGTTCACCCAAGGAATATCCTACATATTCACATATCTTGTCACCTGAAACGGTTATGTCGCCACATTTCAAGCCCATCTCTTTGAGATAGCTCATAAAATCTTCCTCCCTCAGACTGCCCGGATTTGTAACCGTAAGAAAAACCGGTTCCACCCCAAAGGCCATCAATTTATCATACACGGGGTTATTCTTCTCAAAATAGTTCATCGTAAGGTCCGGTAGTCTTGATGCACCATAGACCATATCCTCGCGAAGTTTAAGCCCATTGCCCGGTTTGTGTCTGAAATACGTCATAGCTGCGGGCCTCCTGACATCATATTCCAGACCCTTTTCTTCAACGCTCTTTTTGAGAACCGGAAGAAGCTTCGTCAGTGGTATCATCCCGGTGACAGGCTTGGAAAGACACTCTATATATCCCACATAATCCGACACTCCGACTTCACCGAGCACGATTTCAAGAATCAATAGATAGGACATATATTCATCCTTCTCACTTTTCAAGCCCGCGACTGCAGGATGAAAACATCCGAGATTAAATTTCGTACCCTCAGTATCCTTTGAAATGAGAATCTTCACATCAGCAGCCGACATCTCCACACCTCCAATTCCCCAGCTCAAATCATTATTGTTCGGTTGTCTGCACGGGAAGAAAGTCCATTTCCTTTTCACTCCTTCCGGTGCCATACTTATCAATTGATTATAGAGGTCAAAACGCTCGCGCTCACCTTCAACCGCAAAAGTAAATTCCCGATTGGATCCAATCTGGAAATAAATATCACCACCAAAAACCGACAGACCCTCTTGGATAACTCCCGGCAGAATTTCAAGCCGATTGGCGGCTATCTCATCTATCTTTTTCTCATTATGCCCGAACCAGCTCCAAAACTGTCTTGCACGTTCATTAAAACAAACACTATCTCCTCGCTCCGCTGAACGGCTCTTGGTCTTCGCTTTCACGCATAAAGGCATGACAAGCACAATTAACATAGTCGAAACTATGACACTTACATGATTACCTAAAAATTTTATCAATTCATTCATGGTAAAGATTCTTTATGATATGCAAAGGTAATAAATTAAAGTATATAATTGATTTTTTTGACTATATTTGCAAAAATCAATATTACCCTGTAATATGCCAGAAATAAATTTCATCCAATACGGATTGAACCGTGTGACCATAGAATGGGCCAACGGTGCCGACCTCGCCCCTGAATTCCTGTATGAGATCGGAACGGTTGCATGACAACCATTCTCCCGACTTATTTTCCCACCCCCTCTGACATCCTCCCCACAATGTTATCACGGGAATTTTCTTTTTGTGCAATGGATTTCGTAACTTTGCATATATAAATAAAGAATACACTCCATGCATACACGCGAAGAAAAAATAGAAGCGCTCGGGAGGGTCATCGACACCCTCGACATCCTGCGCGTCAAATGTCCGTGGGACGCGAAACAGACCAACGAATCCCTGCGCCCCAACACCATCGAGGAAGTATATGAACTGTGCGACGCACTCATCAACGACGACAACACCAACATCCGCAAGGAGCTTGGCGACGTCCTGCTCCATGTGCTCTTCTACTCAAAAATTGGAGAGGAAAAGGAAGCTTTCGACATTGCCGATGTCTGCGACGCACTTAATGAGAAACTCATCTTCCGTCACCCCCACGTCTTCGGTTCGACCAACGTAAACTCCACCGATGAAGTCCTGCAGAACTGGGAAGAGCTGAAACTGAAAGAAAAGGGTGGCAACAAGACTGTGCTTTCCGGAGTGCCCCGCGCCCTTCCGGCCATGATCAAGGCTGACCGCATTCAGGAGAAAGCTGCCAACGTAGGCTTCGACTGGGAGCGCCCCGAGCAAGTCTGGGACAAAGTGCGCGAGGAAATGGCCGAATTTGAGGAGACGGTAGCCGAAAAATCACCCGAACGGATGGAAGAAGAGATGGGCGACCTGCTTTTCAGTGTCATCAACGCTGCCCGGCTCTACAAAATCAATCCCGAGAACGCTCTCGAAAAGACCAACAAGAAATTCATCGCCCGCTTCAACCATCTCGAAAAACGCGCCCACGAAATGGGCAAGGAACTGCGCGACATGACTCTCGCTGAAATGGATGCCATCTGGGAAGAGGCCAAGAAACTCTAAAACCTCCGAACCCCGATGAATTTCAACGAACTCAACTCCCACCCCCGCGACCCGCACCTGAATTTTGATGCCGAGAGCCATACCTACACTCTCGGAGGAAAGACCCTCTCGTCAGTCACAACCATCGTCGAAGACTGTTTCCCTAAATTCGATGCCGACTACTGGGCTGCCCGCAAAGCTCCCGCACTCGGCATAAGCCCCGCCGAACTCAAGGCGCAATGGGAAGCAAACGCCAAACGCTCACGCGACCTCGGCACAGCGATGCACGAGAAAATCGAACGCTACTACCTCGGCGAAGATGCCGGCGACGACGGTGATGCCTACACCCTCTTCCGCCACTTCGCTGCCGCCGAGCGCCTCTACCCCTACCGCACAGAGTGGCGAATCTACATGGAGGAATATGGCGTGGCCGGTACCCTCGACTTTCTCGAACGTCGTCCCGACGGCACCTTTAATATATATGACTGGAAACGCTCAAAGAAGCTCATTGCCGCCGACGGCTCAGTCGAACAGACAAACCGCTACGGCAAACGCGGATTCTTCCCTGTCGGGCATCTCCACGACTGTTCCTTCCACCACTACGCCCTGCAGTTGAGCATCTACCGCTTCATTCTTGAAAACTGCTACGGAATACCGGTGACACATCTGAAACTCGGAGTCTTCCACCCAGACTATCCGATGGCCTACATTGTCCCCGTCCCCTATCTCCGCACCGAAGCCGAAGCCGTCCTCCGCAATCATGCCTCGCAGGTGGCCTATATGGAAAAATGGGCGGAAGCCATTTGTTAAAAATCACTAAAAAGCGGATAAAAAAGTAACTTTTATCCGCTTTCTCGCGTCTAATGAACCAAAAAACAACAAAACCATATCATCACAATTTTCTTAATCATTCATCATGATGAAAGCTAAAACCAGACTGATGTCGGCATTGGTACTCATTGCTTGCGTACTCCTGCCCGGCATAGTCAGAGCACAGGCACAGAACCCGATGCTCCAGCCGCTTCCGGTCGACACCGCCGTCCGTATCGGCAAACTTCCCAATGGACTGACCTACTACATCCGCCACAACGAGTATCCCAAAGGACAAGCGGATTTCTACATCGCGCAGAATGTCGGCTCTATCCTCGAAGAGGACAACCAGCGCGGTCTCGCCCACTTCCTCGAACACATGTGCTTCAACGGAACCACCAATTTCCCCGGCAGCTCGCTCCGCGACTGGCTTGAGACAATCGGTGTGAAATTCGGTGCCAACCTCAATGCCTACACCGGTGTCGACGAAACCGTCTACAACATCAACAACGTTCCCGTCGCACGCGAGAGCGTTCAGGACTCCTGCCTCCTCATCCTCCACGACTGGGCCAACGACCTCACCCTCGACCCCAAGGAGATTGACAAGGAGCGCGGTGTCATCCACGAAGAATGGCGTCGCTCCATGCAGGGCCAGATGCGCATCATCGAGAAACTCCTCCCCATCATCTATCCCAATTCCAAGTATGGCCACCGTCTCCCCATCGGCACAATGGAAGTTGTCGACAACTTCGCTCCCCAGGCCCTCCGCGACTACTATGAGAAATGGTATCGTCCCGACCAGCAGGCCATCGTTGTCGTAGGCGACATCGACGTTGACCGCATCGAAGGCAAGATAAAGGAAATGTTCTCGTCAATCGAAATGCCTGAAAATCCCGCTGAGCGTGTCTATGAGCCTGTCCCCGACCATAAGGGTACAATCTATGCGATGGGCAGCGATCCCGAGCAGAAAAATCTCGTCGCCCAACTCATGTTCATCTCCGATCCCCTCCCCAAAGAGATGAAAAACACCCCGATGTACTATGCCAACAGCTACATCGAAGGCATGATTTCCTCGATGATCAACAACCGCATCAACGAAATCGCCTCCAAGCCCGACGCTCCCTTCGCCGGTGCAGGTGTTGACTTCGGCGGCTTCTTCCTTTCATCGAAAGTCAAGGATGCGATGACCGGCTTTACAGCTTCGAAGAGCAACGACATCATCGCTCCCCTTCAGGCTGTCTACCGCGAAATCCTCCGCGCACAGCGTGGCGGTTTCACCCAGAGCGAATACGAACGTGCACGCAACGAATATCTTTCGGCTATCGAGCGCGTCTACAACAACCGTGCCACCCGCGAGAACGGCACCTTCGTCAATGAATATGTCGGAAACTTCAAGGACCACGAGCCTATCCCCGGCATCGAGACCGAATGGCCCCTCATCCAGCAGATTGCCATGAGCATCCCCGTCCAGGTCATCAACCAGACAATGGCCCAGGCCGTGACTCCCGACAACCGCGTCCTCATGATTCTCTCGCCCGAGGCTGAGGGATATACCCTCCCCACTGAACAGCAGCTCGCCGACGCTCTCGCCGCAGTTGATGCCGAAAACATCGAAGCCTTCGTCGACGAAGTCAAGTCCGAACCCCTCATCCCCTCCGAACCCGTAGCCGGAAGCGTTGTCAACACTACCGACAACAGCAAATGGGGCACCACCGAATGGACCCTCTCCAACGGTGCAAAGGTCATCGTGAAGTCAACCAAGTTCAAGGAGGACGAAATCCTCTTCTCGGCCTACGCCAAGGGTGGCACAGCCGCTTACTCCGATGACTACACCAACACCCTCCTCTTCCTCCCCGTGACCATCGGCAACTACGGCCTCGGTTCCTACACCAACACCGACCTCAGCAAGTACACTGCCGGCAAGCAGGCTTCGCTCGGAATCTCCTTCGGCGACTACAGCCGCTCAATGGGCGGTTCGGCCACTCCCAAGGACCTCCCCACACTCATGGAACTCATCTACATGGGCTTCAAGGACATCGAGCTTACCGAGGATGAATTTGCCGCCCTCCAGAAATCCTACAGCGGCATTCTTGCCAATCAGGAAAAGAGCCCCGAATACATCTTCCAGAAGAACATCCTCGGCTCTCTCTACTCTTCACCCCGCCGTCAGGCCCTCAATTCAGAGGCAGTCGACGGTGCATCACTCGCCCAGACCCTCGAAATCGCCCACGCAATGACTTCCAACGCAGCTGACTGGACCTTCGTATTCGTCGGCAATGTCGACCCCGCTGTCCTCAAGCCCCTCGTTGAGAAATACATCGCATCCCTCCCCGGCGACCCCAAGACTGCTGTCACAAAGGTCGACGCCTACAACCCCGCCCTCTTCATGGCCGGTGGCTCCAAGACTGACACCTTCACCACACCAATGTCAACTCCGCAGACCTACGTCGCAATCATCGAGAGTGGCGACATGGACTTCACTCCCAAAAACTCCATGCTTGCCTCAATCGTGGGTCAGATTCTAACCAACCGTCTCATCAAGACTGTCCGCGAGGAAATGGGTGCCGTCTACTCAATCAGCGCTGCCGGTCAGCTTGACCGCACAGGCATCCATCCTGCTTCAATCATGTCGTCCTTCCCAATGAAGCCCGAGATGAAGGATGAAGTCCTTCCCTTCATCAAGCAGCAGTTCAAGGAGATGGAATCCAACGTCACTGCCGACGAACTCAACCCCATCAAGGAATACATGGTCAAGGTCTTCACCGAGAACCGCGAGAAGAACCCCGCATGGCGTCAGGCAATCCTCGCAAACCTCTCCAACGGTGTCGACACCTTCAACGGCAATGTTGACGTGATGAACTCAATCACAATTCAGGACGTGATGGACTACATGAAGGCCCTCAACGCCCAGAACAACTACCGCGTCGTCATCCTCGACCCCGCAAAATAACCCCATCCCCCCGGACGGCAACCGGTAAACCGCAAAGCGGCACCCCCACCCCAAACCGGATGGCAACCCGCTGAGCCGCGAAGCGGCGATACGATCATAGCCCCGCATCGAGCGGCAACGCAATGAAGCCCGTAGGGCGAAATTGCGTGCCGCGAAGGTGTGGGGTTATGATCGTATATACCCCCACGGGCATCGAAGATGTCCGATAATACCCCATCCCCCCACCACGACCGTTTTTTTGTTTTTTTAGCTAATTTTTGCTCAACGCACCGGGATTTTATAACATTATTATTAGGTGAATTTATTTTCAAAATATTAACTTTGCCTACAATTAGAAAAAATATCATTATATCATACTTATGAAACTTACATTTACTGTCAACTATCGCACAGAGTGGGGCGAATCCCTTTTCCTCACAGGCTCCGCCGCCCCCCTTGGAGGCGGTGACCTCTCGCAGGCCATCCCCATGCAACTGACAGGTGCCGAAACCTGGACCGTGCAGGTCGAGATTCCCGACACCGTCAGCGAGTTCACCTACGGCTACATTGTCCGTCACGACAACGGCTATGTCAAACGCGAATGGGGAAAGGAACGCCGCTTCATCCACAATGCCGACACCCACCTCTTCAGCATCATGGACCGCTGGCAGGACATGCCGTGGGACAAGCCCTACTATAGCAGCGCCTTCACCGAATGTATCTGCCACCGCGCCGACCGCGAGGCCCCCGTCCTCCCCTCGGCCGGTATGCTCACCCTCTCGGTCGATGCCCCGATGATTTCACCCGACGAGGCAGTAGCCGTCAGCGGCGAAGCCGAGGCCCTCGGTGCATGGGATGTGACGAAAGCCGTCCGCATGAGCGATGCCGCCTATCCCACATGGACAGTCAACCTCCCCCTCGAAGGCTTAGGCACCGGCAGTGACTATAAGTTCCTCATAGTAAAGAAATCAACCGGTGAGGTTGTGGCCTGGGAAGGACGCGACAACCGCCACATCGACCTCCCCGCCACCCGTCCGGGCGAATCAATCGTCGATGCCGGACAGCGCCTCGTCAATCCCCTCGCCCCCTGGCGCGGTGCAGGCGTCGCCATCCCCGTATTCTCCCTCCGCAGCGAGGCCGACTTCGGTGTGGGCGACTTCCTCGATCTCAAACTCATGATTGACTGGGCGGCCGACACGAAGCAAAACTTCGTGCAGCTCCTCCCCATCAACGACACCACCATGACCGGTTCCTGGACCGACTCATACCCCTACAACGCCAACTCCACCTTCGCGCTCCACCCCATGTACCTGCGCCTCTCGGCGATGGGCCGACTCAACAACGAGGAGCGTCAGCGCTACTTCGACGACCTCGGACGCGAGCTCAATCGTCTCCCCCAGGTGGACTACGAGCGTGTCAACAACGCAAAGAATGAATTCACCCGCGAACTTTTCGCCCAGGACGGTGAAGCAATCCTCGCCACGGAGGAATTCAAATCATTCTTTGAAAAGAATGCATCATGGCTGACCCCCTACGCCGCCTTCTGCGTGCTCCGCGACATCAACGGAACCCCCGACATGGAAAAATGGGGAGAATATGCAGTCTATGATACTGAAAAAATCAAGGACTTCATCACCCTCCACACCCCCGACATCAACTATGTCTACTACCAGCAATATTTCCTCGACAAGCAGATGCGCGAGGTGCGCGACTATGCCCACTCGAAAGGCGTTGCCATAAAGGGCGACATCCCCATCGGTATCTCCCGCACGAGCGTCGACGCATGGATCTCGCCCCGCCTCTTCAACCTCGACTGCCAGGCCGGCGCTCCGCCGGACGATTTCTCTGTCCTCGGTCAGAACTGGGGCTTCCCCACCTACAACTGGGACGAGATGGCAAAGGACGGTTTCGCATGGTGGAAAGCACGTTTCCGCAAGATGGCCGAATACTTCGACGCCTACCGAATTGACCACGTCCTCGGCTTCTTCCGCATCTGGCAAATCCCGATGGATGCCGTCCACGGTCTGCTCGGTGTCTTCAACCGCGCCCTCCCCTATTCCCCCGACGAACTCCGCAACAGCTATGACTTCTGGATTGATGTCGACCGCCAGACACGCCCCTACATCATGGACTACATGCTCGGAGCATTCTTCGGCGACTACACCGACGAGTGCCGTGAGCGCTTCCTCGTCGACGAAGGCTATGGCCGCTACCGTATGCGCGACGAATTCGACACCCAGCGCAAGGTCGTCGACTACTTCGCAACCCAGGAGAAAAACGATAAGAACGACCGCATCTGCAACGCCCTCCTCGGCCTCATCGACGAAGTCCTCTTCATCGAAGACCCCTACGAAAAGGGCAAATACCATCCCCGCATCTCCGCTCAGTTCACCTTCGCTTATCAGGCTCTCACCGACTACGAGAAGTGGTGTTTCAACCGCATGTACAACGACTTCTTCTATCGTCGCAACAACGATTTCTGGTATGGCAAGGCAATGTGGAAACTCCCCCCGCTCACCGATGCGACCGACATGCTCGTCTGCGCCGAGGACCTCGGCATGATTCCCGCCTGCGTCCCCGCCGTGATGAACAACCTCGAAATCCTCGTCCTCGAAATCCAGCGTATGCCCAAGGACCCCAACGTCCCCTTCGGCAACACATGGACCTACCCCTACCGCTCCGTCTGCACCACCTCAACCCACGACATGGACGGTATCCGCCGCTGGTGGGAAAGCGACCGCGACGCCACCCAGCGCTACTTCAATGAAGTGCTCGGTGAAGCCGGACCCGCACCCCAGTATGCCGAGCCTTGGATATGCGACCGCATCATCCGGATGCACCTCCAGTCCCCCTCGATGCTCTGCATACTCCCGCTTCAGGACTGGCTCTCCATCGACGGTGTCCTCCGCCGTCAGGATCCCCGCGAGGAACTCATCAACATCCCCGCAAATCCCCGCCACTACTGGCGCTACCGTATGCACCTGACCCTCGAGGATCTCAACGCCCAAACCGAATTCAACAACCGCCTCCGCAACGAAATCACCGCAGCAGGAAGGTAATCCCGGTCGGCCCCTCTACAGTATAGAGGCGAAAGTATAGAGTATAGATACTACAATCATCAGCTGCCCCCCAGCTGATGATTTTTTTATGCCCAGTAGGGACGCTTTTCAAAGCGTCCGCAACCGCATACAAATGAATTCCAAAAACGTAATAACAAATGAATCCCCAAAAAACACCACGAATCCCCCAAAATCCCCAAAAACACCCCCTCAAATTAAAAATCCAATAACAAATGATTTTTTTACCCACATACCGCCCCCAACCCACGAATCCCCCCTGCATTTTCAATCGTATGCTGTTGCGGACGCTTTGAAAAGCGTCCCTACAGGGCGTCCACAATGCGTCCCTACAACGTCCCTACTGAGCAAAAACTCACAACTATCCTTGCATAAATAAATATAATTTACTAATTTTGCTTTTGCAGACCGCCATAGCAGAAACCCCCGGTCTGGGGTAAAGCGTGGTGGGATGTAGAAATAGCCGGGCCATAGGGCCCGACAATATTTCATACATAAGAAAGCGTTTATCCGCGCTGATTCTTGACGTTCTGAAATTCTCGCAAAATTTCTATCAATAGTCAAGGGTTGTGCAACGGTAGATGCCCGTGGATATGTAATATCATGCATTCGGCAGAATGCCTTGCGAAAGGTATAGCCGGACGCTATGATTGCATATACGAGCGTGGGCTTCTGCGTTGCCGTCCGACTATTGATGGGCAATGCGAGAAGCCTCAGAACGTAGGACGGCAACAGGTACAGACTCCTACGCTTTTCTTTTATTCAATTGGCTATAAACCAATCCAATGCCGACGAGAGGAGGACCGAGGCACACCCAAACCATTCATCCGGCTATATGAACTCCTGCTCGCCTCCAAAACCCAAACCTCCCACTGTCGTCGACCCATGTCGCAAACCTGAACCATGCCCACCGTCCGTCCTCACCATCAGCGGATTGATTGAATATTACATGCGGAATTATGCCGCAGGCCTGACCGCGCCGCTCGGTGAACTGGAAAATGTCACGGACTACATCTGTGGTCTCCACAACGACCCTACCGGCCCGAAAGAGAAATATCGCCGTGCAAGCCACCAGTTCTGCATCGCCAACCGGGTGATTACGGAGATGATTGGAAAACTATCCGACATCGACACCCACACTTTCGCTGATTTTGAAGAGCTGCGCGACTATATGGCCGATGCCGCCCGCGGGACGAAAGGCTACGCCGACCTTTCAATCTATGACTTTGCCTTCCGCTACGGATTCAACCACGGCCTCCTCCCCGAGCGCCGCGTCTATGTCCACGCCGGTGCCCTCACGGGAGCCAAAGCCCTGCGCCGTCTCGGTCTCATCGACTGCAAAATCACCCCGCCCTCCATCCCCATCGAAGCCTTCGCCCCTATCCTGCAGGAAATGGGAGCGATGCACCTCGAAAACTTTATGTGCATTGTCCACCGTCAGCTCATCGAAATGGCCGACACCCTCCGGTCCACTTCCGCCAAAAAGACAACTAAAAAGGAAGGCAGAAAGGCCGTCAAAAAGACAAGCAAGCCCACCGTCAAACAAACCGCCAACAAATAAACCAACTATAATTTTATAAACCAATTAATTCAAACAACATGTTCAAACAACTACACAAACGGGTGTCGCGGCTATCGGCACCCCTGTGGCTGATACTCCTCGGCCTCATCCCGGCCAGCCTCTCAGCCCGAGACTTCAAGTACGAAGGCATAACTTATACCGTTATAGATGAGAAAGCTAAAACAGTTAAGACAAAAGGGGGAAAAAAGTCAGTGGTTTATGATAATGTGTATGAAGCCGGAAATACCGTTACAGGCGAACTAATAATTCCCAGTAAAGTCAATGATGGAACAAATTTTTATATTGTAACAGAAATTGGGGAATATGGGTTTTGTAAGAATGCCGTTACCTCCGTCACAATCCCAAATTCTGTCACTTCAATTGGTCAATATGCGTTCGCCAATTGCTCCTCGCTCGCTTCCGTTTCAATCCCAAATTCTGTGACTTCAATTGGTGAATATGCGTTCTACAATTGCTCCTCGCTCGCTTCCGTTTCAATCCCTAGTTCTGTGACTTCAATTGGTGACAGTGCGTTCGCCCACTGCTATTCGCTCGCTTCCGTTTCAATCCCAAGTTCTGTGACTTCTATTGGTGGCTACACGTTCGGCAGTTGCTCATCGCTCACTTCCGTCTCAATCCCAAGTTCTGTGACTTCTATTGGTAAATATGCGTTCTTCTATTGCTCCTCGCTCGCTTCCGTTTCAATCCCAAATTCTGTGACTTCAATTGGAGAAAGTACGTTCTCCGGTTGCCGTTCGCTCGCTTCCGTTTCAATCCCAAGTTCTGTGACTTCTATTGGAGAAAGTACGTTCTCCGGTTGCTCATCCCTCGCTTCCGTTTCAATCCCAAGTTCAGTAACTTCGATTGGGGAACGTGCGTTCGAAGATTGCTCGGCGCTCACTTCCGTTTCAATTCCAAGTTCAGTCACTTCAATTGGTAACAGTACGTTCGCCAATTGCTCCTCGCTCGCTTCCGTTTCAATTCCAAGTTCAGTCACTTCAATTGGTAACAGTACGTTCGCCAATTGCTCCTCGCTCGCTTCCGTATCCATTCTAAATTCAGTGACTTATATTGGTAATAAAGCATTCTCAAATTGTTCGATATTGACAGATATAAGGATTCCTGATGCTATTGAAAAAATTGGTGAAGACGCCTTCTCAGGTTGTCCGATATCTGAATTGAATTTCGGCAAGTCACTATATTCACTTGGCACTACCTCCGGAACCTCCAAAAAGCCGGCATTCTCTCGCTCCATCTTCGACACCTGCCCCAACCTCAAGACCATCATTGTTTCCGATGACAATCCCTATTTTGACCTAAACAAGGATGCCCTCGTCATCAAACCTGACAGCATGATGGCCTACTGCCCTGATTTTTCCCGCACATCATGCACCATACCGTCCACCGTCAGCAAAATCGCAGCTAAAGCGTTCGATAATTGCAATGATCTCCGTTCACTCACCATCCCTGAAACAGTAAAGGAATTCGCCGATTCACTCTGGTATAGCTGTGACTCCCTGCGTCAGGTAGTTTATCTTGCCGAGACTCCGGCAACTGCCAAAAAGAATATTTTCAATAACGCAACATATTCGAAAGGTACCCTCTACTGTCCTAAAAAAAGCATGGACATATACTTTATGGCCACTCCCTGGGGATGGTTTGAAAAAATGGAAGCAGCAACCCAATGCATCCTGAATACATATTCAATCACCTTTGAACCGGGCGACAGCTATCAACTCATAGCCGAAGCAATCACCGAGGATGGCCGACCATTCACCTACAAATGGACATCCAGCAACCCGGCGGTAGCAAAGGTTGACAGCAAGGGCCTTGTCACCGCTATTGCAAAAGGCTCTGCCGAAATCAAAGTGATTGCAACGGACAGTGAAGGCAATAAGCTTGAGGCAAGCTGCGCTGTAACTGTCGTTCTCAATCTGTCAATCAGCCATTCAGCCATCCATATCTCATCTGATGAATCCTTCCAGTTGGGCATTGTCTCAAAACTTGAAAACCTCAAAATCAACTGGAGTTCAAATGACCCGGCCGTGGCCTACGTCAACAACTGCGGACTCGTCACAGCAATGTGCGAATTTGGTATCTGTATGGTCTCAGCAGAAGTTGAAGGGGAAACACTGGAATGCGAAGTAACTGTCGGTATCGAAACCGGAAGCATACCCGAGGGTGTCAACTACACAACCGACAAATCTGCCAAAACCATCACCATCACTGAATCGCCTAATGCCAAGGGAGATATTGTCATCCCGATGAATGTCATTATCGACGGCGATGTCTACACCGTGA
>CANCXM010000024.1 GCA_947381945.1 uncultured Muribaculaceae bacterium
CTGTGCCCTTCCACCTCTTACTTCAACTCGAAAGGCACTGTTGCGCGGATGTCGGTTGAGGATGAGCCGATGTAGGCGCGGAATTTGCCGGGTTCGGCAACCCATGAGGCGCTTTCGGGGTCGTAGAATTTGAGAGCATCCGGGCTGACGGTGAAATTGACCGTCTTCTCCTCACCCGGAGCGAGGTCGATCTTCTCGAAGCCCTTAAGCTCCTTGACGGGACGTAGCACTGAAGCCTTGTCGTCGCCGATATAGAGCTGCACTGTCTCCTTACCCTCGCGGTCACCGGTGTTTCTGACGGGGATGGTGATGGTCAGCGACTCGCCCTGTCCGATGGTCTTGGCCGATGCGACGGGCTTGCCATAGTCGAACGACGTGTAGCTCAGACCGTGGCCGAAGGGGTAGAGAGCCAGAATCTTCTTGGTGTCGTGCCAGCGGTAGCCGACGAGAATGTCCTCCTTATACTCCTCGTTGATTGAATCGCCGGGATAGGAGATTGCGCCGAAACTGTGGGCACCGTTGTCCTCCAGTTTCACGGGGAAGGAGAAGGGGAGCTTACCGGAGGGATTGACCTTGCCGCTCACCACATTGCCGATTGACTTTCCGGCCATCGAACCGAGATACCATGCCTGAGCGATAGCGGGAATCTTCGAAGCCCAGGGCATCTCGACGGCATTGCCGCTGAGGAGCATGACGATGAGGTTGGGGTTGGCTGCCTGAAGGGCCTCGATGAGTTCAGACTGGCCGTAGGGGAGGGCATAGCTCTCGCGGTCCCCTGCCTCGCAGTCCTGCAGGTGATTCTTGTTGAGACCTCCCATGAAGATGACCACATCGGCATCCTTGGCCATGCTTACGGCCTCGGCGCGCAGCGAGTCCTGGACGGAAGCGGGAATCTCCTCGACGTGGGAATACATCGGGCGACCGGCACGGTAGCCCTGCGCAAATTTCACCCTGTCGCCGTAGATTGCCTGCAGGCCTTTGAGGGGAGTGACATTGTCCTTGACCTTTAGCTCAGACGAGCCGCCACCCTTCATGAGATCGCGGGTGGCATTGTCGCCAACCACGAGGATTGACTTCACGTCGGGCGAGAGGGGGAGGAGGGGGGCAGCACCCTTGCTGACCGGTGCGTTTTTGAGAAGTACGATGGCCTCATTGCCAATCTCCTCGGCCACGGCATAGTGTTCGGGCGAAGCGATTGAGCCGAGGGGCTTGTCGCGCTTCATGGCCGTGAGGAAGTTGAGGCGGAGCATACGGCGCGCCTTGTCGTCGAGGGTCGACATCGGAACCTCACCTTTTTCAAGCATTTCGAGGTAGGGACGGGCCATATAGTAGTCATCGGTGGTGAACTCCGATTCGGAGGTCAGACCGTTGGTGTAGGAACCCATTTCGAGGTCGAGTCCGTAGAGGGCTGCTTCCTTGGTGTCGTGTGCGCCGCCCCAGTCGGTTACCACCACGCCCTTATATCCCCAGTCACCTTTCAGGATTTTGTTGAGGAGCATTTCGTTGTGGCAGGCATGTTGTCCACGGATTTTGTTGTAGGAACCCATGATGGTCCAACTGTCTCCGTCGACGACCGCACTCTTGAATGCTGGGAGATAGATTTCGTGGAGCGCACGGTCGCTTAGCTCGACGTTGATGTGTCCGCGCCACAGCTCCTGGTTGTTGAGGGCGAAGTGCTTCACGCTTGCCGCCACACCATTCTGCTGCATACCCTTGATGTAGGGCACAACGAGGATGGAGGCGAGATAAGGATCCTCACCCATGTATTCGAAGTTGCGGCCATTGAGCGGCGTGCGGTAGATGTTCACTCCGGGGCCGAGCATCACGTCCTTTTCCCTGTAGAGGGCTTCTTCGCCGAGAGCGTTGCCATATTCGTAGGAAAGTGTCGGGTTCCATGTGGCTGCGAGGGCTGTCAGAGCGGGAAAGGCGGTGATGGAATCGTTGGTGCGACCGGCATAACCCCAGTCGTTCCAGTTGATTTCAGCGCGCACGCCGTGAGGCCCGTCGCTCATCCAGATGTCGGGTATGCCGAGACGCGGCACACCGGGCGATGAAAACTTGCCTTGGGCGTGGAGCATGTTGATTTTTTCCTGAGTGGTCATGCGTGAGAGGGCATCTTCGACACGCTGATCCATCGGTAGCGATTCATTCATGTAGGCAGGAATATCTTTAGCCGCAAAAAGGCTCATTCCCGAGAGGAGAAGAGGGATGGTGAGTAAAGGGCGAAACATATTTTATAAGTATAAAGTGGTAAGGATAAAGTATAAAGTAGTTTTGAGTTTTTAGTTGTGAGTTTTGGGTTGTGAGTTTTTAGTTTTTAGCTTTTAGTTGCAGGCTTGGTGCTGTTGTGCTCTTTGTTGAGTATGTCAAAGTTGCCAACCGGCAACTGACAACTCAAAACTGACAACTGCCAACTAAAAACTCCCAACTCCCAACTCAAAAAGCATTGATTGTCGTTGTGAATGGGGCGAGGTTGGGGGAGGTGGCGCGGACGGTGATGGGGCCTTGGGAGCCATCGTTGCGGACAATGAGCATGGCTTTGCCGTAGAATGCCTTGCGTTTGTCCGATTTGAAGCGTTCGAGCAAAATGGGCGAACCGTTGTCAACACCCTCGTTACGTCCGGCACCGGTGACCTCGAATGTCACCTCATTCTCGGCCCAAGGGCAGAGATTGCCATCTTTGTCAAGGATTTCAACAAGCACATAGCTGAGGTCTGAACCGTCTGCCTTGATAGAGGAGCGGTCGGGGGTGAGGCGTATGCGGGCAGGAGCACCGGCTGTGCGGATTTCATCTGTAGCCACAATCCGTCCATCCTTTCGGCTGACGGCCTTGACCGTCCCGGGGGTGAAGTTGACGCGCCATGAAGCGTGATATTTCCCGGCTTCAGGTTTGCGCACACCCTGCGACTCGCCGTTGATGAACAGCTCGACTTCATCGGCATTGTTATAGTAGGCCCACATATCGATTTCCTGTCCATCCTCCCAGTTCCAATGCGGGAAGAGGTGGAGCACATTTTTGTCAGGCCTCCATTGCGACTGATACATATAGTATATGTCCTTCGGAATACCGGCGAGGTCGACAATTCCGAAATATGAGCTTCGGGCCGGCCAGCCGAATGGTGTCGGTTCGCCGAGGTAGTCAAAACCTGTCCAGATGAACTGTCCGGCAATGAAATCCTTCTCGTCTACGTGGCGGAGTGTACCCTCGTGGGAATTACCCCAGGGGACATGGCAATTATCGTAGGAGGAGCAGGAGAACGATGGGTCCTCAAAGGCTATGTCCCAGCGCTTGGGCCAGATGAACGTTGAGTCTGAGGGCATACGGTAGTAGCCACGGGTCATAAGCCCCGAGACGCTTTCGGATATGATGAAGGGTTTGTCAGGGAACCATTTCGGGACGGAATCGAACCAGTTGTCATGGTAATTGTAGCCGATGACATCGAGCGCACCCGAGCGGAAGAGGTGGTTGCCGGGATTAGGCTCGTTGCATCCTGCTGTCACCGGGCGCGAACCGTCGAGACTGCGCACCATGTCGGCGAGTTTCTTCGTGAGGAGCGAGTTGATGCTCATGCTGTCTGTCTCCGCGGCAAGCATATCCTTGCTGTGGCCGAAATTCAGGATGAGGTTGGCCTGTTCGAGCGACAGAGTGTCGGCCTTGGCATCGCTCCACTGTTCGAGCACTTCATTGCCGATGCTCCACATAATGACGGACGGATGGTTGCGGTCGCGGCGCACGAGGTCGCTGAGGTCGCGCTCATGCCACTCCGGGAAGTAGCGGGCATAGTCGTGGGAGGTCTTTTTCTTGCGCCACATGTCGAAGGTCTCGTCCATGACGAGTATGCCCATGCGGTCGCAGAGTTCAAGCCCTTCGGGCGCAGGAGGGTTGTGTGACGCACGGTAGGCGTTCGCACCCATATCTTTCAAAATTTCAAGCTGGCGCTCAATTCCACGGGTATTGACTGCCGCACCGAGTGCTCCGAGGTCGTGGTGCATACAGACACCGTTGATTTTCATCGGCTTTCCGTTGAGCGAGAAGCCTGTCTTAGGGTCAAAGTTGAAATAGCGCAGTCCCGTAGTGGTCATGTAGCTGTCAAGAAGCTCACCCGTCTTAGCATCGGATACAAAGGTGGCTATGGTGTAGAGATAGGGGTCTTCGGTGCTCCAGAGATGTGGATTCTCCACATTGATTGAGCCTGCGACTTCAATGTCGGGATGCTTTTTGTCGAGTTTCACCACTTGCGTGGCCGTTTTGCCTATCATTTTACCGTTGGCGTCCATGAGCGATGAGTAGACGCTGACCGATGCAATTTTTTTAGCCTTGCTGACGATTTCAGTGGCTATGTCAATCCGTGCCTCGGTGTCGGTGACAAGAGGAGTGGTGACGTGCTGTCCCCAAAGTGGAATATGGATGTCGGAGAGCGAGCGCAGCCAGACGTTGCGGTAGATGCCGCAGCCGCTATACCAGCGCGAGTTGGGCTGCTCGGCGTTGTCGACACGCACGGCAATCACATTCTCGCCTGTCTGATTCAGCCAGGGAGTGATGTCGTAGCTGAACGAGGCATAGCCGTAGGGGCGGGTTCCGAGTTCGTGGCCGTTAATGTAGACGGTGGAATTCATATAGGCACCGTCGAAGTCGATGAATATGTTCTTTCCGCGTTGCTCAGGGGTGAGGGTGAACGTCTTGCGATACCACCCGATACCGCCTGGGAGCGCGCCGCCTCCTGTCCCGGAGGGATTGTCCTTGCTGAAATCGCCCTCTATGGCCCAGTCGTGGGGAAGGGAGAGTTGTCGCCATGACGAGTCGTCGAAACCGGGCGTCGACATATCGGGAGAATCGGCAAGCATGAAACGCCAGCCGTCGTTGAACTTTACGGCACGGGAATCAGCTGCGGATGCGGAAAAAATGGCCGCCCCGCCTATCCAGACGAGGCAAGCCATAATTATCAGATTTACCTTAGAAAGCATGACCTAAAAGTCAGAAAATTCGGGTTTTGAATCAAACTTATGTGTAATGGTGAAAAGAATCAGAGCTTGATGGTCTTGGCAGAGCCGTTGTAGGCCACTTCCACGCCCTTGTTGTCACGTCCGTAGCCGACGGGATGATCCTTCGATACCTTGATGATGTTGAATCGGCGGTTGCGGAGCATTCCGGGGAACTGTCCGGCACGTTCGCCGATTGTCAGTGTCTGCTTCTCGTCGTTCCACTTGAAGGGAATCACTGCATACTTGCCCTGCTCGTAGTTATAGTTGACGTTCTCATCCTCATAGAGAAGGAATTCTCCGTCCTGACCGGCATAGACATAGAGATTGATGATGTCGGCAGGTTTTTCGTCGCTCCACTGGATTGCGGGGCCGAAGGGGATGATCGAGCCTGAACGGACGAAGAGGGGTATGCGTTCGTATGGCGCGGCGACGTTGAGGGTTTGTCCGCCGTTGATTTCCTTGCCGGTATAGAAGTCATACCAATCGGCACCGGCCGGGAAGTAGACTTCGCGCGATTTCGCACCGTAGGTGTAGACGGGAGCCACGAGGAAGGCGGGACCGAACATGTATTGGTCGCCGATGTTGCGTGTGGCCTTGTCGGCGGTGAAGTCCATGACCATCGGACGCATAATGGTATAGTCGTTGAAATGGGTCATGCCTGCAAGAGAGTAGAGGTAGGGCATGAGGTCGTAGCGGAGGTTGGTGTAGTAGACAACCGACTTGTAGGCTGGGTGATTGTCGGGGGCGATATTGAAAATCTCGCGGTAGGGCCACTGGCCGTGGGCGCGGAACATCGGGGCGAACGCTCCGAACTGATACCAGCGGGTGTTGAGCTCTCGCCACTCCTTGAGGTCGGCGTTCTCCTTGCCTGTTTTCTGATATTCCTTTGCTGCGGCCACATAGCGGTCCTCGACGCAGAATCCGCCGATGTCCATGCTCCACCAGGGAATTCCTGAGGCGGCGAAGTTGAGGCCTGCTGAAATCTGAGCCTTCATGTCCTCCCAGCGGGTGGCGATGTCGCCGCTCCATGTTGCGGTCGAATAGCGCTGCTGTCCGGCAAAACCCGAACGGGTGAGGAGGAAGACGCGGTCGTCGTTTGTCTCGCGCTGACCGTCATAGATGGCTTCAGCGTTCATGAGGCCGTAGGCGTTGAAATATTTTGTCGACGGACCGAGTGCGGTCGGGGTGATGAGGTCTTTGCGATACTGGAGATCGGTGCAGTCGCGGATGTTGGGTTCGGAAGCGTCCATCCACCATGCGTCGATGCCGAGTGGCACATAGTGGTCCTTCATCTGGTTCCAGAACAGTTTGCGGGCGTCGGCGCTGTAGGCATCGTAGAATGAGCTGAGATAGCCGGGGCCTACCCAGTCGCGGATGCTGTCCTGAACGGGGAGTTTATACATCCAGCCGTTTTTGTCAAACTCCTTATAGTGTTCGGTGGTCACATAGAATTTCGGCCATACCGAAATCATCACGCGTCCGTGCATGTCGTGGATGGTGTCGACCATGCCTTTCGGATCAGGGAAGCGGTCACGGTCGAATTCGTGGCTACCCCATGAGTCCTGTTTCCAGTGGAGCCAGTCGATGACGATGTTGTCGATAGGAATGTTGCGCTTGCGGAATTCAGCGAGGGTCGACAGCACTTCTTCCTGAGTGTTGTATTTCTCGCGGCTCTGCCAGTAGCCCATGACCCATTTCGCCATGATGGGTGCCTTGCCGGTGAGTGTGCGGTAGCCGCTGATGACGTCGTCCATGTCATCGCCATAGATGAAATAGTAGTCAATCTGGTCCTGCATCTCGCCCCACCAGCTCATGTCGAGCTGCTCTTTATCGTCGACCGGAGAATAGACGCGCAGACCGCAGTAGGCCACCGAGCCGTTGGGCTGCCATTCGATTTTGATGGGAACACGCTTGCCTTTTTCAAGGTCGACGGAAAATTTGTAGGAATTGGGATTCCATGCCGTGCGCCAGCGCTCGGGAACCACTTCCTTGCCGTCGATGTAGACCGACATGTAGCCGGAGTAGTAGAGGATGAATTTGAACTCACCGCTCTCCTCAGGCTCGATTTCACCCTCGTAGGTCACATGTGAGCCGTAATAGTTGAAATCCTGCGGGAGATTCACCACATGCTTCAGTTCCTTGCGGATGAGGTGCTCGAAGTAGATGGAGTCCTCGCGCTGCACGATTGTCTCCTCCTCGGGTTTGGCAGGAACGTATGTCCCGGTCAACGCACCCTCCTTGCCCTCCTTGTCATAGAGCTTGAACACCTGTCCGAGTTGCTTGTAAGGAGCCGGATTTCCGAAACGGCAGAGCGAGTAGCTGTCCCAGAGGATACCGTAGTTGTCGGTCGAGACGACGAAAGGCACGGAGACCTTGGTGTTATATTGGAAAAGTTCCTCGTTCAGACCCTTGTAGTTGAACTCGTCGCTCTGATGCTGTCCGAGTCCATAGATACCCTCTTCGTCGTTGAGCGATTCGAAGACCTGACGGACGGTGTAGCCTTTTGTCCCTTCTACCTCTATTGGTGAGAATGACCGTCCGCCGTCAGCTTCGGCAACAATCAGTTTGCCGTCTTTGTCATAGAACTTCACGTCGCCTGTCTTCAGTGTCACAGTGGCGGTGACGGCTGAGGTCGTGACCGAGATGGTCGAGTCGGTTTCGGTGACGGTATAGTCAACCTTTTCTTTCTGAGGTATGGTGACAAGGCTGTTGTCCTCGGCAAATTTTTTGTCCGGGGTTGCCGACACGCGTATGATTTTTTCGCCGAGAACCTGTAGGCGTACTTTCCTGACTGAATTTTCACCGGTCGATTCGACGTTGACAGTCACGCCGCGGTCTGTTTTCTCATATTTTCCGGGCGAACAGGCCAAAGTCATCAAGCCTGCAAGAACCGAAGCCGATAATGCTCGTAGTTTCATAGGGGTGAGATTTGGTATAGATGTTGTTAAATTAGGTATAACGTTGTGATGAAGCGGAGACCCTGACGGTGGGCAGGGATGCTTTTTCCGTTGTTATGCAAAGTTATAAATTACCTGTGTGACCGCGAGGGGACAATGTTGACACGGCGGGATGTAAATGATTTGTCCGGGGGATGAAATGTTAACTTATACGGGATAATTTGTTGCTTTCTCCTCTTTGTTCTGGTAAACTGAGGGGAGTACACCGAATTCTTCCTTGAAATATTTGCTGAAATATTTCGGGTTATTGTAGCCGATCTGATAGGCTATTTCCGACACGTTGAGCTGGCTTTCACGAAGCATCTGCGCACCGCGTTTCAGTCGGATCAGACGTATGAACTCCACGGGCGATTTGCCTGTCGTCGCTTTCAGCTTCTTGTAGAGATGGACACGGCTCATGCCGAGATGGCTGCTGAGTTCCTCGACTGAGAGTTCAGGACGCTTGATATTCGTGACGACATATTTCACCGCTTTCTCGACCATCTTCTCGTCAAGCGGTGTAATCTGTATCGAGTCAGGCTCGGGATTGATGAGCGCCCGGCCACTGCTGCGCGTGAGGCTGACAAGCTTCTTCATTTTCAGGATGAGAAGGTCGATGTTGAAGGGTTTGGTGATGTAGTCGTCAGCCCCTACGGTCATACCCTCTACCTTTGCATCGACGTCATGTTTGGCTGTGAGGATTATAATCGGTGTGGTCGCAAGATTCGGGTCGGCCTTTATGCGTCTGCACAGCTCGATTCCGTCCATTCCGGGCATCATCAGGTCGGTCAGGATGATGGCCGGGCGGATGGACGACAGCAGTTTGAGAGCCGATGCGCCGTCAGGAGCGGTGATGACGTGGAATTCCGCGCCCAGTCCGTCACGGAGGAAATCAATCATGTCATGGCTGTCATCGACCACGAGTACCGTTGGTTTGTCGGTCTTGTCATCGGGATTCAGGTATGCGGAGGCAATTTCCTTACCATCTGCTTCCGCCGGCTTGTCGGTTTTGCCGGCAATCGCTTCATTTTCCATAGTGTTCGCCTCATTTTCATTCGATTCTATTTCAGAAACGGTCTCGCTGACTGCAGGAGTCGGTTTTGTACGGCTCTTCCCTTTTATTATTGGAAGTTCGATGATGAAGATGCTGCCACCGCCGGGATTGTCGGAGACATGGATGTTTCCATCGTGGAGCTTCACATATTCGCTCGCCATACTCAGACCTATTCCGCTGCCTGTCATGGTGTTGTCGGTCGGGACGTTGCCGGTCTGGAAGAAACGTTCGAATATGTGGGTCTTGTCGTTGTCGCTGATGCCGATTCCGTTGTCGGCCACACTGATTGTGATTGTCGACTGCGTGGTTGATATGCCAACCGTCACCTCGCCGCCTTCGGGGGTGAACTTGAAGGCATTCGCAAGAAGGTTCATGATGGCCTTGTTGAGCTTGTCTTCGTCAAACATCACGTTGAGTTCCTGCATGTCGGAAGTGAAATTCAGTCTGATGTTCTTGCGTTCCGACATTCCGGCGAAAGCATGGCAGACATTGCGGACAAACCCGACAATCTCCCCCTCGGCCAAGTGAAGTGTCAGACCTGCCACTTCATTTTTCCTGAAGTCAAGAAGCTGGTTGACAAGCGTCAACAACCGCATTGCGTTGTTGCGCATGAGTGTGAGCCGCCGGCGCTGACCTTCATCCTTCGTCTCTTTCAGCATACTTTCAAGGGGCGACACGATGAGGGTGAGAGGCGTGCGCAGCTCATGGCTGACATTGGTGTAGAATTTAAATTTAAGTTGGTTGATTTCCTCCTGCTTCCTGATGGCATCCTCTTTGCGCTTCTCGTTGAAGCGGCGGCGTTCATGACTGCGTATGAGACGGTATATCAAATAAATACCGGCAATGATAAGCACAGCATACAAAACCTTGGCCAAAGGTGACAACAAGAATGGCGGATGGATGATGATGGGCAGTGCGGCGGCTGCGGTGCTTTCGTAACCGTCACCGTTGATGGCCCTTACAAGTAATTTGTAGTTTCCGGGGGCAAGATTCGTATAGGCGACATAGTTGACTCCGCGAGGTGCCGAAATCCAGTCATTGTCAAGCCCTTCGAGCATATATTGATATGTGTTTTTCTCCGGCAGGACATAGTTGTCGGAGGCGAAACTGACCATGAATGATTGGTCAGAAGGCCAAAGTTCAAGTGTCGCGCCATGGTTGGGGGAGACTTTGAGAGGGATATGTCCGTTGATTTTTTCCCCGGCGCGGAGTCTGTGTTGGCCGATATAAATGTCGGAGAACATGACTTTGGGCAGATGGCGGTTGTGGACAATCCTGTCGGGATAAAAACGGTTGATACCGTAAAGTCCGCCGACAAGCATCTCGCCGTCAGGGAGCAAGCCGAACGACCGTTGGTTGAAATCGCTGTTTTGCAGACCGTCTGATGTGTCGTAATGATTTGATGTGTAGGATAATGCGCCTGTCTTGTCATCGAATTTCACTTTCAGGCAGATAAGTTTCCCACCTTCAGCCACCCAGATGTCGCCGCGCTTGTCCTCTTTCAGTCCGAGGATGAGGTTGGGATGAAGGCTCTGTCCGCCTATATCCACGGGCGATAGCGTCTTGCGGTAAGTGTCGTAGACCTTAAGTCCGTTGGACGACGCAATCCATAGCAGTCCTCGCGAATCGACTATAAGGTCATTGATGCTGATGCCGTCGAGTTCGGAGAGGAGCATGAAAGATCCGTCAGCAGGATTGAATACGTTGACACCAAGGGAAGTAGCTATATATAGCTCATTGCTGTCGTCGGCCACGGTCTTCAGTATGTAATCTGATCTTAAATCGGAATTCCCGGCCGTGTACTGTCGGGTTGCAAGTGTTGCGGGATTGAAATGGAACAGTCCGGAACCGAGTGTTCCTATCCAGATGTTTCCGTCTCCTGCATCGGCTATGCTCCATGTGTAGCCTTCGTCGAGTCGCGAACCGGTGACCACGGTTTCAAGCACTCCGTTGCGGTAGCGCTTCAATCCTCCGGAGAAAGAGCCGATGTAGAGTGTACCGTCGGCAGCTTCAAAGAGGCTTGTGACGGCTCCGAAGTTGTTGGATGTCAGTGTGGCAGTCTCGTCGGTGCCGGGATTCCACTTTATGACTCCGGCGGCATCCGTCCCGATCCAGACTGTGCCGTCCCTTCGCGAAGGCACTATGCAGTTGACATCCGGCAGACTGCGCAGGGCAAATTTGTTGAGGCTCGGGTTGTGGTAATAGAGACCTTTCTTGTATGTCCCGACCCAAAGTGTCCCCTCATTGTCTTCATAGAGAGCTGTCACCGTATTGATTATGTCTTGCCCGGAATCTGTTGAGATCTTCTGGAAGCTGATTTTGTCATTGTCTTTGACAATTTTTTCCAACCCATGATGGTCGCGTCCGACCCAAAGTTTTCCGGAACGGTCCTGAGTGAGAATTTTCACGATTTCTCCACGACCGCTGTCGGGAAGCCGGTGGTTGAGCCATTTGGCATTGTTGATGTCGTAGAGCCACAGTCGTTCATTGCTGAAAATCCAACAGAGTCCGTCGCGGTCATAGATTAGCGTGAACACGAAGGTGCTTCCATCGTTGAGTTCCCCTTTGATTGAGCTGTCGGTCAGGATGACTTTATGGTCTGCCGGGTCGATGAATCTGATGGTTCCCTGATTGTCGATGGTCATCACGCCGCGTGGCGTGGATATGAGGTCGGTTATCTCAGTGTCGGCAAAGGCTTTTTCGCCCACTGCTTGCAGATGTTTGCCTTTTGGCTCAATATGTGAGAGGCCTTTGCCCAAAGTCTGCACCCACAATCCTTTGCTTTGGTCGATAAATATCTGGTTGGGGGTATCTTCAATACCGATTTCATGCAGTATTGAGTCCGAACGTGTCGTTATCTCGTCTGTCACCGGATCATAGACGGAATATTTCAGTCCGGAGTAGATCCAGAGCCTGCCGTGGGCATCCTCTTGTATCCTCTCGATGTAATATGCAAAGGAATTTTGCTTGGCCGAATCCAGCGGTGCGTAGTTCTTGAAGTTGTGGCCGTCGTAGCGGAACAGCCCTGCGGATGTCCCGATCCAAAGAAAGCCGTCGGCATCGCGGTGCAGTACGTTTATCTTGTTGTTCGACAGTCGGTTGACGGTGTCGATATGTTTCAGCGGCAATTCTTTTGAGGATGTGCTGCCGATGGTCAGAAGAGTCAGTATTAGCAGAAGAATTCGCATGGTGTTAACATTTAAGGTAGGTTTTTCCATCCGCAAAGTAAATCAATGTGGAGCGAATATGCAACACCTTGGTGCGATTAATCTTTTATAACATTTGGTTTTAATTTTTATTTTATTGTTAACCAGCATGTTAGTTTGGCTACCTGAAACAATTAAACCTCTCAAATATAACATTTCCACCCCTTTCAAGATAAATTTGAAACACATATAAACCGTCCGAAAATTTGGTCGGTAAGAAAGGTGTGGTTACATTTGTTCACGTTTATTAATAAACTGTACACGCACGGGAACAGCCTGTCTACATTTTTTACCTTAAAATTGTAGAATCCAACACTTCTGCAGACCTTCCGCCACTGTTCACGCCCGATTTTCGCTTCTTACCTCACAAATTATATTTATTGACAGCAGACAACTTACCTTCAATCAATAAAAAAACTACGAGATAAAAACAAATCAATCACTAACCTGTAAAAACTAAATCTATTATTAATGGGAAAGAAACTATTGGGACGATGCACTCCGCTGCATCTCTTCCGGGTTGCCCTCCTGTCGCTCTGCCTTCTGGCGGGAATGACACTCTCGGCAGCTCCTCTGACTGTCTCCGGTACGGTCACCCAGGCCTCCGACGGCGAACCGTTGGTGGGTGTGAGCATCCTTATCAAGGGTACCTCACAGGGAACCACGACCGACATTGATGGAAACTATACCTTGAAAGTCGATGAAGGTGCGATCCTGCAGTTCTCCTACGTCGGCTTTACTACCCGTGAAATCAAGGTCACATCCGACCGTCTTGATGTGGCTCTTCTTGAAGATACCGAGGTCCTCGACGAAGTTGTCGTCGTCGGCTACGGTGTCCAGAAAAAGAAACTCGTCACCGGCGCAACCGCCCAAATCAAGGGTGACGACATCGCCAAACTCAACACCACATCTCCCCTTCAGGCAATGCAGGGTCAGCTCCCAGGTGTCAGCATCGCAAGCGAATCCGGTCAGCCCGGTTCAGGCATGAAGGTGACCATCCGCGGTCTTGGTACCATCGGAAATGCTTCGCCTCTCTATCTCATTGACGGTATCGGTGGCGACATCTCTACCCTTAATCCCGCTGACATCGAGAGCATCGACGTGCTCAAAGATGCAGCTTCGGCTGCAATCTACGGTGCTCAGGCTGCCAACGGCGTGGTCCTCATCACAACCAAGCAGGGCAAGGAAGGTCGTGCGAAAGTGACTTTTGACGGCTACTATGGCTGGCAGAGCGCGCCACGCAAGATGAAGATGCTCAACGCCCGGGAATACATGACCATTATGGATGAGTCGCAGCTCAACAGCGGCCTCGCTCCCTACGACTGGAACTCCATGAGCTCCATCTGGCGCACGGATGCCAACGGTGAACGTTCGCTCATCGACACCGATTGGGTCGACTCCATGTTCAAGGACAACGCGACAACCCAGAGCTACACCATCGGTGTGACCGGCGGTTCGGCCACATCGACCTACGCCATGTCGCTCGGCTACCTCAATCAGGAAGGTATCGTCGGCGGTCCCGCTGTTTCCAACTATTCCCGCTATAACTTCCGCATCAACTCCGACCACAAGCTCCTCGGCAACCTTCTCACCGTCGGTGAGCAGGCAAGCTTCGTCTACGTCAAGAGCCGTGGCATCGGTGTCGGAAACCAGTACAACAACACCCTCCGCGGTGCATTCTCCGCTACTCCTCTTTCCCCTGTATATAATGAAAAGGGCGACTACAACGACACCACCGGCAGTGACTGGTATGCCAACGACGGCAACCCCTACGGCAGCATGATGGTCAACACCAACAACGAGACCAAGTCGGCCACCTTCAACGGCAACGTCTACGCCCAGCTCGAACCTATCAAGAATCTCCGCTTCCGCACTGTCTTCGGTGCCGTCTACGGTTCAAGCGAATACCGCAGCTATACCCCAATCTATCAGTTCTCCCCCTACGTCTACAGCACTGAGACCCGCGTCAGCCAGAACATGAACCACTCCCTCTGCCTCACATGGACCAACACCGCAACCTACGATTTCGCCATCAAGGACCATGAATTCAACGTCCTCGTCGGTATGGAAAGCTCTCGCTACAGCGGCACCTACCTCGGCGGCGGTCAGGGCAAGCTCAAGGAAGGTTTCGATGACTGGACCCACGCATGGATAAGCAACGGCACCGGTTCAACCCTCGGCGAGAACGGCGTCAGCGTGGCCGGCAGTCCTCACGACGAGTCCCGCACCGTCAGCTACTTCGGCCGTATCGGTTGGAACTGGCAGGAGAAATATATGATAAACGCCACCATCCGCCGCGACGGTTCCTCGAACTTCGCAAGCGGTCACCGCTTCGGCTCCTTCCCCTCTGTTTCCGCAGGTTGGAACATCTCAAACGAAAAATTCATGGAATCCGCCTCCTCATGGCTTAATTTCCTCAAGATTCGTGCGAGCTGGGGCCGTGTCGGCAACCAGAACATTGATGCTTACCAGTATCTCGCTCCCATCAAGAATCAGAACACCCACTACTACTTTGGCCAATACCTCGGCCCGAACGGTCAGTTGATGGACTATTCCACCATCCTCGCCAACAACTGGGGTGCCTATCCCTCGCGTCTCGGCAACCTCGATGTCACCTGGGAGACTTCCGAACAGACTAACCTCGGTTTTGACGCGCGCCTCTTCAACAGCCGTCTCTCCGTCAACTTCGACTACTATATCAAGACCAACAAGGATTGGCTCGTCGTAGCCCCGATTCTTGCGACCGCCGGTACTGACGCTCCCTTCATCAACGGTGGCGACGTGAAGAACACCGGTGTCGAACTCGGCCTCAGTTGGACCGATGTCATCGGCAAGGATTTCTCCTACAGTGTCAGCCTCAACGGTGCCTACAACCATAACAAGGTAGGTTCAATCCCGAGTGAGGACGGTATCATCCACGGCGAGACCAACCAGCTCTACGAGAACGCCCTCGAATTCTATCGCGCTGAAAACGACAAGCCTATCGGTTATTTCTGGGGCTACAAGACCGCCGGTATCTTCCAGAACAAGGAGCAAATCAACAACTGGATTGCTGCAGGCAACGGTGTCCTCCAGGGCAGCTCTGTACAGCCAGGCGATGTCATCTATGTCGATGTCAACCACGACGGTGTCATCAACGATGACGACAAAGTCGACCTCGGCAACGGTATGCCCAAGTTCACCTACGGTTTCAACATCAACCTCTACTACAAGAACTTTGACCTCGGCATCACAGCCAACGGCGCCGCCGGCTATCAGATTGTCCAGAGCTACCGCAACCCCAACGTCAAGCAGGCCAACTACACAACTGCCATCCTCGACCGCTGGACAGGTGAAGGCACCTCAAACCGTATGCCCCGCGTGACCAACGAGAACATCAACTGGCAGTTCTCCGACCTCTACACTCAGGATGGCGACTATCTCCGCATCTCCAATCTCACCTTCGGCTACAATTTCGCACCCCTCATGAATCAGAAATGGTGCAGCCAGTGCCGACTCTATTTCCAGGCCCAGAATCTCCTGACCTTCACGAAATATGACGGTATGGATCCTGAAATCGGTTACGGTACTCAGGCATGGGTGTCGGGTGTCGACCTCGGTTACTATCCCCGTCCGCGCACCTTCCTCTTCGGTGTGAATCTGGCTTTCTAACCATCATGAACCTCAAAGTTTAGAAAAAGACAAATGAACAAGTTTAAATTCAACATACTTTCCCTCGGACTTATCGGTGCGCTTGGCATGACTTCCTGCGCCGACAGCTTCCTCGACGTTTCGTCGAAGACCGAGTCCAACACTGAAAACTTCTATAAGTCCGAGACCGACGCAATGCGCGCGCTCATCGGTTGCTACGACGGTTGGCGTCAGATTTCATCCAATCCCGGTATCGGTTTCTATGTAGCATCGACCGTGATGTCCGACGAGACATTCGGAGGTACCGGCAACGGTGATGATTTTAAATATCAGGTAATCGACGCGTTCAACACCTCGAAGTCACCCAGCGACATGACCCTCTATACCACAGACTGGAAGGTCTATTATGCCGGTGTCTACCGCTGCAATGAGCTGGTGGCCCATGAGGAACAGATTGAATGGAAAAGCGAAGCCACCCGTGGTCTCTATATGGGCCAGTGCCGTGCGCTCAGAGCCATTCTCTATTTCGACATGGTGCGCCTCTGGGGTAACATCCCTCTCTTCCTTGAACCGGTCAACGAGAACCGCGCGCAGGTTGATCCCGCCGAGGTTTATGCCGCGATATTCGAGGATCTGAAATATGCGATTGCCAACATCCCTGAGGATGCCAAGTTTGCCGATGGCGACAGCGGCTATATCAACCGCTATGCCGCCGAAGCCCTCCTCGCCCGCGCCTACCTCTTCTACAGCGGTTACTATGGCAAGGATCCCGGTTTCACCAACGAAGCCGGTGAGACCACAGGTGTCGTCACCAAGGCCGACGCCCTCGCTGCTGTCGAGGATGTCATTTCTTCAGGCAAATATAGCCTCGTTGATGACTTCAAGAACCTTTGGCCCGCATCCTCGCTCGTCCCCATTCCCAACAGTGTCGGTTGGGACACCGAGAAGTCGACCTACGCAGGTGACCAAAATTCCGAAATCATCCTCGCGCAGCGATTCACCCCGACGCAGGATTATGACGGCAACAACGATTCAAACCGTTGGCTCGTGATGCTCGGAATGCGTTCGCTCAACGCTTCCCCCTATGGCAAGGGCTGGGGTGCCTGCACCATCTCTCCCGCCTTCATCGAGAAGTATCTCGAAAAGGATCCTCGTTTCGTTCCATCTGTCATCGACATGTCGGCTGAGGGTCTCGCTCAGGGCAACGATTTCAACAGTTCCTTCGTTGACTGGCGCGAATACACCGGCTACACCATCAAGAAATATTCACCTCTCGTCTATGGCAACGGTCTTCCCGGCACAAATGCTGATGGTACCGCCGGTTTCCAGGAGTGTAACGCCAACCAGTGGGTTATCATGCGCTATGCCGATGTCCTCCTGATGGCTGCCGAGCTCGGTTCGTCGAATGCATCGACCTACATGCACCTTGTGCGCTCGCGCGCCGGTCTCGACGACATTGCTGTCACTCAGCAGAACATCATGGACGAACGCGCCCGCGAACTTGCATTCGAAGGCCACCGCTATTGGGACCTTCTCCGTCAGGGTGTCGATGTCGCTGCCGATGCGATTGCCGCAAGTGCGACATCTGTCTTCAACGGAGGCGTCGAATCGACCGTTTCCTACGACCGTTCGCTCATTATCGCAACCAAGGGTCTCAGCCAGATTCCCGAGGATCAGATCACGCTTTCCAACGGTGTGCTTAAGCAGAATCCGGGTTGGACAAGATAACACGGCAACCGGACTGATGGCCTTATCAATATTCTTAAATAATTAGAATATAGAGCGCTATGATAATTTTTGCAGGAAAACCGCGTTATGTAATGGCACACACCATCCACATGGTACTACACATTACATATCTGAAAACGCACCCTGCAGACCTCACTGCCGACTCTAAGGCGATATTGCCATCTTAATTCCGGTCCATTAAACAATTTATCAAAAATCTCTCTTATCAGATTTTTTAACAATGAAAAAACATTTTAAATATCTATTTTCGTTGTCATTGAGCGCGGTGGTAATGCTGACAGGCGCTACCTCATGCACGCCTGACGACCACGAACTCTCAGCCCCGGTTGTCTCGTCCGATGAACTTGTCGAGGGTATAGCTTTTTCGGTCATTCCTGACGCTTCCGACCCGAACACCATCCATCTCAAATCGCTCGTCAAGGGTGCAACTCCCGTCTGGAAGACTCCAAACGGCCTCTCGCAGAACGCGGAGTTCGACCTTCAGTTCCCCTTTGCCGGTGACTATGAGCTTACCTTCGGCGTGATGACCAAGGCAGGAACCGTATGGGGAGAACCATACGTCATCAAAGTCACCTCCAACAATTTCGCCATGCTTTCCGACCCAATCTGGACAAACCTCGCAGGCGGTGTTGACGAAAATGGTCAGGGCAATCCCAAGAAGTGGGTTCCCTGCAACAACAACTATGGCATCGGCGGTTGTTCCGCTCCGGTGATGTACATGAGCCCCGATGATTATCCCGATCCAGTTTTCGGCTATGGCAACTGGCTTCCCAACTGGGATCCCGGCTTCCAGTCCTGGCTCATTCCGGCTGATGACCCTTACATGGATTCCTACATGACCTTCTCTCTTGACCCCGTCAAGGGTTGCGTCGTGGAGATGATGCGCAAGTCCGACTCCGGCGAGGAGAAAATCACAGGCAACTTCAACCTTAATGCCTCAGATCCGAAACATCCGATGATTACCTTCCTCAACGGTGCTTATTCGCTCCACAATGTCGCTATGGACGGAACTTGCTCCAATTACACCAACGACATCCGCATCATCGAGTGTACACCCTATCTCCTCCAGGTTGCAACAATGCGTACAAACGACGAAGGTCCCTGGTGGCTCGTCTGGAACTTCATTTCCGAGGATTTGAAGAACGACCCCTCGATTCTCCCCTCGGAAGGTCCCGACCTCGTTGAGACCTATCCAGTCGTTGAGCCTGAGTATGCCGACCTCGCCACAGACCTCTTCACCATTTCAGGCGACAATGCATCCTACATCGCTACTCAGACCACCTTCCTGCTCGACGAGGAGACCCCCTACGACCTTATGTGGTGGAATCCCGCTGCCGGTGCATGGGAATGGATCAACGGCTACGGTTCTTCTTGGGCTCCCGCCTACGATGCTGCAGGTGACTTCGCCCTCACACTCAACAAGAACGGTAAGATGGAACTCGAGAATGCCGAAGGCGGTGCCTCGACCACATTTACAATCGAAGGCAACAAGATTGTCTTTGCCGATGAGGTCACCCTCCTTTCTTCCGGCAACGTGGCCGTCAAGGGCAAGGAATTTATGGTGATGAAGTGTTCGGCTGACGACAATGAGGTTGTGTTCGGTATTCCCGTCGAGAAGGATGCCACCGGAGCTGTCAACAAATATCTCTGCGCCAAGATGACCATCAAGCCCATCTCCGGCGGTCAGACAGGCCCGACGGTGCTTAAGGTCAACAATGACAATATTCCTGCCAATGACTTGTTCTATCTCAACGACAACAAGTATATTCGCGTCATGCTCTACAATCCCTGGGCCGGTAAGGACGACAGCGCCTTTGCTATCGACCCCACTATGCTCAAGCTGAAGAAGAACCAGACCATTAAGGTTAAGTTCACCATCACCGGTATCGACTGGACCTCCACTCCCAAGGCTGTCATCTGCGCGCAGAACGCCAACACCTACGGATGGGATGCAGCGGCCTACTCGGCTTCTCCCTTCGTGAAGGATCTCAACACCTCCGGCGAGACTGAGCTGACATTCACTAACGAGACCGGTTCGACCTACAATTTCTACGGCAACGATGCCATTGAAATCTCTATTGACATGGACGGCACTGCCTCAAGCACCGACCTCACCAACGCGGTTGTCAATATCACATCTGTTACAATCGAGTAATCACCACTCCAACCTTATCACAGAAAATGAAGACAAAAATATTTTTATTCATGTCGTTGTTCATGGGGCTGATTCTCACCTCATGTAACGATGATGATGACTACACAATAATCAATACCCCGATTCTCACCGAGGATTCCGTAGTCACCGGGTCGGCTGATGTCACTGCCACCACAGCCATTCTCCACGGCACTGTCGACGGCATTCAGAACTCCTCAGCCTCCTCCTATACCCTCGGTTTCCGCTACGGCTTCTCCGAGAACTCACTGACCGAGACTGTTTCGGCTGTCCTCGACGGCACTGCTCTCACCGGCGAGCTCACCGGTCTCACCGAGAACACCGTTCTCTACTATCAGGCTTTCGTCACTCTTCAGGGCAAGGTGACCTTCTCCGGTGACGTGAAGAGCCTTGTGACAACCAACACTGTAGTTTCCACAGTCGCTCCCACTGCTGTCACCGCCCAGAGTGCTACTCTTGGCGGTAGTGCGAGCGGTGCTCCTGCCGATGCTGCTTTCGGTATCGTGATTGCGGCTGTTCCTGACGACGAGGCTGTCCGTTCAGGTCTCGTTGTTCCCGCCGAGGGTGGAGCATCGTCCTTCTCTCTTGACTGTGCAGGACTTGCTCCCAACACCAACTACTACTATGCCGCCTACGCCGACCTTGGCAGCGGTGTCGTCTATGGCAATATCGAGCAGTTCACAACTTCCGGCGTGAATATCGACCTCGACACCGACCTCGTTGACCTCGGTCTCTCCGTCAAGTGGGCGCGATTCAATGTCGGTGCGGTTGCCGAGAGTGATTTCGGCGGACGTTTCGGCTATGGCGACAAGTCAGGTGTCAGCAACTCCATCAATATGTCGGACTATGCTTCCGGCGATATCTACCGTACTGCCAACGACGTTGCCAACAGTGCTTGGAGCGGTTCCGTGACCCTCCCGACTGCTGCTGATTTCGAAGAGCTCTTCTCTCTCTGTTCAAAGGAATGGACAGTGGTCGACGGCGTTTCCGGCTATCGTCTCACCGGTCCCAACGGCAACTCCATCTTCCTTCCCGCTGCCGGTTCGCGTACAATCAACTCCGTTGAGAACGCCGGACTTGCAGGCGAATACGCCACCGGTTCAATCAACCCCACCAACGGTGAGTTTGCAATCTCTTTCCGCTTCGATGCCTCCGGCTCTTCACGCACGACCACTCCTCTCTATCAGGCTCTTTCAATTCGTCCCGTGTCCACAGCCCGCAATGTCGCTTTCGACAAGGAGCTTCTTTTCAAGACTTGGGAGATTGACTATAATGATGGCAAGAGCATCATGTTCAATGGTCCGGTTTGGTTCTATGGAACTGACGACTCATGGCGCACCGTCTCCAACGGCGAACCGGTCGTGGGTGACTCATGGCTCTGGGATGCCGACGCTTCCAACACCTGGGCCTTCGGTGATTGCACAGGCTACATGACTTTCAACGCCGACGGCACTGTGGTTGTCAAGAACCAGAACGGTGAGGAAAAGACCGGCAAATATACCATTGACGAGGCCAACAAGACCATCACGGCCGACATCGACCTCCTTGCCCCCGATAACTTCGTTTCGCCTATGGTTGAAAACCGCAAGTCGTCCATCAAGATTCTCGCCCTCAACGCCGATAAGCTTCAGCTCGGCTACTACCGCGACTCCGAACCCGCCACCCTTTCGGTCAACATGATTCCGAAGTCGAAGAAGTATGGTTTCGCTGTCAATCTTCTCTGTGTCGGTGGCGACTGGAACGGTACATGGGGTAGCGAGCTGGCTTCCCTTATGCCTGCTGACCTTGACGGTATCCATACATTCACCTACGAAGGTTCCTGCAATGCTGCGATGGTCTTCACTCTTGACATTGCCGGTCTCCGCGCCGCCTATCCCGAGGCTATTGTTTCCATCAAGGAAATTCGTTGCGACGGTCAGGCAATCAAGTTCGATGCCAACAAGTTCTTCTATGGCGACATCGAGGATAACGGCAACTTCCGTGTCGAGCTCTTCAACATCTGGGGCAAGGGTTCTGTTGGCGGTAAGGTCGATTCTCCCTTCAGCGCTGTCACTTCCGACTCTGATCCGGCTTTTGCCTTCGCCTCCAAGCTTGAGTTTGACTGCGTGATTCTCACTCAGCCTCGCTTCACTCCGACATGGATTACCATCACCCCCTCCTGGGCCGGTGACTGGGCCTACACTCAGGGTGCATCCTTCGGCATCGTTGTCGATGAGAATTCCAAACTCGCTTTCGACAATCCCGCTTTCGACATCACTCTCACCAACTCTGCCGGACTTGACTACAACGCCGGTTCAATCATGACCTTCGCCCAGGTGGACAACCTCTACAACTACTTCCCCCAGACTCATTCCACCCTTGATGCTCTCTATCTCGACGGCACAAGTGTGTCCTTCGATTCCTCAAAGGTCATTGATGCTATGGATGGAGCGGCTTATCGTCTGGAACTGTGGAACCAGTATGGAGCCACTGCCAATTCCGGATGTGCTTTCGGTCAGGCTGTCGACGGTACTGTGGCAGGTCTTGCGTTCTCGCAGTCAATGCGCGCGCAGTTCACTTTCCGCAGCCTCTTCTCAGCTGTTGAATGGTAAATCATGAATGTTTAAGGGCCTGCGTTTGCAGTCTCCGGTTCTATTGGCCGGATTGCAGGCACAGGCCCTATTTCATAACCTCCAAAAAATCTTATTTCTGTTCAATCAATGAAAATACTTAATTCGGTTTTTGCATCGGTGTTGCTGTTGGGTGTGTGCGGTTTTGCCACTTCCTGCAACGATGATGATGACGTTTCCAACATTGAATTCGTATCCGGTGATTTTGTAGTCAGCAAGAGCACAATGGCTCTTGCCGGTACCCAGCCTCAGACATTGACCATCAAATCGCCTGTTACTCCCGTAGTGACTTCCGATGCCGCATGGCTCCGTGTGAGCGAAATCGAGCGCTCGGTTTCCGCTTCTATCTATACTTGCGTGGTGTCTGCTGATGAGAATTCTGCCTACGAACCGCGAACGGCCACTCTTACCGTTAAGGCCGGCAACGAGACAAAGACTGTCACTGTCACCCAATACGGTGCCGAGACGGTTCAGCTCGTCTCCGTTTCCCCCTCTGAGACTCTCGACGAATATGGTGGCACTCTTACCGTCACTTACTCTGCAACCGGCGATGTCAATGTGACAGCTCCGCAGTGGCTATCTACCGTCACCCCCCGTTCGCTCGAAACCAACAGCGTGGAGTTCCGCTATTCCGCCAACTACAGCGGTGAGGCCCGTGGTGGCGACATCGTCATCGCTCTTGCCTCTGATCCCTCCATTTCGGTTGTCGTGACCGTCTCGCAGGCCAATGCCGAGGCTTCAAATATGAACAGCACTGCCAAGGAACTTGCCGCAAAGATGTTCGCCGGTGTCAATATCGGCAACACTATGGAACCGCCGTCCGGCGAGGGAACATGGGGCGCTGCGAAAGTCACTCAGGAATATGTCCGCGGCCTCAAGCAGCTTGGCTTCAACGCTGTCCGCATCCCCTGCGCATGGGATAGCCATGTCAGCGACGCTTCCACCAATACTATTGACCCCGCATGGCTTGACCGCGTGGATGAAGTCGTGGGCTATATCGTCGGTGAGGATATGTATGCTATCGTCAACATCCATTGGGATGGCGGTTGGCTTGAGGAATCATGTGTGAAAGGCTACGATGCCGCTGTCGACAAGAAGCAGCGTGACTATTGGACTCAGATTGCATCCAAACTCAATCACTATGACGAGCATCTCCTCTTCGCCGGTATGAACGAACCCGGTCAGCAGGACCAGGCTGGAGTGGGTGGCTCATCCATCAATGCCATCAAGGCTTATCAGCAGACCTTCGTTGATGCTGTCCGCGCTACCGGAGGCAACAATGCCACCCGCTGTCTCATCCATCAGACCCCCTACACCAATATCGACAAGGGCGTAAGTTCCAACTACTCTCTCCCCAACGATGCAGTCAAGGACCGCGCGCTTGTTGAAGTCCATTTCTATGACCCCTCCGACTTCACTCTCATGAGCAAGGACGGTGAGTGGGGCGCAGGTTCGAAAGTCAAATTCTATTGGGGCGCAGCCAACCATATCGCCGGTTCTGACCGCAACTGCACTTGGGGTGAGGAAAGCTATGTCGATGCCCAGTTCAAGAAGATGCAGGATGCCTACGTTGCCAAGGGCGTTCCGGTAATTGTCGGTGAGTATTGTGTCTCAATCCGCACCACGACTGATTTCCCCACCCTCGACACCGATGCATGGAAGACAAGCCGTGCCTACTGGACTGAATACATCACACGCTCGGCAAAGAACCACGGCTGTGTGCCCTTCTATTGGGAAACCGGCTCCGACATCAACCGCACTAACGGCACATCCAAAAACGCCTACGTCCTCGAATCCCTCTTCAAAGGCGCAACCGAAGGCAAATATCCCTTCTAATCCCCAATAACCCTTACAGGCTTACAAAAAAGCCTGGAAGGGTACATAAAGACAGAAGGTCAGAAGTGACATAAGTTATTTTCGCTTAGAAAATTAAAAATAAAAACTTATGTATCTTCTGACCTTCTGTCTTTATGTACCCTTCCGGCCTATTTGGGCCTTTTTCAGGCTGAGGTAATCTTTATTTCAAGGACTGGAGCAGTTCTTTGGTTGCGGGGTCGCTCGGGCGTGTTGCCTTATAGGTATGGAGAGTTCCGTCAGGACCGTAAATCATGAAATGCGGAATACCGCGCACATTAAGGCGTTTCGGCAGATTCTCGTCGCTGTTCCAGAGTTGATTGCCGTGTAGTTTGAGCTGTTCCGCCTTTTTGAGCCACGGGGCCTTGGTCGAATCAATTGAAATCGACACGAATTCCACATTCGACCCCTCAAGATCCTTTTCGAGTTGCTGGAGGTAGGGGATTTCTCTCACACACGGGCCACACCATGAAGCCCAGAGGTCAACATAGACATATTTCCCTTTGAACTTGCTGAAATCAACGGGATTTCCCTCCATGTCAACTAAGCTGACTTCCGGGAAAGGCGCTCCGGTCACTGTCGCGCGGCGTGCGCGGAAAGTGTCGAGATAGCTTTCGGGAAGACCATACTTTTCTGTCATGGCTTGCAGACGCTCCTCGCCCGAATTGAAATCATTCTTATAGTCAAACGATGTCAGGAATGAGTCGATGAGCGAAGCCGTTGTGTTCTTCCTGATTTCTGGTGTCTTGTAGTTGCTGTAGAGAGCTTCAAGACGCTCTTCGACCGTTCCCTTGGGAAGCGATGACATGATAATCTGTGCCGACGAGGGGAAGGATGCAGCCATCGGAGTGTCAAGCACGGTGGATGCTTCCGGCAGAAGATCGGAAAGCTGGAATTCAATCACCCTGTCCTTCTGGCTTGCCAGATAGAGCGCCAGCGAATAGGCATCCGAGGCTGAGGTGTAGGCCCACAGTTTTATGAAATCCTCGACCTGCTGCGGGATGGTGTAGCTCTTGACGATGGAGTCGGCATCCGTCATGAAGCTTGCGAGAATCTCCTTAACCTGGGCATCGGTCAGTTCGTCCATCCTGCTTCCGAGTGCGATTGCCTTTCCGGTCAGATCCTTCGAATATGCTTCAAGTGCGCGGTTTGCACCGTCATTGAGCGTTGTCGAGGTCGTGAAATCGTCGCCGATTGAAAGCTTGAAGCTCTCGCTTGTTTTTCCCGACGGGACATAGATAGGCATGGAGCTTTGGGCGGATGATGTCGAGCAGAAGATGTAGTAGATTCCGTCGGGGTTGACTCCGACAGAGCCTTTCAAGCCCCCGGCCGGTGTCGCTTGCAGTTCTGCGATGTCGTCCTGGGTCTGGGAGTTGACAGGTTTGACGTAGACCTTCATGCCCTCATATTTTGCCTCTGACGGGAACGTGACGTTCATGTCAAGCGTCTGTGCCCCGGCCTGAAGGCCGAGGCATACGACTGCCGGAAATATAAGATTGGAGAAATTCATTGTTTATCAGTTTGCGATTCGTGGTTTGTACATGATTGATGAGATGCGGTCAGCGCAATTCTTGTAGCTTGCCTTTGGCGCCGGATTGGGATTGTCGGTGCGCACATCGCGGACATCGTAGATATAGACGTTGCCTCGTCCGGTCGACTTGTCAGCGGTAGCCACGAGAAGTTCCTCCCCGTTCGTGATTGTGTGGATGTCCATGAAGGTCAGTTCCTCACCGGCCGGAATGCTGATGGCTGCTTTTTCTTTCGACGGAAGCTGGAGGGTACCGCCGTCGGCAAGCATCACATAGATGTTGTTGTCACATGGATAATAGGTGCGGTGGAATGTCTGCGATGTGACTATGCGCGATTCTGTGTCGGGAATCGCAGTGCTTGCGTCAACCGCGATTTTACCGCGCGAGTGGATGTCGAGGTTGAATGAATAGCCACCGAAACCGGTGAGCATGGTTGCGAAGTAATTGCCGTTTGATTTGTTGCGGCTGACGATACATGCCGGATAGGTCGTGCCCGAACTGTTGGGAATACCGTCGCCGAGGAAGGCGCAGACAAGCTCCTCGTTGTTGAACAGTGTGTTGCCGTCCGAATCCTTGAGCTCTCTTGTCGATGTCCAGCCGTAGTAGGTCTTTTCTTCTACGGCAAGGGGTGAGCGGTTGATAAAGAAGTTGTAGTGGGTCTGATTCTCACCGACCATGAGTGTGTTTTTGCAGACATAGTCGAAGAAATGCTCCTTCCATTCACTGTCCTCATATCCGAACATGTAGTCGCTGTTGAGAGTCAGGTACTTTCTCTGTTCCATATCCATCACGAGGGGATTCGTGTTTCTAAGCATGAAATCATCGCCCTTGAATCCGGGCATCACCTCCTCATAGTTGATTTCCGATGACAGTACGAAGGTGTTTGGGTCGATGTAGAGTCCTTCGTTTTCTGTCACTATGACAAGGCGGTTGACAGGTGACACTGTGGTTCCTGTCCACGCATACCACTGGATAATCATTGAGCCGCAGAGTTTCGACTTGCCTACGTTGCTGTTGACGCGCTGCAGACAGTTCTCCATCAGTGTCTGCGGCAGACCCTCCTCGATTTCCTCGCGTGTGAGGTCCTTGATGAAGGCGAGGTTTCCTTCACCGGCATTGTTGTTGGAGACGATGAGATAGCCCTGCTCGAAGGTGCGGTTGATGCTGATTGCATAGTCCTGCACGATGCCAACGGTGCCGTCTGTCACCGTCAGATGCGCGTAGTAGCTACCACCCTGCGGGAAGAAATAGGTGAGGGTCTTTTCATTGCTGACAAATTCAAGCGGGCCTTTCAGTCCGTCGATATATGTGCCGATGCTCCATTCATACTGTAGCTCTCCCGTGCCGTCATATCTGACATCAGGTGTCAGCACGCAGTTGTCGCCGTAGTTGTAATTGTAGACCGGCATATCGTCATTCTCGGGGACGACCACCGAGAGTGTCGGCAGTGCTCCTCCTCCGTATGTGCTGTTGTCGTCCGTGCATGAGACGGCTGTCACCGACAGTGTGGCTGCCACCAATGCAGGAAATATATATCTTATATTCATTTTCTTATTGTTTGCGTTATGGTTCGGTTATGTGCTTGCGGTCTTTACCATCCCGGGTTGTTCTGCCATTCGAGTTCGGGATGGTCACGGTAAAGTGGGATGCAGACATAGTTTCTGAGGAAGCTGTCGTAGAATGCGAACGGGCCTCCGACATTTCCTGCATTGACGAAGTAGTCGCCGTATTTCTCAATCAGCTCATTGTAGAGGTTGATGTCGGCCTTCGGGGCATACTCGTAGAAGTACTGGAAGAAGAGCTGCGCATTCTCGAACGAATACACCGGTATCGGCGACCATGTCAGCCACCAGCCTGGACGGGTTTCCGGTCGGATGTCGGAATAGGTGATGGTGATTGAGTTCTCGCCGACCGATTTCAGGTCATCATTCTCGCTGATGGTCAGCATGACGCGTTTGCTCTTTTCCTGAATCTCAGGGTCGAGGTCACGGATGAGGTTGATATGCACCTTTCCTTTGACCTCATTGGCAGGGATGATATTGTTGGTGATTGTGTAGTTCACTCCTTCCTTCATCGTGGTGCTGTCCTCCACGGCCACGATTTGAATGGTGCGGTCGTGGTCCTTTGGCATACCCATGAGTGTCACAGGAATTTCGATTGTGTGGGTGGTGGCGATGTCGAAATTGAACGCATAGTCGACCTTGTCGACAATCTCGTTGCGGTCGTTGCGGTAGGCGAAAAACACCGAGTCCTTCTGCGTGGTGTCATAGAGCATGTAGTCCTCTTCGGTGCAGGAGCCTGCAGCCATGAGAATCACTGCGCCCAACGCTATGTTTATTGTCTTTTTCAGATTTATCATGTTGTCTGGATGTTTTTGGGGGTGGATTCTTTTCTACTTGGTTTCATCCGTGCGGTAGTCGAATTCTTCCTGCGGAATCGGAAGCACATAGATGTCGTCGTTGCCGGGAATCACACGGGTCTCAGCGTTGGACTGGATGTCGGCGTTGAGGCGCTTCATGTTGAACCAGTGCTGACCCTCGCAGAACATCTCCTTGTGATATTCGTTGAAGATGCGCGTTGCCGTGAGTGTCTCGTTCGGACGGAGTGAGGGGAGTCCGCGCGAGTTGATTTCGGCGTTGAAGTATTCGAGTGCCTTCGTGTAGTTGCTCTCAAGAAGGGCATCGGCAGCGATGAGATACATTTCTGAACTGTGGATGAGCGAGATACCCGACAGTAGGTCTGCGCGTGGGTTTTCACCTTTTGTATTCTCGATGGTCAGATAGTCCACCATTTTCAGACACTTGCCGTAGCTACCTTGACGGAAGTGGGTCTTGCGGTAATCCTGCATGGTCGCGTCGACGTCGAGCTGATAGAGTGCTGTCCAGGGGAGGAGGTGGCTCGAACCACTGATGTCGTCGTAGGGTTCGTATGTCTTGTATGACTCGAAGTCATAGAGATACGACTTGGCGAATTCCATATACTGTGTGGAGTAGAGTCCGAAGATGGTTTCCTTCGGCGAGAGCACGCCTGCGAGGTAGTTCTGGACTTCGGTGACATCAACCAGCGGGAAACGCTTGCTGTTGATGACGGCTTCGGCATACTCGGCTGCCTTGGCGTTGTTGCCGACATACCAGTAGACGCGTGCAAGGAGCGCCTGCACGGCATAGAGGTTCAGGTGGTTCTCGCGCCAGCAGTTGAAACGGTCATACTCCGCGTTGTTTCTGGGATAGACCATAGTCTCGCCGTCCTTCATCAGCCCTTCGGCTTCGGTGAGGTCATTGATGATGAACTGCTCGCATTCACCTACGGTCGAGAAGGGTTTTACTGAGAAATTGTAGGTCTTGACGTAGGGGATTCCGCGCTTCGAGGGGTCGGTAGGCGCGAAGAGGCGGAGAAGATCGAAGTGGAGCATCGCTCTCGCCGCAAGCATCTCGCCTTTATACATGTTGTAGAGCGGAAGTGCGTCGGGCGATTTCTTTTCAAGATTCTGGAGCACGTTGTTGGCATAGCCGATTGCCTCGTATGACTTGGTCCATACGTTTTTCAGACGGTCGCGGGTTGCGGAGTTGGTCGTGTAGTCATATTTCGAGAAATCCTTGCCGGATGTGGACTTGCATTCGAAGTTCTGGCAGAGGAGTTCGGGGATACCCCACACCATCTCCATGCCGTAGACCGAGTTGGAGGCCATTGCGCCGTAGACTCCGTAGATAGCGTCCTCGAAACCTTTCGAACTGTCGAAAAGGTCATCCTCGACCTTCTCGCCTTTCGGATGGACGTCAAGGAAATCGCTGCAGGAGGTTGCCATGAGTGCCGCGACGGCCATGATGGCAAGATATATTTTTTTCATTGTAGCGTCAAAAAAAGTAATTGATAGTGTCTTTGGAAAAGTTTAGAATGTCACGCTGAGCGAGAAGTTCACGCTGCGGCTGTAGGGGTAGGAGGTTCCGCGCTCGTATTTCGCGCTTGTGATGCGGAAGAGGTCTTCGGCACCGGCGCTGAGATAGAGGCGCTGCACGCCGAGGGGTTTGAGCATCGGCTGCGGGAAGTTGTATTGCAGCATCACGCTTGAAAGCCACAGTTCATTGTCCTTCTCGACGAAGCGGTCGGTGTAGGCATAGGTGATGATGTCTGTTTCGTCGTCAAGGAGGTTGATGGCGAGATAGGGGACACGGTCGCCCGGCTGCTTCCAGCGTTCGCTGAAGGCGCGCACGTCGACGTTGCCGCGCGGGTTGATGTTCTCGACCTTGGCCATACGGGTGGCGTTATACATCTTGCCTCCGAAGCGGTACGAGAAGTTGAGGTTGAGCGAGAGGTTTTTCCATGTTAGGAGCGACGAGAATGTTCCCTGAATCTTGGGATTGGTGTCGCCGCAGCCCACCTGGTCGTCGGTATCATAGTCAAACGTGTATGTCCCGTCCTTCTTGATGAAGATTTCCTGACCTGATGCGGGGTCGATGCCTGCCGAGCGGACTGCATAGATTGTGGTCGGAGATTCGCCTTCGTGATACTGGATGCGGGGCGAGGTCTCTGTGTTTTTGTCGGCATTCGCCTCGTTTTTGCGCTTGAGCGCGTCGGAGATTTCGAGGATAGTGGTCTTTGAGTGGAGGCCGTTGGCCGAGAGTGTCCAGCTCCAGTCGCGGGTCTGGAGGACCTTGCCCCAGAGCGAGAATTCAAGACCGTAGCTTTCCTGGCTTCCGAAATTGTTCTTGACCGAGGTCGCGCCCGACGACGGCGGGAGGCTCACGTCGATGAGCATGTCGTCAGTGTTCTCGCGGTAGTAGTCGAGGTTGATATTGAATCTGTCGCCGAAGAGCGATGAGGTCAGACCGATGTTGAATTTCTTGGTGGTCTGCCAGGAGAGGTCGGGGTTCGCCATGCTGATGGGGATTGCACCGACACCTGCGTAGTGGAGATAGTTGATTGAGTAGAAATAGGTCGACATTGCCTGATAGGAGTCGAACTTCACGCTACCCGTGTAGCCGTAGCTGCCACGGATGCGGAGAAGGTCGACCCATCCGAGGTCACGCATGAAGCTCTCGTTGTGGAGGTTGTAGCCGAGACCGGCCGACCAGAAGGGGGCGGTGCGCTTGTCGGCTCCGAATTTCGATGAGCCTGACAGACGGTAGCTGCCGTCGACAACGTAGCGGTTCTTCCAGATGAAGTTGGCTGCGGCGAATCCGCCGATGCTTGTCGAGAGGTCTTCGCCACCGCTGGGGAGCTGGTTCGACGAGTAGGTCGAGGCGTAGGAGATGTCGTTGAGGTCATCCGAGAGGAAACCGCTGCCTGTCAAGTAGCTGCTGGTCGACTTGTTGCGCTTCACTTCCCAACCGAGGTTGAGGGTGAACATCGTGCCGTCCTTGTCGAAGCTGTGAATCCAGTTGCCGATGATTTTACCGCTCCAGTTGTCGGTGCCGAGGTTGCCGAGCGTGTAGGAGCCGCGCTGGTTGAGGGCTGTGGTCTCGGGGAAGTAGTTGGAGTCAGGCGATTTGAACACGTCGCTGCGGCCTGTCGATGTCGAGTAGGCTCCTTGGGCAGTGACGTAGAGGTTGGGCTTGAAGTTGTAGCGCACGTCGAGCGACACGTTCTGTGTCCTCGTGTTTGTCTTGCTGAAACTGCTCAGTGAAGCCTCGTAGAGCGGGTTGCTGTAGCTGTAGCTGAGAGTCTTGCGGAGATTGCCGTGCATGTCGTAGGGCGATTCGTAGGGGTTGGCGGTGATATAGTCGTCAAACGAACCGTAGGGCGATGCGTCGGTCTGGAGATTTGTGTGGTCGGCGCGCAGGGTCACGATGAGTTTGTCCTGCACGCGGTAGCTGAGGTAGATGTCGAATCCGTAGCGGTTACGTCCGTCACCCTTCATCACACCGTTCACGCTCGAATAGTCGGCCGTGAAGTTGTAGTCGAGGCTCGAACCGCGGCCCGACACCGAGAGCGAATGGGTGTGGGAGAAACTGTTGCGCACCGGTTTTGAGAGCCAGTCGATGTCGGTTCCGGCATTGATGATGGCGAGTTTGTCGAAATAGCTCTGGTCGAGCTCGCCTGATGTGCTCTTGTAGAGACCGGCGAGGCGTTCGAGTTCGAGTTTCTGGCGGGCGTTGCAGAGGTCATAGCTGCTGAGGTCCGCGAAACTTGCCTGCGGAGTGAAAGTATAGCGCACGCGCACTGGTGCCTGCGTGACGCGCTTGCGTTCAATGATGATAACGCCGTTGGCTGCATTTTCACCGTAGAGTGCCGTTGCCGAAGCGTCCTTGAGGATATCGACGCGCTCGATGTCCTGGATGTTCATGTCGTAGAGGGCCTGGAGGGTGCTCTCGACACCGTCGATGACAATGAGGGGCGAGTTGAGGCCGACTTCATTGTCCGTCGCGAGCGATGTGGTGCTTCGGATGACGAGGTCGGGAATGTTGTTGGGGTTTGAACCCATTGAATTGTTCTGGGTGATGTTGATACCAGCGTCGAGTGTGCTGATGGCCTGAAGGATATTGGTGGGCGACACACTCAGAAGTTCATCTCCCGAAAGGCTCTTGGCAGCACCGGTGTAGGTGTTCTTCTTGCGTGTGAAGTAGCCGTTGACAACCACTTCGTCCATCTTTTCGGCATCCTCGGCCATGACGACTTCCATTGACTTCCCGAAGACCGGGGCCAACTCCTGGGGCGCATAGCCGATATAGGAAAATTTCAGCTTTGTTCCTGCGGGAACTTTAAGGGTGAATTCTCCGTCGAGGTTTGTAGAGGTGCCGGTAACCATTTTGCCGCCTTTCATGACTGCAACAGTGACTCCGGGCATCGGCAGGTGCTCCGTTTCATCGAGAACGACACCGCTGACGGTGCCTCCGTTGGAGCTTTGTGCGGATGCTGTCCCGACTGCGATAAACATGCAGCCCAGCCAGAGGGCAAGCATCGTTATCAACCGTCGTGACCCGCTGAGGGAAACGTTACTTACTTTCATTGCACAGTAATAAAATAATGATTGGAAAAATATCGGATATTTTAACTTAAAGCGAACCGTAGACTACGGATTCACACAATTTGCTATGAAACCCCAAACTTACTTAATATATTTTAAATCCCAAACTGATTTGAGTGCTGTCTGTGAATTTATCGAAAAATTTAACAATCTATTTGCTTGATAATGCTTTGATAATTAATGGTGTATTGGAAATTGTAATTTTTACAGTATTAACATGTTTTAACTACGCTATTTCCGCAAGAACCATGCCTTGCGCATAATTGTTGTTAAAATATGTATGAAACCTCACGTTTGACCATGTATAGAAACATCATAAGGAAAATAGATGACTGGCGTTGCACGCGGCTTTCGCAACAGGCTTTTGTCTTCATTCTCGCAGCAGTTGTCGGACTGCTTGCAGGAACCGGGGCATTCGTCTTGAAGCGTCTTGTGGCCTTGATTTCCCGTCTTCTCACTTCCCATTTCCATTCCTCGTCCGCCAATTGGACCCTGCTTTTCATTCCGGTCATAGGCATTGTCCTGACCGGGATTTTCTGCCGTTATATTGTCAAGGCGAAGCTTGCCAACGGGACTTCGCAGCTCATCCATGATTTGCGGGACAAGGTCTACCGTCTGAAAGCTCGCATTACCTTCACGCCGATTCTTGCAAGCTCCATCACGCTTGGTTTCGGTGGCTCGGCGGGATCGGAAGGCCCTATTGCCTACACCGGAGCTGCCATCGGAAGCAATCTCGCGCGCCTTTTCCGCCTCACTCCCGGAATGATGAGGCTAATGGTGGGTTGCGGTGCGGGAGCCGGAATTGCCGGTATTTTCAAATCGCCTCTCGGCGGTGCTCTTTTCACCCTTGAGGTTCTGCGTATGCCGATGACAACTTTCTCGGTTCTCGTGTTGCTCGTGACGGCCATCACGGCTGCAATGACCGCTTTTGTCCTCTCGGGGTGTACGCTCGACATCCCATTTGACCAGAGCATCGCTTTCGATGCGGGTTTGATTCCCTTTGTCGTTCTCCTCGGGGTGTTCTGCGGGGTCTATTCGCTTTACTACAGCTTTATAATGAAGAGGATTGCCTCGCTTATGCGGGCCATAGCCAATCCGTGGGTAAGGAATGTGGCGGGCGGTGCCTTGCTTGCGGTGCTTGTATTTCTTTTCCCCACTCTCTACGGTGAGGGTTATGGCACGGTTGGCAAGGTTATCAATGGCAATTTCTCCTCGCTTCTGGACGACAGTCTCTTTTTCGCTGACGGCAGTGGGGCGTGGACCCTTATTCTCGTGGCGGGAGGAACTGTCCTTGCCAAATGTTTTGCTACGTCGGCGACCAACAACAGCGGTGGTGTCAGTGGTAATTTCGCTCCTACCTTGTTTGCAGGCTGCATGGTCGGTTTCTTCTTTGCCTCGCTTCTCAACGAGCTTTTCGGCCTCCGGCTTCCGGTGGGTCATTTCGCATTTTATGCGATGGCCGGAGTGATGGCCGGAGCGATCCGCGCTCCGCTTATGGCCATTTTCCTCACATGCGAGATGGGAGCAGCTTATTCCTATTTTCTCCCCTTGACCATCACGGCCGCCATATCATTCGGCATCGTCCGTCTTTTCACCGCCGACAGTTTCTTCTCCCACCACGCCGACCGCCCCAACGGCCTCCTTTCGCAAATCAACAAGACTGAGGACGCCAAATAGTCCCCGGATGGCATCACGGCTCTCATTTACACCCGTGCATATTTGCTCCTCGGAATGATCCGTTTCGGGATTCCGATTCTCGGATATATCCATCGCGATTGTGTCTGTCACTATCTCGCGATTCTCCTCCGCGCCATTCTCGTCATCGTGCTTCTTGGGCATATCTTTCGCGGAACCATCATTTTGGGCAATATCATTTCCGGTAGAGGCATTATCAGGGCTGTCCACATCATTTGTCGCGGGCTTGGATGTGGCTTTCATGGCACGGCGTTCTGCTGCCCGGGCACGGGCTTTGGCCGAACGTTCGATGGCCAGGTCTACCTCAAAACGCAGGCAGGTAAATACAATCTGCATACATTCGTAGACATAATGATTCCCCAATTTCTCCCCGGTCAGCATATACCGCTCGATATGCGGCATCAGATGCTTCATCCACCCCGCACCATAGCCCAACTTGTCCATGATTCTCTCGCCACGTATGCGTATTTTCTCGTAAAATGCCTTTGACACCGGAAATTTCCACTGACTTTTCTGTTGCTTTCCGGTGCATTGAGCGGCAGCCGAAGCTTGCTGATTCATATTCTTTTTGTGAAAAATAGCGAGAGGAGTAGTCATAGTATGGTTGTTTTTATGATGAATATTGAAAAAACTGATTGATGATGCAAATATACAGCCCTGATTATCCCGAAAAGGTGCGATAATGCAAATGCACGGTGCTGGAATGTCGCGAAAAAGACACGTTATGGCGTTAATTTTTGTAAAAACGGTTGGGACGGTTGATTTGCAGGGCGATTCTGCGTAATTTTGCAGGAATTTCGTCAGGAGCGCCCGCAGGCCAATCCGTGGCCATCGCTAATGCTCCCGACCTTTCAGTCAAAGTAACTTCAACTCTTATAAAATGTTAGATTTCATCACCTGGAACGCTGACCCCTTCCTTTTCCATATCGGAAACTTCGGCCTACGCTGGTATAGCCTCGCCTTCATGGTGGGTTTCCTTGTCGGCTACGAAATCGAAGCGCGCATCTACAAGCATGAGGGCGCTCCCGAAAAATGGCTCAGCCTCCTGTTGCTCTGGACCATAGCCGGAACCATCATCGGTGCGCGTCTTGGCCATGTGTTCTTCTATCAGTGGGATGTCTACAAGCAGGACCCAATCAGCATTCTCTATGTCTGGGAGGGGGGACTTGCAAGTCACGGCGGCACCATAGGCATTATCCTCTGCGTGATTCTCTATTCGATATTCACCACTAAGCGCAGTCCTCTCTGGACTTTTGACCGCCTTGTCATCCCCATCGCCCTTGTCGGTGGTTTCATCCGCCTCGGTAACCTCATGAATTCCGAGATTTTCGGCCACGCGACCGACCTCCCCTGGGGCTTCATGTTTGTCCGCTCTGCCGAGTGGCATCAGCTATACTTCGGTCAGGCATGTCACCCGACGCAGATTTATGAGGCTCTCTGCTATTTCATTCTCTTCGGCATACTGATGTGGATGTATTGGAAAAAGAACGCCGAGGAGCGTCCCGGCCTGATATTCGGAGTGTTCTTCATCGGAATTTTCCTACCGCGCTTCCTCATTGAGTTCATCAAGAATCCTCAGGTGGCTTTCGAGGAGACAATGACGCTCAACATGGGCCAGTGGCTTAGTGTCCCCTTCATCCTCCTCGGAGTAGGGCTTATCATCTACGCCATGAGCCGTCCGCGTCAGCATCTCACATTCCCCAACCGTTTCGCCGATGAGGAACCGGCAACGAAAAAAGGCCGTTGAGGCAACGGTGGATTGCTGAAAAATCACTAATTTTGCATTAAGAAAAAACCAATCAGAAATGATAGAAAAGATAAATCAGCTTAAGGCTGAAATAGAGGCTCTTGAAGCCAAGACCCCGCAGGATGTGGAGGCACTCCGCATCAAATATCTCAGCAAGAAGGGTGCAGTGTCGGAACTCATGGCAGATTTCCGCAACGTGGCTCCCGAGCAGAAACGTGAACTCGGACAGAAGCTCAACGAGCTTAAAAACCTTGCCACCGAGAAGCTTGCAGCTCTCCGCGAGGCCCTCGAAAGCGTCGATACCGGCGCTGCCGAGCTCGATCTCAGCCGCACAGCCGCTCCCATGCCCCTCGGCACCCGTCATCCGCTCTCGCTTGTGAAAAACGAGATTGTTTCAATCTTCTCCCGCCTTGGCTTCACCATTGCCGAAGGCCCTGAGATTGAGGATGACTGGCATGTGTTCTCGTCGCTCAACTTTGCTGAGGACCACCCCGCGCGCGACATGCAGGACACTTTCTTCATCCAGCGTAACCCCGACGTGCTTCTCCGCACCCACACTTCATCGGTGCAGAGCCGCGTGATGGAGAAGACCCAGCCGCCGATCCGCATCATCTGCCCGGGACGCGTCTACCGCAACGAGGCTATTTCGGCACGCGCACACTGCTTCTTCCATCAGGTTGAGGCGCTCTATGTCGACAAGAACGTTTCGTTTGCCGACCTTCGCCAGACCCTCCTCTATTTCGCCCAGGAAATGTTTGGTCCCGAGACCAAGATTCGTCTGCGTCCGAGCTACTTCCCCTTTACTGAACCGTCGGCTGAGATGGACATCTCCTGCAACCTCTGCGGTGGCAAGGGCTGCTCTTTCTGCAAGCACACCGGTTGGGTGGAAATCCTCGGTTGCGGCATGGTAGACCCCAACGTCCTCGAAGCCTGCGGCATAGACTCGAAGGAATACACCGGTTTCGCCCTCGGTATGGGTGTGGAGCGTATCACCAACCTCAAGTACCAGGTGAAGGACCTCCGCATGTTCTCCGAGAACGATGTCCGCTTCCTTGAGCAGTTTGAGGCCGCCCATTGATTTCATTCAGGCAGTCCCCCCTGTCATAATTCTCTCCATAAACAAATAGAACAAGCTATAACCGTGACCGTTAAGGAACGCTACGCACGCGTGATTGAATGGTTCTCGGCCGCTATGCCGGTGGCTGAGACGGAACTCCACTACGAAAACCCCTATCAGTTGCTTGTGGCCGTGATTCTCTCGGCCCAATGCACTGACAAGCGGGTGAATATCATCACGCCTCCGCTCTTCGAGGCTTTCCCGACCCCCGAGGCGATGGCCAAGGCTTCGGTCGAGGAGATTTTCGAATATATCAAGAGCTGCTCCTATCCCAACAACAAGAGCAAGTCGCTCAGCGGGATGGCCAGGCGCTTGGTTGAGGAGTTCGGCGGCGAGGTACCCTCGGATCTCGACGCTCTGATGAGCCTGCCGGGTGTGGGGCGCAAGACGGCCAATGTGATTCTGTCGGTCGTCTACAACCGTGCGACAATGGCGGTGGATACCCATGTGTTTCGTGTCAGCGAGCGCATCGGCCTGACCACCAACAGCAAGACTCCTCTCGCGACGGAGAAGACACTCGTGAAGTATATTCCCGAGGAGCTTGTCCCGAAATCCCACCACTGGCTAATTTTGCATGGCAGATATGTGTGCAAGGCGCGTCGGCCCGACTGTCTGAACTGCGGGCTGACCTCCGTGTGCCGCTACTATCAGAAGAATGGTTGAATCGACTTTTATTTTTATCATTGAAATCCTCGGGACGCTGGCTTTCGGAGTCAGCGGTGTCCGTCTTGCAGCCAAGAAGCATTTCGACTGGTTTGGCGCTTATACAATCGGAGTTATCACGGCTATCGGCGGGGGAACGCTGCGCGACATCCTGCTTGATATTCCGGTGTTCTGGATGCAGACATGGCTCTATCTTGCCGTGACGGGTGTGTCGTTCCTGATAGTGGCTGTGTTCACGAGGATTCTGACTTCGGATTCAAGGTCGCTTTTCATGTTTGATGCCGTCGGTCTGACTCTTTTCGTCATCACGGGTATTCAGAAGACCCTCGCTGAGGGCTATCCCATGTGGGTGGCGATAATAATGGGTATGATTACGGGGTCTTTCGGCGGTATTCTCCGCGATGTGCTCATCAATGAGGAACCTCTGTTTTTCCGCAAGGACATCTATGCGACCGCTTGCATCGGCGGTGGAGTCGTCTATTGGCTCACATCGCTTCTCGGAGGCTCCGTATGGGTGCAGCAGGCACTCTGTGTGGTGACCATCCTTTTCCTACGTTGGGGCGCGCTGCGCTACGGCTGGCATCTCCCCGAAATGAAGGAACGCACCATCTCCGAACTCCGCCAGAGCCGCAAATCCGACGGCCGTTCATATCATTGATTCAATAAAAATCAGATTGCCGGGAGCAGATTTACCAAAAGTCAGGTTCCCAAAGGGGATTCTCCAAAGGTTACATTTCCTCAAAAACATTTATTATCGGACATCTTCGATGCCCGTGGTGGAAATATCTATCTTTACCCATGCCTTGTGCCGGATATGAAAATTCCGGCCTGCGGCCTACATTTTCGCATCGACGCTCGTGATGGGGCTTCCATCATACCGCTGCTTCGCAGCTCCCTGCTTGCCTCCTGGACATTCAAGCAATTCCTATATTTTGCCGTTTCCGGATGAATCGGGGAGGGATATGAGATATTCCGGAGCGAAATCCGCACCGTTATCCCATTCTATTGTATTATATTTAATTGTAAATTTCTTAAAGAAATCTATGTCTTTCAATGGTTCGAAAATCATTCCGTTAAGGGATGATTTTAAATCGACAACTTTCATGATATTGTTGTTGAACCACAGTTTTATACGATAACCGTCAATATATTCGGCCTTAACTACTTCTGTAAACATATTTTATTTAAGGGGCGGTATTTTGTCTAATGGAGTACCTTGTTGGGCTTTCTCCCAATTATCCATGAGTTCACTACGATGGAGGTCCAGCCATTCAAGAATCATTTTTAAGGCTCTTCCTGGCATTTCTCCTTTTACAATTCCATCCTTTATGCTCACAATAACTTTGTAATCATTGTACCAAGCATGAAAGTGAGCCGGCGCATGGTCGGAGAAGTTCATAAGGATTATGATCCCATAGAAAAAACTGATTTGTGGCATCGGAGTGAGTTTTAAAAGTGAGAAGTTCGAATTGCAAAGATAATGATTTTGATTTAAATTCAGATATTTTGAAACAAAATAGCCCGCTGTCCGGTAGAGGACGGCGGGCTGTTTTTGTATGGTTGGTGTTTACTCTGCTGTTTCGGCGGGGGTTGCGGAGTCGGCTGCGGCTGCGGGTTTGAGCCATTTGTCGAACCAGCGGAAGAAGAGGCGCTGCCACATCACTGCGTTCTGGGGTTTGAGAATCCAGTGGTTTTCATCGGGGAAGATGAGCATCTCGGCGGGTATGCCGCGGAGCTTGGCGGCGTTGAAGGCCATTTCGCCCTGAGATGAGAGGATGCGGTAGTCAAATTCACCGTGGGTAATCATGATGGGGGTGTCCCATTTGTCGACGAAGCGGTGGGGCGACATTGCGAATGTGCGCTGGGCTGTCGGATTGTCCTTGCGCCAGAATGCGCCATAGTCGGGAGCGGTGGTCACATCGGCGGGAGCCTTGTCGGCACCGCCACCCATATCCCAGTTGGCAAACCACATTTCCTCAGTCTCAAGATACTGGGCTTCCATGTTGAAGATACCTGCGTGGGCGAGGAAGGCGGCGAAACGCTTCTCGTGGTTACCGGCAAGCCAGTAGGTCGAGAAACCGCCGTAGCTTGCGCCTGTGCAACCGATGCGGGCGGGATCAATGAAGGAATTTTTCTTCATGTAGTCGACAGCCGCGAGGTAGTCACGCATGTTCTGACCGGGGTAGTCGCCTGAAATCTGGGCGTTCCATTCTGTGCCGAAGCCGGGGAGACCGCGACGGTTGGGTGCGATGACGATATATCCGTTGGAGGCCATGAGGGCGAGGTTCCAGCGGTAGCTCCAGAACTGGCTGACGGCCTGCTGGGGACCGCCCTGGCAATAGAGGAGCGAGGGATATGTCTTGGTCGAGTCGAAATCCTGGGGATAGACGGCCCACACGAGCATTTCCTTGCCGTCGGTGGTCGGAACCATGTTGCGCTCCACGCGGGGCATCTTGAGCGATGAGAGAAGCTCGGTGTTGACGTTGGAAATCTGCTTCACCTCGCCTGCCTTTGCGATGCAGACCTCGTTGGGGGCGAGCATAGAGTGGCGGAGTGTCACGATTGATTCCTCGTCGAGCGGAGCGAGAGCTGCGTAGTCACACTCTCCGTCGGCCACGACCTTGATTTCCTTGCTTGCGATGTCGAGTGAGAAGACGGGGATGTCGCCACCCTTGGGAGCGAGGAAGTAGAGCGACTTGCCGTTGGGGTTCCATGCGATTGCATCGGCGGTGTAGTCCCAATCGGCGGTCAGGTCGGTCTTTTCGCCTGAGGTGACATCCATGAGGAAGATGCGGTTCTTGTCGGCCTCATAACCGTCGCGCTCCATGGAGAGCCATGCGACATACTTGCCGTCGGGCGAGTAGGAAGGGTTGGTGTCATAGCCCATCATGCCTTCGGTGAGGTTGCGGGTGCTCTTGTCGGCAAGCGAGTAGAGATAGAGGTCGGAGTTGGTCGAGACGGCGTAGTCGCGGCCTGTCTTCTTGCGTGAGACGTAGATGAGCGACTGGCCGTCGGGTGCCCATGCGAACGATTCGATGCCTCCGAAGGGGAGCATGGGGGCTTCATACATGGGTTCGTCGGACATGATGTCCTCGACGTTGGTCACCTCGTTGCCGTCGAAATCACCGACGAAGGGGTGGGGAATTTCAGTCACCCAGTGGTCCCAGTGCTTATACATCATGTCGTCGATGACACGGCCGGTGGCTTCGGGGAGGTCGGGGTAGAGGTCTTTGGCCTCGCGGGTGAACTTGATGGGCGAGATGAGAATCACTTTCTTCTCGTCGGGTGAGAAGAGGAAGCCTTCGACGCCTTTTTCGAGCTTGCTGACCTGCTTGCGGCCGCTGCCGTCGGCGTTCATTACCCAAAGCTGGCTCTTGCCGTCGGCGTCAGCGTAGGTGAATGCAATCTGCTTGCCCTGATTTATCCAGGTGAAGTTGCCTTCCGATTTGGGTGTGCGGGTGATGCGTTCGAGGTTCGAACCGTCGGGGTCCATGACATAGAGGTCATTGTTGGAGCGGTTCTTCTCAAGGTCTTCGTAGGAGATTCCGAAGAGGACCTTGCGGGTCTCGGGAGAGACGCTGACAGCCGAAACGCGGCCGAGGGCTTCGAGCGCGTCGATGTCGAAGATGCCTGTTGTCGACTTGAAGTCAGGCTTGTCGATGATGTCGGCGTTGTCGTCGGCTGACGGTGAGCAGGCGGCGAGCGATGCAGCCGTGAGGACTGAGGCCATGATGTGGTTGAGATTCATGTCGGTTGTTGTGAATGTGAGGGGAAATGAGTGATGATTGGAGAAAAAAAGTAAAAAGTATTGAGTGTGATGGCCGGATGCAGAAGCCCAGAAATCAAGCCGTACTCAATACTTTTTACTTAATACTTAGTACTTCGTACTTTATACTTTATACTTGATAAAGTATTATTTAATCAGGTACTGTGACGAGATTGACTCGTGGGTGTGGACGCGGCGGATGGTGTCGGCGAAGAGGCGTGCGACTGAGAGGATGGTTGCCTTCTTGCAGTTCTTATTGAAGGGGATGGAGTTGGTGAACATCATCTCGGTCAGCGCGCAGTTGTCGATGCGTTCAGAGGCGGGGTCCGACATGATTGCATGTGAGCAGAGGGCGCGGACAGAGCGTGCGCCGCTTGCCATCATGAGGTCGGCTGCCTTGGTGATTGTGCCGGCGGTGTCGACCATGTCATCAATGAGAATCACATCCTTGTCCTTGACGTCGCCGATGACAGTCATCTGGGCTACGACGTTGGCCTTGGCGCGCTGCTTGTGGCAGAGCACGAGGGGCACGTTGAGGTATTTGGCGTAGCTGTTGGCACGTTTGGCTCCACCGACGTCGGGCGATGCGATGACGAGGTTCTCAAGCTTGAGCGTCTGGATGTAGGGGATGAACACGGACGAGGCATAGAGATGGTCGACGGGGATGTCGAAGAATCCCTGAATCTGGTCGGCGTGGAGGTCCATTGTTATCACTCGGTCAACTCCGGCAGTTGTGAGGAGGTCGGCCACAAGCTTTGCGGCGATTGACACACGGGGCTTGTCCTTGCGGTCCTGGCGGGCCCATCCGAAGTAGGGCATCACGGCGATGATTGAGGCGGCCGAGGCGCGCTTGGCGGCATCAATCATGAGCAGAAGTTCCATGAGGTTGTCGGTGTTGGGGAAAGTGGACTGGACGAGATAGACCTCGCAGCCACGGATGGATTCCTCAAACGATACTTCAAACTCGCCGTCGGCAAAGTACTGGATGTTCATCTTGCCGAGTTCACAGCCTAAGTCGCGGCAGATTTCTTCTGCCATGTAGTGAGATTTTGTCCCGGAGAAAACTTTGATTGGTGGAAGGGAATCAATCATGATTATGTATGATAATGATGAGTTTGGGTGCAAAATTACAAAAATTCCCTCGGCTATTATGTTAAAAGCGAGGGAATTTTTATGGTGTCCTCAATATTCTTGAATCAAGGTTAGTGTCAGAACAGGCAAAGTATGAGTGCCTGGGCTGCCACAACTCGCAGGAACATGGTCAGAGGGTAGACCGTAGAGTAGGCCACGGCGGGAGCGTCGGAGCCGGTCGAGTTGTTGGCGTAGGCGAGTGCGGGGGGGTCGGTGCAGCCGCCTGAGACGAGACCCATGATGGTGAGGAAATTGATTTTGTAGACTCCGCGGGCGATGCAGCCGACAACGAGGAGGGGCAGGAAGGTGATGATGAAGCCCCAGATTACCCACCACATACCGGTGGTGTTGAAGACTGTCTCTGCGAATCCGCGTCCCGACGAGATGCCGACCGAGGCGAGGAAGAGGCAGATTCCAAGCTCACGCATGAGCAGCGATGCCGAGGTCGAGGTGTAGGTGACGAGCTTGAACTTGTAGCCGAAGCGGCTGAGGAGGATGGCCACCACGAGGGGACCGCCGGCGAGACCGAGTTTCATGCCGAAGCCGACGTTGATTGAGCCGACGATGATACCGAAGAGGATGCCGACGAAGATGGTGATGAGGTTCGGGTGGTTGAGGCGCTTCATCGAGTTACCGAGGCGGACACCGAGACGCTCGATGTCGTTGAGGTCGCCGACCACTGTGAGGCGGTCGCCCATCTGCAGGCGGAGGTTGGGCGATGCGAGGAGGTCGACACCTGCACGGTTGACGCGGGTACAGTTGAGCGAGTAGGCGGTGTGGAGGCGGAGGTCGCCGAGGGGCACACCGTTGTATTTGCTCTGGGTGATGACGATGCGGCGGGAGAAGATCTTGCTCTGTACCTCTTCCCAGTCGCTTTCGTTCATCTCAATCTCGTGGCCGATTACGCCCTGGAACTTGGCTTCGTCGGAGGGAGCGAGGACCACGAAAATCTTGTCGCCGACGTGGAGTTCGGTCTTGGAGGTCGGGATGACCACCTTGCCGTCCTCGCCCATCAGTCGCGACACGACGAAGTCGCAGTGGAGAATCTGGTGGAGTTCGAAGAGGGTCTTGCCGTCGATGAGCTTGTTGGTCACCTCGAAGGAAACCACGAGGGGTTTCTGCTGCGAGGCTTCGATTTCCTCCTCGATTGCGCGGATTTCGTCCTCGGTGCGTATCTTGAAGATGGCTTTGACGATGAGCATCGAGAGGATAATGCCGATGACGCCGAGGGGATAGGCGGCGGCATAACCCATTGCCATGATGTTGATTGCCTCGGTGCTTCCGGCTGTCTGCTGGGCGGCGGCGAGACCGGGGGTGTTGGTCACCGCACCTGACATCACGCCGACAAGGGCTGAGATGGAGGTGTTGCCGTCAATGTAGAAGATGGCGAGGGTGATAGCGACGTTGAGCGCGATGATGAGCACCGCGAGGGCGTTGAGCAGCACTCCGCCTTTCTTGAACGACGAGAAGAAACCGGGTCCAACCTGGATACCGATAGCGAAGATAAATAGGATGAGGCCGAACTCGCGCACGAATTTCAGCACTTCGGGATTGACGATGTAGCCGAAGTGGCCCATGACAATTCCGACGAACAGCACAAAGGTGACACCGAGCGAGATACCTCCGATTTTCAGCTTCCCGAGGAAGATACCGGCGGCAATCACAAAGGAGTAGAGCACGAGGGTGCTCGCAAGCTCCGTATGGCCCGGACCAATCAGGTCAAATAACCATTCCATTACTTAAAAATGTTGACAATATGAATTTTAAACAATCTTTTCAGCTCTTAGAGGGGCAGTCGGAAAGGCCCCGAAGGATTTTTGCTTTCAGCTTTTTGACTCGGCCGGATGCGGGTTATGGTAAGGACTTGGTCAGCCGGATAAAACTCCGGTGGGGATGCGCGCCCGGTTTTTGAGAGTGCAAAGGTAGGAATTTTTTGGCGTTTTTTAACAAAGCGAGTGTGTAAAAATGAACACTTTTTTCCACCCTCCTCCCACTTTTTTGTGCCGTCAGTTCATATCGCGGTTGAAATGGGCGGCAAATTCGGCTTCTTTCTTCCTGACGGTTGCGCTGAAAGCCCTGATGAGCAGCGCGGAAGCGACGATGAGTGCGCCGGTGAAGCTGTAGTAGACCCCGATGTTGTGCCAGGCAAGCACTTTGGCAAGGAAGAGGAGGAGCGGTATGCCGACGATGATGTAGCTGACAATCGATATCCAGAGGAGGGGTTTGACGTGGGAGGTGCCGCGCAGTGCGTTGGCGTAGGTGAGCTGTATGGCATCGCCATACTGATAGAGGATGAGGGGGACAATCAGGGCGAGGGCGGCGGTGATTACCTCGGGGTCTGGTGTGAAGGCATGGATGAGATGGCGGCCGCCGATGAGGAAGATGAGCGAGGCGATGGTGGCGAGGAGGATGTTGAGGTGGAGCCCTGCGGAGGTGATTCGGCGCATCCCGGTGATGTCACGCAGGCCGGTGCAGTTGGCCACGCGGATTGATGTGGCCACGCCGAAACTCATGTAGGTCATGAAACCGAGCTGGGCGATGGTGTTGACCACCTGGTAGGATGCGAGTTGGATTTTTCCGAACCAGCCTGAGACGATGGCTCCGAAGCTCCAGAGGAAGCATTCGACACCGCTCTGTATCATGACGGGATATGAGGTGGTCCATACTTTCATGCGGACTTTGCCTGTACGGGACGAGCCTTGACGGAGGCCGCTGATGTAGGGGCTGTAGCGTTTCGACAGTAGGAAAAAGACCACGATTCCGGTCATGGCGAGATAGCGGGCGGTGAGGGTGCTGAGTCCCGCGCCGACGAGTCCGAGCTGCGGAGCGCCGAAGTGGCCGTAGATGAGGGTGTAGTTTCCGAGGATGTTTATGGCGTTGGCACAGAGAATCATCCACATCGGAGTGGCGGTGTCGGTGGTGCCGTTGGCGGTCTGCTGGCAGCAATTGAAGATGGCCATTGGCAGGAGGGTGGCCAGGACGATGAGATAGTAGCTGCGGATGAGCGGGAGGAGCTCCTCGGGCTGTCCGAAGCGGTCAAGGAAGAAGTAGAGCGCGCCCATGATAGCGGTGAAGCAGAGCGACACGAGGATGTTGATTTGCAGTCCGGCGCGGAGGGTGACGCCGACCTCGTTGTTCTCCTTGCGGCTGTAGAGTGCGCCGACGAGCGGTGTCATGCCGGCGGCGAAGCCTATCTGCATGACGGTCGCTATCATGAAGAGGGAGTTGACGAAGGCGGCTGCCGCAAGTTCGTCAGTGCCGTAGGCTCCGACCATCATTGTATCGGCGAAGTTGACCACGATGATGCCGACTTGTGTGATGAGTACGGGGAGGCCGAGCCTCCACAGGTTTTTGTATTCGGTCTTGTATGCTTTCCAGAAACCCGCCCGGCGGGTGAGTGAAGAGGTTTTCATAAGTTGATAAGGATTCTCAAACGGTTTCGGTCTGCAAAGGTAGGCATTTTTAATGATAACTGTGTATTGAATAGGGCTAATAAGTCAAATAAGTCTGATATGGATTGCGGGAAGGGTACACAAGGACATAGGGGTCAGAAGGAACAGAAGTTTTTTATAGAGGAGGATTTTGTGCGGGAAGGGTACACAAGGACAGAGGGTCAGAAGGAACAGAAGTTTTTATAGAGGAGGATTTTGTGCGGGGAAGGGTACACAAGGACAGAGGGTCAGAAGTGACAGAAGTTTTTTATGTTTTTTGAGAGTTAGGCGTTCTTGTTTCTTTGAAGGGACGGAGGTTTTTATGCCTTTTAAGGAATGGAAGTTTTTTATGCCTTTGAGGCAACGGAAGTTAGATGTATGTCTGCATCAAAGTCCGACTCTCACGAGCCGGAGCTTTAAGCCACGCGTCCGGGGGGATTGCCCGTACGCATAGTTATGATTTATTGTTTCGAAAAGTGTATGCGTTGAGTGTAGTTGGTTGCTTGGGATCAAATATTTTCAACCTGTGATTTGCAGTACATTGTCATTTGTAATTGTCAAGGATAGATGTGCTGAGACTGTCAGGAGCGACAGATGATTCATCATCTGATGTGGTATCTTCCGGAACTTCGTCATAATCTTTTTCGTAGGGGATGGGGTTTTCGGTAGTCGGGTTGTCTTTTGCCGGGATGCTGTCTGGCATATCGGGCGCATCTGATTCGGAACATGCTGATAAGGCGAATAAGGTCACGATTAATACTGATAGCTTTTTCATAATTAAAATTTGTTTGGTTAATGATTATAGAACTTATGAATTCTATGTGATTTTTGTTTTGTTTTCTGATGCAAAGTTAGGGCAGAGAATTGGGGTGAGATGAATTTTTTGGCGTGATAATTTTAAACATCTATTTGGGTAAATTATTATATATTAAATAGTTAGGCTGAGGTTAAAATTTGGATATTTAACCTCAGCCTAACTTGCTTATTTTTAGTATTTATGCTTTTGCGATGTTTAAAGTGTTGCTAATCAGTATTTTGATAGGGTTTCGACTATTTCGGGGGCGTTTGGGGCGGAAGAATCGGCGATTATTTTGATTAACTGTTTTTTTCGTCGGTATGTGTAGTTGGGATGAATGCCGAGGAAAAGTCCGATTGCGCGGGCGTTGAGGCCGGCGAGAGTTAGGGCAAGAAGAGTGACATCTTTCTCTCTCATGGATGGAATCTGCGTGCGGATTTTTGATATGATTCCGTCAAGGCAATCATCGACCATGCGTTCGATTTCTTGAATATTCTCCGGACGTTTGAATTTGTCGATTTCATGCTTGATGTTTTTGTAGAAAGCGAGATAATTTGTTTCGTTCTCTTCCTGAGCGGCATACTCTGTTATTATGGTGTTGAGTTGGGCGAAGCGTCCTTGCAGGAGTATTTGCACCATCGAGCTGAGTTTTTCATTTCGGTTGCTGTTGGAAATGAGATTTTCAGAAAGTTCCTCGATTTTTGAGTTTTGTGTTGAAATTATAGATGACAGTTGATTGAACTCGGAAAGTTTTTTGTTGAGTGTTTCGTTTTCAGAATTTGTCTGTTGAAGAGTTTTGGAAAGGAGTATGATTTCCGTCATTTTTTTGCTTATATCCATATTTTTCTTACTTAACCGATTACGGTATATTAGTATGGAAGTTATGATCAGAAATATAGTAGAGAAGAGAGCTAAAATCAATAGTAGACGATTCCGGGTCGCAATCTGAGCTATACGAATCATCTCTTCGGAGTAATAGTCACGTTGAGCGTACATTACAGATTGGGTTGTAACAATATCGAATATCTGACTATATAATTCAAGTGATTTTTTAGTCGCTTTAAGTGTAGCTTCGGTATCTCCTTTTTTTTCATAATAGTGGGAGAGTGCATTATAATAAAAAATGGAATCACGGGTTGTCCTCAATTTAGGGAATGTATTTTTTAATATTTCGTTTGCTTCATCAATTCGGCCTAATCTAATTTTTACATCAGCGATAATTGCATGTTCTATTGCTGTATTTAGTAGATGGTCCTCATATTTTAAAACAGAATCGCCCATTTGCTCGGCTTTTTCGTATTCTCCTAATGTACTATACATTAATTGTGCAGTACTTGATATATCAGCTAAAATGGATTGTCGAAACTCATCACCTATAACTTGCGGATTTTGAAATAAATTTAATATAGTGTCGATTACCGCTTGACAGTTTTCGTATTGCTTTAAATGGTTATATCTGATTGCCTGATCAGATAATGTATAGATATAAAATAAGATATTTCCTGATTTTTTATATAATTCAGCAGCTTCTTTTCCGTAATTAATGCTTTCTTTACTATGGTAGAAAGATGAGAATAATTTAGCGATTACATCATCGCATCTTGCTTGCCAAAAGTTATCTTCAATCATTTTTGCCATAGCGCGTGCTCGCATGGCTGAATTCATTGCATCAGAGTAGTTTTCATTATTGTTGTATATTCTTGCTTTATAGTATAGTGATTTCATCAGGTGAGGCCGGTCGTCGGCATTTTCGAAGAATTCGACGGCTGTCGATATTAGGGAGTCGTTGTCGGACGGTTTGTAGATTTTGAACTCGCTTTGTGTCAGGAGCAGGGCGTGGAGGGCCGCTTGCCTTTCGGATGCGGAGGCAAGAAGCTGAGGGGTTATGCTGTCGGCGAGGATTGCATGAGCCGAGTCGGGAGCCTCGTCCATGATTCGTTCGGCACGGTCAAGGTAAGTGTCGAGGCGGTCGCCACCTCTTCCGCAGGAGGAGAGTATGGGAAATATGGATGTTAAGAGGGAGATGACTGTTGCGAGTTTGAATAAAGTACGCATGGATATGTCAATTTGTTACTTGTGGTATTTGTGTAGAATATTATGATGGTAAGTGTATGAGGTGTGAGATACCGGCATTTAGTATCTTGATAGAGTTTCGACTATTTCGGGGGCATTTGGGGCGGAAGAATCGGCGATTATTTTGATTAACTGTTTTTTTCGTCGGTAGGTGTAGTTGGGATGAATGCCGAGGAAAAGTCCGATTGCGCGGGCGTTGAGGCCGGCGAGTGTGAGGGAAATTAGGGTTATGTCTTTTTCACGCATTGTTGGAATCTGTGTGCGGATTTTTGAGATGATTCCGTCAAGGCAATCATCGACCATGCGTTCGATCTCCTGAATGTTTTCGGGACGTTTGAATTTGTCGATTTCATGCTTGATGTTTTTGTAGAAAGCGAGGTAATTTGTCTCATTCTCGTCTTGGACTGCATACTCAGTGATGATTGTGTTGAGATGAGCAAACCGACCCTGCAGAAGGGTTTGTACCATTAAGCTGAGTTGCTCGGTCTGACCAATGTTTCGGGTGAGATTCGCTGATAGAATTTGTATTTCATTATTTCTTTCAGAGAGGAGTGTTGAGAGATTCTCAATATCCTTTCCATGTTTAGCGAGTTTTTGATTTAAAGAATAATTTTCGGTATCGGTTTGTTCAAGTTTCTTAGACAGAAGGATTATTTCAGTCATTCTTTTACTAATGTCTGCATTCTTTTTATTTAGCCGGTTTCTATATATTAAAGAGCCTATTATCAAGAGCAGAAATGTTATGATAGAACTGAATATGAATAGCTGACGGTTTCGCTGTGCTGTTTTTTTTGTACGTATGGATTCTTCCAGAAAGAAATTGCGTTGGCCCACCATAGCTGATTGTCTCACAGCTTTTTTAAACCTTGCATTATTAATATCTGATAATTGTTTCAGACATTCTATCACTTTGGTAAGGTTTCCTTCTTTCGTGTAGAGTTGAATCATAGAGTCAAAGAAAAAAATGGAATCCGTGGAGCTATTGAGATTTTTTGCAGATATATTCAGTAAAGATTTTGCTTCCTCTAATTTCCCGAGTTCGATTTTGACGTATGCAATATCGGCTAAATCTGTGGCAAGGTATTCGATTTCATCGACGTATTGCAGCATACTATCTCCGTATTGCTCTGCCTTATCATATTCGCCTCTCATTTCATACATAAGATGAGCCAATCCCATGAATTCTAACTTAAGAGGAAGATATTTTTCAGTATGATTTTTTAATGAATCAATAATAGACAGGCATTTGTCGGATTGTCTTAAACGACTATAAAGCAAGGCCAAATTGCCCATAGCGTAAAGATAGAAATTCTCCCGACCGCAACTTTTGTATAAGTCGGCTGCTTCTTCCGTGAAATTAACTGCTTCTTCGTGATAATACGAAGCAGATAGAATTTGAGAAATTACATCTGCAGCGCGGGCTTGCCAAAATATGTTATCGAGATCCATTGCTATAGATCTGACTCGCATAAGAATGGACATTGCAGTAGAATTGTCTTCTATATTTTTTCTTATCCTTGCTTGATACAATGATTCGGTAAAAATTACAGAAGTAGTTGAAACTTAAGTTAATATAA
>CANCXM010000025.1 GCA_947381945.1 uncultured Muribaculaceae bacterium
AATATTTAGTTAAAAATACAAATTCGCTTGTATGGCAACATAGAAGGTCAGAAGGGACATAAGTTTTTTTAGTTTTGAGTTGTTAGTTTTGAGTTAACAGCAGGAAGTGGACAGTTTTTGAATTTTATAACTCTCTGCTTGCGTCTGTCAACCCAAAACTCAAAGCTCATAACTCACAACTAAAAAAACTTATGTCCCTTCTGACCTTATGGCTTTCTGTGCCCTGCCCGACCGTACTTCAGGATGTATTTTGCCATTCCTCGAGTAGGGACATGCTTTTTAAGTTATGATTAAAGGATAAATAACATTTCTTATGGCAATTTATCCAAATTTTCTGCGTACTTTTGCAAATAGTCGGGCAATAGTATTCAGTTGGTAGCAAGTGCAGCCCCAACGCCATGAATCAGGCCCCACACGGTGTGTGGACAACACGAGCCGTGCCCGCCATGTAAACATCACCTCTCCCCTCCAATCAATCACCTCCCCCTATACAGGGTCCGGTCCGAGCGCCGACCCGCCCCCGCCTCTTTTGAAATAAAAAAGAAACAACATAAATGACAAGTAAATGGAATTACTGTCCCCTTACATCCGACGAACAAGAAGTGGAGTCCGGTCTGGCCAAGCGCTATGCCGGAGTGCCGCCCATTAGCGAGCTGCTTGTGCAACGGGGCATTTCCTCGGTCGAAGAGGCGGAAAAATTTTTCCACCCTTCGCTGAAGGACATGCACGACCCGTTCCTAATGCCCGACATGGACAAAGCCGTCCACAGGCTTAACCGTGCCATGGGGTCGAAGGAGCAGATTATTGTCTACGGTGACTATGACGTGGACGGAACCACTGCGGTGGCCCTCGTCTACAAGTACCTGCGCAATTTCTACTCCCATATCGACTACCTTATCCCGACGCGCAACGAGGACGGATACGGTATCTCGAAGGCCACCATCGACATGGCAGCCAGTCAAGGGGTCAAGCTCTTCATAATCCTTGATTGCGGCATCAAGGCGACTGAGGAGATAGAATATGCCCGCACCCTGGGCATCGACTTTATAATCTGTGACCATCACGTCCCCGACGAGACTCTCCCGCCGGCCGTGGCCATACTCAATCCCAAACTCGAAGGGAGTCCCTATCCCTGCCCGCATCTTTCAGGCTGCGGAGTGGGCTATAAGTTCATGCAGGCCTTCGCCATGTCCAACGGTCTCGGGAGCGCTGACCTGGAGGGTATGCTCGACCTCGTGGCAGTCTCGATTGCAGCCGACATCGTCCCGATGGTCGGCGAGAACCGCATCATGGCTTTCCACGGCCTGAAGCGGCTCAACTCCAACCCCAACATGGGACTGCGGGCAATCATCCGCATCTGCGGACTCTCGGGCCGGGAAATCACAATCAGCGACGTAATCTTTAAAATCGGACCGCGCATCAATGCGTCCGGCCGTATGCAGAGTGGCAAGGAAGCTGTGGACCTACTCGTGTCGCGCGACCTCACGGATGCCTACACCCGCGCAAAGGAAATCGACCGTTACAATCAGGATCGCAAGGAACTCGACAAGCAGATTACCGAGGAGGCCAACACCATCCTCGAAGAACACCGCGACACGCTTTCCGACAAGAAATCCATCGTCATCTACAACAAGAACTGGCACAAGGGAATCATCGGAATCGTGGCCTCGCGCCTGACGGAGCTTTACTACAAGCCCTCGGTTGTCCTTACCTTCTCCAACGGTCTTGCCACGGGTTCATCGCGCTCGGTGCAGGGCTTCGATGTCTACCGCGCTGTCGAGTCGGCCCGCGACCTTCTCGAAAACTTCGGAGGCCACACCTACGCTGTCGGCCTCTCGCTGAAAGAGGAGAATATCCCCGAATTCACACGGCGCTTCGAGAAGTTTGTCAGCGACAACATCCGCCCCGACCAGCTCACCCCGCAGCTCGACATCGACGCGTATCTGACATTCTCTGAAATCACCCCCGAATTCCTCGCGCTTCTGCGCCACTTCAACCCCTTCGGACCGGGCAACAACAAGCCTGTGTTCTGCACACGCGGAGTGACCGATTTCGGAACGTCGAAACTCGTCGGCCGACATAACGAGCACATCAAGCTCGACCTCGTTGACCAGACATGCGGCAAGGTCATGAACGGCATCGTGTTCAACAGTGCCGAGAACTTCGAGCACATCCATTCGGGCAAACCGTTCAGCATCTGCTACACGATTGAGGAGAACAAACACAAAGGAGGCTCCGCCATCCAACTCTTTGTCAAAGCCATCCATCTTGACTGAGAGTGTGTGTCCAAAAACAGCTCCCTCCGACGATGCCACTCGACATACTCAGACAATACTGGGGCTATGACGCCTTCCGTCCGCTGCAACGCGAGATAATCGACTCCGTGCTTGCGGGCCACGATACCCTCGGGCTTCTCCCGACGGGTGGCGGAAAGTCCATCACCTTTCAGGTCCCGGCGCTCCTGCTGCCGGGACTTACCATTGTTGTCACTCCGCTTATCTCGCTGATGAAGGATCAGGTGGACAATCTGCGCGAACGCGACATCCGTGCCGTCCACTTCCATTCGGGTCTGACACGCCGCGAAGCCGAACTGGGGCTTACGCGTTGCCGCCTCGGAAAGGTCAAGCTTGCCTACGTCTCGCCGGAGCGTCTGCAAAACGAGAACTTCATAGCCGAACTGCGTGCGATGGACGTGAGCCTCATCGTCGTCGACGAAGCCCACTGCATCTCACAGTGGGGCTACGATTTCCGCCCCTCCTACCTGAAAGTGGCACGTCTGCGCGAGATTGTCGGGGAGAACGTCCCGATACTCGCACTGACAGCCTCGGCCACCCCCGAGGTGACAGCCGACATCATGCGCTGTCTGCGCTTCAGGGAGCCGAAGGTCTTTGCCCGCTCCTTCACCCGCGACAACCTCTCATACATCGTGCGCTATGCCGACTTCAAGGAGGACACGCTGCTGCGCGTCCTGCGCGCCACGTCGGGGTGTGCGATTGTCTATGTCCGTTCGCGCCGCCGCTGCCGCGAGATTGCCCAACTGCTGCTCCGCGAAGGGATAAGCGCCGACTACTACCACGCCGGACTCGACCCCGAAGAGAAGGAATTGAGGCAGAACGCATGGAAAAACGACGAAGTGCGCGTCATCGTGGCCACCAACGCCTTCGGCATGGGTATCGACAAACCCGACGTGAGGACAGTCATCCACCATGACCTCCCGTCGTCACTCGAAGAATACTATCAGGAGGCAGGACGCGCCGGACGTGACGGCCGTGAATCATTTGCAGTAGTCATTGCCTCGCAGCGCGACAAAGCCACCCTCTCGCGCCGTCTGAACGAGAGTTTCCCGGAGAAGGATTTCATCAGCCATGTCTATGAGCTTGCCGGTAATTTCCTCAATGTTGCCGTCGGCGACGGTTACGGTCAGCTCTTTGAGTTCAACCCTGATGAGTTCTGCCGTACCTACTCCCTGCCGCCGGTCCAGACACGGAGCGCATTGCAACTGCTGAGCCGTGCGGGCTACATGGAGTATATCGAGGAGACCACATCATCCTCCCGCATGATGATTATAATGAAAAAGGAGGAGCTTTACAATCTCGAGCTCACGCCGGAAGCAGAAGATGTGTTTCAATGCATCCTCCGCACCTACACCGGCCTCTTCGCCGACTATGTGAAGATAAGCGAGCTGAAAATAGCCCGCTCCACGATGCTCTCGACCGAGCAGGTCTATCAGGCCTTGCTCTACCTCAGCCGCCTCCACGCCATCCACTACGTCCCCCGCCGCACTACACCTTATATATATTATACAACCTCGCGCGAACTGCCCAAACACGTCGTCATGCCGCTCGAGGTCTACGAGCAGCAGCGCGAACGGATGAGCCGACGGCTCGAAGCCATGAAGGATTTTGTCTTCTCCGCCTCCGAATGTAGGGTGCAGGGGATGCTGCGCTATTTCGGCGAGAAAGATGCAAAGGAATGCGGGAAGTGCGATGTGTGCCGGGCACGTAAAAAGGCCTCCGGACAGAAACAGCAGTCGGATGAGCTGCGGAAGACCATCCTCTATCTCGCATCCCACCCGCAAGGCACCACCATCAGCGACATCCTCGCAAACATCACGGCCAACCGCACCTCCATAGTCAACGAGATCCGCCACCTCGCAGACGAAGGCCTCATCAACCTCGACAGAGACACCATCACGAAAGTGGAATAGGAAAAAGGACATAACCGCAAAGGAAAGCAAAAAGAACCGCAAAAGCAACGAGCCGTGGATATGGCATGGAGAGGAATGGGGAATGAATGAGATAGATAAAAGATAGATAAAAGATAAAATGAAGGATAGATGGGTGATATAGAGAGTATGGCAGGAGCAAGATAGAGAGGAGGACGGGACGGGATAGAGAGAGGGATGGAGTGAGATAGTGAGCAGGGACGAGGAGAGATAGTGAGGGATGGAGTGAGTTAGTGAGAGGGATGGGACAGGCTGGGGATGTCCGCAGGACATCGATTTCTTCGTAACCCTCGACACCAAGCGAAGCGATGGTGTCGGGGGGAAGGCTAATCCCCGTCTCCCAATTGTGTCCGGTAGGACACAGATTTACGGCTCTGAATAGCAATTCTGCATGGTAAATCGATGTCCTATCGGACATCTTTCCTTTATAAGCAGGACATTGCCCCTCACATCTACGCTGCGCTCCGATGTACGGGGTTACGAAAAAATCAGTGTCCTATCGGACACTCAATCATACCTCTACCACGATAGGCAGACATGCCTATCTTAGAATGATGTATGAATGGTGCGAGAGGGGGATAGGATAGTAGGAGATGGGATGAAATATAAAATGAAGTATGGACGTGGAGAGATAGAGAGCAGGGATGGATGGAGTGAGATAGTGAGTGGGATGGGACAGGCCGGGGATGTCCGCAGGACATCGATTTCTTCGTAACCCTCGACACCAAGCGAAGCGATGGTGTCGGGGGAAAGCTACTCCCCTCTCCCAATTGTGTCCGGTAGGACACAGATTTACGGTCCTGAATAGCAATCAAAAGATACATGATAGACATCTCCTCCCCTCTCTTCCATTGGATTTTATATAGTACAAGATACAATAAGGATGCTGTTTGGATTACAATAAGCTATCCTTCCTCGTTACGGGCACAAGCGAGTCTATAAGGGCTACAGAAGCACTGGGATGGCTGTTTCCGGCACTTCCAAAGCATTTAGCAATGACTTTAACAAACAAAAAAACGCAAAATTGGAGCGTTAAAAATTTTGCATATTTTAGCAAAAACTTTGCGTATTTAACCCCTAAAAACCATATTTTTCCCATTTATGAGGTTTTTAGTGTTAAAAAATCTTTGCCAATTAAAAAATTTCCCTAACTTTGCAATAGACAGACACGATGAATTATTACCATAACGCAATGTGACAAATTACCCTCTCCTGACACAAACTCACTAAGCAAACCTACAAGCTGCCCCCTTCTACCTTCTACCATATCAGGATATATACTTCTTACCTTAATAATCTTTAAAACCATTTTCATTAAAATGAAGTGCACATTAACCCTCCTGAGGTCCATAGTGCTGATGATAGTCTGTATGACTCCACTATGGGCCTATTCCCAGAACATCACAGTGACGGGAACAGTGCAGGATGAAGCGGGCGATCCGCTCATCGGCGCGACAGTGCAACAAAAAGGCTCGTCAAACGGTATAGCCACCGACATTGACGGCCAATTCAAGCTGAGCGTACCCAAGAACGCCACCCTCGTGGTGAGCTACGTCGGTTACACCACGCAGAGCGTGGCCGTCGAGGGACGCACAAGCATCACCATCACCCTTAAAGAAAACTCCGAAGTCCTCGACGAAGTTGTCGTTGTCGGCTACGGACAGATGAAACGCTCCGACATGACCGGCTCGGTCGTATCGGTAGGCGATGCGGCCATCAAGAAATCTGTCCCGACAAGCATCGACCAGGTGCTCCAGGGCCGTGCGGCAGGTGTGCAGATTCAGGCCAACTCGGGAACCCCCGGTGCATCGACCTCAATCCGCATCCGAGGCATCAACTCGCTCAACGCCACCAACCAGCCGATTTTCGTGATTGACGGTGTTGTCATCGACTCGGCCACCGACGATGAGTCGGCCAACCCGCTGAGCGCCATCAACCCCTCCGACATCGTCAGCATGGACATCCTCAAGGATGCCTCGGCGACAGCCATCTACGGTTCGCGCGCATCCAACGGTGTCATCATGATTACCACCAAACGCGGCTCGGCAGGCAATGCAACCGTCACCTACGACGGCTATGTTGGCTGGCAGGAAATGCCCAAGAAATATGACATGCTCAACCTCCGCGAGTATGCCCGTCACCACAACTATCGCGCCAACGAACTCAACCTTCTCGACCCGTCGAGCGCCTTCGTCAATCCCGACGCCCTCGGCGACGGCACCGACTGGCAGGACGAGCTCTTCAAGAAGGCTTTCATGACAAGCCACAACCTTTCCGTCTCCGGTGGTAATGAAAAGACCACCTACGCCTTCTCCGGCGGTTATCTCAAACAGGACGGTATCGCCCTCGGCTCCGGCTTCCGCCGCCTCTCGCTCCGCTCCAACATCGACTCACAGATTAAATCGTGGCTCCGCGGCGGCATGAACGCCTCCATCTCGGAGACCAAGCAGGAGGTCGGTACGGACAAAAACACCATCATGAGCGCGCTCATGCAGCAACCGACGGTTGCCGTGACCTCGCCCGACGGCTCGTTTGACGGACCGGAAGACGTGTGGATGCCCGACAACCCCGTAGGTCTCGCCGAACTCACCACCAACAACAACCGCAAGACCAACTTCCGCTTCAACACCTATCTCGAAGCAACCCTCATCAAGGGTCTTACCCTCAAGACCGAACTGTCAGGCGACTGGAACTACAACAACTATTACTACTACATGCCTGACTATCAGTTCGGCATCAAGACCCAGGACACCCGCACATCGAAGTGGACAAAGACCAACACCAAATACTGGTCGTGGCGCAACATCCTCACCTACAACCGCACATTCAACAAGGTTCACTCCGTCAATGCGATGGTCGGTCAGGAAATGAGCCACTACAACTGGGAAACTCAGGTCGGCACTGCCTCCGGCTTCCTCTCCAACACCACCCCCGACCTCTCGGCAGGCGACATCACCACCTCGACCACCACAGGCCACAAGTTTGCCAACTCACTCCTCTCATATTTCGGCCGCGTCTTCTATTCGTATGACGACCGCTACCTCCTCACCGCCACCATCCGTCGCGACGGTTCCTCGAAGTTCAACAAGGACAAGCGCTGGGGCTGGTTCCCGTCAGTGGCACTCGCATGGCGCGCATCGCAGGAATCATTCCTCCGCGACATCACATGGATGAACAATGCAAAGCTCCGTGCAGGCTGGGGTGCAACCGGTAACCAGAACGTTGACCAGTGGGCCACAATCGCACTCCTCAGCTTCAAGACCACTCCGTGGGGCACCGGCGTTCTCACCGGCAACACCCCCAACACCGACCTCACTTGGGAAACCACCCACTCCTACAACCTCGGTCTCGACCTCGGCTTCCTCGACAACCGCATTGAAGTCGTAGCCGACCTCTACTACAAGAAGACCAAAAACCTCCTCCTCCAGGTGCAGCTCCCCGCCTATATCGGCTCATCCGGTCAGGGCGCAGCATCAAACCCCTGGCAGAACATCGGTTCGCTCGAGAACAAGGGTTTTGAACTCACTGTCAACACCACCAACATCACCAACCGCAACTTCCAGTGGACGACCAACCTCGTGTTCAGCCTTAACCGCAACAAGGTCCTCTCGCTCGACACCGAGACCGCCACACTCGAAAAGTCGTTCCAGCCAAGCTCCACCAACTTCATCGTGACAAAGACAGCCGTCGGTCAGCCCATCGGCCAGTTCTGGGGCTACAAAGTCATCGGACGCTTCGATAAGCCCACCGACTTCTATTATCATGATGCCGACGGCCAGATTAAGCAGGTGGCCATACCCGAGGGCAACACCATTGCCGAAAGCTCGACATGGCTCGGTGACTACATCTTCGAGGACGTGAACGGCGACGGCAAAATCAACGCCGAGGACTGCACCTATCTCGGAAATCCCGAATCCAAATTCACCTTCGGTCTGGGCAACACCTTCTCATGGAAGGGCATCGACCTCACAATCTTCTTCTCCGGCAGCTACGGCAACAAGGCCCTCAACCTCACCCGCTACCGCATCGAGGATCCGCGCCAGAACAGCAATATCCTCCGCTCGGCCCTCAACTATGCCGTCATCGGCAAGATTGACCCCAACGGTCCGGACAACGACTACCGCAACCTCCACATCGTCAACGCAGGTTCGACCCTCATGCCCGCAGTTCAGCGCTCCGACGCCAACTCCAACTACTCCCGCATCAGCGACCGTCTCATCGAGGACGCATCCTATATCCGCCTTCAGAACATCTCGCTCGGCTACACCTTCCCGAAAGACTGGGTGCGCAAGATATATCTTGAAAATGTCCGCGTCTACATGAACATCCAGAACCTCCACACATGGACCAAATACAAAGGTCTTGACCCGGAGGTGGGCGCAATGTATGGCGACGCTCTCATGACCGGACTTGACTACGGACGTTATCCCACTCCGCGCATCTACACCTTCGGTCTCAACGTATCCTTCTAACCTTCAAATCCGTCAATAAAGATGAAATCACAAATATACGTCTTCGTCGCGCTGGCCGGTATGTTCTCGATGAGCTCCTGCTCCGACTTCCTTGACCAGACCAACACCTACCAGGCGAGTGAAGAGACATTCTTTGACACAAACGAGGCAGTCTCGCAGGCTACCGCGCCGCTCTACAACTATGTGTGGAACTCGTTCAACGGAAAGTTCTACTACAGTGTCGGCGACGGCCGCAGCAACAACCTCACCGCCCGCTGGTCGGACTACATCTACCCCTACACCAACTTCACCGAGAATTCCCTATCGCCCGGTCTTGAGGACGCATGGGGAGCCTTCTACTCGGTCGTGGCGCAATCCAACAACGTCATCAACAACCTCCGGAGCAAATGCGGCCCCGCAGTCACCGAGGAGGCCAAAATCCAGGGCATAGCCGAAGCCCGCTTCATGCGTGGCCTCGCCTACTGGTACATCGGCTCAGTCTGGGGTAAGGCAATCATCTATACCGACACCAAGGCCCAGATAAATTCGCCCGTGGCCTACGCACACCGCATGACCGACGTGATGGAATTCGCCATCCGCGACCTCGAATATGCCGCAGCCAATCTCTCGAAGACCCAGGCCAACCCGGGACGCGTCACATGCTACAGCGCCGCCGGCATCCTCTCACGCGTCTATCTCTCGATGGCCGGTCTGACCACCGACGGACAGTATGACGGCTCTAACATCGCCACTGACTTCAACCGTGGCAGCCGCAACCCCTACTATCTCGAACTCGCCCGCAAGGCCGCCCTGCGCTGCATAGAAGGTCCCTACTCCCTCCTGCCCAACTACGGTGACCTCTTTGCCGTGCAGACATGGAACAACAACTCCGAATCAGTCTTCCAGCTCCAATGGCTCGCGGGCTCGACCGATGCTGTAGGCTGGGGAGGCACCAACTCCATCTCGGCATTCTTCAGTTGGTCGACAATGGTCGGCGAAACGAACTGGGGTAACGCCACCTATGCATCATACGACATCGTCCGCACCTACGACCCGACAGACCGCATCCGCCGCCATGCAACAATCGCAACCGTCGGAGAATTCTACCCGCAGCTCAACAGCAAGAACGGCGGCTACACCTACAATGTAACCGAGTCAGGCTATGAGAACAAATGTAACGTGGTGAAACACGTCATCGGCAAAATCGACGACAACGGTCAGAGCTATCAGCAGTCATCAGGCGTGAACACCTATATGATGCGTCTCGCCGAGGTTTATCTCAACCTTGCCGAAGCCATCCTCGCCAACAACTCATCGACTTCCGACGAGACTGCCCTCCGCTACTTCAACCTCGTGCGTTCACGCGCAGGCATGGCTACCAAGAAGGCCATCACCTACAACGACATCCACTATGAGCGCCGCATCGAGCTTGCCTACGAAGGCCAGTACTGGTACGACCTTCTCCGCCGCAGCTACTATCAGCAGCAGGAAGTGGTCAACTATCTCAATGCCCAGGAGCGCAACGCAGGCTACGAATGGGACGAAAGCGAACCCTGCCAGTATGCCAAGACCTCTGACGGAACAGGCGTGTCAACCGCCCGCGAGAGCCATCTCACCCTCCCGCTCAGCGACGTGGACCTCGCGCGTAACCCCCGCCTGACCGAAGCCCCCATCGCCTACGAGTTCGGCGAACGCGAGATTGACGAGGCTACTCTCTTCAACTAATCACCACCACTACAAAAAGGAAGATAAAAATGAAAAATTTCAAATATTTCATGCTCCCGGCCCTGACGCTCTGTTCAATCGGACTTGCTTCGTGCAACGATGACGATGAATATTTCGACGAGGACAACCAGAGTGTCGCCATGAGCATAAGCCAGGTCTATCTGGAGGATTACAAATCATCGGTCCCCGACCGCCCTGTTGAATTCGCCCGTCTCGGCCAGATGCTCCGTCTCGAAGGCAACGGCTTCTTCGGTGTGAAGAAAGTCTACATCAACGGCTACGACACCTATTTCAACCGCGCCTACGTTTCGGACAAATCCATGATAGTGTCCATCAACAAGGATACCCCCGTCAGCGACTGCGACCCCGAAGTGCGCAACACAATCCGTCTGGTCAAGGATAAAACTGAGCTCACCTACGAATTCCTCATCCGCAACGGCTACTCGATAATCAAGAATATCAGCAACACCCTCCCCCAGCCCGGCGAGACTGTGACCGTGACAGGTTCCTACCTCCACGAGACCGCAAAGGTCACCCTTCCCGGCGGAATCGAGGTGACGGAAGGAATCGTCAATGACGAGGATGGCGAATGGTTCACCTTCGTCATGCCCTCCGGTGTCACCGAAGGGGGCGCGCTGATTTCGGAAAGCCCCAACGGTGTGACCCAGTCGCCCGCCTACTTCAACGAACGCCGAGGTATGCTCCTCGATTTCGACACTGACGGCAAGCAGGGCGCATGGAGCTGGAAAGAGACCGGCTCGATGATAAGCAATGATCCGGCCAACGGTGACCTCGTCAATGACCCCGCCGGGACAGGACGCGGCTACTGCGTACAGATTGTACCTGACCGTCTGCTCGCCGAAGGAGTCGCATCGGGCAAACCGCGCGTGACCGAATGTCACACCGTCGGCGACGGCGACAAGGATTGGGAGAACTGGGCACGCATGTCGGCTCTCATCCCCGCCGAGACACCCGTGACCGAGGTAGCCGTTCAGTTCGACATCTATTGTCCCGAACCCTGGAGCGGAACAGGCTTCTTCCAGCTTCAGCTCATCAACAACTACAACTTCGCAGGATTCGGCAGCGATGACGACGGCAAGAACAATCTTGTCTATTGCTTCACCCCCTGGCTTGAGACATGGACAGGCGGAGCGGTCGTTCCTTTCAGCACAAAGAGCTGGACCACAATGACAGTTCCTTTGAGCTCAATCAACAAGTATGCCACACTCATAGCCGATACGGAAAGCGCTACCCCGACTTTCCAGATGGTGATTGATGACCGCATGGCCGCCACATATCCCAACTTCGCGATAGGTTTCGTCAACACCGACTTCGACTACGTCAACGAGGCCGGAGAGACCGTCACCTTGAAATCCACAACCTTCACCGGACCCAAAATCTATCTCGACAACTGGCGCATAGTCCCCTACAAGGCTTTCGAACCGTCAGACTACGAAGAACCTGAGGATGAAGAATAATCTCTTAAATCACAGCAAATCATGAAACTAAACAAGATAATATTCCCTCTCACAGCCGTCTCTATGATCTTTGCATCCTGTGATGACCAGGTCATGGAATGGCGTGAGCCCGACAAGACCGTCACCGGTTCCGACATCCCGATGGAGCTTGCCGAAAAAATCTCAAAATACGATTTCATCAAGAATTATATGGCCGAGTATCATCCGGGGGTTGACATAACCCTCGGAATGGGACTTGACAACTTCCTTGACGACGAGGCATACCGCCAGGTGGTGCTCGATAACTTCCAGGGTGTCACCTTCGGCAACGCCATGAAGCATCAGTCCATCGTCTCCGCATCCGGAGCCTTCAACTGGGCGAAAGTCGACCAGTTCACAGCAATGGCAACCGGTCTTAAGCTCCACGGCCACAACCTCATCTGGCATACCCAGCAGCAGCAGACCTATATGAAGTCGCTCATCGCTCCCCAGATGATTATCGAGAGCGACCCGACCAACGACATCTCCAACATGCTCTCGGGCGACAACTCCGATTTCGAGGGTAACGCCAAGGGCGGATGGGGCTCGTGGGGTAACGAATCCGAATCTGGTGTCACCTCACCCGGCCACGACAGCAACTACTGCATGTATCTCATGAACCCGACCGACGCAAGCGCATGGAACGCCCAGTGTGCCTACACCTTCGACAATTTCCTCGAACCGGGCACCTACAAAATCCGCTTCTATGCAAAGGCCACTTCCGCTGCCGGACAGCTCCAGTTCCAGTATCAGAACGGAACCACCTACGGAAGTCAGGGTGGCTACAACACCTTCAACATCGGCACAGACTGGACACTCTGTGAATATGAGTTCGAACTGACCTTAGACGATGTCAACCGTATCCTTCTCAATTTCGGTGCTGTCGGCGCCACATATTATGTGGACGACATTGAATTCGGTCTGAAGCAGGAAGTGCCCGCCGACCCGATGGTCAACATCCTCCCCGCCGAAGCAAGCGACTTCAACGACTGCGCCGACGGCTCGACCGGCGGATGGGGTTCATGGGGTAGCGGAAAGAAATCAGCCGCAACCGTGGCCGATGCCGGTAAGGACGGTTCGACAGCCGTTGTCATCGAGAATGTCGGTGACGGCAACGCATGGGAGGCACAGTTCGCCTATACTTTCGACGAACCTCTCACCAAGGGTCAGCCTTACATCATCCAGTTCGAAGCCAAATCCACAACTCCAGCCGGACAGCTCCAGTTCCAATATCAGAACGGAACCTCCTACGGCAGTCAGGGTGGCTACCACACCTTCGAGGTCGGTACCGACTGGATGACCCAGGAATATGAATTCACCATTGCCGACTATGACGATGTCAACCGCATCATCATCAACTTCGGCGCTGTCGGCGGAGCCTACACCATCGACAACATCAAATTCGGTCCGAAAATCGAAGCTCCCGCAGGCGCACCCGTGAAGCGCGCTTCGAGCATCACCTACAAAATCAAGACTCCCGAAGAGAAGAAAGCAATCCTTCTCGAAGCCATGGAAACATGGATAAAGGAAGCTATGACCCATCTGGGCGATGCCTGTACATCGTGGGATGTCATCAACGAACCTATCGGTGACAACGGACGTATCCGTGGTGTCGAAGGCGGATGGATGGAAGGCGACAGCGAACCTGTCGAGACCACCGACGCAGGTCTCAACCTCAACTGGGCAAACGATGCCGGAAACGGTCACTTCTACTGGGGTTACTACTGCGGCATGGACTATGCTGTCAAAGCATTCGAATATGCTGCCAAATACAGCCCCAACGGTGCGAAGCTCTTCGTCAACGAGTACAATCTGGAGACCTCTCCCTCGAAACTTGCCAAGCTGATTGAATTTGTCAACTACATTGACAACAACGGCGCGCATGTCGACGGCATAGGCACACAGATGCACGTCTCCTCATCCATCACCAAGGATAAGGTCGACGCGATGTTCAAGACCCTCGCCGCCACCGGCAAGCTCATCCGCATCACCGAGCTCGACGTTGCCCTCGGCACTGCCTCACCCTCGGCTGAACAATTGCAGACTCAGAGCGATGTCTACCAGATGATTCTCACTTCCTATTTCGAGAACATTCCCGCAGCGCAGCAGTCGGCTATCACCGTATGGACACTTTCCGACAACGCCAAGGAGCATGAGTACTGGCTGAAGGACGAATCGCCCAACCTCTTCGATTCAGGCTATGGCCGCAAGGTTGCCTACAAGGGTGTCTGCGATGCAATCGCCGGTTTCGATGTAAGCGCATCGTTCACCAGCCATGACTGGAGCCAGTCGGCCTCCTCACCAAAATAATCCATGATTTGACGCATGGCTGTATCGAATCTGTTTGATGGATACAGCATCATCCGCTCTAAAATCTCCCGCAACCGTCGGCCGGCCTGTTTCGGCCCGGCTGCGGGAGATTTCTTTATCCTCCCATTCACTTAACTCCCGATTTCTCACCCTGGAAACCGACGGATGTGACATTTTATTAAGGATAGGTAACAAATCAAAAAGCGTTTTTGCCTGTAAAGCCCTAAATTTGTACCCGTCCACCTTAACTGATTTCCAACACCTGCAAATTTTCAAAGAATCATTCACCATGAAGTTACCGGTGCTGTCACTCACACTCCTGCTGACCGTCCTCGGCTGTTTCGCCCGCACAGAATCGCGGCTCGAACGTCAGGGCACGGCCACGCGGCTTATCGTGGACGAGAAACCTTTCATCATCATCGGCGGCGAGACCGGCAACTCGATGGCTTCTTCAGCCGAGGATGTGACCCGCTGTCTGCAAATCGCCGAAAACCACGGATACAATACGGTGCTTTTCCCTGTCGCATGGGAACTCATCGAACCCCGCGAAGGAGAATTCGATTTCACGAGTGTCGACAACATCATCCGCCTCGCCGGTGAGCGCGACATCAAGGTCGGACTCCTATGGTTCGGCGCATGGAAAAACTCCATGAGCTGCTACACTCCCGACTGGTTCAAAAAGGACACCCGACGCTTTCCGCGCGCCCGCACCCGCTCGGGCAAACCTCTTGAAATCGCCTCGGCATTCTCACAGGAGGTCTTCAATGCCGATGCTTCGGCTTTCACCCGTCTTCTTGACCACATAGCCGGGACCGACACCGCCGGGACGGTCATCATCATGCAGATAGAGAATGAAATCGGAATGCTTGAGGATGCACGCGACCATTCACCGGCAGCACGGAAGGAGTATGACAAAGGTGTACCATCCGGCCTCATCTCCCACCTTAACAAAAACAAGAAATCACTTCACCCGCAGCTCATTGGAAAGTGGCAGGACGCGGGCACGAAGCAGAAGGGAAGCTGGACGGAAGTGTTCGGCGACGACATCCATACCGACGAAATCTTCATGGCATGGAACTATGCCCGATACGTCGAAGGACTTGCACGGAAAGCACGAGAAATCTTCCCTACAATGCCACTTTACGTCAACGCGGCAATGAACTCGCGGGGACGTCAACCGGGCGAATATCCCTCAGCCGGCCCTCTCGCTCATCTCAAGGATGTGTGGCACGCCGCCGCTCCGACAATCGACTTCCTCTCACCGGACCTCTACGACAACGGCTTCAAGGACTGGGTCGGCAAATATGCCCTCCCCGACAATCCGCTTTTCATACCGGAAATCAAATGTGACCAACCCAACGCCGCACAGCTCCACTATGTGGTGGGCCATCACAACGCCATAGGACTCTGTCCATTCGCCTTCAACAACCGCAAGGATGCAGCCTACCAGAAAAAAGGGACCGCACAGTTGCGCAGCCTCATCCCCCTCATCGGTGAGCATCTCGGCAAAGGGAGCATGGAGGGCTACTATTTCGATGCCGATTCGACAGTCAGCGTCACCGACCGCGACGGTCTGCGCATCACAGCCAAACATTTCTTCACCCTCCCCTGGGATCCGCGTGCGACTGACGGCTCTCAGTGGCCTGCAGCGGGCGGTATCATGCTACGGCTGTCGCCGATGGAATATCTCGTGGCAGGTTCGGGCTTGGTCGTGACCTTCGAACCGTCCGATGCAAAGGCGCAGACAGAAAAAGCCCTCGGTGAAGACGGTTTCCTCGCATCCGGTTCCGACCGTCAGTCGCAAGCCGACGGAAAATGGCAAGGAAAACGCATCGGCCTTGCATCCGTGAATCAAGTGGCTGTCAACGACGACGGCAGCTTCCGGACAATACGCACCCTCAACGGCGACGAGACCCATCAGGGTCGCCACGTCCGCATAGGTGTCGACGATTTTGAAATTTTACATGTCAGACTATATGAATATGAATAGACTCATACTCCTCTGCTCAGCCCTCATTCCGGGCTTCATCACAGTGCAGGCAGAGGTGAAACTTCCACAGATTATCTCCGACGGGATGGTGGTGCAACGTGACCGTCCACTCACACTTTGGGGCACCGCCAACCCGGGTGAGGAGATTGATATAAAGGTTGCCAAAGGAAAGAAAACCACCGTGACCGCCAACCCCGACGGAAAATGGCACGCGGAGTTGCCCGCTCTAAAAACCGGCAAGACCTATACGATTGAGATTGGCGACAAGACTGTCACCGACGTTGCCGTAGGCGATGTACTCCTCTGCTCCGGACAGTCGAACATGGAGCTACCGGTCAACCGCGTCACCGACATGTTTGCCGACGAGATTGCCTCTTACAGCAACCCTGCAATACGCCACTTCATAGTCCCGAAAGAGTTCGATTTCGATAAGGAACGCACCGATGTCAGCCCGACGCAGTGGAAGTCGGTTGATGAGGATGCGATGAACTTCTCAGCCCTCGCCTACTTCACCGCCAAGGCGATGAACGAGAAGACCGGACTTCCGGTCGGCATAATCAACGCCTCGTGGGGCGGAACACCTGTCGAATCATGGATAAGCGAGGAAAAACTCGCTCCCTTCCCGCGCGCTGTCAATCAGAAACGCATCTACAACGATGCCGCTTACCGCGACCATATCAAGAAGGTGGAGGGCGAGAACTACTCTCATTGGAATGCAACGATGTGGGCATCAGACCCTGGCCTCCACAGCGATGTCAAATGGTATTCACCGGACTTTGATGACTCCGATTGGGCTGTCACCGACCTCATCAGCGGTACATTCACCGACGGCAACGGCCGCTGGAGCAACAACGGTCAGAACCCCGTCAACGGTTCCCACTGGTTACGCAAGAACATCGACCTCCCCGCCTCAATGGCCGGAAAAGAGGGCATAATCCGCATGGGCTGCATTGTCGATGCCGATTCTGTCTATGTTAACGGCACATTTGTCGGCACTACCGGCTACCAATACCCCCCGCGCATATATAAAATACCCGCCGGTGTCCTCCGCGAAGGCAAGAATAATGTGACAGTCCGCCTCATCAGCCAGAACGGCAACCCGCATTTCGTGGCCGAAAAGCCCTACAAAATCATTGTCGGCGACGAATCCGTCAGCCTTGAGGGCAAGTGGCGCTACCATCTCGGCACACCGATGCCGCAGGGTCCGGGCATGATGTTCTACTGCTACATCCCGGCGGTGCTTTACAACGGTATGATCTCACCCGTCATCACCTATCCCGTCCGCGGAACAGTGTGGTATCAGGGCGAATCCAATGTCGACCGACGCAATGAATACGCTCCCCTGCTTAAGACTATGATAGCAAACTGGCGCGAGGCTTCGGGCGACGCACAGATGCCATTCTACATCGTCGAACTCGCGGACTTCCTCCATCCCTCCGACAAGGGAGGACGTGCGGCATGGGCTGAAATGCGCAAGGTGCAGGCCCAGGTGGCCGATGAGACCGACAATGCCGTCCTCATCCGCAACTCCGACCTCGGCGAATGGAACGACATCCATCCCCTCGACAAAAAGACCCTCGGCAACCGCGTGGCCGATGCTGTCCTAAAATAAAACCAATCACATCTTACCTTCATAATTCCAACCATGGAAGCAAGCATCAACATAACGAAATCACAGGAAGCCAAAGGCTTCTACAAACTGTCCATGCTGCAGTGCATAGGCTTCGGTTCGGGCGACCTCGCGCAGAACCTTATCTATCAGACAATCAGCATGTACCTGCTGTTCTTCTACACCAACGTCTACGGTCTCGCTCCGGCCGTGGCAGCGGTGATGTTTCTGATTGTCAGAATCGTCGACGTCATCTGGGACCCTCTGGTGGGCACCTTTGTCGACAAGCATAATCCGCGTCTTGGAAAATACCGTGCCTACCTCGTCCTCGGCGGCATTCCCCTGACCGGTTTCGCCCTCCTCTGCTTCTGGAACGGATTTTCCGGTTCGCTGCTCTACGCATACATAACTTACGTCGGACTTTCGATGTGCTACACCCTCGTCAACGTCCCCTACGGTGCGCTCAACGCATCGCTCACCCGCGACACCGCCGAGATTACCAAACTCACATCTGTGCGCATGTTCATGGCCAATGTCGGTGGTCTTGCAGTCGGCATGGGTATTCCTGTCGTGCTGCATCTTTTTGACCCGACGGAATCAACCGACATGTCGATGAACGACAGCGCCTGGTTTGCTACTATGGCCATCTACGGCTGTGTGGGCCTCGCCCTGCTTCTCTTCTGCTTCTCGCAGTGCCGCGAACGTGTGGTCATGGACTCAAAGGAGACAGAGAATGTCAAGGTTGCCGACCTCTGGATGGAATTTGTCCACAACCGTCCGTTGCGCATCCTTGCCTTCTTCTTCGTGACAGCATTCGCGATGATGGCCATAGGCAACGCCGCCGGAGCTTACTATATCCAGTATAACCTCGGTGGTTCCGCTGCCGAACTCTCAGTCTTCATGGGTCTCGGCTCAATTCCCGCCTTCATTTTCATGCCGATGATTCCTGCCATCAAGAAAATGGTGGGCAAAAAGGGAATGTTCTACATCTTCCTCATCGTGGCCATCATTGGCATGGCCATGCTCTATGCAATCTCAATGATAGAGGCCCTGAAGCAGTATATGATTCTCGTCTACATCGCCCAGTTCATCAAATCGACCGGTGTCATCGTAGCGACCGGCTATATGTGGGCGCTCGTTCCGGAAGTAATCTCCTACGGCGAGTACACCCACGGCCGCCGCATTTCCGGCATAGTCAACGCCCTCACCGGTATCTTCTACAAAGCCGGTATGGCCCTCGGCGGCGTTGTCCCCGGGCTCGTCCTCGCCTTCGTAGGCTTCGAGAAGGAAGCCCTCACGCAGACACCCTTCGCGCAGCAGGGCATCCTCTGGCTCGTTGCCGTAATCCCCGCGCTGCTCCTCGGACTTGCCATGTTCATCATCTCGCGCTATGAACTTGACGATGACGTGATTGACCGTATCAACCGCGAAATCGAATCGAGAAACTAACCGTACACCGAGAAACTAACCATACACCCGAAATTACCAATCATGAAACTGTCACTTCTCCCCCTGTCAGTAGCCTCATTGCTGACCCTCGCATCCTGCGCCACCGAAAAGCAGACTCCAACGCTCAAAGACCACTTCGCCGATGACTTTCTCATCGGTGCGGCAATCAACATGAACCATGTCAAAGGGCTTGACCCCGGATCCGACTCCATCGTGCGCCGTCACTTCAATTCCATCGTGGCCGAGAATTGCATGAAGTGCGAGGAAATCCACCCAGCCGAGGGGACATACTTCTGGGATGATGCCGACGCTTTCGTGGACTACGGAGTAAGGAACAACATGGCCATCATAGGCCACGCACTCATCTGGCACTCCCAGCTTGCTCCCTGGTTTCCGGTCGACTCTACAGGAGCATACGTCACGGCTGATGTGCTGAAAGAACGTATGCGTGACCATATCACCGCTGTCGTGACCCGCTACAAGGGCAAAATCAAGGGATGGGACGTGGTCAACGAAGCCATCGAGGGGGACGGAAGCTACCGCAAGTCACCCTTCTATGAAATTCTTGGCGAAGAGTTCATTCCACTCGCTTTCCAATACGCCCACGAGGCCGATCCGGACGCCGAACTGTATATCAATGACTACGGCATGAACATACCTGCCAAGCGTGAAGCCTACGTCAGACTCGTAAACGACATGAAGTCAAAAGGTCTGCGCGTTGATGCCATCGGTATGCAGAGCCACATGGGCATGGATTACCCCGATTTCAAGGAATTCGAGGAGTCAATCGAAGCCTTTGCCTCGACAGGCTGCAATGTGATGATAACCGAATGGGACATGAGCGCGCTCCCGACAATCAGCCACAGCGCCAACGTGTCGGACAGTGTTGTCTACAACACCCTCTTCAATCCCTATCCTGACGGACTGCCCGCCGACGTAGCCGACCGCTGGAACAGCCGCATGGACTCTGTCACCGACATCCTACTCCGTCACAAGGACGTGATAACACGCGTGACCGCCTGGGGCACACACGACGGCATGTCGTGGAAAAATGATTTCCCGATGAGGGGCCGCGTGGAATATCCCCTCCTCTTCGACCGCGACTGCAACCTGAAGCCCTTCATGCAGAACCGCCTCGACAACGCTTCCGATAGGCAAATCTAAGCATGGAATTTTAGATACAAAAGAACAAAAGAGAACATAAGGAACAAAAGATTATTTCAGATGGAAAATTCAGTCATTTTCCATAGAATTATAAATATAACTTCTGCCACCTCAGAAAATATAACTTCTGTCACTTCTGAACTTATGTTCTTCTGTATCTCCCAATCACTTCCAAATAACTTACCAACAAATCAAGATAAATGAAACCCCTGAATCCCGAAAAACGTTATCTCTTCCCCGATGACTATATGGCCGACCCGAGCGTGCATGTGTTCAACGGCCGCATCTATATCTACCCTTCCCACGACTGGGAATGTGAGAATGTCGAGAACGACAATGGCGACCAGTATGTCATGAAGGACATGCATGTCCTCTCCATCGACGGTGATCCCATGACAGGCAAGGTCACCGACCACGGCAAGGCTCTCGACATCGCCGACATTCCCTGGGCAGGCCGTCAGCTCTGGGACTGCGACTGCACCGAAAAGGATGGCAAATATTACCTCTACTTCCCCCTGAAGGACAAGAACGACATCTTCCGCATAGGCGTGGCCGTGGCCGACCGTCCCGAAGGCCCCTTCATCCCCCAACCGGACCCCATCCGAGGTTCCTACTCGATGGACATCTGTGTGCTGCCCGATAATGGCGAATACTATCTCTACTTCGGCGGTCTGTGGGGCGGACAGCTCCAGCGCTACAAGGACAACAAGGCCCTCGAATCGGCCTATCTGCCCGAAGGCGACGAACCCGCCCTTCCCTCGCGCTGTGTGCGTCTGAGCAAGGACATGCTCCAGTTCGCCGAGGAACCGCGCCCCATCGTCATTCTCGATGCGGAGGGCAATCCGCTAAAGGCCAATGACCCGCACCGCTTCTTCGAGGCTTCATGGGTGCATAAGTACAATGGCAAGTATTATCTCTCCTATTCCACCGGCGACAGCCATCTGCTCTGCTACGCCGTCGGCGACAACCCCTACGGACCCTTTGTCTATGGCGGTGAAATCCTTACTCCGGTCGTAGGCTGGACCACCCACCACTGCATCATTGAATACGGTGGCAAGTGGTATCTCTTCCATCACGACAGTGTCCCCTCCGGCGGCAAGTCGTGGCTCCGCAGCCTGAAGGTATGCGAACTCACCTACGATGACGAAGGCCGCATCCTCACCATCGACGGTGGCGGCGATGCTTTTGACGAAAAGGCTTAGGCAGCCGATTTTTTGATACAGAAATAAAAAAGTGCATAAGAAACAGAAGATATATTTTTCTGTAAGGTTGAGAGTTACCTTAATATCCTTTATTATAAAATTCTTTTGTCTCTTATGCTCTTTTGTGCTTTTGTATCTCTTGTGTCGATTTGATACAGTTCCTTAGCCATAAAAGAACAAAAGTCCCAAAAGAAACAGAAGTGTATCACAAGTCAATCTGACGGGCAGACATAGTCTTGCTGTAACTTATGTTGCTTTTTGAACTTTTGTTCTTTTATATCTCCCATCATGGGAGATAACTGTCAATCGTCGTCCCAATGATGGCGGTGGTGACGTTTATGGTGCTTGTAGACCTCCTTGTAGTATTTCTTCTGGGCCTTGCGATATTCCTTATATCTCTTCTTCAGCTTCTTGCTGTGGTGCTTGCCATAGTGATGCGAGGGGCCATCCCAACCGTAGTCAACATAATGGACTACACGTCGAGGAGGAGGGGGCGGTGGGCGATGCCCCGTCGAGTGATTCACACTGAATCCTGCACCTCCAAGGTCCATCCAAAACGACACATTAGTCTGTCCGACAACTAAGGTCGAACCGGCTATTGCTGCTGAAAGTGCTATTGCTGCTATTCGTTTCATGACTTTTCTGTTTGGTGGTTGATGTTACTCTTAAACCGACAGAGAGGTCAAAAAGTTGGCTCTGTTTCCATTTAGACCAATAAACTTGCCAAAACAACCATATAATACGACCATTAATCCATCTTTCAATCCTCACATCAACCATGCGACATTTCAAGTTTCTATATATCATATTTCTGCTGGCATTCATCTCATGCGGCTCAGCCGACACATGCAAGGACGCAAAAGGGACGATAAGCTGGTTGCCATACGCCTCGACCGACAAGGGACAAGTCTGCGTCGACGAGGGCATTTCCTCACCGACCATCGACATAGCCTGTCGTGAACTGGGTGGACACTGGGAGGGGGCACCGGTCAACATCCACCGTGCAACCGATGGAAGTACAATAGGTAAAAATGGCTTTGCCATCAGTCAGAGCGATTCGCAGGTTGACATCTACGCTCCCGATGACCTCGGCATACTCTACGGCGTCTATGCTCTTCTCCGCAACCCTGAACTCGGTCGCAACGGGAGGGTTGAGGATAGTCCTTCCTATGATTTGCGCCTGCTAAACCATTGGGATAACCTCGACGGCACAATCGAGCGAGGCTATGCGGGAAAATCGCTGTGGAAATGGGAAGGACTGCCCGACAGCGTCTCGCCACGCTATGAGGAATATGCACGCGCCAATGCGGCAATAGGAATCAACGGCACTGTGCTAAACAATGTCAACGCTTCACCGAAAATCCTTTCGGAAGAGTATCTGAAAAAGGTCGCCGCTCTTGCCGACATCTTCCGTCCGTATGGAATAAAGGTCTATCTTTCGGTCAACTTCGCATCGCCGATGGTTCTCGACTCACTCCCGACCGCCGACCCGCTCAATCCGGAGGTGGTCAAATGGTGGACCGACAAGGCTGATGAAATCTACAGCCTCATCCCCGATTTCGGAGGTTTCCTTGTCAAAGCCAACTCGGAAGGTCAGCCGGGACCTATGGATTTCGGACGCACACATGCCGACGGTGCCAACATGCTTGCCGGAGCATTGAAGCCTCACGACGGTGTGGTGATGTGGCGCGCCTTTGTCTACTCGCCTGCTGATGCCGACCGCGCCAAGCAGGCTTATCTCGAATTCCAACCGCTCGACGGAAAGTTTGCTGACAATGTCATAATCCAGATAAAGAACGGCCCGGTGGATTTCCAACCGCGCGAGCCATACTCACCGCTGTTTGGAGCGATGACCGCGACTGACGGGATGGCCGAATTTCAGATTACACAGGAGTATCTCGGTCATTCCAACCATCTCGCCTATCTCGCCCCCATGTGGACGGAATTTTTCGACTATGTGCAGCCCTCATCAATCAAAGCGGTAGCCGGAGTTGCCAACATCGGCGACGATGACAACTGGACCGGCCACCCGCTGGTCCAGGCAAACTGGTATGCCTTCGGGCGTCTCGCATGGAATCCGCAACTGACATCTACACAGATTGCCGACGAATGGCTTTCGATGGCGCTCGTCGACAAGGCGCAGACTCCGGAGGATGTCTATGAGTCACTACTGGACATGTTCGACACAAGCCGCGAGGCTGTGGTGGACTATATGATGCCTCTCGGACTCCACCATCTCTTCGCTTTCGGCCATCATTACGGTCCGGAGCCGTGGTGCGACGTTGAAGGAGCGCGTCCTGACTGGCTTCCGAAATACTATCACCGCGCCGACAGCACCGGTCTCGGCTTCGACCGTTCGCCTTCGGGAAGCAATGCAGTGGGACAATACCCTGAGCCACTCCGCTCTCAACTCGCGTCCGTCGAGACTTGCCCCGAGGAGTTCCTGCTGTGGTTCCATCATGTCCCCTGGACACACCGGATGAAATCGGGCAATACCTTATGGGAAGAACTGTGTATAGCCTATCAGAGAGGTGTTGAGAAGGTTGAGGAGTATCGGCAGACATGGGAAAAGGCAAAGCCCTACATTGCTCCCGAACTCTATACAGATGTCGAAACATGCCTCGCAACCCAGCTAAAGGATGCGAAATGGTGGCGCGACGCTTGTCTGCAATACTTCGCACAGTATTCCAAAATGCCAATTCCTGCCGAGATTGCTTCAGAGATGCGCCCCCTCGAAGAGCTTATGAAAATCCACCTCCCCATCACCAACTACGAATCCCCCACCCCCGCCCTCCTCGACTCCCTCCGATAAAATAATTCGTGCCGGAAGGGTACGGAAAGCCCCGGAAAAATTGTCAAAGGGTACATAAATTCAGAAATAACAAAAATTACAGACTTCAAAATCTGCCTTGTGACAGATGAAAATAAAGTCTGTAATTTTTGTTATTTCTGAATTTATGTACCCTTTATTTGAGGATTAATAGATGGCTTGGGCGATGCGGCGGACGGAGTCGGAGGCCATGCTGTAGCTGAGCTTATATTACGTCCAATCCACACAACTCTGCAATTCCACATAGCAGTGAAAAGGCACCCAGTCCACACAATAGCCAGAAAATAACTCCAAGCCATTTACTCTCTATTCTTTTCTTCGCATAGTTTTCTGCAATATTAGTAACCGCGCAGGTTATACCGCAGATGATTAGAAAAATTACAAATTTCAACATAAGTGAAAATTCAATTATATTTATAGGTAGCTCGATTATTTATAAGTTTTGTCCTTATCTTTTGGCCGATCTAATTTTCATGCCAACATATTGCAGTGTTAATTGCTGCTTGAGCTGAGAAAGCTAAATCAACTCTTAGCTGAGAGGACACATCAGCATTTGATATTATTTTATTTAATTCTTCTGCGTATGATTCAATTTCATCCAACGAAAGTTCATTACATTTTTTTATTATTTTAACGTCAAAATTTTTATATAACTCTATATCGTCTTGCGAAATCTGACAATCCCCACTCATATATAGATATTGTAGGTTTAAATAATCGTCTACTGTATTAGAATTTAAAGCCATAAGCCCTAAATTTGAATAAATCGATATTATTTTATTTCTAAGATCCATATTTTCGAAAATACCATCATCATCAAAACCCGCTTCAGTTAAAAAGGCGACTATATAATCGTATATTTTTTCTAAATCCGGTTCGCTATTTTTAACATATTGACCAGCATTATCTTCAAAGTATGCCATAAGCCAATTATGATAATATCCAATTGAATCACATTTTATAATCATTTCTTCAGAAACCGGTAATACTTGCAATAGTTCCCCTACATCACCACTATGTATTAAATCATCACTTAATAGGGTTATAGATGTGTCCTCTGGGAACATTGAATCGGTCATATACAGCCTTACATATTCTTCATCTATGTAATGTCTAAAAAATCTTGATACGTTAATCTTGCTATTATAACGTGGGAACATACCAGGTCGTACTATCTCTGCAAGACCAGCGCAATCAAAATATTTTTTTGCAGCAGCTGAGGCTCCAATATATCCCGCTACTTGACCTGCTTTCCATCCCCAAACATAACCTATACACGCACCGGCAGGACCTGCTGTTGCACTACCAATTGCTGTACCAATCCATCGCCCAACATAACGGCCACATACTCCACCCGCCGCATCTGCCAAATCAAGATAGTCCCTACATATTCTTTTTCTTTTAGGAACACCACGGCTTATCTGTGATGGATATTTCGCATTCAAACTATCAAGACTGTTGAATACGACATTAAGTTTTTGTAAATTACAATCTAAATTTGTTTCATAAGTTTTATTGTCCATTGCAGGTTCTTCTGAACAAGAGATTGTAATAAAAGCAAAAAACAATACGGATAAAAATAATACTTTTTTCATTGTTACTTTTTATTAATAAATTATTAAAAATGTGGCAGCCTAACATTTCATTACGATGCAAAATTAGAACTTTAGGCTTATTTCCGTATTGTTTTTTTATTTTTTTATTTGTCTTTATTCCATGATAATCATCTAAGAATCAGCCTCTAATTTGTTAAATTTTCTCAGGAAATTGTTTTTTTCATGTCAATTTTTTTAATTATAAAAATCAGTCGGGGTTCCAGTCAAAAATCCACATTGTGATAAGGAATGTTACAGCATAAGCAACGGTATCGGCAATCAAACGTAATAAAAACCGCATCCATTTCTTATGCCATTTTTTTTTAATTATCGGTGCAACGTATGAATCAACTAATTCTAATGGAATTATGCTGATGACACCACTAATCCAAATATAATCCATATAAATCAATTTTAAATCGAATAAAATATATTCAAAGATAAGACAGATATCTGCGACGTCGGGGGGCGTCGAGTTGCTTTACTTTTGCTTTCAGGCGAGCCTTGCGATTGTATATCGCGTCAATTTTATCAGTTTTGAGAAGTACTGCAATCGCCATGGTTGAAAAACCAATGATGGAATAAAGAAACAACATATAGTCCGCATCTTTTAAAGTCGGCAAATCACGTCTGAACTCCGACATGATTCCCATCTGATATTTGTTGACACGCTCCTCTAGCTTAACAATCTGTTCTTTCGATGAAAGTCGCTCCACAAAAGCCAAAACCTCTGAGGAAACATCCTTTTTGTTCTGATAAGATGACTTCTCATAGTATTCCTGACAGCGACGGTCAATCTCACTATATTCCTTCGCTAATAGCTCACGCACAAGGGCTGAGGTCTTTTCATTCTCACGCTCTTTCAGGTCGATGATCTCACGGATATTCTGACCAATATGGAAATAATACTCATCTCTACACTTCTTCTTTCTGTAGATGGCTACTATCCAAATAAACGCACCACCTAAATATAATACCACAATAGCAATCGCAAGACGCTGCAAAATCTGGGAATGTCTCACCTTCATGCAGACCAACTCCCTCCTAAGTTCATCGGCAGTCATAGTCAGTTGCTCATCGGTCAATTTCACGTCATCTCCGGAATGAACACACGCAGTCATGACCGACGAAAATAGAAGGCCAATAAATATTATCCTTAAAAACTTTTTCATGAATATCAGATGAATAAGTAGTGTGTGAAAAACAATTAGTATAGCGGGGATTGGGAAAACGACTGATTTCGTATCAGCCCAACCCCGATTAAATCTCAATAGATTTCCTTCGCGATGCGGCGGACGGAGTCGGAGGCCATGAGGGTGTAGAAGTGGATGCTGGGGACGCCGTGGGCAATGAGGTCGCGGCACTGGTTGATACACCATTCCACGCCGACCTCCTTCACCTCAGCATCGTTGGCACATTTGCGCAGCTCAGAGGCGAAAGGCTCGGGGATATCGGAACGGAACACCCTCGGAAGCACATTAAGCTGATTCTTGAACACTATAGGTTTTATGCCCGGAATAATTGGTACCGTGATTCCGGCCTGACGGCAACGCTCGACAAAGGCATAGTATTTCTCATTGTCGAAAAACATCTGGGTCACAAGATAATCGGCTCCCGCTTCGACCTTCTGCCTTGCATAGTAGAGGTCTGATTCCATGTTGGGGGCCTCCTCATGTTTTTCAGGATAGCAGGCCATGCCGTAGCTGAAGGGGGTTGCATTGGCCTCAAAGCGTTCACCGTCGGCATAGATACCTCGGTTGAAATCATTGACCTGCGACTGAAGGTCAGTTGCATGGAGATTGATTTTTGCAGGGTCATCGGACTTCTCTGGGCCCTTGGTGTCGCCGCGCAGCAACAGCAGGTCATGCACACCGAGGAAATTGAGGTCAATCAAGGCATATTCGGTCTCCTCGCGTGTGAAACCCTTGCAGATGATATGAGGGACGGCGATTATGCCATATTTATTCTGTATAGCCGAGGCGATAGCCACCGAACCGGGGCGTTTGCGCAGTTTCTGCGGACGGTAGCTGCCATCGGGCATCTCCTTGAATATCATCTCACTGCGATGGGATGTGATGTTGATATACTTCGGATCAAACTCACGCAGTTTGTCGATGATATTATAGACTTTTTCAATACTGTTGCCCTTCAGAGGGGGAAGAATCTCGAAAGAGAAGGCCGTAGAGCCGGTATTGGCTGTGAGATAATCAATGACTCTCATAAATTTATAGGTTCTGACGTTATTTTTTTGATATTCTGACGTTAAAGATTTTTAGAAACGGCCGGAAATTTCAGCACTGACGTTGAATTGAATTCATCCTCATCATCTGGCCAACCGGTCGAGATAGAGGACAGCTTCGGGACCGAGATTGAAAATAATATCGAGGACAGAAAGACCGGAAATGAAACCGAGTTTATCGGCCCTGACCTGCCAATACGGTGGCAAGTCAACCGAAGCTTGACCGGATTCATCGATGCAGGAGGCCGAATGGAGATGGCTACCCTCTTGAATGTATCCGTCAGCCAGCTCATCCTGCTGCAAAGGCGCAGGGAGGAGGAGGCGCGAACGTATCCAACCGTCCCAGGCATCCGAGAGGTCGCGGAGAAGCGGGAAACGCTCCTCCACTCCGGGTGTGAGCATGGGCAAGAGCTTGTCGAAATAGAATTCAAAGAAGGGTGTGCGCCCGTAGGCACTCTCAAGCGCCACGCGGTGGACATCCCACCACTTTCCATGGTCGGAGATGCGGACATCGCCCCACGAGCAACGGCTGCTCTCGGGTTTGGCAATGGGGACGGTCAGTTCAAGCCTCCCACGGGTGTCGGCTATGGCGAAACGGTGAGTGTCCTTGAAACGCTTGTCAAACCTGCGTCCCCAGTCAACCACAGTCGCACCCGACGACCGGACATGCAGATAATGCCCGATCGACCCGCAGAACAATGGCGGAATCACCGTTATATCCTTCTCGAAATTCATCAGCCCTTCTCTATACTCTATACTTTACCCTCTATACTTAATTTACCCTCTATACTTAATAAGTATCAACGTTGGCGCTGCGGAATATGCGGTCCCAGCGGACACCGCCGTTGAAGAGCGAACGATCCTTGTCGAAGGAGATGAGCACACGTTCGGGACGACCGACGATGTGGTCCTCGGGCACGAAGCCCCAGTAGCGCGAGTCGAGCGAATTGTCGCGGTTGTCGCCCATCATGAAGTAGTAGTCCATCTTGAAAGTATAGCTGTCCTGCGGCTGACCGTTGATATAGAGCTTACCGTCGCGGAATTCGGCATCGGGATTTCCTTCGTAGTCCTTGATGACACGGCCATAAATCTGCCATGCACGCGGACCCATCTTAAGGCTCACACCCTTCTTGGGGATCCACAACTCACCGTAGTCCGAACGTGTCCAGTCCTCGCTGACCACGTCGGGATAGAGAGGCTCACCCTTCGGGGCGGGCATCTTCATCAGTTTGGCGAGGTTGGGATCGGCTTCGAGAGCCTTAACCATAGCGGGAGTGAGGGGTGATGCGTAGATTGAAGGCACCGAACCGTCGGGGTTAACCGTGAACCCGAGCGAACTGATACCGGGAATATCCTCGGCAGTGACCGGAACCTCATGGCGGTCGTCAAGCGAGACTCCGAGTTCATCCCATGCGGCCTCGGTCATGCCACCCTGCTTGAGTTGGAAATAGTAGTTGTACTGGACATTCTCAGGCTGCTTGATAGCCTCACCGTTGATGTAGACAATGCCGTCGACAATCTTGATGCGCTCACCGGGAAGCCCCACGGCGCGCTTCACATAATTCTCCCTGCGGTCGACGGGACGGTAGATGACCTCGCCGAAAGTCTGGGGATTATTGTAGATGGCATCGCGGCCATACATCTTCACGAGCGTGTAGTAGTCGGGATTCTGCACCTTTACAGCCACAGTGTCGCCGGCGGGGAAGTTGAACACGACGATGTCGCCACGCTTCACATCGCCAAGCCCTTTGAGTCGCTTGTAGCTCCACTGGGGAGTCTCCAGATAGGACTTGGTGTTGATGATGGGGAAGGTGTTCTGCACGAGGGGGAAATGGACGGGGGTCATGGGGACACGGGGTCCGTAGGCCATCTTGTTGACCCACAGATAGTCACCCACGAGCAGCGACTTCTCCAGCGAGGAGGACGGAATCTGATAGTTCTGCCCGACGAAGGTAAAGACGAAGTAGACGAGAATCAGCGCGTAGACAATCGCGTCGACCCAGCTCATCACACCGCGCACGGCAGCGCTCTTCGACTTCTTCCACCATGTCAGGGGAATGTAGCCGGTGATGTAGATGTCGAAAAGCAGGAACCAGAAAAGTGCCACCCACCAGCTACCGAGCCATGCCACCCAAAGGAAAAAGATGAGCGACACGAGGCCGAAGCGTATCCAGCGGCTTGTGCGGTTGGCTTTCACACGGCGGATGAAATCCTCGGTGAAATTCATGGATTCTTTCTGTGAATCGTTTGTGTTGGTCATTGTCAATGTGTATGGTTTCGAGGAGATGATAAGGATTGATTTGAGAGAATGCTATCAGAGGAGTTCAGCCATCATTTCGTCGATGGTGAAGATGCCTTTGCGTCCGGCGATCCATTCGGCGGCCATGACAGCTCCGAGGGCGAATCCGTCGCGGCTCTTGGCGCGGTGGGTAATCGAGATGCAATCGACGGGCGAATCCCAGTCGACGGTATGCGTGCCGGGGACCTCACCCTCGCGGAAACTGAGCACCGGAAGAGCGTCAGGCTCCATGGCAGGTTTCTCGATTGAAGCCTCTATCTCCTGCGGAGTCTTGGAGGCATTGGTCTCGTCGATCCACACCATGCCTTCGTCAGCCCAGGAGTTCACGCGCTCATTCTCGGCGATGATTCCTTCGGCAAGGGTGATTGCCGTGCCTGAAGGATGGTCGAGCTTGTGGACGTGGTGGGTCTCATACATGTGGGGCATATACTGGGGAAGATGGCTCATGAGGGCCGCAAGCTTGCGGTTGACGATGTTGAAAACGTTTACACCGATTGAAAAGTTGCTCGATGCGAGGAGAGCGCCTTCAACTTCGCTGACGCGCTTCTCGACCTCATCGCGGCGCGCGGCCCATCCGGTGGAACCGCAGATGACCGGCACACCGGCTGCGGCGGCGCGCATCACATTGTCGGGGGCGGTGGCGGGAGTGGTGAACTCGATTGCAGCATCAGCCGAGGCGAAAGCCTCACCCTCGATGTCGGCGTTGTTATTGACATCAATGACCGACACTATCTCGTGGCCGCGTTCACGGGCGATGCGCTCGATGGCGTGGCCCATCTTTCCATATCCTATAAGAGCGATTTTCATAATTTTATCGTTTGCTTAAAGTGCAAAATTACAAAAAAATCCGTTTAGTTTGTAGGGTTAGGTTAAATTCCGTACATTTGCAAGGAGAAGAGCGGTGATTCCTAACGTCAGAACCGCTCTTTCCCGATGCTGTTTCCAATAAAAACACAATATACTAAGTTAGATTAAGATTCGAATAAGGTAACTCAAAAGTCATGCATCAACTCACCATAGAGGAGTCGATGAGGCAGGTAATAGAGGCAGAGGCCCGTGCGCTTCAAGCGATTCCATACAGCGACGCCTATGACAAGGCCGTCGGTCTAATCATAGAGCATGTACACCGCCGCGGTGGTAAGCTCGTCGCTTCGGGGATGGGCAAGGCAGGGCAGATAGCCCTCAACATCGCGACCAAGTTTTCGTCGACAGGCACCCCTGCAGTCAGCCTCCACCCCTCGGAAGCGCAGCACGGCGACATCGGTGTCCTCCAGCCCGACGATGTGATGCTGCTCGTCTCCAATTCAGGCTCGACCCGCGAGGTCCTCGAACTGGTGGCAATCGCCAGACGGCTCTATCCGCATATCCCCATCATAGCGATTACGGGAAATGCAGAGAGTGAACTTACACGATTGGCAAACGTTACACTCTTGACAGGGGGTGCCGAAGAGGTGTGTCCCCTCGGCTTGACCCCGACCACATCCACAACCGTCATGAGCGTGATGGGCGATGTGCTTGTGGTCAACGTCACACGTTTAACAGACTTTACAGCCGAAGGCTATGCCAAACGTCACCACGGAGGCTACCTCGGGCATAAATCACGAAAGGAAGCAGATAAATGAACAAGGCTATCTACATCGGAGAACTGGCACTCAACGTCTCGCTGTGTGCCGACGGCCATGCCGAGACCGGCGTGGGCGACTGGGCTGTCAATGCAGCCGTGATTGACGGACGCATGGAACTCCCGACCATCTGGGTCGGCGAGGCCGCAGCCGGAACAGTGGGCGACCATATCCTCAAATATCTTGAGGATGCCAATGTCGGCACCGAGTCGGTCGACCGTTTCACCGAAGGAGTAAGCCCCGTGAGAGTGTTTGCCGGAGGCGACCCCTCGACCACCGTAGACCACAGCAACTATCCCGAAGAGCCGGTCAATGCCGTATGGCCTCGCGTAGAGGAGGGTGATATAGTCATCTACGGATCCTATATGACACTCGAAGAGCGGGACCACGCGCGTGTGCTCGACCTGCTCAAACATGCCAAGGCCCGCAAGGCATACCTCGTCTATCTCCCCTACTTCGAGGCCCATCAGGTGCCGCGCATCACACGGGTGATGCCGTCGGTGTTCGACTGTCTCGAACTGGCCGACCTCGTTGTCGGGCGCGATGCCGACATCCGCGCCATCTTCCCTGAGCCCGACATGGAAGCGATATTCAAGGACCACATACTTTTCTACTGCCGCCGTTTCCTCCACCTCGACCCCAAATCGAAAGTGATGCGATTCTTCGACGGCGATAAGTCGTGGACACTCGAATGTCACCCGACCACCAACACTGAATTCCAATGGAGCGCCGGTGCGCTTGCGGGAATCGTCCGCGCTCTCGCCGAAAGCAAGCGCGACCCGGACGACATCATGGCCTACGGCAACGAGACCGCCCACAGCGAGCTTGCCACATCCATCAGCCATCCCTGCACCCGCTGATACCGGCCCACCACTACTGCCGGATAAAACGAATCAGGATAATATAATAAATCTGCATACATGAAAGCAATTTCACTTGAAGGCGTGTTTTCCAAGCCGACCACCGATATATCAGCACTGCGCTCCCTCGTGAAGCGCAACCGTGCGATGTCGGAAATCCGCCATGCCATCGGCGAGGTGGAGTTTGATACCGCTTACGATTTTCTCCGCTCGACGGCAATCGAAATGGTCGAGCGCGGCGAAATCGACAAGGCTATCCAAGGTTTGGAGGAAATCGACGCACTCATCACCCGCTCGGGTGAGGAAGACCACCATCTTCTCGACATCCATGCGGCACTGATGCAGATCCTGACTGCCCTCTTCATCGAAAAGGAGGATATGGAATCGGCAATGGCTTCGGCTGCGTCTACCCTGACCCTGCTTTCCCAGGAGGCCAAGCGCAAGGATGAGCCTTTCCTGCAGATACTCGGCGCGCTCCTCTATGACATCGCTTTCCTCCACACCCAACGCAAGGAGTACAAGCAGGCTGAACGTGAGCTGTCCAAGGCACTGAAGATTTTCGAGCGTCTTGCAAAAACGAATCCGGAGCGTTATGCCAGCCCTCATCTCATGGCTGTCAACGCTGTCACCGCTACTTACCGCAACCGCGTGAAGCAGGCCGAACTGCTCGCTCACTATCAGGTGGCGACCTCCACATATCTCCATCAGGTTAATGAGGGGGTCAGCGAGGCCACAGGCCGTCTTGTCGATTCAATCACTTCTGAGGGGGATACCCTTGCACAGATGGGACGGCACCGCGAGGCAATGCAATACTACACCCGCGCACTCAAGTATCTCACCAAAATCGAGCCTGAGTTCACACTGCGGCAACTGCGCTTGTCGATTTCGCTCGGCGAGGCTATGCTCAAGGTGAATGCGATGAAGGATAAGGGCATACATCTGCTCAACACCATGCTCCACAAGGCGACCAAGATAAACGCGACTGAGGAACACCGCAGGATTGTCGACATCCTGTTCAATGCCAAAAGCTCGTCGCTGGACATTTTGGGTATCTGGCACAAGATTTTCCCGAAATGACGGTGTGACAGGAATTTGAACAAGGATATTTGGAGTTCATCGGGCATACGCGCTACAGCGCGTCCCTACAATGCCGGGTGAATCCCGAAATATACGATTACAAAGAATCAAAATGTACAAAAAAATCATCAACCTTATTGATAACTATGTCACAGTTTACACCCCAAAGCGCTCTCCCAAAACTTGAAGATGTAAGAATCGCAATCGCTGTTGCAGAATGGAACGGCCACATCACCGGTGCTCTCCGCGACGGTGCGGTGGAACTTCTGCGTGCCAACGGCCTTTCGGACGATGATATTGCAGTCGTAAGCGTTCCCGGAGCGGTGGAGCTGACTTTCGCTGCCTCGAAGCTCATTGAATCAGGCAATTTTGATGCCATCATCATAATTGGCTGTGTCATCAAAGGCGACACTCCGCATTTCGACTATGTTTGTCAGAGCGTCACCCAGGGCATGACCCAGCTCAATGCCGACTGCGACATCCCCGTCATTTTCGGAGTGCTGACCGTCAACGAAGAGCAGCAGGCCCTCGACCGTGCCGGTGGCAAACTCGGTAACAAGGGCACCGAAGCCGCCGAAACAGCCCTCAAGATGGTCGCTTTCAATAGAATCGCCGACGAGCTTTAAGGAAAGGGATAGGGCTGATAGGATTAATAAGCCTAATAGGGCTGATAGGACTGATAGGACTGATAGGACTAATAAGCCTAATAGGCCCAATAGGGCAAATAAGCCCAATAGACCTTGGATAAAGCTTTTGATTATTAGGCTTATTTGACTTATTTGACTTATCTATTTGACCTATCTGACTTATCTATTTCCCTTATTTGGCTTATCTAATTCCCCCTTCCCAACTTCATTATTAACCTCCTCAAAATCCTCTCTCAAACCATGGAGCGACTGATGCAATATGTGTGGCAACATCGGCTGCTTGTGCAGACTGATTTAGTCACTGTGGACGGTCGCAAGGTATCTGTCATAGACCCCGGTCGGCTCAACACCGATGCGGGGCCTGACTTTTTCAACGCTAAAGTAAAAATAGGGGAGCATCTTTGGGTCGGCGACGTGGAGGTGCATGTCCGTGCAAGCGACTGGCACCGTCATCACCACGATGGTGACAAGGCATACGATTCAGTCGTCTTGCATGTTGTCGACAAAGATGACGCTCAGATATGCCGCTCGAACGGCGAGGTGATTCCGCAGATGCAGATGGCCTGTTCGCCGGAGTTCCATATCCGCTATCACGAACTTGTTGACCGAGCGGACATAGACCTGCCTTGCGCGCGGGAACTGCCGTCGCTCACGCCCCTGCATCTGACCGACTGGCTGACTTCCCTGGCCTACGAACGCATATATTCCAAAGCTGACCATATCGAGGAGCTGATGAAGCAATATGCCGGTGATTGGGAACAGACCTGCTACGTCATCCTCGCCCGCGCACTCGGCTTCGGCACAAATTCGGAGCCGATGGAGAGGCTGGCAATGTCGCTTCCACTTCACTTCCTGCGTAAACACAGTGATTCGGATGTGGCGATAGAGGCTCTGCTGTTCGGTCAAGGTGGATTTCTGGAGAAAGCTCCCAAGTGCGACCCCTACGTCGAACTACTCGAACGAGAGCATAAGTTTTTCGCCCATAAATTCTCTCTGAAACCTCTCCAGCCTCTCGGATGGAAAATGGCACGGATGCGCCCTCACAATTTCCCACACAGACGCATCGCACTCCTTGCCCGGCTCGTCGCCACCGATTCCCGACTGGTCCGAAGGATTGTAGAGGCAGAAAACATCGAGGAACTAAGGGCGATATTCTCCGAACCGCTTACGGGCTACTGGGCAACGCATTTCACTTTCGGTCCCGGAAGCGAACGTACCTACGAATGTCTCAGCCGGAGTTCGGTAGACATTCTGCTGATAAATGTGGTTGTTCCTCTAATGATGGCCTACGGAACCATGCACGGAGATGAGGCCCTCTGCAACCGTGCCGTAGAGCTGCTGCATGAGATTCCGGCCGAGAGCAATTCAATCGTGACACTGTTCATGAATGCGGGTATTCCTTGCAAGAATGCGTTCACCTCACAGGCGCTAATCCATCTGCGCCGCAACTACTGCCAGACGCGCAAATGTCTCTACTGCCGCCTCGGACACCGCCTCCTCGCCATCAGAGCGAGAAGGAATTAACTACGTTAAGTATAAAGTACTAAGTATTAAGTATAAAGTAGGTACATAAATTCAGAAATAACAAAAATGACAGACTTTTTTAAGCTGTTTTTCAGCCTGATTAAAGTCTGTCATTTTTGTTATTTATGAATTTATGTACCTTATCCGGCAAGTAGTCTGCGGACTTCGGACTTTATACTTAATCCTTAGTACTTTATACTTAAAAATCCTGTCCACACAGGACAGGATTTTTATCAGATGTCTTCCTCGATTGAGAAGTCGTCGGGGAGGTCTTCGTCGTCGAAGAGGGAATCGTCGACGGCCTTGATGTCGTCGGCAGTAGGTTCGTCGGCATCGGCGGGAGCAGCCTCCTCCTTCTTCTTGGGAGCCTCCTTCTTGCTGCCGGGACGGGAGTCCTTGCTCTTGAGGGCATCCATGATGAGACCTTCGAGTTCATCGGCGAGTTCGGGATTGTCCTGGATGACACGCTTGGCTGCATCGCGTCCCTGAGCGAGTTTAGAATCATTGTAGGAGAACCATGAACCGCTCTTCTTGATGATACCCAGCTCAACTCCGAGGTCAACAATCTCACCGCTGCGCGAGATACCCTCGCCGAACATGATATCGAATTCGGCACGCTTGAAGGGGGGCGCAACCTTATTTTTCACAACCTTTACCTTGGTTAGCTTGCCAAGAACGTCGTCACCATCCTTGATGGCTGTGCTGGGACGGATGTCAATACGGACTGAGGCGTAGAACTTGAGAGCGTTACCACCGGTGGTTGTCTCGGACGGACCGAACATCACACCGATTTTTTCACGGAGCTGGTTGATGAAGATACAAGTGGTGTTGGTGCGGGAGATGGTGCCGGTGAGCTTACGCATTGCCTGCGACATGAGTCGAGCCTGAACGCCTACGTTCTTGTCGCCCATATCACCGTCGATCTCACTCTTGGGAGTAAGCGCCGCAACAGAGTCGATGACGAGGATGTCGATGGCCGACGAGCGGATGAGCTGTTCGGCAATCTCAAGGGCCTGCTCGCCATTGTCGGGCTGGGCCATGAGGAGGTTGTTGACATCCACACCGAGTTTCTCGGCATAGAAACGGTCAAAGGCATGTTCGGCGTCAATGATTGCGGCGATACCTCCGGCCTTCTGCGCCTCGGCGATGGCATGGATGGCAAGAGTGGTCTTACCTGACGATTCCGGACCGTAGATTTCAATGATTCGTCCCTTGGGGTAGCCACCCACTCCGAGAGCGTGGTTGAGACCTATCGAGCCGGTCGGGATGACCTCCACATTCTCGATGTTCTCGTCACCGAGTTTCATGATGGCTCCACGGCCAAAATTCTTCTCGATGTTGCCGAGAGCCTGGGCGAGAGCGTTGAGCTTCGCTTTTGCGGGATCGGTTTCCTTCTCCTTGGCTCCCTTTATAGTTGCTTCTTTCTTTGCCATAGTTTATGTCGTTATTTATTATATTCCATAGATTTAACATTGCAAAGATAGTGCCACACATGGGCAACAATGACGCACAGGCATCGGAAACAATGTTAAAACGTCGGTTTCAAGTGAAATTTTTCGGATTGCTAAATTAGCTATTTTTCGGGGAGTTGACAACAATTTTAAAATAAAATAAATATTTTTTCATTTTGCCGAGAACCATTCGGGTCGTCGCACGTTTTATAAGTACATAGCAAAATTACTTTTTCCATTGCAAGAAATGTGATAATGATTGGTTTATTATCTAAGCGAGAGGACGATGTGATATCATCTTCTCGTTTGTTTTTTGCATAATGGCGAGCCAACGCCCCGGACACTATAGCAAGAATGCAATCAACAGATGATTTTTGCTATTTCAAAGTGTTTCAGACAAACGTTTGGGATAAGCATTGGCAAGCATGGTTATGTCACGTCCGGAAGGAGCCTGATAGACACGCAGACCGAAGCGGTGGACCGATGCGAGCACATGGTCGATGACAGCCGCCTGAAAGTGCTCGTAGGGCTTCCATGAGGTCAAGGAGGTGAACAGATACAACTCCAGCGGAATGCCCTGTGGTGTCGGAGCAAGCTCGCGCACCATATAGACCATCGACGGGTCGGTCTTCAGGTCGGGGAGCTGCGATATGTAGTGCTCAAGATAGGCCCGGAAGAGGGTCAGGTTGACATGGCGCACATCTGCATCAAGCGCACCCCACCACTCCTCGCGACGAAATTCCTCGATTTTTTCCGGAGAACAGAAATCAACACTGTCGACATCGATAGTCACCGCGCGGTTGACACGGCGACCACGCGCATCCGTCATGCCTCGCCAGTTCTGGAACGATTCGCTCACGAGCGAATAGGGCGGGACGGTAACAATCGTCATGTCGAAATTTTGGACCTTGACTGTCGTCAATCCAACTTCAAGGACAGTGCCGTTGATGTTGCGGGCAGGTACGGTAATCCAGTCGCCGGGGCGGAGCATGTCGTTGAGCGTGAGCTGCACTCCGGCCACGACACCCATGATGGAATCCTTGAAAACCAACATCAGCACTGTCGCGGCTGCACCGAGACCGGTGATGACTGTCAGAGGATTCTTTTCGGCAAGGATGGAGATGATGATTATCACACCCACCGACACCGCAACCACCTGAAGCATCTGGCGTATGCCCTTCAGCGAAGATGTGCGGCCCGAAGAGGTGTGCTCGACAAGCTCATAGAGCGCGATGAGAAAACGGTTGATGAGATGGACACCTACGCAGACTATGAGAATCTTGAATGTCAGCACAGCCACGCTCTGGAGCGTCGCGTAGTATTCAAGAGCGGGCGGAACCGTCGCCTGCATGAGCAATACAGACGCGAGTTCGGCCACGACACGGAGCAGACGCTCGTTGAAAAGCACATCGTCCCAACGCGCCTCGGTGAAACTGACGAGTTTCAGCACTCCGGGAATCACATAGCGGGTCAGCACGAAGTAAAGGAGCCATCCGAGCAGCAGACCTCCACCGGCTATCAATAGAGTAGCACAGGTGTGGAGCAGGCTTTCGCCCACTCCCCACCTGTCAAAAGTTTCAACGGCCCAGTTAAGGTAGCCGGTTATCAACTTAGCTTCCACTCGGCACCGTCTTTGGTATCCTTGACTGTGAATCCTATAGCGGCCATGCGGTCACGGATAAGGTCGGAGGTTGCCCAATCCTTGGCGGCCTTGGCTTTGGCACGCATTTCAAGCAGTAGGTCGACCGCCTCTTCAAAGGGACGCAGAGCCTCGGAATTGTCGCCGCTTCCGGCCATTTCGGTGCGCACACCGAGGATGTCGACGAGGAAGGTATCGAATACGGATTTCAGTTCGTCGATGTCGGCCTGTGTGGCTGTGGCGTGACCATCCTTTACCTGATTGACCAGACGGAGGGCATCGAAAAGATTGGCAATCACCATCGGGGTGTTCAGGTCGTCGTCCATAGCCTCGTAGCACTTGCGGCGGATGTCGCTGACATCGATGGTCGACTCTGCGGAGGGTGTCAATTCCTGCAGACGGCGATAGCCTTCGAGCATTCGTCCCAGAGCCTTCTCGGAAGCCTTGAGGGCTTCGTTGGAGAAGTCTACAGTGCCACGGTAGTGAGCCTGGAGGATAAAGAAGCGTATGGTCATCGGCGAATAGGGCTGTTCGAGCAGCGGATGTGTGCCGTTGAAGAACTCGTCAAGGGTAATGAAATTGCCCAGCGACTTGCCCATCTTCTTGCCGTTGATGGTAATCATGTTGTTGTGCATCCAGTAGTGGACGGTGTCATGGCCGTTGTGGGCCACAGACTGCGCGATCTCACATTCGTGGTGGGGGAACATGAGGTCCATGCCTCCGCCGTGGATGTCAAAGGTCTCGCCGAGGTATTTCTCGCCCATTGTCGAACATTCGAGATGCCATCCGGGGAAACCTTCACTCCAGGGAGAGGGCCAGTGCATGATATGTTCGGGTGCAGCCTTCTTCCAGAGCGCGAAATCGGCGGGATGACGCTTCTGGTCCTGACCGTCGAGGGTGCGGGTGTTGGCATAAAGCTCATCGATGTTGCGGCCCGAAAGCTTGCCGTAGGGATGCTCCTTGTTGTACTTGGGTACGTCGAAATAGACCGAACCGTCGGAAATATAGGCATAACCGCTGTCAAGGATTTTCTTGATATATTCGATCTGCTCGATGATGTGGCCCGAAGCATGAGGCTCGATTGAGGGAGGAAGCACGTTGAGGGCATCCATAGCCTTATGGTAGCGGGTCAGATAGTGCTGCACCACTTCCATAGGTTCGAGCTGTTCGAGCCGTGCTTTCTTTGCAATCTTGTCCTCACCGTCGTCGGCATCGTGTTCGAGGTGGCCCACATCGGTGATGTTGCGCACATAGCGCACTTTGTAGCCGAGATGACGCAGATAGCGGAAGAGGATGTCGAAGGTGATGGCAGGACGCGCATGGCCGAGATGACCGTCGCCATAGACGGTCGGACCGCAGACATACATGCCCACCCGGCCCTCATGCAGGGGCTTGAAAAGCTCCTTGGTGCGCGTCAGGGTGTTATAGATGGTAAAATTGTTGTCTATCATAAGTTTTTTCAATTCATAATGCATAATTCATGATACATTATATACCGGATAGTTAAAAATAGGCATGGAACAAGAGCTGAATTCAAGTTTTCCATGCCTATTATGAATTATAAACTATGCATCAAGCATAAGTTATCAAGCCTTGCCACCCATGATGAAGGGGTTGGGGATTTCGCCGTTTCCGCCGTTGTTGCCACCCATGTTGACGGGGCGTTTGGGACGGATTTCGCCGAAAGTGGCTTCATATTTCTTCACGTTCTCCATGAGGGCACCGAGGAGGTTCTTGGCATTCTCGGGAGTCATGATGATGCGTGACTGCACCTTGGCCTGGGGCATGTTGGGAGCCATGGTGATGAAGTCCATGAAGAACTCGTTGCCGCCGTGTGAGATTACAGCGAGGTTGGAGTAGATGCCACGAGCAACTTCGGGAGAGAGTTCAATCTTTATTTCATTAGCGTTGTTATTGTTGTTTGCCATGAGATTTATGGGTTTTATTAGGGTTAGAATTATAATTGTTTCGTTTTAGATAAATTCATTGTGCTTTGGCCGTGTAGATGGTGCATGTCCCGAATGTAAGGGGGAAGTAGCGGCAATCGGTCAGACCGGCATCGCGCATCACCCGACACATCTCCTCGCGCTGCGGGACGGCGGCGATGGATTCGGGGAGGTAGCTGTAGGCCCTTGTATCCTTCGAGACCATGCGTCCTACCGTCGGTATCAGGAAGCGCGTGTAGAGGTTGTAGAACGGCTTCACAACCGGCGACGGAGGTGTCGACAGTTCAAGCACCACAAGCAGGCCTCCGGGGCGCAGGACGCGCTCCATTTCCTTATATCCCGCTGCGAGATTCTCGAAGTTCCTGACACCGTAGGCACAGGTGATGCAGTCGAAGGTATTGTCGGGGAAAGGTAGAGCGAGGCAGTCGCCGGTGGTGAGGCTTATACGGCCGTCCAGACCTCTCTCGGCAACCTTTCGCCGTCCGATTTCAATCATCCCTTCTGAAAGATCGACCCCGGTGACGTGTGAGCCGTCGAGCCGCTCTGCCATGAGGATTGCAAGATCACCCGTTCCGGTGGCGATGTCGAGGACATAGCCATGAGGGATGTCGCGCATCAGCCTCACCGCACGTCTGCGCCACAGACGGTCAATGCCGAAAGTCATTGCACGGTTCATGAAATCGTAGGCCGGTGCAATGGCATCGAACATCTCACGAACCTGCTCGGACTTATGGCGGGAATCGCCGGTGTAGGGGTTAATCTTTTCAACCTGCATTTTTTCAGGGGATGAAAGGGCGGATGGGAATTATAGGGCGGATAGGGTTAATAAGGCTAATAGGGCCAATAGGGCTAATACGTATAAGTGCCTATTAGGCCTATTAGACTTATTAGGCTTATTAGGCTTATTAGACTTAAAGCCTAATAAACTTTACTTGCCTAACTGATTAAGGCAATCAAGCACATTCTTTGCAATTCTGTCGGCAAGATGCTCTTCGGGAGCTTTGACGAATTTCTCGCCTGTGATGTGCTCGTAAAGTTCAATATAGCGCTCGGAAACTTCCTCGCAGAACTCATCGGTCATCTCGGGCACTGTCTGGCCTTCCTTGCCCATGAAATCGTGGGCCATGAGCCATTCGCGCACAAATTCCTTCGAGAGCTGACGCTGGGGTTCACCCTTGGCGAGACGCTCCTCATAGCCGTCGGCATAGAAGTAGCGCGACGAGTCGGGAGTGTGGATTTCGTCGATGAGGATGACCTTGCCTTCGCGGAGGCCGAATTCATATTTGGTGTCGACGAGGATAAGGCCCTTCTCGGCTGCCATCTCTGTGCCCTTCTTGAAGAGCGCGCGGGTATATGCAGCCATTGTGTCGAACTGCTCTTCAGTGACGATACCCTGGGCGATAGCTTCCTCGCGGGAAATATTTTCATCATGACCGGCATCAGCCTTGGTGGTGGGAGTGATGATGGGCTCGGGGAATGCCTGGTTCTCTACCATGCCTTCGGGGAGCTTCACGCCACAGATTTCACGCATTCCGTTCTTATAGTCGCGCCAGGCGCTGCCGGCGAGATAGCCACGGATAATCATTTCAAGACGGAGACCTTCGCAGCGGTAGCCCACGGTGACCATGGGATCGGGAACAGCGAGCTTCCAGTTGGGGACGATGTCGGCGGTGGCATCGAGGAACGATGCGGCAATCTGATTGAGAGCCTGTCCCTTGTAAGGAATACCCTTGGGAAGAATAACGTCGAAAGCCGAGATACGGTCAGTGGCAACCATCACGAGGATGTCGTCATTGATGGTATATACGTCGCGCACTTTGCCGTGATAGACTGCTGTCTGTCCGGGGAAATGAAAATCGGTGTTAACCAAAGTTGTAGCCATTGTGTTGTCGTTTGCTATTGATGAGGTTATATACTGAGGCAAAATTACAAAAAATCCTCCTAAGCATCAAAACGGCAATGGCCGAATTTGCAAATATAGACACAAAAAAGACCGGAGCCGAGATGCTTTCGCATTTCAGCTCCGGTCGGTAGAGGGGG
>CANCXM010000026.1 GCA_947381945.1 uncultured Muribaculaceae bacterium
CAGTTAGCGGCTTAGCCAAGGCTGAACAACCTCAAATTTTACCGAATCATTGTTGATAATAAAGTGCCAACATCAAGTAAAACTGCTCGTTCGTATTTTCGAAGTACTGTACGGCAGAGGAGATGATGGAGTCGTTGTCGGAAGGCTGGTAGATTTTGAACTCGCTTTGTGTCAGGAGCAGGGCGTGGAGGGCCGCTTGCCTTTCGGATGCGGAGGCAAGAAGCTGAGGGGTTATGCTGTCGGCGAGGATTGCATGAGCCGAGTCGGGAGCCTCGTCCATGATTCGTTCGGCACGGTCAAGGTAAGTGTCGAGGCGGTCGCCACCTCCGCATCCGGTTGAAAGTTGAAAGATGGATATTATAATTGTGATAATTGTTGCAAATTTAAACGAAATGCGCATAAAATATACCGATTTGTTGCTTATTGTGCAAAATTACGAAAAATTGTGTAATATTTGATGGGGTGGGTATGTAAAGGCAGGGTGGTCAAAAGGTTTTTGTGGTTGAAAAGGTGGGTAAGTGGATTATCGGACATCTTCGATGCCCTTTGGGTAATTATTCTTTTTCCCCCACACCTTCGCGCCACGCAATTTCGCCCTACGGGTTTCATTGCGTTGTCGCTCGATGTGGGGCTACCACCGCACCGCTGCTTCGCAGCTTGCTAACGACCATGCGGATAGGGCGTTCGGATATGCGTTGACGGCCATTCGGATAGTTTGTTGGCAGTCCTGGGGATAGAAAATTTGTAAACTTATAAAATTAGTAAATATCTGAAAAAGGGATATAAAGGGGGAAGGGTATAGGAGGCAAACGGTTAATTTCAAGCAGATTATATTTCTGTTACTTTTGTCCATTTTGTTCTTGTGTATCTCTTTCCATCACACATGAAACGGGATTTTATGCAATTAGACCGGATTTTAGGACTGATTAGCAAAAGGGCAAAATAGACAGAAGATTTTCAGGAGGGTGGTGGCAGCGTGGCTGCTTCCTCCTGAAAATCTTCTGTCTATTTTGCCCTTATGTCCTTTTGTGCCTTTCCCTGATTTCCGGGGAGATTTTTGGGGCTTATGTGCCTTTTCCTGATGAGGTTTTAGGGCTTATATGGCTTTGGAAGGGCTTAGGCTTCCTGGGCGATTTTCTTGAAGTCGTCGAGGGAGACTGTCTGCTTGTCGAGGCTGACGGTGTTCTCGATGGTGTCGTAGAGCTTCGAGGTGATTACCTGCTGGGTGAGCTGGTTGCGCACTTCGGGCTTTTCGAGCTGCTCCTTGGCGTAGCGGGTGATGATTTCTTCGTCGATACCGGCCATGCCATACTGAGCGAACTGGCGGGCGGTGAGGAATTTGGCCATGTCAAGGACTTCGTCGGCTTCAACCTTGACCTCGAGTTTCTTGAGGAGGTTGGTCTCGATGATTTCGTGCTTGATAGCGTTTTCCTGAGCGGCGAAAGCCTCATCGGCGTTCTCAGCCTCGGCGAAGAAGAGCTTTTTGATGGTCTCTGCGGGGAGAGTCATCGAGCCGTATTTCTCCATCATGGCCTTGTCGAACTGGTTGCGGAAGAGGATGTGGCTGTTCTGTGAAAGCTCGTTCTGGATGAGTTCCTTGACGGCAGCGCGGTATTCCTCTTCGTTGTGTACCTTGTCCTCGCCGAATACCATCTTGTAGTATTCCTCACCGAGTTCGGCGGGAACGCTGACGATGATTTCAGAGATGGTCATCTCGAAGTCGCCCTTGATGTCGCCGGCGATAGCCTTGTCGACATGGAGCATCGAAGCGAGCTCGCCTGCGTCGCCTGCGGCAGCTTTCCAGGGGTTGAAGACAACCTTGTCGCCGGGCTTCTTGCCTGCGAACTTGGCGGTCTCTTCCTTGTCCTTGAAGTAGAGGGGGAAGACGATGCCGTCGGTCACCTGAATGGCGCCTTCAGCTTGGCTTACGTTGCCGTTCTCGTCGAGCTGCATGATGGCACCCTTGACAACGCCGTCCTCAGTCATTTCCTGACCGGGTTCCTGCTTGCCGAAGCGCTTGCGCATGTTCTTGTCCTGCTCGTCGATCATCTCGTCGGTCACGTCAATCTCATAGAAGGGATAGTGGTCCTCCTTGCTGAGGTTGATGTCGAGCTGGGGAACGAGGGCGAGGTCATATTTGAATTCCTGGTCACCTTCCTCGAAGGCTTCCTTGACTTCAACGGGCACGGGGTGGCCCATGACGGGAAGATTGTTTTCAGTGATGTAGTCAACGACGGCGCGGTATACGGTGTCGTTGATGACATCGCTTGTCATCTGCTTGCCGAAACGGCGCTTGAGTTCGCCGAAGGGGACGTGGCCCTTGCGGAATCCGGGGATGACGTGGGTGCGGCCGAGCTCCTTGAGCTTTTTGGCTACTTCATCCTTATAGTCATTTTCTTCGATCGCCACGGTGAGACGAATGTCCACGGGTGAAATCTCTTCCTTGGTAATGTTCATTTCCTAAAATGTATTCAGTTTTTATTAATTGTATTCACGTTTATCGGGCCTTCCGGAGAGGGTTGACCCAATCAAGGTGCAAAATTAACAAAAAATTCCCGAAAAGCAAAACTTTACCTCACTGCTACTTTCACAGGGGTGCCGTCGACGCTGACAATGTAGACTCCGGGGGTGAGCTGAGTGTCGACCGGGAGGGACAGACCGCTGAGGTTGTGGAGGGTGAGGGTGGTGTAGGGGGTGAGGACACGGATGCGGCCACCGTCAACGACCACCACGGGGCGATCCGATGTGGAGTCGGCCACGATGTCGCCGATTCCCGACTTGGGACCGGATGCGTAGACGGCAAATCCTCCGGCGGGGAGGGTCACGCCTGTTGCGGTGAATTCGGGTGTGGCGGGGGTGATTCCGAGGGTCGAGGCGATAAGCTCATATTTGCTGTCGGAGAGGAAGGCGGTCCGGCCGGTGGCGGGGTTCTTGGGGAAGGGGATTTCGGCTGTGACTGTGGGCTTCTCGGCTGCGGGGTTGACTACGAGGTAAAGCTCGGTGGTGCCGTCGGTGAGGGAGATGTAGCGCGCTGTGGGTGAGCTGAGTTCCACGTTTGCAGTGGCTGTCTCGCGGAAGAGTGCGGGATAGTCGGCGCGGATGGCGCAGAGGGCGGTGTAGGTAGCGAGGAGGTTTTTGCGGGCAGTGGATGACTCGAGAGTTTTCCAGTCCACTTTCTTGGGGCTTGTGTCGTTGCCGCTGCTGTTTTTGGTTGTCTGCTGGTTACCGCGCTCCTGGAACTGCCATATCATGTGTGAGCCGGGCGAGAGGAGCATCTGTGCAGCCATCGAGCCCATTCGCTGGCAGGCACCGGTGAAGTTGCCTTTGATGATTGTGCCGGTGTTGGTGATGTTGTAGGCCACACGCTCTTCGTCGTGGCTCTCGGCGTAGCTGACGGTCGAACCCCAGAGGCGGTCGCCGTCCTGCGGGGCGTAGAAGCGGCTGAGCGACATGTCGCCGGTTCCGGAAACGTAGTTGCGCGAGGCCCAGTTGACGTTAGCCCAGTTGATTTCGCCGTCGCGGGCCATGGCGTTCTCCTCCTCCGCACCGGCAAGGTTCTCGTTGATGAAGTAAGCATCGGGCCTGGTGAGAATCATACTCTCGCGGAGGGCTTTCATGCGGGCCACGCGCGATGCGTTGAAGCGGTTGGTGTTGTTGTCGTTGGGTGTTCCCCAGGTGTTTGTCTCGGAATTGTAGGTGTTGCCGTAGGAATCATTGTCGCCGAGGCCTTTGACGAGGTCGAATCGGAAGCCGTCGACCTTATAGGCTGTCATCCAGTAGTCGAGGGCATCGCGCCACTGCTGCTGCACGAGTTCGCAGTCCTGGTTCCAGTCGTTGAGGACGCTGTAGGCATGAGGTGCGGAGCCGTTGAAGAAGGGGTTGATGTTGCGGCGAATCATGTCAAACCAGGGGTGACCGCCGTCGGCCTGGTTGAAGACAATGTCGAGGATGACGGCCATTCCGCGTTCGTGGGCACCGTCGATGAGTGCGCGGTAGTCGTCGGGAGTGCCGTAGGCTTTGTCAGGGGCCATGTAGAAGTTGGTGTTGTAGCCCCAGGAGTTGTTGCCTGCGAATTCCATTATGGGGAGGAGTTCGATGGCGTTGACACCGAGGTCTTTGAGGTAGTCGAGCTTGGAGATTACACCTTTGACTGTTCCGTCGCCGAGGGCTTTGCCTTCGGTGCCGGTGAAGTCGCGGATGAGGAGCTCGTAGATGATGAGGTCGCTTTGCGGGACACCCTTGAAGTCGGTGACCTTCCAGTCGTAGGCATCACGCTCAGTGTTGAACACGGCGAGGGGCACTCCGCTGATGCGCTTGGAGGGATAGGCGGGGAGGTTGGGGAAGACGGAGGCCGGGATGAAGCCGTCGTTGCCGCTGTCGAGGATGAGTCTGGCGTAGGGGTCGCCGACGTTTGAGGCTCCGTCCACATTATAATAATATATGTAGTCCTTGCCTTTCTCGATGTTGTCGAGGGTGAGCCAGAAGTAGCGGTTGCCGTTGTAGTCCTGATAGTTCATGACGTAGTCGGGCGCGGGGGTGTAGTTGTTCCACGAGCCCATCATGACTACGTTTGTCTTGCCGGGGGCTGCGAGACAGAAGGTCACGGAACCGTCGGCATTGGTCTCGGCTCCCATCTTGGGGACACCGCCGGGATAGTCTGCAGCTTTTGAGGCTGGGAAGTTGTCGGGGAAGACCTGGACGAAGATGTCGCCCCAGTTTCCGGTCTTACATTCCATGGAGCCGTCGCCGCTGCGGAATACGAAAGCAAGTTTCTCGATTGTCTCGCCGGAGGCTGTGATGTTGTAGTACTCACGCAGGTCGGGGATTTTCATCTCCCATGTGAAGGGGGCGGTGTAGGTGAGTTTGTATTTTTCAGAGTTGTCTCCCCATGTGGGTGCGTTTTTCCAGGCACCGTCGCTGAGGTTGGTTATGACGCCGGTGTGGGCGTAGACAGAAGTGGAGGCGGATGCGTTTACCATACCTTGGTTTCCACCGTCGGAGTGGAAGGTGATGGTGATGTCTTTCGTACTTTCAGTGATGATGGCCGGGGTGGTTGTGATGCTCTGGGCATTCGCGGCCACGGATGCGGACATGGTCAGCATCGCGAAAAGATGGCGTAGATTTAATCGCATGTCTGATGAATTGATTAAGTATGATATAATTATATAATGGAAAGTATAGTATAGAGGCGAAAGTATAGAGTATAGATAATACTCGGGGCGGCTTATGTGCTGTAAGGGGGCGGTTGGGTGCTTGTGTGGCCTGCGTGGCTTGTGTGGGTGTGGCTTGTGTGGCCTGTGTGGAAGCTTTGTGGGCTTGGGGGGACGGGAGGGGAGGAGGGGAGGTGGAGCGTAAGGGGAGGTGAGGGGAGTGGGAGAGAGGTGGGGGCTTCAGATGAGCATGGGGTCGAAGTCGTCGGCGGGGATTTCGTCGGTCGACTTGAGTGCGTGGATGATGTTTTTGAGGTTTTCCATGTAGCCGATGACCATCGAGCCGGTGGCTGCGGGAGTGAGGCGGAACATGGCGCTGAGTTCGGTGTTGGAGTGGGCACGACGGTAGGTGCGGAGTGCCTTGAGGATTTCCTGGGCTTCTTCAAGGGCTTTTTCGCGCTCACCGAGGCGAACGAGGCTCATGAGGAAGGGGAAAGTGAGGGCCGGAAGGTAGGGCCATTCAAGGATGGGATATTTTTCCTTGTAGAGACGGACCACTTCCTTGAAGTTCAAGGCGAAGTAGCAGACTTCAAGCACGAAGGGGATGTCGTTTTTGAAGCCGTTGATTTCATCATAGACAAGGCAGACGGTGGAGGCCGATGCGAACTGGCCGTGGACCACATGTCCGCGGGCCCATTCGACTGCGTCCTTCTCGCTGATGATTCCTGTGGCCATGAGGGCGCGCAGATAAGGCTCGGCATAGCGGCGGTCGAGCACAAGGAGCACATCGATTGCCAAGCGGGAGTGGATATGGTCTTTGAGATAGGTGGAGAGCATGGCGATGGCTTCGTCCTGCCGTCCACATTCGATGAGTGCGGCCGCGAGGGTGGAGACATCGGTGTCCTCCGCTTCGGTTGAGTCTATGACTTTTTTGTAAAGCTCGGCAACGACCTCAGGACCGCGTTCGAGGCGGTAGAGGGCTGCACCCTTGATTCGGAGTGCCATGATAGAGCCTGCGTCGATGGCGAGGGCATAGTCGGCCGACGAAAGAGCGCCCTCGTAGTCCTCGCGATTAATCTGGACGGTTGCGAGGCGCAGCCAGAAGTCGAGGGTGAAGGGTTCGAGCATGGTGAGTTCCTCGAAAAGCTGTGCTGCTGTCTCAAGGTCCTCGTTTTCTTCCGAACGGTCGGCGAATTCGTAGAGGAATGTCTGCGGATAGGAACACTTGGAGCGGATGCGCTCGCGGTTGGCTTTCAGCCAGTCCTCGAGGTGCATCTCCATTGCGTAGTCGGTGAACTGGATGATTTCCTCGTCCTCGAAGTCCTCGGTTGCATCGAGGATTTCGTCGAGGGCTTTGGTCATCACCTCGGGATCCATCGAGAGGTCGGCGTTGCGGGCGCGGAGGCTGAGAAGTTTGTTGAGGACGCCTTCACGGCTGACGCGCTTGTTGACTTCAGTTGTCACTTCGACATCTCCGAACGAATAGTAGAGCCAGGCCCTGCGCGTCGCGAGGGCTTCGCTCTTCGGATAGTGGACGGCTCCGTAGAGCAGCACTTCCATTTTGACTATATAGTTGTCGTAGTCTGAGGCGTAGTCGAAGATTTCAACGAGGTCATTCTCATCGAAAAAGGCTTCGGTGTTTCCACGCTTGACCACTTCTGATTCAAATTCTTCGTAGAGGTCGCGTCGGTCGTTGCGTTCGTCCATTGGCATTCAGGGGATATTGTTTTCAGTATAGAGATTAAAGTATAGAGTATAGATAATAGTATAAGGTTGAAAATGTGGAGAATTTGTAAAATTCGTAGTAATAGTAGAAATTACCTGCCGGGGTGCTGATAATTTCTCTCATGGCTATTATCTATACTCTATACTTTAATCTCTATACTAAAAACTCGAAACGAGTAGTGAATTGATTATGCTTTCCAACTGTCCTTGAGGGCGATGGTGCGGTTGAAGATGAGGGCACCGGGCTTTGAGTCGGGGTCGAGGGTGAAGTAGCCGATACGCTGGAACTGGAGGGGGAGTCCGGGTTTGGCTATTTCGGCGAGGTAGGGTTCAACCTTGATGTGGTCAATGACTTTGAGCGAGTCGGGGTTGAGCATCTCGCGGAAATCGCGTTCGGTCTCGGCAGCGGGATTCTCGACGTTGAAGAGACGGTCGTAGATGCGTGCGGTGGCATCGACGGCGTGTTCGGCCGAAACCCAGTGGAGTGTGCCCTTGACCTTGCGTGCGCTGCCGGGGAGGCCGCTGCGGGTGTCGGGGTCGTAGGTGCAGTAGATTTCCTCGATGTTGCCGTCGGCATCTTTCTTCACGCCTGTGCATTTGATGATGTAGGCACCTTTGAGGCGGACTTCACCTTCGGGGGCGAGACGGAAGAATTTCTTGGGAGGATTCGCCATGAAGTCGTCGCGCTCAATGTAGATTTCGCGGCTGAAAGGCATCTGGTGTGTGCCGGAGCCTTCCTCCTCGGGGTTGTTTTCCATCTCGACCATCTCTGTCTGTCCCTCGGGATAGTTGGTGATGATGACTTTGACGGGGTTGATGACGGCCATGCCGCGTGTGGCAACCTTGTTGAGGTCGTCACGGACGGCGTGTTCGAGCAGCGAGATGCTGTTGAGGGCCTCATATTTGGTGTAGCCGATGGTGTCGATGAAGTTGCGGACCGAGCGGGGAGTGAAGCCGCGGCGACGCAGACCGGAGATGGTCGGCATACGGGGGTCGTCCCATCCGGCCACGAGTCCTTCCTTGACGAGCTGGAGGAGTTTGCGCTTCGACATCACGGTGTAGGTGAGGTTGAGGCGGTTGAACTCGATCTGACGGGGGCAGTAGCTCTCGTCGGCAAGTTCCTTGACGAAGTGTTCGTAGAGGGGACGGTGAACGGTGAATTCGAGTGTGCAGATTGAGTGGGTGACACCTTCGAAGTAGTCGCTCTGACCGTGGGCGAAGTCATACATCGGGTAGACTTTCCACGTTGTGCCTGTGCGGTGGTGGGGAGTCTTGATGATGCGATACATGATTGGGTCGCGGAAGTGCATGTTGGGGTTGGCCATGTCGATTTTGGCACGGAGTACTCGCGCACCCTCCTCGAATTCGCCTTCGTTCATGCGGCGGAAGAGGTCGAGGTTTTCCTCTACGGAGCGGTTGCGGTAGGGGCTTTCAGTTCCCGGCTGCGTCGGGGTACCCTTCTGGGCAGCTATTTCTTCTGAGGTCTGGTCGTCGACGTAGGCCTTGCCTTCCTTGATGAGACGGATTGCGAGGTCGAAGAGCTGGGGGAAATAGTCGGAAGCGTAGTATTCGCGGTCGCCCCAGTCAAAGCCGAGCCAGTGGATGTCCTCACGGATTGAGTCGACATACTCAACATCCTCCTTCACGGGGTTGGTGTCGTCGAAGCGGAGGTTGCAGGTGCCACCGAATTTCTCGGCGATTCCGAAGTCCATGCAGATGGCCTTGGCGTGTCCGATGTGGAGGTAGCCGTTTGGTTCGGGCGGGAAGCGGGTGTTGAGGCGTCCGCCGTTCTTACCTGCCTGAAGGTCTTCCAATACGAGTTGTTCGACAAAGTTGAGGCCCTTGGTCTCCTGTGGTGTTGTAGCTTGACTATTGTTTTCCATTACGGGAGAATATGTTAAAAGTATGATTTATCAGTTAAAATCCAATGGTTCATCCATTGAAAATGCAAAGATAGTCAGATTTTTTGTAATATTCCCAACTTGGAGGGGAAAAACCGAGAAGGCAGCTCTGCAACCCGGGATTTTCGGGCGGAGGGAATGGAGATTTCAGACATCGGTTCGGGATGTCAGTTGTTGTACGGTATCTTTAGCGCTGTATTGAACCGACGAGGCTTACATGTATGTGATGCAATCAGGCTCCCATTTGTCGAACGGTTTGTGGGTGCGGGTCACATGACCGATGGGAATGACGTTGAACGGTTTCAGTTCCTCCGGGAGATTGAGGATGGAGCTGATGCTGTCCATGCGGTCGGTGTGGGGATAGGCACATGTCCAGACTGCGCCGAGTCCGAGGGCGTGGACGGCAAGCAGGATGTTTTCTGATGCAGCCGAAAGGTCCTGTGCCCATAGGGTTGAGTCGACACCGTCGAGAAAGCGCCGGCTGTCGCCACATGCGACGATTGCAACCGGTGCCTCCTTGGCGGCATGACAGTAGGGGAGTGCATCGGCAAGCCTGTCGAGCAGCGCGCGGTCTCTCACGACCACAAAATGCCACGGGCGCTTGTTGACCCCTGTCGGGGCAGCCATGGCTGCATGAAGGATGGTGGTTATGCTTTCGTCGCTGACCTCGATGTCCTTGTCGAAGGAGCGGTCGCTCGTGCGGGTGAGGAGATTATCGATTGCCTGAAGGTTTATATCCATTTTTTGCAGTTGTTTTTTTGTTGGCGGTATATTGGAGCGGCTATGGAAAATCCGCAGTGGATCGAGGCGGCTCTTTATTAATAAAACATTACAGACTTTTGATGGTTGGATTGAAAATGGACGTTCAAGCAATTAAATGTAGATGGGAGGATTGTTATTTTACAGCTATTTTCCTCAGGCCATATTATATAGAAAAACTGTTAGGTTCGTATGATTCAAACTTTTTTGCTACCTAAAAGTTTCTAATATTAGAAACTTTTATTAATTTTGCCTTAGCAGAACTGAAAATTATATGACAAGCAGATTTGATGAAATCGGAAGTCTTTTCTTAAGGCGAAGGAAAGAACTTGGACTTACTCAGGAACAATTGGGTGAGAAAGTCGGTGTGAGCAAGTCTGAAATATCAAAAATTGAAAATGGACGTGGCATAACATTCTCGACAATCGGTAAACTGTCGAAGGCTTTAGGAGTGACTGCGCAGGTTGAACTGAAACCGACAGAAGTTCTGTCAAGCGATGTCATCCACTATATGGTTATGAGTCTCGGTCTGTTTGCCCGACAATACAAACTCACAAGGAAAGAGGCTTGCAACTACTTGTCACGCTTCCGTGGTCTGGAATTTTCAATAAACAACTATGAGGTTGAACACCAGTTGTCGTTGCAGGATTGTGTTGATGATATGGCTGCGATATGCCGGAAAAATGGAGGAGCTTTGATATGAAACTTTATCACGGTTCAAATCAGGCTGTCCGGACAATAGATTTATCGAAAGGAAGAAAGTATAAGGATTTCGGGCAGGGATTCTATACCACCCATCTGCGTGACCAGGCCGTCTATTGGTCGCGCAGAATTGCAGGCCGTTTCGGTGGGATTGCGACTGTCTCAGAATTTGAGTTTGATCTTGAGGCAGCGATTGCCGACGGGCTGAATGTGAAAATATTTGACAAAGCTGATAGGGAATGGGCCACGTTCGTCATGGAAAACCGGAGGAGAGATGTAATGGAGTTCAGTCATGGGTATGATATAGTGATTGGTCCTGTGGCTGACGACAATATGGCCAGACTGTTTGGACTCTATGATATGAATATCATTGATCTTGACGCTGTTGTCGCAGGATTGGAATATAAGGATTTGAATTCACAATACTTCTTTGCCACTGAGCGGGCTTTAGATTATATCGTTTGTTTATGAAAGAGCAGAATAACAATTTTGAATTTCTTGTGGAATATATTACAGCCAAAGTCGTTGAATGGATTATCCGTGATAAGAATCTCGGTCTGGAGGAGGCTTTGTTGCTTTTCCATAATTCAGAAACGTTTGAGAAACTATGCGATGAGAATACTGACATGTATATCGAAAGCCCGGCCTACATTTATGAAATCTTCAATGAAGAAATGCGCCGAGGGACGATTCGCGGGATGACGGAATAAAGTTATATAAGAAAAAACGATTTAACTTTGGTGTTGTCACCATGAAGTTAAATCGTTTTTATGTGCCCGGAACAAGACTCGAACTTGCACGCCTTGCAGCACTCGCACCTGAAACGAGCGCGTCTACCATTCCGCCACCCGGGCTTTGCGAGGACAAAGGTAAGAATCTTTTTCGGATTTGCCAAATATTTTTATCTGGAGTATGAGTTTTTTTCGAGTTTCAATGTTTTTGAAATGGATTTGGAGTGAGTTCAGCGGTCGAAGATTTTGTCTTTGGCGGTGACCTGGGTGGGGGTGCCGGCGGCGGGACCGATGATGCATGTGCCCATGCTTATGCCGACGGCATCAGTGAAGCTGATACCGGTGCGGGCTTCGCCGACAGTGATGTTGTCGAAGCTGACATTTGTGATGGGTTTCTGCGCTGTCCCTTGGAGGACGAGGGCTGCGGCGGAGGCTTTGTCGCATGAGAGACCGGAGATGTGGATGTCGGTCACGGTCGAGTAGTGTGCGCTCTCAAGACCCTCCCCGGCATAACGGCTCGTGATGTAGAAGAGGTCCTCGACATCACCGAATTTGCAATCTTTCATGAAGATTCCGCTGACGAATCCGCCACGGTCAGGATTGGTCTTGACGTAGAGACCGCGTTTGCAGTAACCGGCATAGTCGCAGTTCTCGATGATGACGTTGCGCACGCCTCCCGACATCTCGCTGCCGATGACCACTGCATGGAGGCCCTTGAAATGGCAGTTGCGGATGACGATGTTCTCACACGGCATGTCGGTTGTCCATCCGTCGTTGTCGCGACCACTCTTTATGGCTATGTTGTCGTCGCCGTTGTCGAAGTGGATGTCCTCGATGAGAATGTTGCGCGACGATTCGGGATCGATACCGTCGTTGTTGACGAGTTTCGCATCATAGCGGAGGCTGCGGCAGATGGCATCGTCGCACTGCAGGAGGTGGATACACCAGAAGGGGGAGTTGATGATTTTCACCCCTTCGAGCGTCACACCCTTGCAGCGGTAGAGCTGGAGGAGGTGGGGGCGGAGATAGTCACCACGGCCGAAACGGCGTTCGGCGAGGGGGACGGAGTTGTGGTTCATCTCGCGGCTGCGCAACTGTGCGGGCTTTTGGTCCTTGCGCCAAGTGGCAAAGGTGGTCATGGCGTTGCCGTCGATAAGGCCCTCACCGGTGATTGCGATGTCGTGAAGACCGTAACCATATATCATAGGGGAGTAGTTGTAGAGGTAGGTACCCTCCCACGAAGTGTTGACAATCGGGTAGAGTTCAGGGTCGGGGTCGAACATGACGACGGCACCTTCTTCGAGATTGATGCAGAGATTGCTTGTGAGGGTAAGAGGACCGCGGAGAAGGTAGGTTCCGGCGGGTACATTGATGCGTCCTCCGCCTGCTTTTTCGACCTTTGCGATTGCCTTGCGGAAAGCCGGGAGGCAGTCCTTCACGCCGTCGGCCTTCGCGCCGAATTTCAGAATGTCAAACTCACGGTCCGGTATCGCAGCTCCATGAATGTTGGAGAGGATGCTGTCGCGCAGGGCATCGCGGCGGGCGTCGAGTGTGGCGTTTGGTTCTGAAGATGGGTCGGCTGTTGCCGAAGCCGATGCGGTTGCCGGAAAGCAGAGGGCTGACAGCAGAATGATTAACGGAGTGATGAAATTTTTCATGATGTATGGCGGTAGAATTTATGTCCGGGGGTGTTGATTCAGGCAAGGTGCCGACGGATACGTCCGCAAAATAACGGATTCCTCCGCAAAGATAGGTAAAAAGGAGTAGATATGAAAATGACCCTGCCATAACCGGTCGGTCGGGGCAGGGTCGGAACTGTTTGTCGTATTACTTTTGTTTGTAGTTCAAATATCAGTGGTTGAAAATTGCATCTCAATATGGGAGAGCACTGTCGGCAGTGATGGTAATAGCTTGCGCAGGCTCGGCTGAGCGGACGTCGATAGTGCGGGTGCGGGCCATTCCGGCGCGGGGTGCTTTGGCCGGAGCTGCTGAGGGGGCTTCACCGGTGGCAGGATGGATACGCATGAGGAAGGGGTTCACCATTCGGTAGAGATAGCCTGCGGAGGTGTTGCTTGACGGTTTGTCCGAAGAGAAAGCAAAGAGCTGGAAATAGTCAAGCGGGGCATCGAATGTGCCTGCATCTTCAAATTCAACGGCAGTGTAACCGACATTGCTCTCAGCATCGAACTCATAGTATGGAAGAGCTTTAATGGACGGTCCGGAAGCCCATGTGTAGTAGCCTTCACCATCCTCGGTGAAACCGAATGTAGTGAAGATATAGTATCTATTGTTCCATATACCGCAGTTCTGACCTCCTTCGATAGTGAAGGTATGGTTTGATGTATTGTAAGTGAAAGGAATGGCGATTCCATCATTGGGAAGTTCGATGAAATGGTTGGTTCCTTCCTGTTTTACAATGACAGCAACATAATAGAGTTTGCCATCTTTCGGGTCTGTGAAGTAGAGGGCATAGTCGTCAGAGGCAAGGTCCTTCGCAAAATCACACTGATGGACGAACATTGTGCCGGACTTGGGGCCGATCTCGTAGGTGAAGCTGCCTGTGCGGACATGGCCGGTGGTATTTTTCTCGACATTGAAATAGAGTTTCTGCTTCTCCTTGTCATGCTCGTAGGTAAGCCATTTAGGATCGGTAGAGGTATAGCCGACGGTGATGTCAAATGGGAAATCGTAGTTGTAGCGATTCTTGGAGTCATTGACGAACCATTCGGTGCGGTCGAAGATGCTGAAATAGATGCCGTCTTGCTTGACACCTATGGTGCTTTCATTATCGCCATAGACAACGGTCAATTTGGCATTTCGTTCGTCGAGGGTCGGGTTCTGCCCGACAGTGACGGTGATGACGCCTTCGTCATAGTTTGCTGTGACCCATTCGCTGTCAGTACGGACCTCGAGCGGAATGTTTGATTTTGTCGTGATGGTCTTGCTTCCGGTTTCAGCTTTGAATTCGAGATCCGCTTCATCACCGAGCTGGAAGATGACACCTTCCTGGATGATTGCGATTTCGGTTGTCGAATCGCCACACTTCACTGTGAGGATGCCCGAACGGCTCTGGAGGGAGTTGTTCTGGGTGCAGCTCACATGGATTTCATCACCCTCTACCGTTGCAGTAATCCATTCACTGGCACTGGTGACTGTCACGGGGCCTTCCGCTTCGAATTTGATGGTGCCTGTCGATGCCGCAGCCGGGAAGTCAGTATCACGCCCGACGATTGTCACTGCAGGGTCCGAGTGGAGGTCGGGAGCTTCGTAGCTGTCACACGAAGTGACAGCTACGGAAGCGAGGAGGGTAAACAGAATAGATTTATATATCTTTTTCATATTCTTGTCGAAGTTATAGAAAAACTTAAGAAATGCGGATGCCTTTATTTTTTAATAAGGGCTTTTACATCAGCAACCGTATAGGAATTGTTGATGAGCCAGGGTGCCTCCGAGAGATAGTAGCTTGTGCCATCGAAAAGGACGATGATGAAGTTATTGGCGCACGCTGCTGAATTCGGCTGTTTGTTCGGCGAAGCAACAAATGTTGACGGGTTCTCCGGATCTTTGACGAAGACCACGCCAGCAGCTCCCGTGCCAGGGTAGAAGCTTGAGCTTGTACCTGCGGCGAAGAGAATCAGGAAGGAGTTGCTTGCGTAGACGGTCTGTGACGAAAGGTCAAGGCTACCCTGCGACTTATTATAGGTAGCTACCAGATTGAATCCGGGGGAGATGCCTTCGATGGTTACAGTATTGCTCGCTTCGTCGGGCACGAGGTTTACATCTACGGTCGAACTGCCATAAGAGAATGTGAATGCACCTGAAAAATCACTGATGAACGTGTAGTAAGGGGAAAGACTACCGGAAAGGTTCACTTGATTTCCATTGGAGTCTGAGCCGGAATAAGTACCGACATTCTTGGCTCCGTCAAAGGTGAAATTCAGTTCAGAGATAGTAGCACCATTGACTTCAACAGGTTGCATGAAGCGAATGCCGGTCGGGGTATGGAGAAAATATTCACCGGTTGTAGTTTCATTGACTGTAATGTCCATGTAATTGACATCGATATCAATATCGGCTATGGCTGCCGTTGAGCCTATGGTTCCGCTGACACTGCTAAAAATCTGTTTTTCGGCGTTGGTCTTGATGCCATTCAGATATTGGGCCGGATCGGAGTCGAGGCGGTGGAGATACATGGTGTTGCCGGTGCGGTTGCCTTTGAGGGTGATGAGGTCGTCGGTGACATCCATGATGCGGAATTCGAAGTCACCGTCTAAAGCCTGGTATTGACCGGACGACGGGGTCGAGAAGTAGTGCATCAGAGAGTTGTATGAGTCGAAGCTGAGGATTGGACCGTTGTCGTCTGTGAGTTTGTAGAGACTGGTCTCGAATTTACCCGGGGCGAGCTCGCAACCGACTGTCACGTTCGATTCGTCGAATTTCACTGTGTAGACATATCCGCCATACGAAAGGTCACGGTCGGGATAATAGTCAAAAATCCATCCTTGCTGCGAGCTTGTCAGAGTGGCTTTGGCATTGTCAAGAAATTCCTGCATACGGAGCGATGAAGGAGAATCGAAAATCTCCTCCTGGTCTTTCAGACATGAGGGAAGCAACATGCCTGAAAGAATCAAGAGAGTAAGAGGGAATATTTTAGTAAATCGCATGGTTAAAATTCTTTTGGAAGGGTTTATTTGACTGTTATATCAGTGAGGTCAACTTTGCCAGCTGTCACGTCGGCCTGACGGCGCTGCACCACGTCGCGCAGCTCGTCGATGTTGATGTCGAAATTGTCCTTCATGTAGTTGCGGACAATGTCGAGTTTCTGCAGGATGAGGCTCTGGCTGTCGGCAGAGCCTGCGGCAAGCATTGCATTCCAGTCAGCCTCGCTGTTGGTGATGTAGATTGACAGCATCTCGGCGAAGTCTTCCTGATAGGAGTGCTGTGAGTAGGCGGAGATGAAACCGTTGTTGATATAATATGACTGTTCGTCAAACGGCTCCTCGCTCCAGAGGTCGGCCACATAGCCTGTGCCGGTCACGAGCTGGAAGTCAGCCGGGATTGACTTGGTCTGGTTGAGGATGTGGGTGAACTCGTGGTGGATGGTCTTGAAATAATAGTGGTTGAGGAGCGCTGCGCTTCCGAGATAGTCGGGCAGGTAGTTGAGACCTGCAAGGAAGATTTTACGGCCACCCTCGGCGGTACCGAGAATGATGGTGCCGTTGTTGCGGTATTCCCATTCGCCTACGGTGTAGAACATCTTGGGGAAGTAGCTGCAGGTGAAATCAGTGCCTGCGACTTCGTTGTAGGTCTCGACGCAGAGATACTTCACGAGGTGGGCCATCACGATGGCATCGTCGTAGCGCGCGGGGACGAGATAGTAGTTGAAATCACCCTCGATGTCCTCGTAGCGGTATTTGAAGTCGATGTTGTAGGGCTGGTTGAAGTTCACTTTGAGCCACTTGTCAAAATCATTCTCGACGGTGTTGCCTGAGGTGATGACGCTGTAGCTTGTGTCAGGGTCATCGGAGTCACAGCCGGTGAACGCGAAGGCTGAGATGAGGAGAAGTCCGAGTAGAAATATATTGCTCTTTTTCATTGTAAGCTTTCTTTGGATGGTTTAGTTTTTTACTTCGTCCTTGCGGGGATTGGGGGTGAATTCTGCATCGCGGACTTTCTGCGGAATCTGAACCACGCGGCGGAGGTCGTCCTTGCCGATGAAGTCGGTTGCGAGTGCCGGAAGGCCGGATGCATTCATGAGACGGCGGGGATACTCGATGCCGTAACGCTTGATGTCAAACCAGCGGAGGCCGTGGTGGAGGGTCTCCATGCGGCGGAAACCGAGCATACACTGGAGCATACATTCCTGGGTGGAGCCTTCGGCTGCGATTGCGAACGCAGGGTTGAGATGCTTCTTGATTGTCGATGAGAGGCCGTCGGTGTAAGAGTAGTCGCAAGAGTTGTAGAACGACGTGATTGATGCCGGGGTAAGGGTCATCGTGCTCTTGGTGACATTCTGCATCCACATAGTCAGGTCGGCAGCAGCTTCGTCGAAGCGGTTGAGCATGATGTAGGCTTCGGCGCGGTTGAGGAGAACCTCGTCGGTTGTGAAAGCCGGGTAGACGGTGTGGCGGTAGCCTGTCTGAGCCACGATGTCGGTGTACTCGAAGAGGTAGGGGCATTTCCAGATGATGACCTTGTCAAGATTGGTGCCTGAATAGACGCGGGGAGCGACGCGGAACTGGGAGTAGCCGCCCCAGATGTTTGTCGCGCGGACATCTTCGTTGCTTGCGATATAGGCGCCGTGGGAATATTTGCTGTTGGTGTAATATGCGCCGTAGCTGAGGCCGAGTGCCGAATATGCGGTCATGAGAAGCAGGTTGGCATTGCTGGAAGCGTTGATATACTCATTTGCCTGTGCGGTCTGGTTGGCCGGCATGGCAGCGATAGCGGCCCAGTCGCGGAGCATGGTCTGCGGCTGTGAGCCAAGGCAGCGGTCAGCAGCCCGGATGGCTTTTTCCCATTGCTCGGTGTAGACATAGAAGCGGTTGGCGAAAGCGTAGGCGGCTTTGGTGTTGAAGTGATACTTCGGCACTGAATAGTAGGAGTCGGATACTCTTTCCAGCCCTTCTTCAAGGTCGGTTTCGATTTTGGTGTAGAGTTCGGCGAGGTTTCCGCGCTCGTATTTCGGCATGAGTTCGGTCTCAGGCTCTTCCATATAGGGGAGGCCGAGGTCGTTGGCCGCATTGGTTGTCCAATGGTTGCAGAAGAGGTTAGCAAGCATAAAGTGGCTGTAGGCACGGCAGAGGAGGGCCTCACCTCTCATGGCAGAGAGATTTGCAGTCTTGTCCGGACCACCAAGTTCGTCGATAGCCTTCAGAGCTTCGTTGGCAGAGGCGATGGCAGTGTAGGCTGATTCCCAGAATGAATTCATTGATTCATTGTCGGTCTCGGATTCATCCTTGAAATTATAGGTGTCGTCGAGCCAGCGGGTGGTATAGGGGTTGTTGTCGCCGTAATTGTCTGTGTTGTCGGAGAGAAGTTCGGCTACATAGCAGTAGTCATGGTCAAAATAGGCAGAGACAAGGAGGCTCTTGATTTTGTCCTCGGTGTCGACAGTCGCGCGGTTGTCCGGCATTGTGTCGAGGAAGTCGTCACAGGCGGTGAAGGCGAGTGTCGGGAGTGTCAGCGCGAAAGCGTATTTTATATATTTGTTCATTATGATATTTCTTTCAGAGGGTTAGAAACCGAAGTTGACTGTGAGAGTGAACTGTTTGGGAGTCGGGGCAGCCACACCGCCGGTGTTGAAGAACTCGGGATCCTGTCCGTTGAGCTTCTTGTCGGCATAGATGAGGAAGAGGTTTGTGGCCTGGAGTTTCACCATGCAGTTGGTCATGCGCATGGCCTGGACAGCCTTGCGGGGGAATTCGTAGGAAACGGAGATTTCCTTCATGCGGATGAAGTCACCCTTGGCAATGCGCTCGGTCGAGTAGTTGTAGGCATTGTAGGCGTAGGAGAGGTGGGAGTCATTCTTGTTCTGACGCTGTGAGGCGATGACAGGAACGGTTGTGCGGTTTTCGTCGCCTGACACTGTCCAGCGGTTGAGGAATTCCTTGGGTGTGGCGGTGAGGTCGGTGTAGGTGTTCTTGAACACCGGGTCAAGACGGACTACATTTCCGAACGAATAGGTGATGTAGACGTTGAGTGAGATTCCTTTGTAGCGGAAGATGTTGCCGAACGAACCGACGTCTGTCGGGTCGATGCTGCCGGAATATTCAAGGAATTTCAGTTTCTCGGGGTCGGAGGTCTGGAAGTAGATGCCGGTGGTCGAGATGTTGCCGTCCTGGTCAAGGAAGGTGGGGAGACCTTCGTCGTTAAGACCCTTGAAGGGGATTGAGAAGAGCGAGCGCACGGGGTAGCCTTCCTGGGCGAAACCGTTGCCCGACACGAGGTCCATCAAGCGTTTGGTGGTCTTGAGGTCGGTCACCTTGTTCTTTGAGTGGGAGTAGATGAAGTTGGTGGTCCATGTGAAGTCGCGGGTGACGATGTTGCGTGTTGTGAGCGAGATTTCGACACCGTGTGATCTCATTGATGCGATGTTGCCGAACTTCTGTATCTGTCCGCCGATACCCTGGGTGGTGGCCACGCCGATGAGGTCGTAGTTGTTACGCTTGTACCAGTCGAATTCGAAGTTGATGCGGTTGTCGATGAAGCCTGTCGAGAGACCGAGGTTGAGCTCGTGTTTCTTCTCGTAGGTGAGGTCGCCGTTACCGAGCGCGCTCACATAGAGTTGGCTTTCGTTGACACCCGCGAAGGGTCGCCAGGGGTTGCTTGAGCCGATGATGGCGTAGGCGTTGCTGACTGAGGGACGGTCGCCGGTGAGCGAGTAGGAACCCTTGAGTGTAAGGTGGCTCCATGTCGGGTTGAAGGATGACCACCATGATTCTTCATGGGCGTTCCAAGATGCCGATACGTTCCATGTCGGAAGCCAGCGGGCCGAACGGCTCTTGCCGAGGAAGTTGGTGCCTTCGTAGCGGATTGTTCCGTTGAGGTTGTAGCGGCCTTTGTAGGAATATGTCGCGTTGGCGAAGAATGCGGCACTGCGTTCGCGGGCGTTGTTGAGATAGTAATATTCGGTGTTTTCCTCCATGCCGCGTTTGAACACCTGGTAGGCGTAGTTGGCAACTTCACCCATCTTGTACTGTTCGCCCCAGCCGCGGAACCATGTCGAGTGACGGTCGACAGAGTTGGTTTCCATACCGGCATAGAGGTTGACGATGTGGTCATCGGCATATACGTCGTTGTAACGTGCGGCGGCGCGGATGTCCCACTTGAACATGCTGCGGTCGGTGCGTTCGTAGATACCGCCGTTGGGAAGTATGCTGATCGGGAGGGCATAGACGTTGTCGGGGTCCTTGTAGAGAAGCGGGTTCTTGTCGCGGATGGCCGAGGTCGGCATGGCGCGGTATGCTTCTGCCTGGTTGGAGTCGTCCTTGATGAAGTGTTCCTGGGAGGTCGCTGTGTTCTGTACACCGCCGAGGAGCGAGAGCTCGACTTTCTTGATGGGCTTGTAGGTGAGGATACCGGTCAGACGGAAGTCGTTCACGCCAAGCTTCATGTAGTTGTTCTTCAGCTCGTGCATGATGTTGAAGGGCGCATAGTTGCGGGTGTAGAATTCAGCCGCGTCAAGTGTGCGCGAGGTGTTCATCGAATAGGAGTAGGGGTTGATGTCGAAGTCGCGCTTGACTTCGCCGGTCACCATGTCGGTCTCGCTTCCGAGAGTGCCGGGAGCTTTCTGCTTGCGGAAAGATGCGTTGCTGATGAGGTTGAACGACACCTTGTCGGAAATGTTGAAGTTTGAATTCAGGTTTGCGGTGTAGCGCTGGACAGTGCTCTGTTTGTACCATCCCGGATCATACATGACACTGGCGGATACATAGTGCTGCGCTTTATCCGTACCTGACGAAAGGCTGACGGAGTGGTTCTGCATCACGGCGTTGGAGAAGAGTTCGTCGAACCAGTCGGTGTTGCGGTACTCTGCCGCTCTGAGATACTGGTCGCGTGCCTCCTTGGTGTTGGGAAGACCGAACTGGCCGGAGGTGGCGTCATACTGGGAAATCAACTGATACATCTTGCCATAGACACCGCTGGTGGAGGCGTTGGCGATTTCAGCATAGTTGAGATAGCCTTTTTTCGCGAGTTCCTGATACACGCCCATCTGGTCCTGCGAGTTCATGATGTTGAATGTGCTGTAGCTGGGCTTCAGGCGCATGGTGAATTCACCGGTGTAGCTCACGGAGTTGCGTCCGGCCTTACCTTTCTTGGTGGTCACGACAATCACACCCGCCATTGCGCGCGCACCGTAGATTGAGGTTGCGGAACCGTCCTTGAGGATGTCGAAGCTCTCGATGTCATCGGCATTGAGGCCTGCGATTGCAGATGAGATGAGGGTCTCGGCGTTACCTGAAGAGAGGTCGTCGGCCGAAACGTTGGTCACATCCTCCATGATTACACCGTCGACAACCCACAGCGGCTTGGAGCTACCGTAGATTGACGTTGCACCGCGCACACGGATTTTGGGAGCTGTACCGAAGGTGCCGGAAACGTTCTGGACCGACACACCTGCTGCACGGCCTTCAAGGCTTCGGCTGATGTCGGCCATACCGCTGATGCGGGCGTCCTGGGCATCAATTTTTGTTGCCGCACCGGTGAAGAGGCGTTTGTCCATCTTCTGCATACCGGTCACGACGACTTCGCCGAGTTCCTCGGCTGCGGAGGAGAGCTGGATGGTCATTTTGTCCGAAGTAATCGCTACTTCGGCCGGTTTCATGCCTATATAGGTGACTACTAACGTTTTAGAATTGGGGGGGTGGAAATTGTAAACAAGCCGTCGACATCCGTGACCGTCTGGATCTTGGTCCCTTTGACAGTCACTGTCGCACCCACGATCGGCTCTTTGTCCTCAGCCGATATTACCTCACCGGTGACTTTCCGGCTTTGGGCTGCTGTAAGTCCGATACCCGTAAGTATCATGACTATGAGCATGAATAGGGTCTTTTTCATAAACACTGCGAAACAATAAATATTAGAGGTTAAAAATATGTTATGACATTGCGGAAAAATACCGCAAATGTTATTTGTTTTAACTGTTGATGCGCAAATTTAAATATAATTTTCATAAAAATGCTTATGTTTGCAAGAAAAATGTTAGATTTTAACCTAAAAATGTGATAAATTCATTGTTTTAGCGATGAAAAAGATGTTTTTTGTCAGTTTTGGCGCTTGCGAAGAGCTTTGTTAATGATGTATAAAAAACAAAGGAGGAGTTAAGACCTGGGTCCTAACTCCTCCCCTCACGTTTCAACTATTTATTTATGAGAGCCTCAGTACCCAATTTCACAATTCGGTAAAGAGGACGAGGGATGTAAATTTAGATTTTTATGCTTTGAGCTTCTTTATCTTTACTTACACTATTAAAACAACTGAGACCCTGCTTTGAAGCATGTCAGTGCGCTAAAAGTCATTAAAAAACGTCAACTGAAGAGGCTATTTTAACCTAATTGTTAAAATCGGAATTCAATACTTTAATGATGGTGATGTCGGGTGGGAATTGACTTGCCGAAATTTGCAGTTGCGTGGCAACTGATGAGGAAGGACAAAAGTCCAAAAGCAACAGAATGTATGAATATCAATGCTGTCTAAGCGTGATACTCCATGACTTCTGTTTCTTTTGAACTTTTGTTCTTTTGTATCTCCTCTCAGGATATGCGCGACCAGTCGCGGATGCGGGTGGTGAGGAGGCTGAGCTGCGAACGGATGAGGGCGTTGGCCGGTTGCTGAAGTTCGGGGTCGATGTCGAGGATTGCGGCTGCTGCATCGCGTGCGAGCTGCACTATCTGACCGTCTGTCGCGAGGTTGGCTATGTGGAGGTCGATGGGCATTCCGCTCTGCATTGTGCCTTCGATGTCGCCGGGACCGCGCATCTGCATGTCGGCCTCGGCTATCGCGAAGCCGTCGGTGGTGGCAGTCATGAGTTCGAGGCGCTTGCGGGTGTCTTTGGCAATCTTGTGTTTCGACATCAGGATACAATAACTCTGTCCCTCGCCACGACCTACGCGGCCACGCAATTGGTGGAGCTGCGAGAGGCCGAAGCGTTCGGCATTCTCGATGAGCATTGTCGTCGCATTTGGGACATTCACACCGACTTCGATGACGGTCGTGGCTACCATGATGTGGGCTTCGTGGGATGCGAAGAGGTTCATCTGATAGTCTTTTTCCTGCGGTTTCATCTGACCGTGGACAAAGGCAACCTTGTAGTCGCGGAAGGTCTCGCAGATGTTTTCGTAGCCTTCTTCAAGCGATTTGAGGTCGAGTTTCTCGTTTTCCTTGATGAGCGGGTAGACGATGTAGACCTGTCGGCCGAGACGCAACTGTCGGCCTATGCCTTGATAGGTCTTGAAGCGGTCCTCCTCGTAGCGCAGGAGTGTCACTATCGGTTTTCGTCCGGGTGGGAGTTCGTCGATGACCGACACGTCGAGGTCGCCGTAGACCGTCATGGCGAGTGTGCGGGGTATGGGGGTGGCGGTCATCACAAGGACATGCGGAGCAATGACGTTTTTGGTCCAGAGTTTGGCGCGCTGGGCCACTCCGAAGCGGTGTTGCTCGTCGATGACGATAAAGCCGAGGTTTTTGAAGCGCACATTGTCCTCGATGACGGCATGGGTGCCGATGAGGATGTGAAGGGAACCGTCGGTGAGTTGCTGGTGGATTGTCTCACGTTCCTTTTTGCGTGTCGAGCCTGTGAGCAGACGGACGTTGATGCCCATTGCCGCCACCATCTTAGTGATTGTCTCGAAGTGTTGTGTGGCGAGAATCTCGGTCGGCGCCATGAGGCAGGCCTGTGTGTTGTTGTCGAGGGCGATGAGCATACACAGCAGCGCGACGAGTGTCTTTCCCGAACCCACATCGCCTTGCAGGAGGCGGTTCATCTGCCGTCCGGTGGCCATGTCGGCGCGAATCTCCTTTATCACCCTTTTCTGTGCGTTGGTGAGCGGAAAGGGGAGGAACTGGGAGTAGAAGGTGTTGAAAAAGTGGCCTATGCGCGGGAAATGGAAGCCTTGGATGGCAGAGTTGCGGCGGCGCGCATAGTGCTGGATGTCGAGCTGGAGGTAAAAGAGTTCCTCGAATTTAAGGCGGAAGCGGGCCTGTTCGAGAATGGCCGGTGAGGGTGGATTGTGGATGGCCGAGATGGCTTCGCGGATGCCGAGGAGTTTGTAGTGGCCGATGATTTCCGGAGGAAGTGTCTCGGCCATGTTGCGTATGCCGCTGAGGATGTCGGAAACGGCAGTCGAGAATGTGCGCGATGAGAAGCCGCGGTTGCGGAGCTGTTCGGTCAGTGGATAGACGCCCCGGAAACCTCCGCGTGAGGCTGCCGCATCGGGGGTGTCGACTTCGGGGTGAACCATGCTCCACCGTCCGTTGAAGTTGGAGGGTTTGCCGAAGAGGATGTACTCGGTGGCGGTATGGTAGAGTTGGCGTATAGCCTTGATGCGCTGGAACCATACGACTTCCATCACCGCGCTGCCGTCGGAAAACAGACCGATGAGCCGGGTCTTCGCCCCTTCCCCCTGCACGTTGAAGCTGACGAATTTGCCTTTGACTTGCAGCGATGGCATGTCGTCGCCGGCGAAGTCGATTATGCGGTAGACGGAGCGGCGGTCGATGTAGTGGGTCGGGAAGTGGAAGAGAATGTCATGATAAGTCCTTATGCCGAGATTCTTTTCAAGAAGTTCGGCACGCTTGGGGCCAATTCCACGAAGGAATTTTATGTCCATTCTTCGCAATCCGTTCATGCTTGGGATGTCGTGATTGTGTTAGTTATCAGAGATATGCTTTAATAAGTTGTATTGCAGGATGGTAAATCGGTGTCCTGCCGGACACCATCCGAGGATTATTCGCATCACCCCCGCACATCTTCGCTTCGCTCCGATGTACGGGGTTACGAAGAAATCGATGTCCTGCGGACATCAACATGATACGCAGGTTAGTGTCCGGAAGATGGCACGATGATGGCGTATGCTGATATTGCTATAAGGCGGTCAGATACAGCTCTGCGACTGCCATGTCGCCGGGATTGGTGACTTTGATGTTGTGAGGGTCGCCGTTGATGAGGCGAAGGTCTGTGAATCCGGCGGCTTCCATGACCGATGCGTCGTCGGTGAATGTCGGGCGGAGTTCCTGACGATAGGCGGCGAGAAGTCTGGGGGCAGGGAAAATCTGCGGAGTCTGGACCGAGCGGAGCGATGAACGATCCACGGCTGCAGAAGAGCCGTCTGCCCCGATGCGGCGTATGGAATCGGTCACCGGACAGGCGGGTATGACACCGTCGCTTCCGGGGAGTCCGACGATGAGACGGTTGATGAGGGCGGTGGTGATGACCGGACGCGCGGCATCGTGGATGCTGACGTAGGCCTGCGAGTCGGCCGGAATCAACGAGAGGGCATTCCTGACGCTGTGGGCGCGGGTGGCTCCTCCTGTCGTGATGAGGTGAGGTAGAGAGAAATTATGCTCGCCACACATTCTCAGCCATTCGTCAATCATTTCCGCGCTGAGGACCACTATCAGTTTCCAGTCGGGAGTGGCGGCATGGAGCCGTTCGAGCGTGGTCATGAGCAGAGGACGCCCTGCAAGGTCGCAGAATTGTTTGGGCAGATTGCCACCGTAGCGCGATCCGCTTCCGGCTGCCACGATGATGTGGACATTGTCGGCAGGGGTGATTTCAATGGGCCTTATATAATAATGTGTAGCCATGATTTGTTGGAGGGGGATAGGTTTGGCGCGTCGGCATGGATGTCCTTTTGCCTCAGCGTTTCTAAAAGAAAGCCGGCGGGCTCCCGTGTGGGGAACTCGCCGGGGCGTTCTTTCAATGGTAGTAATTGGTATTTTGGGTTAACTAAGAGCGTGATTGAAATTTTAATCAGTATAGATTGATGACTATACGCTCTGATTAGTAGCGGGGACCTCCGTGATTGTTGTTGTCACGGCGGGGTCCGCGGTCGCCACGGTCGTTGTCACGGCGGGGACGATCGCCACCTTCGCGACGGGGACGGTCGCCATCACGGCGGGGACCGCGTTCGCCACGGGGTGCGCGTTCGCGTTCAACATAGCCTTCGGGCTTGGGCTGAAGCGCGCGCATTGACAGACGGTATTTACCTGTCTTCTTGTCAATCTCAATGAGTTTCACGTCAACTTCGTCGCCTTCCTTGAGACCGGATGCCTCCATGTTCTCAAGACGGTCCCACGAGATTTCAGAGATGTGGAGGAGACCGTCGCGGTTAGGCATGAATTCAACGAAAGCACCGAATTCGAGGATTGAGCGGACCTTGCCGTGGTAAACCTTGCCCTCTTCGGGGAGCTCGACGATGGCGTTGATCATCTCAAGAGCCTTGTCGATTGAAGGTTTGTTGGCGGCAGCGATCTCGATATAGCCTCCGTCGGGGATTTCGTCTATGCTGACAGTAGCACCGCTGGCTTCCTGGATACCCTGGATGATTTTTCCGCCCGGGCCAATGACTGCACCGATAAGCTCTTTGGGGATGAGCATGGTAACGATGCGGGGAACGTGGGGCTTGTAGTCCTCGCGGGGTGCGGGGATTGTCTCCTGAATCTTGTCGAGGATATGCAGACGACCTTCGCGGGCCTGGTTGAGTGCCTTTTCAAGAATCTCGTAGCTGAGACCGTCGACCTTGATGTCCATCTGGGTGGCGGTGATACCGTCGCGGGTACCTGTCACCTTGAAGTCCATGTCGCCGAGGTGGTCTTCGTCGCCGAGGATGTCGGAAAGGATGGCATACTTCTCACCGTCCGAGATAAGACCCATTGCGATACCGCTGACGGGGCGCTTCATCTTCACACCTGCATCGAGGAGCGAGAGGGTGCCGGCGCAGACAGTTGCCATCGACGACGAACCGTTTGATTCGAGGATGTCGCTGACGATGCGGCAAACGTAGGGGAAATCATCGGGGAACATGCGCTTGAGGGCGCGGTGGGCGAGGTTGCCGTGGCCTACTTCACGACGGCCTACACCACGGGGTGCGCGGGCTTCGCCTGTCGAGAAGGGGGGGAAGTTATAGTGGAGGAGGAAGCGTTCGCGGCCCTGGTTGAGAACGTCGTCGAGGATCTTCTCGTCGAGCTTGGTGCCGAGGGTCACTGTTGCGAGAGACTGGGTCTCACCACGGGTGAAGACAGCCGATCCGTGGGGGCCGGGAAGGTAGTCGACCTCACACCAGATGGGACGGATCTCGTTGGTCTTGCGGCCGTCGAGACGGATGCCTTCGTCGAGGACGCAACGGCGCATTGCTTCTTTCTCCACGTCGTGGTAGTAGCGCTTAACCATTGCTTTCTTCTCCTCGCGCTCCTCTTCGGGGATTGATTCGAGGTATTCTTCGCAGATTTTGTCGAAGCTCTCCTGACGCCAGTGCTTGTCGGCGCTGCCGGCCTTGGCGATGGCGTATGCCTTGTCGTAGCACTTGTCATGAACGTCCTTGCGGAGCTCTTCGTCGTTGGTCTCGTGGCAGTATTCACGCTTCACGGTCGAACCGACTTCCTCAGCGAGTTCCATCTGAGCCTTGCACTGAACCTTGATGGCATCGTGTGCGGCACGGAGGGCGGCGAGAAGATCGGCTTCCGAAACTTCGTTCATTTCGCCTTCGACCATCATGATATTGTCGTAGGTTGCACCTACCATAAGTTCCATATCGGCCTTTTCAAGCTGCTCGAAAGTGGGGTCGATGACGAATTCGCCGTTGATGCGGGCCACGCGCACTTCCGAGATGGGGCCGTTGAAAGGAATATCGCTCACCGCGAGGGCTGCAGAGGCTGCGAGACCTGCGAGGGCGTCGGGCATATCGACACCGTCAGATGAATACATTGTCACCTGTACGATTGTGTCGGCATGGTAATTGTCGGGGAAAAGCGGACGCAATACACGGTCAACAAGGCGGGATGTCAGGATTTCGTAGTCGCTCGCGCGGCCTTCACGTTTGAGGAAACCGCCGGGGAAACGTCCGTTTGATGAAAATTTCTCTTTGTACTCAACTTGGAGGGGCATGAAGTCAACCCCTTCACCGGCCTCCTTGGCCGTTACGACTGTCGCGAGGAGCATTGTGTTGCCCATGCGCAGTTCTACCGCTCCATCGGCTTGCTTTGCAAGTTTGCCGGTCTCCAGCGTAATGGTGCGACCGTCAGGCAGCTCGATGGTTTTTTTGATTGGATTCATAGATGATGTTTAATTCAGCTTTTATAATTTCTTCGTTTTTGCAGCTTAATGCGGAGATGCGCCGTTTCCGTGCGCATCACGCGGATTTTGCAAAGTTAACAATTATTTTGTAATATTTTCGTCATACGAACCTTAATTATTACAAAAATCGCAGAAAAATGTGGATGTTATATGTTGTAAGATATGTTTTAGGAGATGATGGTCTGACTTTACAGCATGATGTAACCCCAGCAATGTAGATTTCCAATCTGACTTGTTTTCCAAACTTTATTCTTTGAAAATTGCAATATAGCTTGTGATTGAGTAAATTTGCAGCTATGAATTCGTCAAAAGAAAAAATAGCAAAGACCAATGCTGCGCGTCTGCTCGACAGGGCAAAGATTCATTACGAACTGATTCCCTACACGGTCGATCCTGACAATCTTGCGGCAGAACATGTGGCCGAGGAGCTTGGTGAGGACATCAATTGCGTGTTCAAGACTCTGGTGCTTCACGGTGACAAGTGCGGATACTTTGTCTGCGTGTTGCCGGGAAACATGGAGGTAGATTTGAAGAAAGCGGCCAAGGCTGCCGGCGCGAAGAAAGCGGAGATGATTCCGATGAAGGAGCTGCTACCGCTGACCGGCTACATCCGTGGCGGCTGTTCGCCTGTCGGGATGAAGAAACCTTTCCCGACATATTTCCATTCGACTGCCGTGGACTATCCTTTCATATACGTGTCGGCCGGACAGCGCGGTCTTCAGTTCAAGGTCGCTCCCTCTGACCTCATTGCCTACTGTTCGGGCGAGGTTGCCGACATCGCTGAGATGAAGGAGCATTGATCCGGACTTTTATACAAATAAAGATTTCCTGTAAGTGACAGGTAAACACATAAGTCAGTCAGGGATATAATCTGTAATTATCGAAAATGAATACAATAGGCAAAATATTTACTTTTACCGGATTCGGTGAAAGTCATGGTGCGGCCATCGGAGGAGTGATCGACGGTATGCCCGCAGGAGTGAGAATCGACCTTGAAAAAGTGCAGCATGAGCTTGACCGCCGTCGTCCGGGACAGTCAGCCGTGACCACGGCCCGAAAGGAGAGCGACACGGTCGAAATCCTTTCCGGACTTTTCGAGGGGGTGACCACGGGCTGTCCGATCGGCTTCATCATCCGCAACGAGAATCAGCATTCGAAGGACTACGGTCAGCTGCGCGAGGCTTTCCGCCCATCGCACGCCGATTTCACATATACAACAAAATATGGTCTGCGCGACCATCGTGGGGGAGGACGTTCGAGCGCACGCGAGACAGCCACGCGTGTCGTGGCCGGTGCTTTCGCGCGGCAGGCTCTGGAACAGTTGGGCATATCCATTACGGCATACACCTCGCAGGTCGGGGCCATTGCTGTTGACGGCGACTATACATCTCTGGATCTTTCGCAGACTGAGAGCAATGTCGTCCGCTGTCCTGACCCGGAAAAGGCAGCCGAAATGGAGAAGTTGATAATGAAAATCAAGGGTGAGGGGGATACCATAGGCGGTATCGTCAGTTGCGTCATCAAGGGTGCTCCCGCCGGTCTCGGCGACCCTGTGTTCGGACGTCTCGGAGCGCGTCTTGCCGAGGCGATGATGAGCATCAATGCCAGCAAAGGTTTTGAATACGGTATGGGCTTCGGTGGCGTTGAGCTGAAGGGAAGCGAGGTCATGGATCCTTTCACGGTCGGTGCTGACGGCAGCATCGGTGTCAGCGCAAACCATTCGGGTGGCATACAGGGTGGCATCTCCAACGGTGCCGACATCTATTTCCGCGTGGCTTTCAAGCCTGTCGCCACGCTCATGCAGGATATCGAGACGGTTGACTGCCACGGCAATAAGGTGCTTCTGAAGGCGCGTGGCCGTCATGACCCATGTGTGGTCCCACGCGCGGTGCCTATCGTCGAAGCTATGGCTGCAATCGTGCTCCTCGATGCGGTGCTGCTAAACCGTACGGCGCGCCTATGAAGCCTTACCGCGACTTTGCCGACTTTCTCGGCGAGCATTTCAAGGGAAAGGTCCAGAAGATTGCCGTCAATGCAGGTTTCACTTGTCCGAACCGCGACGGGACGAAGGGTCGCGGGGGCTGCACTTATTGCAACAACCAGTCGTTCAATCCCGGCTATTGCGCTCCGGCTCTCTCTGTGACTGAACAGCTTGAGCAGGGAAAGGCTTTCTTTGCAAGGAAATATCCCGAAATGAAATATCTGGCCTACTTTCAGGCCTACACCAATACACATTCCGACGATATTGACCGGCTGATGAGTCTCTATGAGGAGGCCTTGGCTGTCGATGATGTCGTCGGGTTGATAATAGGCACGCGTCCCGACTGTATGCCGCAGCAGCTTCTCGACCGTCTTGCAGCCTTGCCGGCATGGGTGATGGTTGAATACGGGGCGGAGAGTGCGCACGATTCAACGCTCGAGAGGGTGAACCGTTGCCACACTTGGGCTGATACAGCCGATGCCGTCATGCGCACCCATGCTGCCGGACTCCCCACGGGGCTGCATCTCATCATGGGACTTCCGGGGGAGGACGAGGCGATGATGCTTGAGACGATTGACCGCGTCAACGAACTTCCGGTCGATACGGTTAAGATTCATCAGCTTCAGCTCATCCGTGGGACGCGTCTTGCCAAGGATGTCGAAGAGGGGCTTTATGACATCCCGCGTTTCACTGCTGAGGAATATGCCAATCTCTGCGTGAAACTGCTCCACCGTCTGCGCTCTGACATCGCCTTGGAGCGTTTTGTATCGCAATCACCTCCTGAGCTACTCATCTATCCGAAATGGAACCTTAAGAACTATCAGTTCACCAATCTCCTCCACAATCGGTTGAAGAAATGAACAAAATCCGGTCTATGGAGAGCGGCCGGTCCATTTGGCTGATAAATATTGCAGGGAGAAGGAAAAATCGCTACTTTTGTCGTTATTATATAAGTAATCATCAAAATCCTTAATACACATCATGGAAGTTATCAATTTTGCCGACACACCTTCGCTGGTGAGCCAGTATATGAGTGAGCTGCGCGACGTGAACGTGCAGACCGACATGCTCCGATTCCGCCGCAACCTTGAACGCATAGGTGAGATAATGGCCTACGAGATGTCGAAGCGTATGCGCTATAAGACTGTCGACGTGTCAACGCCCCTCGGCATCGCTCCGTCGCAGGTGCTTGACGAAAATGTGGTGCTTGCGACTATATTCCGTGCGGGCATACCTTTCCACAAAGGTTTCCTCGACTATTTCGATCATGCGCAGAATGCTTTCGTGTCGGCCTATCGCAAGTATCGCGAGAAAGAGAACTTCGATGTGTTCATCGAATATATTGCCTCGCCGCGTATCGACGGTAAGACTCTTGTGATTGCCGATCCGATGCTCGCCACCGGTTCATCGATGGATCTCTGTTACCGCGCGTTGCTGACCAAGGGTGAGCCTGCTCATATCCACATCGCATCCATCATTGCCTCGCGTAAAGCTGTCGACTATATCAAGAGTACACTTCCGGCCGACAAGACCACAATCTGGGTCGGGGCAATAGACGAAATCATCAACGAGCATTCTTACATTGTTCCCGGACTCGGTGATGCGGGCGACCTTGCCTACGGCATAAAGGAATAGGATGCTTGCTCTTTTCTGAAGCTTCCGGATGGGGGTAGATGAGAAAAGGCACATAAAGCCATAAGGGCATAAGTCACATAAGATTTTTCAGAATTTTCACCGGTTAGGGTGGTTTTACTGCTAATATGAATCTTATGTTTCTTATGCCCTTATGGCTTTATGTATCTTTCCCTCGGTAGAGGTATCTTCTATAGGGATATACGTTTCCTGAGGGACTGTCGGATTATAATCCGAAGGCTTCTTTAACAGCGGGAACAGCGTCGAGTTTCTCCCAAGTGAAGAGTTCGACGGTACGGGTGATTGGAGCTTCGTACTTTGAGTGGAATGTCTTGGTGACAGTCTGCGGTTTGCGGCCCATGTGACCATAGCTTGCGGTCTCGCGGTAGATGGGGTTGCGGAGGCCGAGACGCTTCTCGATGGCGTAGGGGGTCATGTCGAAGCAGGGCATGGCATTGACTTTTTCGGCGATTTCAGCATCGGAAAGCGCGACTTTGGCAGTGCCGTAGGTGTTGATGCAGAGGCTGACGGGACGGGCGGTGCCGATAGCGTAGGCAACCTGTACGAGGACGCGGTCAGCAACACCTGCAGCCACGAGGTTTTTGGCAATGTGGCGTGCTGCGTATGCTGCCGAACGGTCGACCTTGGAGGGGTCTTTGCCGGAGAATGCACCACCGCCGTGGGCACCGTGGCCTCCGTAGGTGTCAACGATGATTTTACGTCCTGTGAGGCCGGTGTCACCGTGAGGGCCACCGATAACGAACTTGCCTGTCGGGTTGACGAGGAGTTTCACGTCGTTGCCGATGAGGGCTGCCTCCTCGGGGCGGAGTTTGGCTTTGACGCGGGGAATGAGGATGTTGCGGACATCATCAGTGATGCGTTTCTGCATGGCACGGTCAGCAGCGGCGCGGGCGGTATCGGAGTCGTCGGTCGGGAGGATGAACTCATCGTGCTGCGTTGAGATGACGATAGTGTCGACGCGGAGCGGACGATTGTTCTCATCGTATTCAACTGTCACCTGGCTCTTGGAGTCGGGGCGGAGATAGGTATAGATGCGTCCACGCTTTTCGTGGGTCATTTCCTTCTCCTCACGACGGATGTCGGCAAGCTCCTGGAGTAGACGGTGGGAAAGGTCGATGGTGAGAGGCATATAGTCGAGGGTCTCGTTACAGGCATAGCCGAACATCATACCCTGGTCACCGGCACCCTGTTCCTCAAGTTCGCTGCGTTCGACACCACGGTTGATGTCGGCACTCTGTTCGTGGAGGGCTGAGAAGACACCGCAAGCCTCGCCGTCGAATTTGAGTGCACTACGGTTATAGCCGATATTGCGGATCACATCGCGTGTGACCTCCATAAGGTCGATATAGGCTTCGCTCTTGACCTCGCCTGCTATCACGACCTGACCGGTGGTGACAAGAGTCTCGCAGGCCACTTTTGATTTAGGGTCGCGGGCAAGGAATTCATCGAGTATTGCATCGGAAATCTGGTCGGCAACCTTGTCGGGATGCCCTTCCGATACCGATTCAGATGTGAAGAGATAAGTTTTCATAAGATGATATGTATGCTTATATATAAATAAAATGTCGAAGTCGGCATGAAAATGCGTGTGGATCAGAATTACGCGCTTGCCTGCTTCAACATTTCATCTTTCTGTGTCATCGTCCTCGCGGATGGCCGACACACACTATGAATCTCAAAAGTCTAAATCTTCGATGAAAAATCAGCGAGAAGAGATTTTGATGTCAATGCCGCCCATTGGCAAGGAGTGCCGGGGGCGGGTGCAGTTTTAGCATTTTTTGAAGTGGTTGCAAGCAGCCAAATTTGTCCACTCTTATTTTCGGGTGCAAAGGTAGAAAGAAATTGCGGTAATTCCAAGCGTTTGGCTGTGGAATTACCGCAATGTCCGGTTTATGTCATCCCATTCTGTCAGGATGGGTGAACTGCGTCAATGTCAATCCTTTTTGGATGAAGTTTTCGTAGCGTCGGTCTCCTTACGTGAGGTATAGTAAGAGTAGTAGGCGTAGCGACGGTAGGGGGTTGACGATGTGATTGTGCCGTTGAGGATGAGCATGAAATTCTTGTAGCGCTGCGAGTCGTAGATGCGGTCGATTTCCGGAATCATGCGGCGGTCAAGCAGACCTGCGCGGATGATGAAGATGGTCATGTCGGCCAGCGGGGTGATGATTGATGCATCGGCCACAACCTCTGCAGGAGGACAGTCAAAGAATACATAGTCATACTCCTGACGGTATTTCTCGATGAGGTTCTTCAGACGGTCGGAATAGAGCAATTCAGCAGGGTTTGGAGGAATTGTTCCGACAGGAAGAATGTAGAGGCCCTTGCAGGGGGTAGGCTGGATATACTGGTCGCAGTTGTCGGTAGCTTCCGAGAGGTAGTCGGCGATACCGCGCGAGTGGTCGGCGAGGATGCGTGACACTGATGCACGGCGGAGGTCAAGGTCAATGACGAGTACCTTGCGGCTCTTGTCCTTGAGCGCAAGCGCAGCGGCAAGGTTGAGAGATATGAACGACTTACCGGAACCGGGGTTGAACGATGTGACCATGATGACACGGTTGCGGCCGTTGCGGGTCATGAATTCAAGGTTGGAGCGGACCATACGGAATGCTTCGTTGACGATGCTGCGCCCGTGTTCATGCACAAGGAGCGAGGGAGCTTCCTCGATTTTTGAGCTCTTGCCCATCATCTCGCGCCAGCGGCGACGGAATGAACGCATACGGAGCGACATTGTATTGTCGGAAGCCTCGGGGATTTCACCGATGAGAGGAGTTTTGATACCATCAAGGTCCGAACGGTTGCGCAGGCGGCTGTTCATGCTTTCGTCAAGGAAGAGGATGAGACCGGGGAGTACGAAGCCGACAACGAAACAGATGAGGAGAATGTTGCGCGAGATGGGTGCGGTGGGTTTGTTGGAACCCATCGGGGGAGTGATGACACGGGTGTTGTAGGGGGTGAAGGCGAGAGTGAGCTCATTTTCCTCACGCTTCTGGAGAAGGTAGAGATAGAGGGCTTCCTTTACCTTCTGCTGACGTTCAACAGAGAGGAGGTATTTGGCTTGGGTCGGTGAGGATGCGATTTTTCGGTTGGTTGCGCGGTCGTCGCGAATGAGTGAGTTGAGTTGGGTCTGCAGGGTACGCTCCTGATTGACGAGCGACTGAACGAGGGCGCTGCGCATACTGCGGAGGCTCTTGTCGTAGTCCTGCATGATGGGGTTGTTCTCACCGGTGGTGCTTGCGAGTTTATCGCGTTCGAGCTGGATGGTGTTGTATTCCTGAATCTGAGTTTCGATACCACGGTTGTCGATACCGGAGTTGGCGGGCATGAGCTGTCCGTGGGTGCCGGGATCCTTGACATGCTCAAGGAGATACTTTGTGATTGCAATCTGAGTGGAAACTTCGAGCTGACGACGGGTGTTCTCGTTGGCATTTGCCATATACATTGTCGAGGCAGCCTCGATGTCGGGCACGAGGTTTTCGCCCTTATAGTCGGCAATATCGCTGTCGACGTTGCCGAGTTCCTGTTCGATTACCTGAAGACGTTCGGCGATGAATTCGGATGTCTTTTTAGCCTGCTGAGCTTTGTCGTCAACCCACTTCTCATTATAAATGTTGATAAGGGTGTTGAGGAAATCATCGGCACGTGCGATGCTGACATCCTTGAAGGTGAAATCTATGACGGAAGCCTTGTCGTCAGCGAGGCTTTCAGAGAGCTTTGTTTTATAGAGTTCAATAGCTTCAGAGATGCTGTAGCGCATCACCTTGATGGGTGATTTGAAGTCAACGGAGTAGTTGGGGCCTGGATTAATCACAAGTTTTCCAAGTTCGGTCTTGATGGTGTCGCCCATGTTGACCTCGAGGTTTTCCGCCTCGCATTCATCCATGCCCAGCTTCATGCGGTTGATTCCAACTTTGCCTTTGCCCAGAATCTCAATCTCCATGAATGCGGATGTCATCAACGGGAGGTCGATAAAGCTGACCTCTACGGGGACAGAATCACCGTAGAGAGTGACATTTCTGAGGCCGGAGCGATAAGTGTAGTCGGTCTGGAGGCCAAGTTTCAAGATGACATCTCCGATGATGGCCGGGGATTCGAATGCGAGCATTTCATTGTTGACATTCGATGAACTTTGGAAGAGACCGATGTCGCTGAGCGCGTTTGCGACGCTCTGCTTGGAAGCATCCTTATCGTCTTTAATCATGACAGCCGCTGTGCGGGTGTAGGTCTTGGGAGTGCTTAAGATATAGAGAACACCCAATCCGAGGAAAAGGACGATGGAGATTACGAACCAGCGCCAACGCGCTATGCACAGAAGGAAAAAGTCACGGATGTTGAAAGCGTCCTCTTCATCCTGGACGTTTTGGACGGCCATTTGCGGTTGTGGCATCTGGTAGTGAGCCTGATCGCCGGCAAATTGATTTGGGTTTTGTGTCATCGTGTTTGCTTTAACATTTTCCCTGTCGTGGAGCCATGTTGCAGGGAAGAGTTGAAGTTTTGTTTTTTTTACAGAGAGTAGTTGATTTGTAAAGGAGCCGGATGTCCCGGATGTTTATCGGATGATAAGTGCTGTGATAGTGGTGGCGAGAGAGGCAAGCGAAATCCAGAATGAAGGTGTCATGAGGGTGTTGCCGTTGAGTGTGCTCTGGCGGATTCGGGTTTTGTTGGGGTCGACGTAGATGACATCGTCCTGCTGGATGAAATAGGCAGGGGAGTTGCGGAGTGCCTGCGCATCAAGAAGGCTGACGATATAGGTCTCCTGCTTTTCGCCGCTTGAGCGTATGAGTTTCACTTCCTCACGCTCGCCATAGATGGTGAGGTCGCCGGCGAGTCCGAGAGCGTCAAGAATGGTCATGTCGTCGCGGTCGATGGTGTAGGAACCCGGTTTGGAGACTTCACCGAGAACGGAAACAATGCCGTTGGTAAGCTCGACGGTGACAACCGGGTCGCGGACATAGTCCTTAGAGATGAGCATTCCTTTGATGAGTCCTGCTATTTCGAGGCGTGTCATGCCTTCGACATGCACTTCTCCGAGAAGGGGGAAGTCGATATTGCCTTCCGGTGAAACCGTGTATGAGCTGATACCCTGATTTGTGCCACGGCTCATGGACGTGGTTGCACCGAGTGTACGGGGGGTGTAGGGAAGGTTGAAGAGGTCTACGAGCTGTTGATCGCGAGAATGAACAAGAATTGAGAGTTTGTCGGCAGGTTTGATAGTTATTGTCTGTTGGTAGCCGGTGTAGGTGTTGTCATTTTTCATGTCCTGAAAGTAAATGACATCTTTGGGCGTAGAACACGCAGCTGTGGCCAAAAGCACAACGAAAGCAGCTAAAATTTGGTGAAAACTCAGGTGTCGCATAGTGTGGCGGTGGCTCTCTTTCTCAGGAGCCGTGAGGTTTAGAATAATGATGAGAATTATTGATAATTTTAATACTGAAAAACAACGCGTGTTGGTAACGCGTGGCAAAATTAGTGATTTTTAATCACATGTGCAACATTCAGCTAAAAAAAGCTTTTTGTCTGAAAGGCTGATATGTCCGTTGAAAGAGAATGTGATGACGTGTTAATCCGGAAACATAAGCGTGGCATTTACGCAACACGGCCTCCGGACATTGTCAGATGTTCTGGCAACGCCCGGAGGCTGTATTGCGAAACACGGAATTCATGTATCGGTCGTTTCAGTTTCCGTTGATTTTGCGGGATTAGTTTTCGTTGTCGGTGATGCGGGTGTCAGGGGTAATGGTACCACTGTCGCCTTCACCGGGCTGATCTGAATCGCTGGCTACGATTACAACCGGGAACTGTGTCACGGCGAAACCGATTTCCTTGTCGACCTGAAGGACGGTTGCGTTTGCACCAAGGGTGTGGTTACCGACTTCCATCTCAGCTGTGTTGAATTTGATGGGCTGGTTGGGGTCGATAGGGGGAGTCTGGGGCATTCCGTCCCAGAAGTAGACCACGTTTGTAAGAGTTGCGGCCTTTGTTCCCTCGGCAGGAATAGCGCGCAGGGCGTTGATTGTGAGAGTGTCGCCCTGAACGACGTAGATTGCTCCGTCTTGTTGTGTACCGCCGGAATAATCAAGCGAGAGACTTACATCGGGAAGATCCTTGTCGTCATGACAGGCGGATACCAGCCCGAGCAACGGAAGCATGAGAAGAAGATAGATAAATCGTTTCATAGTTGCGTTAAAATAAATAGTTTATTGAAAGTATAAATTGTGTGTGTGGATGAGGGGGAATGCAGGCAACCGTTAGTCCGGACAGTAATCCTTATGTCAGTTACGGAAGACAATGTCGTCTCCGTCGTAGTCGATGACGATGGGTTTCTCGCGGTCAACCTTCTGTCCAAGGATGTCCTTCGAAAGCTGGTTGAGCACCATTCGGTGGATGACACGCTTGACAGGACGGGCTCCGAACTCGGGGTCGTAGCCTTCCTCGGCGAGGAATTTGAGCGCCTTTGGAGTGACTTCGAGTGTCACGCCGTTCTTGGCAAGCATACGCTGGATCGACTTGATCTGCAGTCCGACGATTTCTTCGATTTCCTGCTCGTTGAGCGGGGTGAACATGATGATTTCGTCGATACGGTTGAGGAATTCCGGGCGAATCTGTTGCTTGAGGAGTTCGAGCACCTCTCCCTTGGTCTTCTCGATGACTTCACCACGGTTCTCGGGCGTCAGTTTCGCGAAGTTGTCGCGGATGACGTGTGAACCCATGTTGGAGGTCATGATGATGATAGTGTTCTTGAAGTTGACGAGTCGGCCCTTGTTGTCGGTAAGGTGACCGTCATCGAGCACTTGGAGAAGGATGTTGAACACATCCGGGTGGGCTTTCTCGATTTCATCGAAGAGCACGACGGAGTAGGGTTTACGTCTTACTGCTTCGGTGAGCTGTCCGCCTTCATCGTAGCCGACGTATCCCGGAGGCGCTCCGACAAGACGGCTGACGGAGTGTTTCTCCTGATACTCGCTCATGTCGATACGGGTCATCATCGTTTCGTCGTCAAACAGATATTCGGCAAGAGCCTTTGCAAGCTCAGTCTTACCTACACCTGTTGTGCCGAGGAAGATGAACGAGCCGATAGGACGGCGGGGATCGTTAAGTCCGGCGCGTGAACGGCGCACTGCGTCGGCGATGGCTGCGATGGCATCGTTCTGCCCGACAACGCGGTTGTGGAGTTCGGCTTCGAGGTGGAGAAGTTTTTCCTTCTCGCTCTGCACCATCTTGTTGACGGGGATGCCTGTCCAACGCGACACGACATCGGCAATGTCTTCCGAATCAACTTCTTCCTTGATGAAGGCCTTCTCGCCCTGCATCATTTTGAGCTGTTCCTGAATCTGAGCGTTTTCCTGTTCCTTCTGTTGGACTTTCGAGTAGCGGATTTCAGCGACCTTCGCATAATCGCCCTCGCGTTCGGCGCGCTCGGCATCGAAGTTGAGTTGCTCGATGTCAATCTTGTTCTGCTGAATCTTGTTGATGAGGTCTTTCTCTGCCTTCCACTTTGCAGTGAATTCTTTCTCCTGGTCTCGGAGGTCAGCGAGTGACTTTTCAATTTCCTTGACCTTCTCGGTGTCGCCTTCACGCTTGATGGCCTCGCGTTCGATTTCCTTCTGCGCGATGAGACGGGTGATTTCGTCGAGAGCCTGCGGGACTGAGTCGATTTCGAGACGGAGCTTCGAGGCGGCTTCGTCGACGAGGTCAATGGCCTTGTCGGGGAGGAAACGGTCAGTGATATATCGCTCGGAGAGTGTCACCGCAGCGATAATCGCTTCGTCACGGATACGGACCTTGTGGTGGTTCTCATAGCGCTCCTTCAGACCGCGGAGGATGGCGATGGCTGCTGCCTCGTCAGGCTCGTTGACCATCACTTTCTGGAATCGGCGTTCGAGTGCCTTGTCCTTTTCGAAATACTTCTGGTATTCGTCGAGGGTGGTTGCACCGATTGAGCGGAGTTCGCCACGGGCGAGTGCAGGTTTGAGGATGTTTGCTGCGTCCATAGCGCCTTCGCCTTTACCTGCTCCGACGAGGGTGTGGATTTCATCAATGAAGAGGATGATTTCGCCGTCGGCACCGGTCACTTCGTTGACGATGGCTTTGAGTCGCTCCTCGAATTCACCTTTGTACTTCGCGCCGGCAACGAGTGCGCCCATGTCGAGTGAGTAGATTTGCTTGGTGCGAAGATTTTCAGGAACGTCACCACGGACGATTCTTTGGGCAAGTCCTTCGGCGATGGCCGTCTTACCTGTACCCGGCTCACCGATGAGCATCGGGTTGTTTTTGGTACGGCGTGAGAGAATCTGCAACACGCGGCGGATTTCATCGTCACGACCGATTACCGGGTCAAGCTTTCCTTCACGGGCACGCTCGTTGAGGTTGATGGCGTACTTTGAGAGGGCCTGATAGGTGTCCTCGGCGCTCTGGTCGGTAGCCTTCTTTCCTTTTCGAAGTTCCGCGATAGCCGATTCGAGTTCACGTTGGCTCAATCCCGCATCCTTAAGGATTGTCGAGGCAGGAGAGTTGACCGTGAAAATGGCTAAGAGGAGGGCTTCGAGAGTGACATATTCGTCACCTTGTTTCTTGGCGATGTCGAGAGCTTTCTGCAGGACATCGTTGGAGCTGCGACTGAGGTAGGGTTCGCCACCTGACACTTTCGGTTCAGCGGCGATTTTTGTGTCAACTTGACGCATCAAGGTGGCGACATTGGCACCGACCTTGGAGAAGATGAAGTTGATGAGTGATTCCCCTTCGGTCATGACTCCTTTGAGCAGATGCACGGGTTCGATAGCTTGATTGCCCGCACCACGGGTAATCTCTATGGCCTTCTGTATCGCTTCCTGTGACTTGATAGTGAAATTATTGAAGTTCATGAGCTATGTTGAAGTTGTGAGTTTTTCTTTGTTGAATATTCTTTGCAGGCAGGCTTGTTCACGTTGGGGGATTCTGTCCTCCGGCGGTGGGGCTTACCTTACTTTTATACTATTCTAACAAAAATTATGCCAATTGGTTGATTTAGCAGCCGCAAATTTAATAATAGATTGATAAAGGTAGGGGGGAGGGGGAGAGAACGGGGGAGTTCGGACAAGTCGGACGGGTCGGACCGGTCTGACCTGTCCGACTTGTCTGAATTGTCCGAGCTGTCTGAATTATCCGAGCTGTCCGACTTATCTGACCGGTCTGGCTTGTCAGGATGCAAAAAAACCGTCGCGGTTCCCGGATGGGAAAAGCGACGGCTTTTTAAGCTTAGAGTCGGAATTTATTATACGCCCTGGAGCTTGAAGGTAACGGGGAGGGTGTACCATACGTTCACCGCATGTCCGTTCATCTTGCCGGGGACGA
>CANCXM010000027.1 GCA_947381945.1 uncultured Muribaculaceae bacterium
AAGACTTGCCACACAAGGCAAAACAGTAACTTCACAATATGAAACTTAAATTATTCATAGTCGCAATCTTAATCTCAATCCTCGGCACAGGCAACGACGCCAAAGCCCAGGAAGCAGCTGTGAAAACCAACATCCTCTCCGACGTCATCCTCTCCCCGTCGATAGGTGTTGAGGTAGCCCTCGCCGACAAATGGACCGCCGAACTGACCGGACAAATCAACGCCTGGACTGTCAACGAGCACAACTGGAAACACTGGCTCCTCCAGCCTGAAGGCCGCTACTGGTTCTGTCAGAGATTCTCAGGACACTTCGTCGGAGCCCACATCCTCGGCGGACAATACAACTTCGGCAACCTCCACAACAACATCAAGTTTCTCGGAACCGACTTCTCGAAACTCACCGACGAACGCCATCAGGGATGGTATGGCGGTGCAGGCATTGCCTACGGCTACTCCTGGATTCTCGACCGCCGCTGGAACATCGAAGCCGAAATCGGCATCGGATGGGTCTACACCCACTACGACGTCTACCGCTGCGCAAACTGCGGAAAGAAAATCCGCTCAAACCAGCACCACAACTACTTCGGTCCTACCAAAGCTGCCATCAACCTCATCTACACCTTCTAAACATCATCATCACGACAGATCATGACACTCCGTTCATTCATCATACCCGCATTTGCCCTCGCCTCAGCCATCTGCACTCAGGCTGTCGAGCTGAACACCGCAAAGGCAACCCCTCTGAAGGTCAACGACATTGAGGTTGAAGTCAATGAGCAATCACAGACCCTCTGGCTCAACATCGACCTCGACATGGCCGACATGAAGCTCCCCGCCGACCGCGAGATGATATTCACCCCTGTCATCATCGCCGAAAACGGCACCGACTCCCTCGAACTCGACCCCATCACCGTGGCCGGACGCAACCGCTGGTACTGGCACCTCCGCAACTCCGACCTCGATGCCCCCGGCACCTACGTCTACCGCGCAGGATCCACCGCCCATGCAACATATAAGGAACGTATACCCTTCGAACCTTGGATGGGTAACTCATTGATAGAGATGCGTCAGGAAGCGGCCACATGCTGCGACCGCCCCGATCCTCTCCCAGGACCCGGCCGACGCGGCAACGTCGACCTCGCCCTCATCGACACCCGCCGTCCACCCCTCATCGCCGAATTCGTGTTCGCCCCGCCCGTCGATGCAGGCCCCGTCATCAAAGAGCTCAAAGGCTCGGCCTTCATCACCTTCGTTGTCAACCGCACGGAGCTGAAGCCTGACTACATGATCAACCCCCAGGAGCTCCGCAAAATCTACAACTCAATCCAATACGTCAAGGACGACAAGGACGCGACCATCACCCACGTCCACATCAAAGGTTTCGCGTCGCCCGAAGGCCCCTACGACAACAACGTCCGCCTCGCCAAGGGCCGTACCGAAACCCTCCGCCGCCACGTCCGCGACCTCTACCACTTCCCCGACACGACCATCACATCAAGCTATGACCCCGAGGACTGGGCCGGTCTCCGCAACTACCTCACCGACTCCCTCGACTACCCCATAGCCCACCGCCGCGAAATCATTGAAATCGTCGACGGACCCCTCGGCTACGATGCCCGCGACCGCGAAATCAAAGTCCGCTTCCCCCAGGACTACGCCGTGATTCTCAAAGACATATACCCCTGGCTCCGCCACTCCGACTACACCGTTGAATACTCCATCCGCTCCTTCACATCGCTCGAAGAAATAAAAGCCGTCTTCGCATCCGACCCCTCGCGCCTGCGCAACGTCGACTTCTACACCCTCGCGCAATCCTACCCCGAAGGAAGCCCCGAATACTGCACAGTCATCGAAAAAGCCATCGAAATCTACCCCGACGACCCCGGCACCAACCTCAACGCCGCCAACATCCAGCTCATGCGGGGTAATTACGAACAGGCGCAGACCCACCTCTACCGCTCAGGCGCAACTCCCGAAGCCGACTTTGCCCGCGCAGTCCTCGCTGCCCGCCGTGGCGACTACCGCGAAGCCCTCCGCCTCTTCGAGAAAACCAAAGCCGCAGGAGTCCCCCACTCGCAGGAATACATCGACAACATCAACGCAATCCGCAACCACCACCCCGTCGAAATCCTCATCGAGACCACCAAATCCCGCAAGCGCTAAACACCGAATTCTCACAGGGTTTCCCTTGTAGGGACGCATTTAAATGCGTCCGCAACTAAAATACATCTGAAATCCAACCAAAAACTCATCTAAAATAAACCCCAAAAACTCATCTAAAAACTAAAAACTCACAACTCAAAACTGAAAACAAATAAATTATCAAACAACTTATCTATTAAATTTATGAACAAATTATTCACATTTCTCGCAAGCGCAGCCCTCGTAGGCTCATTCACCGCTTGCTCAAGCGACGAACCCGCAAAGGGTCCCGACCAGGGAACAAACCCCGAGGACGGTACTACCATGTACCTCAACGTCAACATCACAGATGCAAACGCCGTTGGTCGTGCAAACGGTGATACAGAAGGTGATTATGTACCCAGTACAACTGAACATGACGTTGAAACCGCCCACTTCTTTTTCTTCGATGCTGATGGCATCTATGTAACACAAGCAGAGGTATGGAACGGTGGTAAAGATGTTGATGATGAAAAACACAATGTAGAATACCTTGGTAAAAACGTACTCGTTCTCGAAGGACTTAAAGAGAAAAGCCTTCCCAAATATCTCGTTACAGTGCTCAATGCACCTGAAAATCTTGCTGACAATATGTTGAAAGATGTCACAACTATTGATGACCTTCGCACAATGACAGCAAACTACAAAAATAAAAAAGGCAATTTCATCATGACAACATCAAGTTTCCTTGATGGCGCCAAAGAATATCCCGGATTCTATGAAGATGCTCGCTATTATGCAAATGTTATCCCCGGCGGCTATCTTACAAAAGAACCCGTCACTGACTTAGCCAATGCAAAGGCTCTTCAGATTTATGTTGAGCGCCTTGCCGCTAAGTACACAATCGAACTTCCTAATTCTAATAAGTTCCAGATTCAGCTTACCGTAGCCGGTGAAAAGAATGAGAATGATGACAATGTAGAAATTGGCGATACACAGATGTGGGTGGAAATTACAGGCTTTGGTGTAACTTGCATCGAACCGAAATCCTATCTTTCCAAGAATCTTGACAAATTTAGCCTCTCGGAAAGCTTGACCAATTGGAAAAATGCGACCAATCCCACACCTTGGAATGCTGCCAACTACCACCGTAGTTTCTGGGGTAAGTCCGTCAACTACGATAATGCAAGCGCATCAGTCCTTTCTGCTACAACATTCTATGCAAGCCAGAGCAATGGTACTACCGGCATTGCATATTCTAATGAGAACACTACAACCGCAGCTAACATTTCTTCTGATGTTACTATTGATGGTGCTCCGAAACTTCTTGCCAACCGTGTTACAAACATTGTATTCACTGCAAAGGTAACTGATAAGGATGGTAAGGACATCGAAGACCTGATTTCTTTTGGCGGTGTTTTCTACAAGAATGACCAGTTCAAAAAATACCTTCTTGCTCGTGTTGCAGAAGTCAAAGGTCTTAACTACTATGTATTTGATGGTGAAGTTGAAGAACAGGAAACTATTACAAATCCTGACGGATCCACAACAACAACAACTCATAAAGTAAAAAAATATCATCAGGTTGGTCTTGACGATATTACCTATGTAAAAGTTGCTGATAAGCGCAATGGTTTCATGACCGTTAAGTTTGCAGGTGGTGATGCTACAGTCCTCTACTCTTTTGATGATTCTAAGCCCGAAGGTCAGAAATATACTGCAATCCAGGACGGTGTAAAAGAACTCAACAGCAAACTCACTTATCTCTTCGGTACATCCAACTATCCCGAACGTTACAAAGGTGGCGCAACTGTTTATACCATTCCCGTTGAACACCTTCTCGGTCTCAACAAGGGAACTGTTGACAAAAATGGCGTTCGCACTCCGTTCACTGTTACTGAAGGTGAAGGCGAATATGGTGTTGTGCGTAATCACTGGTACAAGATTACTCTCAACAAGATTAGCAAAATCGGTAACGGTGTCTTCAATCCTGACAAGGGTACTGACGAAGAAGACACAACTGACACCATCACTCCTGATCCTGATCCCGATCCCGACACTTATGCTATGGCAGCTTCCATCAAGATCCTTTCTTGGAAGATTGTTAAGCAGACTGTTGACCTCTAATCGAGGATTCAGACTTATAAATACGATTGACCAACAACCAAACAACCAAAATCATATACACACGTTAGGTTAATTATTTATAATTAAGAGAGGGTACGGCTGCCACGGAGGCAGTGATGCTCAGGTGGTAACCGACCTCTCACTTTTTTTCAAACCCCATCCCCACCCAACCCCCAACTCAAAAACCCCTCCCCCCCTCAAAACCCAAAACCCAAAACCCACAACTCTCAACTCAAAACTGAAAAACTCAAAAAAACTTCTGTCACCTCTGCTCCTTATGTTCTTCTGTATCCCCCCCTCTCAACTCACAACTAAAAATTGACAACTCTGAGCCATCGCGATGGCCACAACATATATAAAACAAAACCAAAACCAATCATCACTCCGCAAAGATGGAAACCGCCATATCACCCCGAAGCCTCGCAAAGCGCCTCATCCTCGCAGCCATCCCGCTCATGGCCCTAACCGCTTGCGACGACATCATCTACAACTACGAAGGCGACTGCGACCCACACTACAAAGCCCGCTTCGTCTTCACCCACAACATGCTCTATGCCGACGCCTTCCCCTCGCAGGTCACAGCCGTCACACTCTACCTCATCGACCCCGCTACAGGCGAAATCAAATGGCAGCGCAGCGAAAGCGGAGAAGCACTCGCAGCCGACTCCTACACAATGGACCTCGACGTAGCCCCCGGACAGTATGAATTCGTCGCATGGTGTGGCGAAGGCGCAGGCGACCACTTCGAAATCCCCGCCGGAGCAACCCACCACACCCACCTCACATCAACACTCCGCCGCACCCGCGAGGCCGACGGCAGCGCCACAGTCCGCGAAGACCTCGGCCGTCTCTACCACGGACGCCTCGAAGCACAGGACTTCCCCGACGACGAAGGAACATTCATCTACACCATCCCCCTCATCAAAGACACCAACGACGTCAACATAGTCCTCCAGCACCTCTCAGGCGAAACCGTCGACAAAAACGACTTCACATTCACAATCGCCGACTCAAACGGCTCGATGGACTGGGACAACACCCTCCTCCCCGACGAGACCCTCACCTACTACGCCCACCACAAATCATCCGGCTCGACCGACATGGCCGTCCGCTCCGGACGCGCCCCGGTGACATCGCTCAGCGCATGTCTCGCCGAACACACCATCAGCCGACTCGTCAAAGGACAGGACACACGCCTGCGCATCCACAACAAAGACGGCGAATGCATCGTCGACATCCCCCTCATCGACTACGCGCTCATGGTCAAAGGCAACCACAACCGCCGGATGGAAGACCAGGAGTACCTCGACCGTCAGGACAAATACGACCTCGTCTTCTTCCTCGACGAACGCGACCGCTGGATGAACGCCTACATCTACATCAACTCCTGGAAAGTAGTCCTCCAGTCAACAGACCTTTAGCGCGCTAAGTACTAAGTACTAAGTACTAAGTATTAAGTTTGACACCCTGTAGGGGACGCACTGTAGGGACGCTTTTCAAAGCGTCCGCAACCGGACGGCCCAACCGGACGGCCCCAACCAGACGGCCCCAAATCATCCCCAACCGGACGGCGGCTTTCAGTTGTCAGGCATCAGCCCCCCTCAAAACTCAAAACTAAAAACTCCCAACTAAAACAAAAAAAACTTCTGTCACTTCTGCCCTTTTGTTCTTTTGTATCTCTTCCCCCTCCTCTCCCAACTAAAACAAAAAAACTTCTGTCACTTCTGCCCTTTTGTTCTTTTGTATCTCTCCCCCTCCTCTCAAAACTAAAAACTCACAACTAAAAATAAATGACCTTCGGCCACCGACATATCACCCCCATGCTCCTCGCGCTGCTCCTCACCATTGGAGTGGCCCTCACAGCATGTTCATCCACCGATGAACCCACACCCGGTCCCGACCCCTCCGGACCCGAGCCGCAGACACGCATCGGCCTCTATCTCAATCTCCCCGTCCTCACCGACGGAGCCGCATCAAGCGCACTCACATCACGCACACCCACCAACGGCCCCGACGGCCCCGCATCCTACGACCCCGGCTACGGCTACGAAAACTACATCGACCTCAACGGTAAAGACTACCGCATCTACGTCTTCACCCCCGACAACCAACTCTACACCGAAGTCTCCACCGACAGCGTCGACATCGTCTCGTGGAACTTCACCCAATTCTCCCGCATCTACGGCCTCTCCTTCCCAGTCGACAAAGACTTCCATGACCGCTTCAACGGACAGAACCTCAAACTCGTAGTCCTCGCAAACTGGCACAACAAATATCCCGAGAACCTCCACCCCATGGTGCCCTACGTCACCACTGACGGCAACACCTCAGGCAACTCAACCGGCGGCAACAACTCATCAGCCTCCGGCTCGGAAACCGCCACCTACACCACCCTCACCGAACTCCTCAGCTACACCGAAGACGCAGCCGGATTCATGAACTGTAAAATCGGCTCGACCGATGGCTCATCGTCAGCCGCCATAGGCTCGACCGACAACGCCGGTAACCGCTATTCGCCCTTCCCCGCAACCGGCACCCTCACCCACGAAACCCGCATCCCCCTCTTCGGAGTCACTAAATTCCAAACCGTCAACATCCTCACCAACCTCCTCACATGGCTCGGCAACGTCGACCTCCTCCGCGCGGTCGCCAAAATCGACGTCTACGACGCCCAAACAACCTCCGCAAAAATCGAGAGCGTGCAGCTCACCCGCTACAACACCGCCCTCGCCAAAGCACCCGCCGGCATAACCTCCCACGAGCAGTATGTCAACGGCTCATATAACCACGACTACGTCAACACCCCCACAATCCCCGGCTCAGACTATGCCTACGAATGCGCCGACCGCATCACCCTCACCAAAGTCGATAACACCGACAGCCCCGACAACGGCCACTTCATCATCTACGTCCCCGAATACCGCAACCTCTCATCCATAACCAGACCGTCAGGCTCCACCGACACCCCGACAGGCAATCCCCGTCAGGACTCCGAACGCGCCCGGCTGCGAATCCAATACCCTGACCGCGACCCCTACTATGTCGACTTCAAATACTACGCCGACTCCCCCAACGGCGCAAAAGAAGGCGACCACTTCAACATCCTCCGCAACTACTGGTATAAATTCGAACTTAATAAAATCCTCGACCAAATTAACGTAGTTGTCCAAATGGTTCCCTACGCCGAAGTCACCCTCAAACCCGACTTCGGATTGGATAATGACCCAAACTATGTCCCCGTATTTGACGACAACGGACAAGTCGTGTGTTGGTATGATCCTGAAACAGGAAAATACTATGGATCCGACAAAAAAACCGAGATTGCCAATCCACCCGTCATCACAACCGACCCCGCGACCGGATGGTTGCTCGAACGCGATGATAACGGACAGTTTATTTGCTACCACGACCATGTCAATAGTAGATACTATGGATGGGACCGCAAGACGGAACTTGCCAAGCCTTCCGAAAATATTGATCCCGAAACCGGATGGTACATACTGAAATCTCCATTGGAAGGTGGACCCATATATTATTACTATGACCGTGACAACAGTCTCTTCTATCTTCCGGACAAAAAAACTACTACTGACACTCCTTTTTCAGATACAACAACTCCATAAATAAACAATGGCAAAAATAACATCATTATATCTCCGTTTATTGATTTGTCTGTTATTCTCAATCGGAATGACAGCATGTGTCGATGATTTCCGACCGGATTTCGGAGAGATGGACGGCAGTATCCGCAACTTGCATATTGACGTTTGTTTCGAGCCGAATTCAGAAGCTCAAATATCATCGCGTTCGAACGATGGCAATGCCATACAGGATATTCACTCTCTCCGTATGCTCATCTACGACAAGTCAGGCGAAACTCTGCTTCGTGACTATCTTATCTGGAATAATGACAAGAAAGCTGACACGTCAGGCGATATTTCAAATGAGAGTTACGATGGTAAGGCCGACAACCGTCTTGAAAATGAAAAAAACGGCAATGACGCGCTCCATGACACCGAATCGGGAAAACTGTCATACGACCTGAAACTCCCGACAGGTGAATACTATATCTATGCTGTGGCCAATGCCGAATCTGAACTTGCTGCTAACGACTATTCAACCCGCGACAAACTCAAAGCCATTCGTTGCAACTGGCAAACAGACAGAGATGAAAATGGAATTTTGGATTTGGGTAAAAATAGCCAAATGTTCGGCATTTATGACCTCAAAGAAAATCGTTCTGCCTATAAGGAAGATAAGCCTGTGAAAATTACCAATGCATCCACAACTCTGCATTGCTGGCTTCGCAGACTTGCATCAAAAGTAACTGTTGCCTTTGACGGTACAGGACTTTATGATAACGTACAGGTATATATTGAGACAATAACTCTTCGCGACATCCCTAAATCCTGCACTCTCGGAAATCCGAATCGTGCCGGACAGAGCGACATGTCTGACCCTGAATCACGCTATGGCAGGAAAGATATGTATAACACTGATCTTCCAAACGTTCTCATTGAGACCGGAGAACAGGAAGTTATACAGGAAATTGACCATAACAATTCTAAAATCATTATTCCCGACAACTTCATTCATGTATGTAACACTGCCCATCCATATTTAGGCAAGGGAAAAGATGGTAACGACCCTGAAATCATAGACCGTACGCATTCCCATACGGCAAAATCGCTCTTCTTCTATGAAAATATACAAGGAGAAGGCAAGGACAAACGTCAGGATTATACCGGTCCTGATGGAACTCCAGACGGAGAACTCGACCACCCCGGTCTATCCGAAAAGGACGAAAATTATGTATGGAAAGACGATAAACCTTTCGGTACCTATATCGAAGTTAAAGGTTGGTATCGTTGTGTAGCAGCCGACGGTCATGTAGGTGACGGTCCCATAACCTATCGCTTCATGCTTGGAAAAGACGAATTGAAGGACTATAATGCTGAACGTAACACGCATTATAAGCTGACCCTTTGCCTCAAAGGTTATGGCAACGATGCAGACTGGCATATCGAATACGAACACAAACGCGGCCTCCATGTCTCGTCACCGCAATACATATCTTATCTTTACAATAAGAAAATGACTGCATCTGTAAAGATTTCCGGAGAATATGAAAATGGTGCCAAACTAAGGGCAGAAATTATTGAGGCTGGATGGGAACCTTGGAGTAATAACTCCACTGCATTCCCGGCTGTGACTCCTGGGTTCTATTGGGATAAAGAAACTGTTAATAATGCCGGCAACTGGAATAGCTTCTTATCTCTCAGACAAACAAAAGTTATCAAAGTTGAAGATGCAAATTTAATAAACGTGCCATCAAATGAGTATTCTATCTCTCATGCTCAAAGTATATCCAAGAACTATTATATAAATAATAATATCGGATGGAGAGTTTATGACATAACACCCAAAAATGCGGGTTATGAAAGTAATGAAACCGGACAGGATGGAATGTATTTTGTCCAAGAATTATCCAAAAACGGTAATTCCGTAACTGAACGACTTGTAACCATACCTTTGTATACACGAGCAAAAGAACTTGTAACAAAAACAGGATTCACCGGCAACAATCCGTATACGGAATATCCGAGATATGCAAAAGTAAAATTCACTTTGGTAAAGTCCGATGAGGTCACTCCCTACGAAGGAGTAGAGCCTGTTGAACTTGAGATTATACAGGTAAGACGTATTGTTAATCCCAAAGGCATCTGGAGAAGCAAAAATAATTCTGATCCATTCCATGTAACTTTAATGCGACTACCAAATGAAAAATCCAATTTTACATCATTCAATTCAGAAGGCAAATGGTCTGCGGAAGTGATAACTGGACAAGGTGAACCACAGATTATAACTCTAAGTTCCACCACAGCAGGAAATGGTACGGATAATAAACCGCAAAACAACGTTCAACGTATCATTGGAGAATCTGAACATCCTATTGATTTCATGATTAACTTTACAGGTAATACTGGTTGTGCAATAGTAAAAATTCGTTATCATAATTTTACTTGTGAGCATGATATATATTGCCGTAAGGGTTACGAAGATCCCATTGATATAACAGGCGATAATCTTTTAAAATGGCCATCCTTTAACGTGGCGTATTTTAAAGATAAGGAACCGGTTTATACTAAATCTCCTTTAGAAGAAGGATCTTTATTCAGACGCGAAAATTATACAGCTATACTTGCTGAAAATAACACAGCTGATGTAATCGGTTTAACACCTGCAACTTTAAATATTAAAGACGAAAAAGGCGCTGATGGCACGGCTGAATGGGCTAATATAAAACCTACATCCAATCCTATCAATACTGATGCGGAGTATAACATAAAATACAGCAATTGGATTATTATACCACCTAAAGATGACAGTAGCCGCAAAAATGAGCGAATTGCTCGCGGTGAAGACTTTTATACTTTAATAGCTAAAACTGCAAATGATATTAATTTCAAGATAGGTAAGGCATACGGTATTTTGTATGGCGATGGTGCAACGCGGACATTGGTAAATCCTCGCAATGCCTATGGTTACAACAAAACAGATGGTAGTCCTGACTCCTGCGGAATGAGGGGCGTATTTGTTTACAATAACGAAAATTGCCGACAAGTATTTTTCCCGATTGGTACTGCCGGACACGGACATCGGAAACAAAAAGGATGGATGAATAACGATCCAGCAGGCGCACTTCGTTATGCAAGCCGAAGTGAAAAAATGGAAGATTCCTCCTGTAAAAATACTCCTCTGTTTTATGACCTTTACGAAAGATGCGGTGCCATATATTGGATGGAACACTTCTATACATCAATGCCACAATTCAAGGCAAAAGATGAAAATGGCAAAGAAAAACCCTATAATGTTGTATCAAAGTCATCAGCTTTTGATATGAACTATTTTACAATGGGATTTGAGGGTTATGGTGGTAATGATGCTATTCCTGGAAATAACACCGATAATAGCCATGCTTGCTTTATCCGAACAGTCATTCCCGTCTCGAAATCTAAATAAGTTCTGAACATATAATACTATCTCCTAATCTAAAACTAAAAACCGCCCTTGTGGCGGGGAGCTTTCCGGAGCTTCCCGCCACTTTTTTTGCGTACGGATATATGACGATTGTATCGTTTGAGGATATATTGGGAGGAATTGAGGCCGCGACGACATGTAACCGGGACTATTATCGGCCATCTTCAAAGGCCAACATCGTGCGGACCACACCAACCCCGCACCTCACTCCGGCGACCATTCCGGCCTATCGGCCTGCATGGTCACCTCCCGCTCGTGGCGGCGCTACAATCACCCCACCGCTCCGCGGTTCACCAATCCCAAACCCACCAATGCCACCTACCCAAACCCCCATTTCCGCCTATCCAACCACCATTCCACCTGCCCAACCCCCACATTCCGCCTCCAAACCACCACCATTCAGCCTACCAACCCACCACATTCCACCTACCCCACCACCACCATTCCGCCTACCCAACCACCACCATTCAGCCTACCCAACCCGAAAACCGCCGGAGGCGGTGATATTATTATAGCCCCATCACGAGCGAGGAGGCACCTTGAAGGCCGACAGGCCGGAAAGGTGCCCCGAGTGAGGCATGGGGTAACGCAACAACCTATAGCATCGGGCATCGAAGATGTCCAACAATCCCACCACATTCCAAACCACCCTCAACCCATTCCAATCCCCCCACAACCCAATCCTCACAACTAAAAACTATAAAACGTTTATCCCACCTGACCCCTCAGCCCTTCTGTATCTCCCCCCTCAAAACTCAAACTAAAAAAACTTCTGTCCCTTCTGACCCTTCTGCCTTTCTGTATCTCATCTCACAACCCACAACTAACAACACAAAACTCTCCCCCCCTCCCCCATCAAAAAACACCAATAAACTTTGATAATCCACAAAAAATTCCAATCTTTGCAAACCTTAACACTAACAAACCGTTAAAATTAATGGGAGACCCCCTCATCCCCATTCAAACCCAACATTAAAAATACCCCTCACATAAAAACAACCCTCATAAAACATCCTTCATAAAAACAACCCTCACCAACCAACTCCCTCCCATAAAATCCACTCCTCACAATACCCCCTCCTCACAACATCTCAACCACCTCAACAACTCAAAACTCACTCCATCAACCTCACATAAAAACAACCCCATTCATAACTAAAAACTAAAAAAACTTCTGTCCCTTCTGACCCTTTTGCCCTTCTGTATCCCCCAAAAACTCAAAACTAACAACTAAAAACTCACAACTAACAACTATTCCCCAATGAAAAAGTATCTCGCAGAGATGATCGGTACGTTTGTACTGGTACTCATGGGTTGCGGTAGCGCAATCTTCGCCGGCATCGGAGTCGGCACAACCGGCTATGGAGTCTCCACCCTCGGTGTCGCAATGGCCTTCGGCCTCTCGGTAGTAGCCATGGCCTACACCATCGGCAACATCTCTGGCTGCCACATCAACCCCGCCATCACCCTCGGAGTATGGTCGAGCGGACGCATGAGCGGCAAGGAAGCCGCCGGCTACATGCTCTTCCAGTGCATCGGCGCACTCATCGCCTCCTTCGTCCTCTGGGTCCTCGTCCACACCGGCAATGAAGCCGGCATCGAGGCAGTGTTCAACAACACGACCACCACAGGCGCCAACTCCTTCATGGTCGGCAACATGTTCCCGGCCTTCATCGCCGAATTCGTCTTCACATTCATCTTCGTCCTCGTCGTCCTCGGCTCGACAGATGAAAAGAAAGGCGCAGGCAACTTCGCAGGACTCGCAATCGGCCTCACCCTCGTGCTCGTCCACATCGCCTGTATCCCCATCACCGGCACATCCGTGAACCCCGCCCGCTCCTTCGGTCCCGCCATCTTCGCAGCCATCGAAGGCAACGCACAGCCCATCGCCCAGCTCTGGCTCTTCATCGTGGCCCCCTTCCTCGGCGCGCTCGCAAGCTCAGCCGTCTGGAAAGCCCTCAAGGACTAAGTAGATACAGACGTGCAAAAGAGCATAAGCGACAAAAGAAGTCTCTTATGCTCTTTTGAACTTCTGTATCAAAACCAATATTCCATCTTATACAGATTATATGCGACTAAACGGACGACGCGAAAGCTCAAACGTCAGTGACCGGCGCGGTAGCGGCGCCGGACGCGGACTTAAGATCGGTGGCGGCATTGGAGCCGTCATCATAGCTGCCATCATCGCCTGGATTTCAGGCGGCAGCCCCCTGGATGTCATCACCTCCAACGTCGGCAACATGATGACAGGAGGACAGACGACCGAAAACTATACACCGACCGAGGAGGAAGAGGAACTCGCCCGCTTCTCACGCCAGATACTTGCAGGAACCGAGGACGTGTGGACTCAGCTCTTCGCCCAAATGGGCAAGGAATACGAGCCACCGACACTCGTCCTATTCACCGATGCAGTCCAAAGCGCCTGCGGCAACGCGACAGCCGCTGTAGGTCCCTTCTACTGTTCCGCCGACCAGAGCCTCTACATCGACCTGTCATTTTTCCGCGACATGCGCAAGACCCTCGGAGCCGACGGCGACTTCGCCTACGCCTACGTCATTGCCCATGAGGTGGGTCACCATGTCCAACACCTTCTCGGAACCCTCGACCAGGCCCACTCGGCAATGAACCGCAGCTCAGAAACCGAGGCAAACAATATCAGCGTGCGCATCGAACTGCAGGCCGATTTCCTCGCCGGAGTGTGGGCACACCACGACAACGCCATGTTCAACTCCATCGAGGACGGCGACCTCGAGGAAGCCCTCAACGCCTCCATGAAAATCGGCGACGACTACCTGCAAAAGAAAGCCCAGGGATATGCCGTCCCCGACTCCTTCACCCACGGAACCTCCGAACAGCGTACACGCTGGCTCAAACGCGGCCTCTCGACAGGCGATATCTCGCAAGGTGATACCTTCAGCATACCCTATTCACAGTTGTGAATAGGGTATGCTGAAGGTATCACCTTGCGCAAAGTATAGAGATTAAAGTATAGAGTATAGATATTACTCATGCTGGAATTTTCAGTATAGAGCTTTTAGTATAGAGGCCTTTTTCAGTATAGAGGCTAAAGTATAGAGTATAGATAATAGTTTATGCGGAGAAGAAGGCTGTATCGACCTCAATTGGCCGTCAATCCTCCATCCAAACTATTATCTATACTCTATACTTTAGCCTCTATACTAAAAAGGTCCTCTATACTGAAAATTACAGCATGAGTAATATCTATACTCTATACTTTAATCTCTATACTTTATCAAGGAAGACTTCAGTCTTCCTTGATAATCAGCAGGGTGTCGCCGGGTTGGAGGCGGCGGGTGCCGTTGGGGACAATGTAGCGGGAACCACGGCGTATCATCATCACGAGCGAACCGGCGGGTAGATTCATGTCGCGCAGAGTGTTGCCGTCAGCAAGGCTCTGTTCGGTAAGTGTGAGAGTCTGGAGGGTCGTCGGAAGCTCGTCGGCAAGCTCCACCCCGAAATCTTCCTCCTCCTTGGCATCGGTGTCAATGAGCCGGAGTTTACGCGCAGAAGCAATCACCGTCGTGCCCTGTACGAGAAGAGAAAGCAGCGTCACGAAGAAGACAATATTGAAAATCTGTCCGGCCCCCTCGATACCCGCAACGACCGGATATGTGGCAAAAATGATAGGCACCGCACCACGAAGTCCGACCCACGATACAAAGAGTTTCGAACGCGAGGAGATGTTGCGAAGCGGCAGGAGTGAAAGGAACACACTCAACGGACGACCCACAAGAATCATGAAGACACCTATCAGAAGCGACACAGCCACCACACCCATCATCTCGTGGGGGTTCACAAGCAGACCGAGCATGAGGAAGACCACAATCTGTGCCAGCCAGGTCATGCCATCGAGGAATTTCGCAATGCCCCTATGATTCGGGAGCTTCGCATTGCCGAGGACAATTCCGCAGATATAGACAGCAAGATAGCCGTTTCCGGCAAGCGCGGTGGTGACGGCAAAGGTGAAGAAGACGCATCCTATCATCAGGATTGAAATCATCGACGTGGCCTGCGACGCATCCTCCTTTGCCCCTGCGCTGCGCCCCATACGGCAATAGAAACCTATCAGCCACAGGGTGATTTTTCCAATCAGAAAACCTCCGGTAGCACCGACGCCGAACTGCAGCAACAACTCAACGATTATTCCACCGGCAGAAAGTCCTCCGCCAAGAGTGATAGCCTCGATGAGAATGATGGTCAGCATATAGGCCATCGGGTCGTTTGAACCGCTTTCAAGTTCGAGCATGGGACGCAGATTGTTGCGCAGAGCCACCTTCTGGCTTCCGAGAATGCCGAACACCGAAGCCGAATCGGTCGACGACATCGTGGCCGCAAGCAACAGCGACGGCAAGAAAGCAAAGTGGATATTCGTCCAGTCCATCCCCGACAGCCACCAGATGAACAGACCGGTGACGAGCGCTGTCAGCAGCACCCCGACAGTCGACAGAATCAAACCGGGAACAATCACCGGACGTATGGCCGACAGCTTCGTTCCCATACCACCGGAGAAAAGTATGATGCAGAGGGCTATCATTCCGATGAATTGGGCAGTGTGCATGTCGCTGAACTGTATGCCGATACCGTCCGTACCGAACGCCATCCCGACAAGCAGGAATATCAAGAGAATCGGCAGGCCGAAACGGTAGCTCGATTTGCCGATAAGTACACCTGCAATGAGCAGTATCGACCCAACGAGGAGTATATTTTCTGAAGTTATGAAGTCCATCGTCAATAAAATTTTTAGGGGAAGTTATAGGAGTTACAGAAGTGAGGATGAAATATTTGCAAAGTTACTCATTTAAAGAGAACAAAGCAAAGTTTAAAATATGTTAATAAATCGAATTGCCTTGAACTTTATCCATCGGCACTTTGTTACACAAACAAATTCTTCGGGCCTTGCGCCGATTCTCAATTTATAAACTAACATTCACACTCCTCACCACTCCCCTAAAAATACGCATCAGGTTATGAAAAGCATGAAAGACAGCCTTCTCGAACGTTGCAGCATACGCCGTTATGAGCGTGAACCAATCACTGACGAACAGATGGACCTCATCTACGAGGCTATACGCAACACCCCGACCAGCTACAACGGCCAGCAGTTCTCAGTGATTGACATCACTGACCAGAGCATAAAGGAACAAATCTACAATCTTACGGGCCAGAAACAGATCAAGACCTGCAACCACTTCATGCTCTTCCTGATTGACTACCACAAAATCTCGCTCATCAGCGATGCCGAAAACCTCGACATGCCGGATTTCGAACACACTGTCGACGGATTGATTGTCGGAGTGGTCGATGCCACGCTTGCCATGATGAGCGCCGTGGCCATGGCTGAATCCCTTGGCCTCGGGACATGTCCGATTGGCTATGCGCGCACTGTCGCCCCTGAAGCCCTGTCGTCGATGATGAAACTTCCGAAGAAAACTTTCATTGTCTGCGGACTCGCGCTCGGAGTGCCCCGCGAAAATCCTGACCTCAAGCCCAAGCAGCCACAGAGTCTCGTGATTCACAAGAATGCTTACCGTCAGGATGACGAAGAGATGGTTTCGGAACTCAGAAAATATGACGAAACTGTTGCTGAATATAACCGTACACGCGAAGGAAGCAAATCGGACAATGACTGGGCTTCGCATATAGTGGATTACTATCGCGAGGCGATGAATTATCGTATGCTCCGCGCTTTGCAGCGCAGAGGATTCGATGTAGCGCATTGAGGGGGGATTTTCAGGGCTGATAAGGCCAATAGGGCTAATAGGGCTAATAGGGCTAATAAGGATTATAAGTCCAATAAGGCTAATAGGCCCAATAGGGCTAATATTTGCCGGGAATATCAAGCTGAAAAAATCGCTCATGGCTGCAAGTTTCGGAAACTTGCAGCCATGAGCGATTTTTATTTTAAGCAAGGCAAATTTGCCTTGCTTCCTATTATTGTTATTGGCCCTATTGGGCTTATTGGCTTATTTGACTTATTTGACTTATTGGGTTTTATTAGCCCTATTAAGCTTCACCCTATCAGCCTTATCTCTATCATCCCTGCATGAGGGTGATTTTGGCGCGGGTGTTTTTGATGCGCTCGGGGGCGAGGTCCTTGATGAGTCTCTTGGCCTCTGAGCGCGGGACTGCCACAAGCGCGCAATGGTCGCGCAGGGCGATGCGCCCGATCTGTCCGGCTTCAAGTCCTCCCTTCGCGATGAGGAAACCAACGATGTCGCCACGGGAAATCTTCTCCTTTTTTCCGACATTGAAATAGAGGGTGGCCGTCGACGTTTCAATCGGATTGGCGCTATGACCCTGCGGCACATAATCGCGGTCCCATTCAACATACTCAGGGATGTTTTCATCCTCGGTTGTGATGACATAGACCTCACCATTAGCGTCCTGACGGGCGGTACGGCCATTGCGGTGGGTCCATGCCTCGACAGTGGGCGGAAGATGATAATGGACCACAGCCGACAGCTCGGCTATGTCGAGGCCACGCGAACCGAGGTCGGTTGAAACGAGGATAGGAGTGGTGCCGTTGTTGAGAAGCTCCACTGCGTTCTCGCGCTCGTTCTGTTCGAGACCACCGTGGTACAATCCGGCAGGAAGTCCGGCCTTGCGGAGAGCCGCATGGATGCGCTCAACGCTCTCGCGATGGTTTGCAAAGACAATCACCCTGCCATCCTGCAACGAACGGAGCAGATCAATCAGAGTGTCAAGCTTATCGCGCGAGGGAGAAGGCACATGGACTATCTGCATCTGACGGCGTGGCGACGTGGATGCGCTGAAATCCACAAGCTCGCTGCGGGTGCTCTTCGGAAGATAATCCGGCAGTTCGAAAAGCGGAGTCGCGGAAGTAAGTATGACAAAGGATACCGATGTCAGTTTCTTGCACACACGCTTCATCTCATCGGCAAAACCAAGTTCAAGCGCCTTGTCGTATTCGTCAAGCACAAGCGTCCTGACTCCCGAAAGGTCGAGATTTCCACGCTTGATATGGTCGAGCAGACGGCCCGGAGTGGCTACGATGATGTCGGGGGTGACAGAGAGGGAATTGACCTCCTCCTGCATGGGATGACCACCGTAGAAAGCCACGGTTTTCAGACCGGTGGCAATCGGACGTATCACCTCGAAAATCTGCATCACCAGCTCGCGCGATGGAGCCATGACAACGGCCCTCACCTTTGCATCGGAGAGGCCGAGATTCTTAAGCAGCGGAATAGCGAATGCCAGGGTCTTACCGGAACCTGTCGGTGCGATGAGCGTCACCGTCCCCTTGAGCTGCAGACCGGCCATGCGGCGCTGCATTTCGTTGAGTTCCGAAATCCCGAGACGGGCATTTATATTCGACAGAAGTTCTTTTTCTTTCATCTGAACAGTTCAATGTTTGCGACATCGACACTTTCGTCAATGTCGTGGCGGCAGTCCGGACCGATTCCGTCGAGCATGTCAGTTTCTGCAAGCTGATCCACCGAGATGGACGGCACAGCCTTCCTGACAGTCTTTCCGGATTTGGCATGGGCAGCCAGACCTGAGTAAATCTTTAATATGTTCTTGCCGTAACGGGGATTCATGGCCCATCGGCCGGCAAGTTTTTCCCACGTTGAAGCACAACCGCGTTTCACGAAATCAAAACGCGGGTCAACTTTTTTTTCCCCACCGGGAAGCTCCTTGGAGCAGGCGTAGGCATAAAGATGCTGTATCATAGCCGTCACGCCCTCCTCAACCGAACGGAACTTACATCCCTTGTCGCCACGTTTCTTGACTCCGAGACCGCAGTAGTTGTGGGCCTTGGCCTTCACGGCAGTTCCATTGTCGAAACGGAACCAACCGGTCTCGATGATAGCCTGACAGAGCGCGATGTCGCCACGGATACCATAGCGTTCCCCGATTCTGTAGAACGCTTCGGCGACCTCGCGGTCAAACTTCGGGTTGTGACGGCAAACATAGTCATACATATAATCGACATCCACCTGGGCTTTGCCGAAGATGGGTGTTTTAGCTGAGGCTAACAATGGGAGCAGTGCCAGAAACATCGGAAGAATCAGACGTAGCATAATGGCGTGAGATTTTTACGGTAGGGTTAATAAATAGTTGTAGTGACACTTTAATAACGCGCAAGTTACGAAAAATCCTGCAAACAATAAAATTTTAGCAATTTTTCATTAAATTTTGCACGCTCCGGTAATGCATCGGTCATTCCTCAAGTTTGACACTCTTGAACTGACCCAGACGGCTGAAAATCATGACCACTCCATCTGACAGGCCGACTTCAAAGGAGGTTGTCTTTTTGACAATGCTGACAATTTTAGCTCCATTGCCGTTCTTCTTCACATAGTTGCGGATGGTCTTGGGGACAAGTCCTTCAGGAACCTCACGGGTCTTGCAATCGACCGAAGTCCACTTTCCGGCATTTGAGAACTCGATTGTAGTACCATTGACCAAGCGGACATCATAATCTGTTTTTTTGAGCAGATGTTTATCCACCTTAATCATACCGACCTTGGCTTTCGGGAAATACTCCTTGAGCATTTCCTGCGCTTCCTGAGGAAGTTTGTCACGACTGATGGTGTACTGGTCGAAAATTGCGTGTGCGGCACCTCCGGCAGTAAGGACAAGGAGGAGAAATAATATCAGTTTTTTCATATTGTTTATGGTTTTTCTAATATAACAAAACAAGATGAAAAAAGTATCATCTCCGCCGATTATACCGATGGCGTTTTGCGGTACGGACCAAAAAGGTTAACTTTGCAAATCCCCATCCCATCAGATAACAAGCAAATCCACCCATTCCACACGAAACTATGAAATATTTCTTCTCGGCAGGCGAAGCATCAGGCGACATCCATGCCTCACAGGTCATCAGGGAATTGCTCCGCATCGACCCTGAGGCCGACATCTGCTTTCTCGGCGGCGACAGCATGGCAGATGCCACAGGCAAGAAACCACTGATTCATTTCAGCCGCATGGCTTTTATGGGCTTCATCGACGTGGCAGCACATCTGCCACAGGTGCTCGGAAATTTCAAGACCGCCAAGGAAGCAATCCGCACCATGCGTCCGGATGCGGTGGTGCTCGTGGATTACCCCGGATTCAACCTCACGCTTGCCAAATATGCCAAAGGGCTTGGAATAAAGGTGTTCTACTACATAGCGCCCAAACTGTGGGCATGGAAATCATATCGCATCAAGCAAATCAAGCGCTATGTCGACGAGGTGTTCTCAATTCTTCCCTTCGAGCCGGCATGGTTCGCGGAACGCGGTGTGGAGGTGACCTACGTCGGAAATCCTTCGGTTGAGGAGGTGGAGCAGGCCATCAGGGCTCTTCCTCCACGCGATGAATTCCTGTCGGCCCACGGACTGACCGACCGTCCGGTCCTCGCGCTTGTCCCCGGAAGCCGTGTGGGTGAGATCAAGACCAATCTGCCGGTGATGGATGCCGTGGCGCGCCGTCATCCGGAACTTCAGGCTGTCGTCGCAGGCGCTCCGTCGCTCAAGCGCGATTTTTATGCCCGGTTCACCGATTTTCCCGTAGTCGACGGCGCTACGCTCGGCTTGATGGCAAGTTCACGGGTGGCTATGGTCACTTCGGGGACAGCCTCGCTTGAATGTGCGCTTGCCGGATGTCCGCAGGTTGTGTGCTATCGGGCTGTCGGATGGAAGTGGGCCCACGACATTTTCCTTCACATCCTGAAGATTCCATACGCATCGCTCCCGAACCTAATCGGCGGAAAAATTGACCGGCAGACGCGTCGCGAGGTCAACGAAGAGGCAGTCAAGACTGGAGTCAGAGGGTGCATCGTGCCGGAAATGCTTGTCCATAACTGCACTCCTGATGCTGTGGACCGCGAACTTTCCCGACTGATTCCCGACAGCGCTCCGCGCTCGGCTCAGCTCGACGGCTACAGACGAATCCGGGAAATCCTGCATACCGACAGCTCGGCAGCAGCCAATGTCGCACGGCTGATTGTTCAGAAGCTCAGGAAAGAGTAGGTCAACCCGATGGTCACTACAGGGGTGATTCCATTGGGATGGTATCGGAATAAAACATGTATCAGACAGATATACAGTGTCGTAGACAGGGACAAGATGCGGGTCGAAGCGGTGGAAACAGGTGTAATGTCCGGCACAGAAACCGGCTGCAAGCAGAGAAATGCAATAGATGATTTTTTTCATGGCTGAGAGATGTGTGGATGAGGAGGATGGTTTAGATGAGGGGTGGTTTATTAGAACGGGGAAGCGAAAATTGAGGGGGATTAATTGATTTAATGTGATTAAATTAAATTTGAGCGTTTTTTATCAAGGGCTTTTAATGAGAAATGGAGTTCAAGTGGGGAAAACTGCCACTGCAAAGTTACGCACAGAAAATCCCGAAAAGGTGCGATAATGCAAAAGGAGAAGAAAAAATAGGAGAAATAAGGCTGATAAGGCTAATAGGCCCAATAGGGCTAATAAGGCCAATAGGCCCAATAAGCCGGATAGATTAATAGAAAATCAGGGTGCAAATCCTGAGAATCTGCACCCTGATTTTCTATCCGGGAATTTTATATCTGAATCTTATTGGGCCTATTAGGCTTATTGGGCCTATTTGGCCTATTAGACTTCTCAGCTCTAATTATCCTAGCCCTATAAGGCTTATTTCTCCTCCTTTACAGCCAGATCGGAGCAAGATATTTCGCAAGGATATATCCGCCTCCGATGAGCCAAATATCAAGGCAGAATGCAAGCACAAAGGGCTTTGCACCCGCTTTCTTGAACTTGTCGATGCTCGTTTCAGCACCTAAAGCAGCCATGGCCATAGTCAGAAGGAAAGTGTCGAAATAATTAATTGCATCAACGAACGCGGCCGGAAGAAGATTGAACGAATTGAAGGCGATGACCACAAGGAAACCTACTGCAAACCAAGGAATATTCACCTTGCCTTTTTCTCCGGAAGCCTCCTCGGATTTGCCACGGCGTGCCACCCAGAATCCGAGAATAATAAGCACGGGGACGAGGAGCATCACACGAATCATCTTGACGATAATGGCCACGTTGGAAATCTCGGTGCCCATAGCATTGCCCGCACCAACAGCATGAGCGACCTCATGGAGCGTCGAACCGGAGTAGATGCCCATCTCCTGCGGAGAGAGGTCAAGCCATCCCGAACGGTAGGCAATAGGGTAAAGAAACATGGAAATCGTGCCGAAAATCACCACCGTTGCGACAGCAACAGCGGTCTTGTAGGGCTGTGTACGGATTGCAGACTCCGCGCCGAGGACAGCCGCTGCACCACAGATGCCGCTGCCGACAGAGGTCAGGAGCGCTGTATCGCGGTCCATCTTAAGCAACTTACCTATCCACACACCGCCAAGAATGGTGACCGTCACCACAATAGCATCAATCACGATACCGGAGACTCCGACGTTGACAATATCCTGGAAAGTCAGACGGAAACCGTAGAGAATAATGCCAAGACGAAGCACTTTCTTGGAACAGAACTGGATGCCCGGCACCCACGTCTCCGGAAGATTGTTGCGGAGCGAATTGGCATAGAGCATACCCAGAATGATACCTATAATCATCGGACTGAAAGAAAGGTCCTTAAAAAACTGCGCCTCGCCGATGTAGAAGGCAGCACAGGCAAAAAGTGCAATCAGCAGAATACCATGAAACATGCTGATGCGTTTTTCCGTAAATTTTGCCATTGGAAAGAATTGAGATTTTAATTATTTGAATAATAGGTTAGTATTTTTTCAAACCAATATATAAGGCCAATCACCGATGGAAAGTCACCCGACGGGAAAGCCATATATTTATATAAACGCTCATCACCCCATTTTTATTTCACACCTGCAATTGCAGTTGCAATCAGACGGGAAATGAACGCGAATTTACATCACCGGACGAAATCAATAAAAAAACACATAGATTCCGTCGCGTGATGTAAATTTTGTTTTGTAATTTTACAATGTAATAAACAACAAAAACATAGAAGCACGAAAGTTTTTTGAATTTTTTTTCGATTGAGAGGTTAGAAAAGTTTCCAATAAGAAGTGCAATGGCTGTTTGGACGCGTTAGCCCCTATACTTCTTTTAGCCGCAGGGGTGGAGGTAACCGTATATTCCAAATTCAAATACAAAAGTATGACCTACGACCTTTATGCTGAAAGTAAAAACATTAATAATCACCATAAAGGCAGCAGCGGGACATCATCATATCTGCTTTCTCCGGAAGGAGAAGAACCATATTGGGTAGAAAGGAAACAAACCCTTACAGGCAGTAGAAATATCGAGAACACCGTCCCGGTAACCTTCCGTGCATCATACGATTCTGAAAATTTTCAGATGAAAAACACTGTCGGTTTCACCTACACTGGAAAGCCGGCCAATGACAATGATGGCACAGTCGAGTTTTCGCCTAAGCTTTTCGAGGCATCCACTTATAGGACGGAAAAGAATTCTGAAGTGAAGTCGGTGACGTACAATGGAACATTCTATTTCACCTTCCCCCGTCAGTACGACTTGTCACTATACCCTTTTGCGTCCTACACGCTCAATAAACAAGAGTCGCTATATACGACTGATGAAACCTCCATACTGAATAACGCCCTCGAGAAGGCCAATTCCTTTTATATTTCTGCAAACTTAAGGAAAGGCTTGGGAAATAACCATTATTTATTTCTCTCAGGATTTGGAGGAAGAACAGAGTATAGGGTTAATTATTCCGGCGATTTTCCGGCAACTGACAGACTTTTGGATGTCTATGCCGGAGGAACGGTGAAGTATGGTTACTATACCAATAATTTCAGTGCTGATTTCCGGGCAGGATTGAGGTATCAGTACAATAGGACAAACGACTATGTGGAGGAGGAATTATTTCCGTTCGGTAGCTTTAATATCGGATGGTCCCCCAACCGCAACCATTCGTTGAATTTCAGCCTTAATTATTCCAAGGAAACAACTCCGGATAATGGCAAGAGTCCGAACGTGCTGAAAGAAAATGAGTTGTTGTATTATCGCGGTAATTCCAAGCTAAGGAACTCTCACATGTTGTCAACATCTCTTAATTATAGCTGGAATATGTCGCCGTGGCTAAAAATATCCCCTTATGTGAGATTTATAGGCCTGTTTGACAGATGGACACCCGTGTATAGTCCTTATGATAATGGACGCGCCATACTCCGAAGCTATGAAAACAACGGCAATCATCTGTGGACAACTCTTGGCCTCTCCGCAACAGCCTCATTCTTTGACAATGATTTACAGATTCGACTTATTCCAACGCAGGACTTCTACCGCACCAATGGATCCGTCCCGGTGACGTACAATCCTTTTATACTCACCGGTTCCATTCAATACTATCTTGGCAACTTCTATTTTTCAGGATATTTCAATTCACCCCTAACAAGTCTATGGTCGAATTACGACACTATCATCAAGACGAAAAGCTCTCTTGAAATAGAAGCCGGATGGAGTAAATCAAATCTGAATTTAAGACTGACGGTGGCCAACCCGTTCAGAACAACGTGGGTCTATAGCACCACCAAATGTAAATATGCCTACTACGCTGACAATATGGTTAATTACAACACCGACACACACTTTAGCGTACGCTTGTCTGCGACCTACACATTCGGCTATGGCAAGAAAGTGCAGCGTGGCGATGAGGTAGGCGGCTCAGGCACCGGCTCATCCGCAATCTTGAAATAAACAGCATAGCGATGAGGTAGCCGACCCAGACACCGGTTCAGCCGAAATCTTGAAATAAACAGCATAGCGATGAGGTAGGCGACCCAGGAACCGGCTCATCCGCAATCTTGAAATAAAAATAGCTTTTCATACAAATATGGCCAGCCCCCGGCGCGAAGTCGGGGGCTGGCTCGATTTTGGAGCCGACTCGATTTTGAATGTGTATAACAATTAAGCAACCTCAAATAAACTCAGCTATCCATAGCCTCCGGAGACGCGATGATTTGGCGTCCTCGGCGATGTATTCAGACTTATGTCCAAGACAAAAGAAAAAGCAGCTACGATTTGATTCGTAACTGCTTGATTTTTAAGAGGTGGTCCCACTTGGGCTTGAACCAAGGACTCCCTGATTATGAGTCAGGTGCTCTAACCAACTGAGCTATAGGACCTTTTACGATTTTGTGCAACTAATCGCGTTTGACTGAGATTGTCAGTTTTCGCTTTTAGCGTTGCAAAGGTAGATATTTTTTTTATACTTGTCAATAGCATAGGGCGCTTTTTTATCGTTTTTATGTTTTTTAATTGAGTTTGCGGAATTCTTAGCAGGGAATATGAACTCTTGAATATATGTACCGAATATTTCATTCGAATAAATATCTCTTCAAATATCAAAGGATACCGATGGATGCAATGTAATATCTGCAATCTAAAACTTCCCCCCATAGCTCTATCTTTCCGAAAAATATCGTTGAGAGATTCGGCCAAAACTTAAAATCTACTCAAAATATGTTGTCAAAAAAAACGCTCTATACACTAAAACCATATTTTCTCATTTACAAAATATACTCTCCTGCAGCATCTGTAGCGTAAGTTCAAATAGCAATGAGCCCGCATTTTTCCACGACATTCAGACTAATTTATATTCTTTTTCTCATAAAAACATCCAATTTTTAAAAATTCATTTAAAAATATTTGCACACTTCGCATAACATTCATAACTTTGCACTCGCAAAACAGCGATAACCGCAATGCTTAGCGAAGCAACAAAATTGCGGATTGCATCTCAAAACCTTGGTGTGGTAGTTCAGCTGGTTAGAATACCTGCCTGTCACGCAGGGGGTCGCGGGTTCGAGTCCCGTCCATACCGCTGAGGAGAGAGGAGAATGAGTAACAGTTTGGCTTCGGCCATCTTTACTCATTCTTTTTTTGTATATGTCCATCTTCATTGTTTTATAAATTTTTATTCATATCTTTGTCGCATAGTGCGGGCTTCTCGCTCAGCCACACACCCACATAAACTCTCAAACCCATCCACGATTTACACACCCCACACGAGAAAGACGACAATGACAAGGACAGATTTCATAGACTGCAGAGCCGATGTGATCCGGAATATCCACACCCTCTACTCCTACGCCCAAAGTGATGATGGCGACGAGCGTGAGTGGGCTATCGATCGTTACCGCCAAGGGAGATGCTTTGTCGTGGAGCCGTTTGGAAACAAACTGATGTTCGGCCCAAGCCGTTTCTGTGGCTATAAGGACAATACTTGGGAAAAGCAATATGAATTACCTGGGGATGGCAAAGAGACCAACAACAGGTATCTGAAATTGAAGCTTTACAAGCAGGATGACAGTCCAACGCATAAAATCATGTTCCATGCCTTTCTTAAGGAATTTGGCATCGAGAATCCGAATGTAAAATTCTTTATCCCTACTGAGGGTGACATATACGGTCCACACAAGTGCTATTTCCTTCCACCGACTAACTGTCGGGGCTACCGCCACCGGGCATGGGAAAGTTTTCTGGATAACGGCATAGCCGCTGTCGCAGGCATGGACGAAGATTATTCTGACTATTCAGAAGAAGATATTGCCTCTCTGTACCGTGACGACGAACAGGCAGGTAGAAACATCGCACTTCTTAAACAAATCCGACCGGGCGACATAGTCTGCTCCACCCAAGGCTCTACCGGACTGCTTGGTATCGGAATAGCCGTTTCCTCTTACAAATATCAACCTTCCATCCATTATGCAGGAATTGACGAGAGTGGCAATTCCGTCTACTATCCACACTTTGTCGATGTCAAATGGCTTTGTGCTAAAGAGGACGGATATATCACGACCGAAGAACTCGACCTCCGGCCTCCCGAAAAAGCGTGGCCTCAAAGCAATGGCATATCTCAGACAGACATTCCTAAATATATAACCGATTATCTACTCCAATCAACACCTCAGCCCATGGAAAACCGTCACAAATATGATCGCTACATCAAACTGCTTAAAGCCAACCGCAATCTCATCCTGACCGGAGCTCCGGGCACGGGCAAGACCCATCTGGCCAAAGCGATTGCAGAGGAGATGGATGCTGTGTGTGAGTTCGTGCAGTTTCATCCGTCCTACGACTACACCGATTTCGTGGAGGGCCTCCGCCCTACCCCACCCGACAAAAACGGGAATATAGGCTTCGAACGCAAAGACGGTATTTTCAAGGAATTTTGCAAGAGAGCGTTGGCTCTTAATGAAAATGAATATGTAGATGATGATACTCAACATATCGATGTTGAAGATTTAGAGACCAACGTGATTACATCATTCTCTGAATCTACCCCATTCTCACAACTATACGAAAAACTAAAGTATCGTATCAAGACGAGAACCGTGACATTATACACAGTATATCCTCGAACAAAAATGGATGTGAAAATTGACGGTGAGGATATATTATATAAAAAAGGAGGCCACTACACTTCCAATTATATAAATCGTGATTATATTCAGAAACTGTATAATCATTATAAATCTCGAGGTATAGACGACATATCTCATGAAACTACTGATGACTTCAAGAAAATAATAGGTAATAAGTTAAATTATACATACTATCGAGGAATTGTACAGGAACTTTTAAACATGTCTAAAAAGACAAATGAAAATCCATCCGAAATTATTCCAAAGAAAGAGCATCCGAAACCGCTCAATTTAATTCGGAAGAATACAATTCAACGTGTAAACACAACCCACATCCTCATCATCGACGAAATCAATCGTGGAGAGATTTCCAAAATATTCGGAGAGCTGTTTTTCAGCATCGACCCCGGCTATCGCGGAGAGCGCGGCCGCGTGAAAACCCAATATCAAAACCTGATTATCGACGAATCCGACCCATTCTACAAAGGCTTCTATGTCCCTGAGAACGTCTATATCATCGGCACAATGAACGACATTGACCGCAGTGTCGAAAGCATGGATTTTGCCATGCGCCGACGCTTCGCTTGGGAGGAAATCAAAGCGGCCGACAATACTGAGATGCTCAATGACCTCGGTGAGATGAAAGACGAAGTCATTGAAGTCATGAACCGGCTCAACAATGCAATCCACAACGACGAGGAAAACGAAGGGATCGAAGGCCTCAACAGCTCATTCCACATCGGGGCAGCCTACTTCGCCAAACTCGGTCTGTATCTCGACGATGACCACAGCAACAAGGAGGAAGCCTACGGCCATCTATGGGAAAACCATCTGCGTGGAGTACTGTTTGAATATCTGCGCGGAACCATCAATGCCGATGAAAACCTCAGGCTTCTCGAAAGCGCATATTATGGAATAAACGATGACAATGAGACTGACTGACAACAGCCATTACCGACTCACGGATTTCCAGCCCCTGCAATGTCTCGCCAACCGTCCGTTGGTCGACATTGTCAACGACAGGGACTGCCCCGTCCTCATCTATCCCCATTCATTCAAGGAGTGCAAGGATTCAATTGCCAATCAGCATCTCTTCGACCTTCGGCTGAACTGGCAAGGCACACGCTGCAAAGGTGCGGATCTGGACACAGGCAACCTCGTCGGCTTCATCGGAATCGGCAATCTGTCCGTCACCATCAACTCCCGCTTCGCCAACAGTCCTGAAAACGACTATTTCTTCCACTATCTCCTCCGGAAGGTTTTCAACTTCAATCTCTTCGATCTCCCCCACGCCTCATCCGAAGAATCAGTCTTTGACTTTCTCCTGTATCTCTTCCCGAAATTTCTGAATGATGCCCTCCGTCAAGGGCTCTACAAGGAATACCGCACCCATACCCATAATGACTCAAACATTCGTGGAGCGGTCGACATCAACCGCCATTGCAGACGTAACATTCCCTTCAATGGACGCATGGCCTACCGCACCCGCGAATTCAGCCACGACAACCGTGTGACACGCTTAATCCGCCACACGATTGAATATATCCGCACTCAGAAAGGCGGCTCATTCCTGCTGGAAAACGATGCAGAAACCCGCGCCTCAGTATCGAAAATCATAACGGCCACATCTCCGTTCGTGAAAACCGAAAGAGACAAAATCATCCGGGACAACATCAAGCCGGTCACCCATCCCTACTATACTGCCTATCGGCCTCTTCAAAATCTATGCCTTCGCATTCTCCGCCACGAAAAGATCAAATATGGCGATGATAGGGATAAGATCTACGGCATACTTTTTGACGTGTCCTATCTTTGGGAGGAATATCTTGCAACGCTTCTCACGCCAAGAGGCTTCCATCATCCCGACAACCGCCAAAACCTCGGCTCAGTTTATCTCGGAAAAGGAAAGAAATACCCTCGTTTCCCTGATTTCTATGACCGCGACAGCCACGGAACGGTGATTGATGCCAAATACAAAAGGAAGATTGACACCCGCAACGACATCAATCAGATGTTGACCTATATGTACCGTCTAAAGGCCCGTAACGGAATTTTCATCCATCCTGACACTACCGAGTCCGAACCGACCTCTCACAGCCTCCATGGCCACGGACTTGACCTCAATGCCACCCTACGCACCTACAGTTTCCATATCCCGCAACAAGCCCCGGACTTCAAAACCTTTTCAACCCTCATCCATGAGTCCGAAACCGACCTACTGCGGTATCTCAGAAAACATCAATTCTCCACCTCAACCTTCACAACTATAGTCTGAACAATCATGGAATTAAATCTGAAACTTTTTGAACAGCAAATCGACCCCGTGATTCTGCAGCGCGGTCTGAAATATTTCAAATCCGGAGTGGTAGAGGAGATTGACAGAATTAATCATGGCTCGAATTCCGAAATTGATTTTATCGTCCGGGGAACCGAACCATACGATGTCCGCATTGAACTCAATGGCGACGAGGTGGTGGATTTCGATTGCAACTGCCCGTATGACATGGGCCCCGTGTGCAAACATGTCGTTGCCGCCATGTTCTCGTTTGAAAACAATTCCTTTGCTGACTATACCGACCTGTCTCCAAAGAAAAATGAAAGCAAAACGCCATCCAAACTGAAAACCGACCAACCCAAAAAGAAAAAGGTCGTCACCGCCAAGGACATCGAAAAAATCATTGACTCACTGACCGTCGACGAATTGAAAGCGTTCGTGCGCGAAGAATGCTCCGACCGCTCCGTCAAGATGCGTCTCATCAGCATGTTTGGCGACCGAGTGCTTCCACCATCTGCCGAAATGTACCGCACGCAGATACGCTCCATCATCCGCGAGGCTCAAGGTCGTTATGGCTACGTCGAATATCGCGATACACGCGAGGTCGGAAATGCCATCATGGAAATCATCGTCCGTGCCAATGATAATATCAAGGCCCGGGAATGGGAAGCTGCTTTCGTCAAGATTGAGGCTGTGATAGATGAAGCAGAAACCATACTTAACTGCGGAGATGACAGCGGAGGCTATCTCGGAGCCACTGTCTCAGGAGCATTCATGGCCCTTGAAGAAATCGAGGTTGCTGAACTACCAGAGTCAACACGCAAGATGATATTCGAAAGAATGATGTCGTGGGACGAGGCAAAACATCTTGCCGGATGGGGAGATTGGGAAACAGAATTCATTGCAATAGCGGTAGAACTCGCATCCGGATCAACCGAACTTGACCGGATTGAGAAGGCGCTCAGCACTACACCGGCCGACGGAAATTCATGGAGAGACAGCGAAAAAATGAGACTCATGGCTCAGGTTATCGAAAAAAGATATTCTAAAGAAAAAGCCGACGAATTCATCTATCAACACCGCCACAATCCGGATTTCCGCAAGACGCTCATCCAAAATGCAATCGACTGCAGTGACTATGACAAAGCCCTTGACCTTGCGACCGAAGGAATCAGCAGCGACCGTGAATGGCCCGGACTTGTGAACGACTGGAAAGAGGCAAAACTACGCATCTACATCATTAAGCAAGACCTTAAGAATATCGCTGAGCTCTCACAATATTTCTTCATCAAAGGAGGCAACAGGAACTTTAGGCAAGAGGAGCTTTACAATCTTATAAAAAACAATATTCCACACAAAGAATGGCCTGAAACCGTAAAAAATCTTATTTCACAGATAAAGGCCGCCAGAAATTATTATGAATATGATAATTTGAAATTCATCTATATCCGGGATGAGATGTGGGACGAATACTTCAAAATGCTCTCCGCTAACCCTGCCCTTCACTATCTGGAAGAAGCCGAACCGCATTTCAAGGACATTCACCGCGAAGAATTCGTGAGACTCTACTGCAACGCCATCCGCAAGTATGCAGAAGACAACATGGGACGTGACTCCTACATCGCCGTCACACGTTATATCCGCCACATAAAGAAGTTCGGAGAAAAAGAAACCGCAGAAAATCTCGCTAAGGAACTCAAAGAAAGATACCCCAAACGCCGCGCCATGATAGAGGAATTGGCAAAGCTATGATGATAGTATTTATATAAGGTAACAATATGAGAAGTAGCTGTCCACAATGTGAACAGCTACTTCTCATATTGTTACCTTATATAAATTTTTCTACTCTTACCATCATGCAATCGTAATATGTAAATACCAGGTTCAAGAACAGACGAAACATCCTCATTCTTTACATTCGCTCTAATCATCCGTCCATTTAAATCATAGATATCAACATTAGTAGATAAGTCAAAAACAATATCCTCAATTCCTGACTCAACATCCTCATAACAGAAAAACTCCTTCCATACTGAGGCTACTTTATAGAAATCTATACTTTCTCTAGGAACATAAACCTGACATTTCTTTTTATCTACTCCACTAAAAGCATTATTATCACATTTTGGAGGATTTATTGATAATGAACGGATTTTTTCTAGATTTGGACATGAAAAAGATAAAGAACCTAAAGAGGTAATCGAAGCGGGGAGAGTCACTTCTCTAAGATTAGTACAATAACTAAACACATGCCCTGCAATTTCGGTAACCGACTCTGGGATTCTTACGATCTCCAACTTTTCACAACCATAAAATGTGCTTTGGTTTAACCGAGTCAATGAATTTGACAATGAAACTTCAGTAATATTCTTACAATTACAAAAGGCTCCATCTCCAATGTTTACTAAAGTATTTGGAAGTTGGATTTTACTTAATGAATAACAATCTACAAAAGCCCAATCCCCTATCTCTCTAAGATTTCTTGAAAAATTTATATCTGTAATATTTTTACAACCACTATATGCATGGATGCCAATAAATTCCAACCCATCTGGCATATCAACCGATATTAAACTTTCACAATTATTAAAGGCATTTTTTTCTACTCGAGTCAAAGTCGATGGCAATTCTATCTCTTTCAATTTTATACAATTCTCAAAAGCAGATATTCCAACCGTATTGATTTTAGATGGTATTATAATTTCTTCGAGAGATTTACAATTCCAAAAAGTATTATCAGGTATAGTTGTAATATTCTCAGATAAAGTAATCTTTTTCAAATCAGCACATTCCGCAAAAACAAAATCTCCTAATTCATGAACATTTTCTGGAAGTGTGACATTCTCTAATCCTGACATACTAAATGCGTTACTGCCTATACGTTCTGTATTCTTTGGAATTTCAAATATTTTCAGACCAGTATTGTAAAATGCGTTCTCACCTATTGAGGACACACAATCAGGAAGTACAAGCTCTGTTAAATTATAACAATTTGCAAAAGCGTTATACCCTACAGATTTGATATTTCCTGATATGACCAAGCGCTGTATTGGAGTATCTTGAAAAGCAAAATCGGGAATCGAATTCACAGTGCTTGGTAGTTTACAAAACTCTATATTAGGACATTTTCCTAATGGCCACCCTTCTTGACATATTATGTCTTCGGGAATAATAACACTTCTTCCAGACCAAGATATGGCCATGTGTCCTATTTCTGTTACTGGTAAAACATCCCCAAATTCCGGATGCTGAATGACACTCGGAATAACCAAATCAGAGGGTGCTTCACTTGTTACCCCCACGACAACTGCATGACTACCCCAAATAAAATCATAATCCACTCCGTCAATCTCCCATGCACGCATTCCATGAGATACAACTACTAGCAAAACAAAAAGGCAGATAAATTTTTTCATCTCTCTATCTTTTAATATTCATCCTTGACCCTCTTTTCAGATGTTTATTGTTATTGACAATGAAAGCGTGAGAGTCCATACGACTGCTCGTTCCACATTACGAGGCTCTGACATTGCCCATTGGAGTCGAACGAGCAACGCAGAAGCCCACGCTTATATATGTAAAACTATTTGGTATATTATCAAATACACCAATATATTTTACATAAACAAGGGCATCTACCGTTGCTTAATCTTGACTCCAATAAAGAAACTGTCAGATTTCGTAATATCAAGATCCAAGCGTTAGTAAACGCAATCTAGAAAATATCCCCCACCCTCCTCTGAGAGTAATTTAGGATGTTACAAATATCGCAATTATTCTATTGCGGACAAAATATTTGAATTGAATTAACATTTTCCAAACATCTGAAAAAAACAATGCCGGCCTGAGGTTAATCAGGTCGGCATTGTTTTGGTTATCCGGTTAAGGATTTCTCCTTAAATCCGGTATTCGGAATATCGGTTGTGTGGATTATTCCTGGGGCATTTTAGTTCTTTTGCCATAGCCGTAAGCTGCGTCGTTGCCGAGTTCTTCCTGGATGCGGAGGAGCTGGTTGTACTTGGCCATACGGTCAGAGCGGCTTGCAGAACCGGTCTTGATCTGTCCGGCGTTGGTAGCGACGGCGATGTCGGCGATTGTAGCGTCCTCAGTCTCGCCTGAACGGTGAGAGATGACAGCGGTGTAGCCGTTGCGCTGAGCGAGCTCAACTGCGCGGAGAGTTTCGGTGAGTGAACCGATCTGGTTAACCTTAACGAGGATTGAGTTAGCGCAACCTTCGTTGATACCGCGCTGGAGATACTTCACGTTGGTAACGAAGAGGTCGTCGCCGACGAGCTGGCAACGCTTGCCGATGAGGTCGGTGAGGACCTTCCAGCCTGCCCAGTCGTTTTCGCCCATACCGTCCTCGATAGAGTCGATAGGATACTTCTCAACGAGTTCCTTGAGGAAGTTAGCCTGCTGTTCGCTGGTGAGCTTGGGAGCGTCGGCACCCTGCTTCCAGGTGTAGTCATAGATGAATGAGCCGTCAGCCTGCTCTTTTGCAAACTCAGAAGCTGCGCAGTCGAGACCGATGGTCACGTCCTTACCGGGAACATAACCTGCGAGCTCGATAGCCTTGATGATTACGTTGAGGGCATCCTCAGTACCGTCGAGAGCGGGAGCGAAACCACCTTCGTCACCTACTGCAGTAGAGAGGCCGCGGTCATGGAGAACTTTCTTAAGGTTGTGGAACACCTCAGTACCCATGCGGATACCTTCCTTGAAGCAACATGCGCCGATAGGACGGATCATGAATTCCTGGAAGCAGATGGGAGCGTCAGAGTGAGCACCACCGTTGATGATGTTCATCATGGGGACGGGGAGGCAGTAAGTGTTGCAGCCACCGATATATTTGTAGAGGGGAAGGTCGAGGTAGTCAGCAGCAGCCTTGGCAACAGCGAGTGAAACGCCGAGGATTGCATTTGCACCGAGGTTTGACTTGGTGTCAGTTCCGTCGAGAGCAAGCATAGTCTCGTCAATCTTGATCTGATCGAGAGCGCTCATACCCTTGAGGGCTTCAGCGATAGGACCGTTAACGTTGGCTACAGCCTTCTGAACACCCTTGCCCATGTAGCGGTTCTTGTCACCGTCGCGGAGTTCGAGAGCCTCGTTAACACCGGTAGATGCGCCTGAGGGAACAGATGCACGGCCACGTGCGCCTGATTCGAGGATTACGTCTACTTCAACAGTGGGGTTGCCGCGTGAGTCAAGGACTTCACGACCGATAATTTTTTCAATTTTCATAGTCTATGGTTAATTTTAGTTGAGTTTTTACCTTTTATTGGAACCTCCGATTGGAGAATTGATGATTAGCTTAAATTTCGAAGGCAAATTTACGAATTCTCCCGAGGGTTTGCAACAAGAGTTTGTTTAATTTTTATTGTATTTTGTAAAAGCTTGGGAAATTGCATCCAATTTCCCAAACTTTATACTCTATACTTTATACTTAGTACTTAATCAATACTCGTCCCAGCTCTTGATTTCGATTTCGTCGAGCGGATGAGTGGTGAAAGCATCAATGTAGGCCGAGGCCAGACGGGCATTGGTCAGCAACGGAATGTTGAGGTCAATGGCCGCACGGCGAATCTTATAGCCGTTCGTAAGCTCGGTGGTCGAGAAGTTCTTGGGAATGTTGACCACCATGTCCACCTTGTGGTCATGGAGAAGCTCGATGGCCTGAGGCTGCATGTCGGGCTGAGAGGGCCAGTAGACACGGATGGCGGGAATGCCATTGTCATTGAGATAGGCATGTGTGCCGCCTGTCGCATAGATTGTATAGCCACGGTTGGCAAGCTCATGGGCTGCATCAAGGAGCTCGGCCTTCTGCTTGGCAGTACCGGTCGACATCAGGACGGCCTTTGAGGGAATACGGTTGCCCACGGAAATCATGGCCTTGATAAGAGCCTCGGAAGAATCGACACCGATACATCCGACCTCACCTGTCGAAGCCATGTCCACACCGAGCACCGGGTCGGCACCCTGCAGACGCGAGAAGCTGAACTGCGAAGCCTTGATGCCGACATAGTCGAGGTCGAAGGCATTCTTCGAGGGTTTCTCTACGGGCAGACCGAGCATGACGCGGGTGGCAAGGTCAATGAAGTTAATCTTAAGCACTTTCGATACGAAGGGGAAGCTTCGCGAAGCACGGAGGTTACACTCGATAACCTTGATGTCGTTGTTCTTGGCAAGGAACTGGATGTTGAACGGGCCGGAGATTTCGAGAGCCTTTGCAATCTGACGCGAAATCTTTCGGATGCGGCGCATGGTCTCGACATAGAGTTTCTGCGGCGGGAACTGGATGGTCGCATCACCTGAGTGCACACCTGCATACTCGATATGCTCAGAAATTGCGTAGGCGACAATCTCACCGTTCTGTGCGACGGCATCCATCTCAATCTCCTTGGCACCGGAGATGAACTGCGAGACAACCACCGGGTGCTGCTTCGACACGTTGGCTGCAAGTTTCAGGAAGCGTGTAAGCTGCTCCTGGTTGTGGCAGACATTCATGGCCGCACCTGAGAGCACATAGCTCGGACGGACAAGCACCGGGAAGCCAACCTCGTCGATGAACTCGTTGATGTCCTCGAGGCTTGTCAGCTCGCGCCAGCGGGGCTGGTCGATGCCGAGGCGGTCGAGCATGGCCGAGAACTTGTTGCGGTCCTCAGCATTGTCGATGCTTTGGGCGGTTGTTCCGAGGATATTGATGTTCTGCGCGTCGAGGCGGGTAGCGAGGTTGTTGGGAATCTGACCGCCCACAGAGAGAATGGTTCCGTGGGGCTGTTCGAGGTCAAGGATGTCCATCACACGCTCGAAGGTAAGCTCGTCGAAGTAGAGACGGTCACAGATGTCGTAGTCGGTCGATACGGTCTCGGGATTGTAGTTAATCATAACCGAACGCCAGCCTTCCTTCTTGACTGTGAGGAGGGCATTGACCGAACACCAGTCGAACTCGACGGATGAACCGATACGGTAGGCACCTGAACCGAGGACAACAATTGAACGATGGTCGTGGAGATACCTCACGTCGTTCTCGCGTCCGTTGTATGTGAGATAGAGGTAGTTTGTCTGTGCGGGATACTCGGCAGCGAGGGTGTCAATCTGCTTGACAACAGGGAGGATGCCGAGTTTCTTGCGGTAGGCACGAACGTCGAGGAGCGCCTTTTCAGGTTCTGTCAGATTCTCCTGATAGATTTCGCGGGCAATCTGGAAGTCGCTGAAGCCCTGCTCCTTCGCCTGACGGAGAAGTGCCTCGGGGACAGCTTCAAGCTCATTGTAGTCGCGGAGTTCACCGGCGGTGTTGATAATATTCTGGAGCTTATAGAGGAACCACTTGTCAATTTTGGTAAGGTCGTGAATCTGATCGACGGTGTAGCCCTTGAACATGGCCTGGGCGATGGCAAGGATACGCTTGTCGGTCGGTTCCTTTAGCGCATGTTCGAGCTCGGGGAGGTCACGCTGGTTGTTGCCGACGAAACCGTGCATTCCCTGACCAATCATACGGAGACCCTTCTGAATCACCTCCTCGAAGGTACGGCCGATAGCCATGACCTCACCCACCGACTTCATTGATGAGCCGATTTCGCGGCGCACACCGTGGAACTTACCGAGGTCCCAGCGGGGAATCTTGCAGACGATATAGTCAAGAGCGGGTTCGAAGAAGGCGGAAGTCTCCTTGGTCACGGAGTTCTTCAGGTCAAAGAGACCGTAGCCGAGACCGAGTTTTGCAGCCACGAATGCCAGAGGATAGCCGGTGGCTTTCGATGCGAGGGCCGACGAACGGCTCAGACGGGCGTTGACCTCGATGACACGGTAGTCCATCGAAGTGGGGTCGAAGGCATACTGAACGTTACATTCGCCGACGATGCCGATGTGACGTATGATCTTGATGGCAAGCTTGCGCAGCCAGTGGTAATCTTCATTTGAGAGTGTCTGCGAGGGAGCCACGACGATTGATTCGCCGGTATGGATGCCCAGCGGGTCGAAGTTCTCCATGTTGCAGACGGTGATACAGTTGTCGAAACGGTCGCGGACAACCTCATATTCGACCTCTTTCCAACCTTTGAGTGACTTCTCGACGAGCACCTGGGGCGAGAAGGCAAGAGCCTTTTCGACGAGAGTGACAAGTTCCTCCTCGTTGTCGCAGAAACCGCTGCCGAGACCTCCGAGGGCGTAGGCGGCACGGACAATCACGGGGTAACCTAGTGCGGCTGCAGCCACCTTGGCATCCTCGATTGAGTTGACGGCCTCGCTCTTGATGGTCTTTACATCAATCTCGTCGAGCTTCTTGACGAAGAGCTCACGGTCCTCAGTGTCCATGATAGCCTGGACGGGAGTGCCGAGCACTTCCACGCCATACTTTTCAAGGATGCCGGAACGGTGGAGTTCCACACCGCAGTTGAGCGCGGTCTGTCCACCGAACGCGAGGAGAATGCCGTCGGGCTTCTCCTTGCGGATTACCTTCTCCACGAAGTAGGGAGTGACCGGGAGGAAGTATATCTTGTCGGCAAAACCTTCCGAAGTCTGGACAGTCGCGATGTTGGGGTTGATGAGGACGGTGGTGATCCCCTCCTCCTTCATGGCTTTGAGCGCCTGGGAGCCTGAATAGTCAAACTCGCCGGCCTCACCGATTTTCAACGCGCCGCTACCAAGCAGCAATACTTTCTTGATGTTCTCGTTACGCATGATGAAAGAATATATGAGGGGATGACGTTAAAGCATGTTGATAAATTCGTCGAAGAGGAACTCGGTGTCCTTCGGACCTGAGCTTGCCTCAGGATGGAACTGGGCCGAGAAGTAGGGCTTCGACTTGTGGCGGATACCTTCGTTGGTTCCGTCGTTCATATTGATGAAGAGAGGTTCCCAGTCGGCGGGAAGTGTCTCGTTGTCGACAGCAAAACCGTGGTTCTGCGAGGTGATGAAACATTTCTCTGTTCCGACACGGCGCACGGGCTGGTTGTGGCTTCTGTGACCGTATTTGAGCTTATAGGTCTTCGCACCTGCTGCCTTGGCAAGAAGCTGGTTGCCCATGCAGATGCCGCAGATGGGCTTGCCGATTTCCATTGCCTTGCGGATGTTGACCACTGTCTCCTCGGCCATGTCGGGGTTGCCGGGACCGTTGGAGATGAAGAGACCATCGTAGGGGATTGAAGTGAAGTCGTAGTTCCAGGGAACACGCACCACCTTCACACCGCGGCGGGTGAGACAACGGATGATGTTATGCTTGACACCGCAGTCAACAAGGACAACGGTCTTCTCGCCCTCTCCATGAACCTCGACCTCCTTGCAGCTTACCTTGCCGACAAGGTTTTCAAGGTTGGGGTCATAAAAATCGACATCGTCACAACCGTCAATGATAATCTTACCGAGCATTGAGCCGTGTTCACGGAGATGCTTGGTGAGCTGACGTGTGTCGATGCCATAAATACCGGGGATTTTTTCTTCCTGAAGCCATTGGGCAAGAGAGCGGTCGGCCTGCCAGTGGGAATGGTCGTATGAGTAGTCCTGTGCCACAATAGCCTGGCAATGGATCTTGTCGCTCTCATAATACTCACTGACATCATCTTTCTCGCGACGCGGCGGAACGCCGTAGTTGCCGAGAATCGGATAGGTAGTGACCAGGATTTGCCCTTCGTATGAGGGATCGGTCAAACTTTCGGGATAGCCGGTCATGGCGGTGTTGAACACCACTTCGCCGGCAGTAGAGGCTTCATAGCCAAAGGATTTTCCTTCAAAAGTGGTGCCGTCTTCGAGGACCAGGACGGCGCGCTTAAACTGTCGCATGCGATTGAATGGATTATGAAGTTTCGTCGGGTTGCACTGTTGCCCGTGTGCAAAGTTACGACTTTTTCACCACATAATCCCCCTACCGACATTAAAAAACACTCTGAACATCAGAAAAACTGCCAAATTGACGGCTACGTCTATAATTTACCCTTATTCGGAGGATGCCCAAAAGAATAGCGAGCCTATACTTGGATTTACTTGAACCGGAAGCCCACAAACGCGGTCTGAATCCAAACATTACGACAGTCGGAATGAAAATGTAACATTTATATCGACTATATCGACCTAATAGCAGCCCACTCCCGACATCACGCCGGGAGTGGGCTGCACTTTTGTATGATTAGCTGTTCTATTTTATGATTGCAGAGTTGCCACCACCCTGACTTTGAATTTCATCACCGCGTCTTATCTTTTTGCCAAAACTAAATGTATAGCTTGCAGTTAGACTAACAAATTGATGGCTTGTGGCACCGTACTCAGTTGTGTATTGGTCAAACCATTTGCTTTGCAGACTTGATGTTTCTGCAATCCAGTTTTTGCGGAATATGTTGACTGCAGATGCTGTTAAATTCCATTTGCCATTACTCCATCCAACCTTAAACTGATATGATGGCCTTCTTTTGAGAGAAATAGCGTTTAGGCTGTATTGCACCAATCCTCTGCTTGCTGATGAATAATATGCCTGAAAGTAAAAGTTGCCCAAATAGTAAGTGCCAGTAAAAGAGAGTGAGAGGTAATTTGCCTTATCAGAATAAAGACCAGTCGTTTTCTCAAACCATATTCTTGGTGTAGCCTTCAGTACAAGTTTCCTGTTAAGCAGTTTGACAGAAATTGAGCCACCGATATAAAAATCCTGATAATCGCCATTATTTTCAAGTGAACGGAGCAT
>CANCXM010000028.1 GCA_947381945.1 uncultured Muribaculaceae bacterium
GCCTGCGATTTGGGTATAGAGGGCTGAGATTTTGGTGAGGTAGCGCTCAATGGTTGTCCGTGAATAGTCCTGCTGAAGCATGGTCGCTACCCACGATCCGAGATGGTTGTCGGTGAAGGTGGCGGATTGGGGATATTTCCGGAGTGAATTGATGAATGAGCTTGCGGCTTTCCATGTGATGCTCCCGTTTGCCTCTCCGCAGATTGCACTTTCGACAGCGGATATGAGGTTTCCGATGGTAAGGCATTGAATTTCAGATGTGGAAGCTGTGTCGGTAGGGTGAACATCGGAAGGGGAGACGTTTAAATCGTTTCTTCCCCTTATTCCCTGTTCAATAGATTGGAAACAAAGGTTTTGCAAGGAGGTTTGGCTGTCTGTTCCTGTAAGGAAATCCGACATGTCTTTGTCTAAGCAAGCTTGGTATCCTTTGTGAAGGGATACTAATTTGGGCGCAAAGGTAGTGAAAAATCCTCAAAAGTAGTGCGTTTTTCGCATCTTTTTTGAGGATTGGTGTCTACATACGATTGTTTTTGCGGTCGTGGCAGTGTCTAATAAGTGGTATGGATTGAGATTATGGGCAGAGGGGGTCAGTCGTCGAGGGCGTAGAGGATCTGGTAGTCGTGGGGTGGGTCGGGGGTGTAGTTGGGGTCGAATTGGGAGACGTAGGCTGAGAAGATGGTGGGTGTGAGGCGGTCGATCATCCAGTATTCTTCTCCCACGCCGGGGATGTAGAGGCTGATGATTGAATAGTCCTCAGGAGTGAAGTCCCAGTCGAAATAGCAGCGCAGTTCTCGTGGTGGGAAGCCTTCTTCTTCATAATACGATTCCCAGACTCCGGTTCCGTCACCGAAAAAGTCCCAGTAGTCGCAGGCGTAGAATTCACGGCGGTCGGAGAGACGGCCGCTGCTTTCGGTGAACCATGTCACTGATGTCAGGTTCATGAATATGTCGCCACGGTCGTCAAACATGTCATCGTCTTGACAGGAGGACGGGAGGATGAGGGTGGTTATGAAGACTAATGTGAGGATTACGGAGCGTTTCATATTTTTCGTATGGGTGAAGCTGTTGATATAGTCTGTGGAATACAGTTGTGATTTTAAAATGAGGGAAAGATTGATTTCCGGATATCCCATCTGCCGTGATGGATGGCAAAATTGGATTTTGAGTGGAATGAATGGTGGAAATAATCTGTTGTCCGACGCAAAGTTAAGCAATAGGGTGGAGTAATTAATAATGTGAAGTTGCGATTTTTAGTTAAAGTTTGTGAAGCGTATGGTTGTGGAGCAGAAAATTTTCGTAACTTTGCAGTCACTTTTTAGCATCCCGTGTGATGGGAAATTAAGGAGCAATCGAATTACAACTTAATTTTGAGTAACACAATTTAAAAAATCCAATCAGAAATGAAGACATTTCAACTGACCGCCGAGCCCCGTACTGACCTCGGCAAGAAGGCTGCTCAGGCCCTCCGCAAAGAAAACAAAATCCCCGTTGTCCTCAATGGCGGTGATGTTATCGCTCTTCCTTACGACAAGGAACTCAAACCCGGTGAAAAAGTAGTTGAAATCGGCAATGGCAAGGGCCTCATCACTACCGACCTCGTAGTGACTCAGGACGCTGTCCGCAAGCTGGTTTACACTCCCGATATTTACGCTATCGAGCTTACTGTCAATGGTGAGACCCGCATGGCTGTCCTCAAGGATATCCAGTTCCACCCCGTGAAGGATCAGATCCTCCATATCGACCTTCTCGAAGTAAGCGACAAGAAGCCCGTTGCTATCGAGGTTCCCGTTAAGCTCGAAGGCCACGCCGAAGGTGTTAAGGCCGGTGGTAAGCTCAACCTCTCTATGAAGAAAATCCGTGTTAAGGCTATCTATACCGAAATTCCCGAGCGCGTTGTCATCAACGTTGACCACCTCGGTCTCGGCAAGACCCTCCAGATTGGTGAACTCCACTTCGATGGTCTTGAACTCATGAACGCCAAGAATGCCGTTGTCTGCGCTGTGCAGCTCACTCGTGCAGCCCGTGGTGCTCAGGCCAACGCCGGCAACTAAGCTTAGCCGCTTAGTCGAAATCTTAGCAACAGATTTTCTCAAAGTTCGTGTGACGGAGGGGAAATCTGTTGTTTTGTTTATCAAATGCCCTCTAAAATTGCTAATTATGAAATATTTAATTGTCGGACTTGGAAATATCGGGCCGGAATATGCCATGACCCGCCACAATGCGGGTTTCAGAGTGGCCGATGCGCTTGCTGAAAGCGGCGGGGCCACATTTTCGACCGAACGTTATGGCGATATTGCCAGGATGAGGGTCAAGAATGCCCAGTTGGTCATTCTGAAGCCTTCGACCTATATGAATCTTTCGGGTAATGCCGTGCGCTACTGGAAGGAGAAAGAGGGGGTGGACAACAGTCAGATTCTCGTGATTGTCGACGACTGCGCCCTTCCCTTCGGAGCCATCCGCATCAAACCCCGTGGAAGCGATGCCGGACATAACGGCCTTAAGAACATTGCCCAGATGCTCGGGACGCAGGATTATCCACGCCTGAAATTTGGAATTGGAAATGATTTTCCGCGCGGAACGCAGATTGACTATGTGCTTGGCCGTTTCACGGATGATGAGGAAAAGGCAATGGGTGCGCGCATAGAGCTTGCGGTTGACGCTGTGAAGACTTTCTGTCTTGCCGGAATTCAGACGGCAATGAACATGTATAACAATAAATAAGCTGCTTCCATGAATGAGGTGAGAATCGACAAATGGCTCTGGGCGATGCGTGTGTTCAAGACGCGTACCGTCGCTACCGAGGCGTGCAAGAAAGGTCGCGTCTATGTCGGCAATGTCATAGCAAAGCCTTCGAGGACCATAAAGGTCGGAGATGTGATTAATGTGCGCAAGCCGCCGGTGACTTATTCTTTTCGTGTGCTTGCGCTTGCACAGAACCGTCTCGGTGCAAAGCTCGTCCCCGAATACATGGAGAATATCACTCCCAAGAGTGAGCTTGATTTGCTTGAGGTTGTAAAAATCTCCGGATTCATTGATCGCCGCAAAGGCCTTGGCCGTCCGACTAAGCGTGAAGGCCGTGAGCTTGCACAGTTTACCGAGTCGATGTCCGACGGATGGGATTTTGATTTCCTTGACGATATGGACGAGGATGAGGAGTAGTCTGCGTGAAGCTTTCTCACGGGCTCCGGAATATATGAAAATTACAAAATCGGGATTCCTTGTCGTCGAGGAATCCCGATTTTTATCAAGAGAGGGAAAATGAGCTGTTCAATTCGGACTTGATTCGTTTCTTCCGGTTTATCATTAGGGGTTTACCGGGGATGTCCGTATGGTTTTTAAGTTGCGATGCAAGGTGCTCCTGCCTTATGGACGGCTGGGAGATGCGGGGACTGACCAGTCGGCCACAAAATCAGTATTCGGAGTGACGGCTACGCTTTTCTTAATCGTTTTAACGATAGTGCCTACCACGTTTCCGAAAAAATCGTCGTGTACTGTGTTAAATTTGTCTTTCATTTCCATTGTGTTTAGGGTTGTGTTTACGTTAGATGCAATAAATCTTCAATAGAATAACGGTAATACAGGGAAAAGGTTCAGTCAATATGCGCTAAATTTATGCAAAAATTGCAAAAAATAGCGGTGTCAGATTGAAGAGGCTGAAATGATAGGGCTTTTCAGTCAAAAAATAAAAATTCTGTAGAGTCGGTGGAAGTGACATTCCGGTGTGTGATGCATCATTGCTATGCAGATGCTTTCGGGAGTGTCACAGGTCGATTGTGAAACGGTCGGTGGAAAGATAAGCCGGGAAGCGTTCACGTCCTTCTTTTAGATTCTGTAGGTCAAGGAGCGCATAGATGTGTCCGTTGCGCCGTGTCTCCTTGATGTCATCGCCAAGATTGTCGAAGATGACTGACATCCCGGTGGTGTAGTCTCCGAATTTATCCGAGCCGGTGCGGTTGCATCCGACGGTGTAAATCTGGTTCTCGACGGCTCTTGCGCTCAGGAGAAGTTTGAATTGTTTTACGCGGGCGACCGGCCAATTGGAGGGAACGATGAGCAGGTCATAAAGGTTTTCGGGTTGGTTGCGTGTCCACACCGGGAAGCGCAGGTCGTAGCATACGACGAGCTTAATGTTCCATCCACGGTAGCGGATTGTCGGGGGCAGTGCATTGCCGGGTGTGTAGGTCCGGCTCTCTGACGAGATGGGGAAGAGATGGCGCTTGTCGGTGAATGTGACATCGCCCATAGGTTCGACGAAAAATGCCCGGTTGTAATATGTGCCGTTGTCGCCTTTTGCAAGAAAACTTCCTGCTATGGCGAAGCCGAAATATTGTGCCCATCGTTTCAACGTGTCCACGGTATGGCCGTCGTTGGTTTCCGCAACTTCGGCTATTGTTTTCGCGTCAGGAACGAATGATGTGGTGAACAGTTCGGGCAGAACGACAATGTCGGTGTCGGGTTCGACCTGATTGAGCTGATGGGCAGCGGAAATCAGATTGTTTTCCACATCGGCATACGCAATGTCAAACGGTATGGCACAAATTTTCATTCCTTGATTCATTGATGGTGACAGGGATTCAGGGGCCTTACGGCTCACAGAACGGGATTTTTCAGATAGTGAAGTTCTCGGGCTTGATGCCGTCGAAAACGCTGTAGTATTTCTTTATTTCAGCCATGTCGGCTTCGATGTCCCCGGTCGGGTGGTAGGTGCGTTCGAGATGAACAGTCTTGTTTGCTGCATCTATCGCACCCAGGACAATCGGGACACCGGCGCCGTAGGCAATGCGCAGGAAGCCTGTTCGCCACTCGCTCACCCTTGCGCGTGTCCCCTCAGGGGTGATTGCGAGCGACATTTTGGTCGATGCGTTGAACTTGGCAATCAGCACATCGGTCAGTGAAGAGCCACGTCGGCGGGGGACAGGGATTCCTCCGAAAGCTTTGAAGAGCAGGTTCATCGGAAAGAAGAACCATGTTTCCTTGATGAGAAATCCGGCTTGGCGGCCGAGCGACCAATAGGCGAGTTTTCCGAGTACAAAGTCCCAGTTGGATGTGTGGGGTGCCACGCAGATTATACATTTTGGATAATCGGGTACGGTACAGCATACTTTCCAGCCGAAAAGCTTCAATAATGATTTGCTAATGGACATAATCACTCGGAATTACGGAATTGTTCTTGTTGTCGGTGGTAATCTTACGCTTTGAGAGCGGCGATGTTGGCGTCCTTCTGTTCCTGAGGCAGTGTTGCATTCATCTTCTTGACGATTGCCTCGATGTGGGCATTGAATTCAGCTTTCAGCTTGCCGAAGGCTGCTGCGAAATAGGCACGGCGTGCCTTGCGGTACTCGCCACCGTTTGCGAATGCCTTGGGCGACTGGGGGAAGGTGATGCTGATGCGGCGGAGCGCGTTTTCCTGAAGGTCGGCGAGCTCGTAGATGATGGCGTTGAGCTGCTCGCGGTCAATACCGGGAACGGTGATTTTGGCCACTACGCATTCGCCTGCGAGTGCGCCGCATATCATGCGGATTTCTTTTTTAAGGAGTCGTTTGTTGGAAGCCATTGCTTTTCGTGGGTTAAGGGTTAGTAGTAGGCTTGCTTGAATTAGCTCATGAAAGCATGAATTGGCAAGTCATATTGCAAATTTAACAAAAAAGTATTGATTTACGTTGCAGAAAGCAGAAATTTTTTCAATGCCGGGAGTGAGGGAGTGATGCGAGGAGTCGGGTGATGCTCGCTGACATCCTCCGTCGTGGCTATCATGGGTGCTGTGAATTTCACTCCAGTTATGCTCTCGACAGTCTTCGGGAATTTCGAGGGGTGGGCCGTGGCGAGGAATATGCCTTTCTCTCCCGAGGAGAGATTGCGGCGCAAGGCCCGGTAGGCTGTTGCGCCGTGCGGATCCATTACATAGCCGTTGCGGTCATACACTTCCTTCATGCATTCTGCAATTTCCGCGTCAGAGAAGGAGTAGCCGGTCATGTCGCGGTGGATGCGCTCATAGTCGCCGTCATAAAGGTCAAGGATACGGGAAAAGTTCGAAGGATTGCCTACGTCCATTGCACAGGCGATTGTGCGCACCGGGGTCTGCGGCGTGAATTTACCGTTGGAGAGATAGCGGGCGAAGGGGTCGTTTACGTTGTTTGCTATCACGAAACGGCTGACCGGAAGCCCCATTCTCATTGCCAATAGTCCGGCCGTCAGGTTCCCGAGATTGCCGCAGGGTACGGAGATGACCACCTTGTCCGTGCATGGACGGTCGACCGATTCGTTGCGCAGGAACTGGCTGTAGCCGTAGAAGTAGTAGAACATCTGCGGAAGCAGACGGCAGACATTGATGGAATTTGCGGAGGTGATGTTCATCTCTTCCCTCAGATGTGGATCCACAAAGGCTTCTTTCACCACTCTCTGGCAGTCATCGAAGGTTCCCATGACCTCAATGGGATAGACGTTGTCACCGAGCGATGTGAACTGATGGCGCTGCATTGCCGTCAGTCCGCGCTCCGGATAGAGGACGAAAACCTTCACGCCCGGGACCTTGTGGAAACCTGCTGCAACCGCCCCTCCGGAGTCTCCGGAAGTGGCGACAAGTACGTTGACCTCCTTGTCGGCAGGATTGGAAAAATGACTGATGATGCGGGCAAGGAAGCGCGCGCCGACATCCTTGAATGCAAGCGTGGGACCGTGGAAAAGTTCGAGGGCATAGATGTCGCTGTCGATTTTCCTTAACGGAATTTCGAAAGAGAAGGTGTCGAATACGATTTGCTTGAGCTCTGCCGCATCAATGATTTCGCCGAGCACGGATGTCGCGACGATGTAGGCGATTTCGCAGACCGACATCTCACCTATATTATTAAAGAATGCACGGGGGATGACCGGAATGCGTTCGGGCATGTAAAGTCCGCCGTCGGGTGCAAGTCCGGTCATGACAGCTTCTTCAAGCGAAGCGGGTGGGCATTGTCCGTTTGTGCTGTAGAACTGCATGAGTTATTGTAGAAATAGGTCAAGCAAATTTATGAAATTCCAAACGAAGCCCCAAAGGCGGATTGTTAATTTAACAGAAAATGCTAAAAAATTATCTGTGCAAGCGAATCGCAGTTTTCCTTGATGTAGTCAGTGAAACCGCGCTCGTAGTCCACAGAGGACTGACGGCCGAATTTCGACTCGATGTTGCTCATCCGTGCGCGTACTTCGAGCAGCCCGTCCTGCACACGGTCCTCGCTGCCGACATTTTCAAGAAGGAGGCGCGCATGTTCCGCGCCAAGCCCGTAGGCATTCTGATCGACGACTCTCGACGATACCTTCTGGCTGTTTTTAGGGGAAGAGTTGTCGCCGCCACAAGATGTCATTACTGTCATTCCACCTGAAAAGAGGATGGTGGTCAGGATGATTGCCTTTAAAGATTTTATCATAGGATTGCCATTGCGATTTTCGCACACCCTTCGGCATCGGCGAGGGCGTTGTGGTGGTTATAGAACGGAATGCCGAGAAATTCGCAGACGTAGGGGAGAGAGTAGGATGAGAGAAGGGTGCGGGGGAATTTCCGGCGGGCGGTCTGGAAGGTGCAGAAGAATGGATAGTCGGGATAGTCCATGCTGTAGGCGCGGTGCGCTGCGCGGATGCAGCGTTCGTCGAATGCTTTGTTGTGAGCTACGAGCGGCAACTTGCCTATCATCTTGTCGATGTCGCGCCAGACTTCACTGAACACGCGGGCATTTTCCGTGTCCTTGCGCCCGATTCCGTGAATGTTGAGGGTGAAATGACGGAAGTAGTATTCCGGTTCGGGTTTGACAAGTTCATAGAAACGGTCGACGATGCAACCGTCGACAACCTTGACGGCAGCAATGGCGCAGATTGAGGTTGGTTCTGCGTTGGCGGTCTCGACGTCGATGGCAACAAAATTATCCATGCTTACTATATATAATAGGTGTGGGATTCCCTTTATCTTTTCTCAACGGCTGTCGCAACCGTGTCGCGGACATCTTCCATGAGCCAGCGGGGGGTGGATGTGGCACCGCAGATGCCAATGCTTTCGGCGCCTTCGAGCCATTCGCTGCGGAAGTCGGTGGGATTGGAGACGAGGTGGGAGCGCTCGTTGACGCTCCGGCATTCGTTGTAGAGCACCTTGCCGTTGCTGCTCTTGGCTCCTGCGACGAAGAGGATGACGTCGTGACGGCGGGCGAAATCCCTGAGATGGTCCACGCGGTTGGCCACTTGACGGCAGATGGTGTCGAAGTATTCGAATTTCACTCCTGCGTCAAGGCGGCGGGTGATTTCACCGACCATCTCCGCGAAGCCCTGGAGGGGCATAGTGGTCTGGGAGTAGAAGGCGATGTCGCGTGAGAAGTCTATTTTGGAGAGCTGGTCGAGGTTCTCGACGACTATGGCTTCGCCGTTGGTCTGACCGACGAGGCCGTTGACTTCCGCGTGGCCTGCCTTTCCGTAGATGACAATCTGCGGGCGGGGTGAGGAGTTGTCGTAGGTGTCCTTTATGCGCTGCTGGAGGCGGAGTACCACGGGGCAGGTCGCGTCGATGATTTCGATGCCTTTTTCCTTGGCCAGTGCGTAGGTGGAGGGGGGCTCGCCGTGGGCGCGGAGCAGGACTCTCGATGAGGTGAGTTTGCGGAGGTCGTCGTGGGTGATGGTGGAGAGGCCTTTGCGTTCGAGGCGTTCGACTTCGTCGCTGTTGTGGACGATGTCGCCGAGGCAGTAGAGGGGCTGTTCGCTCCGTTCGAGTTCCTCTTCGGCTTTTCTGATGGCTGTCACGACTCCGTGGCAGAAGCCGGAGCGGGCGTCGATTTCTATGATGGGTGTCTTGTTCTCCAAGATTGTCGTGTGGGGGGTGATGGTTGTGGGATGGGTTGGGCTGTGGACGGGTTGGGCTGTGGATGGGGTGGTGTGGGTCAATCCTTTTTGCCGGTGATTGACCGGTAGAGGTTGAGGAGCCAGTCGTTCTGCTCGTCGATGGTCATGGCGGAGTTGTCGAGCATGACGGCGTCGTCGGCGCAGCGGAGGGGGCTTTCCTCGCGTGTCATGTCGATGTGGTCGCGTTGCATGACGTTGGCGAGGACTTCTTCGTAGGTGACGGTGGCGCCTTTTTCGGTGAGTTCCTTGAAGCGGCGTTCGGCGCGGCGTTCGGGGGTGGCGTTGCAGAAGACTTTCATTTCGGCATGGGGGAAGACTACGGTGCCGATGTCGCGGCCGTCCATTACTATGCCTTTGGTGCGGCCCATTGCGCGCTGCATCTTGACGAGGGCGTGGCGCACGGCGGGGATTGCGGCTACGGGTGAGACGTGGTTGGAGACTTCGAGGCTGCGTATCTCGTTCTCGACGGTTTCTCCGTTGAGGAGTGTCTGCTGGCCGTCTCCGTCGACCTTGAAGTCGATGCTGATGTCGGGGAGGGCTGTTTCGAGGCGGGGTGCGTCGACTGTGCCGTCGGGGTTGATGAGGTTGTGGCGCATTGCGTAGAGGGTGACTGCGCGGTACATTGCTCCGGAGTCGATGTAGCGGTAGCCGATTGTCTTTGCGAGGCGGCGTGCCATCGTGCTTTTGCCTGATGAGGAGTAGCCGTCGATGGCTATGATTATTTTATCAGAACTCATATAGCTTGGTTGATAGGTTGAGCATTATTGTTGTGGCTCCGTTGTGGGGCTGGGAGAGGGCGAGTCCGACGGCGAAGTTGCGCACGTTTATGCCGGCGCAGGCTGAGAAGCCGGAGAGGAAGCTGCGTTTGTAGGTGGACATGTCGGTGCGGGTCTTGTAGTTGTAGCCGATGCCGACGTGGAATTTCTCGCTTGGGACGAAGTCTGCGGCGAAGATGAGGTGGCGCAGGAGGTTGGAGCCGAATTTGTCTTTGATTTTGGGGGAGGAGCTTTCGGTGCCGTCGCCGTTGTCGTAGAAGGGGAGGTGCCAGCGGGTGAGGTTCCATGCGGTGACGGACCATGTGACGGGGAGTGAGCCGAATGATTTGGAGATGCCGAGGCGGATGTCGACGGGGAGGCGGTCGTAGCTTTCGTTGAAGCGTTTGATCTGGCCTCCGAGGTTGGCGACGACGGCTGAGAAGGAGAGGTTTGTTTCGGGGTCGTAGTAGTTGACGCCGAGGTCGGTGGCGAGGGCCATGGCGGTGTAGGAGTCGTAGGAGGAGTGGATGAATTTGAGGGTTGCGCCTCCGCGCCAGCGGTCGGTGATGTCGTGGGCGTAAGTGCCGCTGAAGACGATGTCTTTGGGGGAGAAGTCGCCTGTGAGGGTGCCGTTGATGTCGGCTCCTTTGATGGTGCCGTAGCCGAAATACTGCACTCCGGCTGCCCACGCTCCGTGCTCGCCTGCGCTTTTGCCGAATTTGACTCCTGCGAAGTTGCTTTCGCCGATGTAGCGCATGTAGTTGACGCCGAGCTGCATTTCGATTTCGGGTCCGAGGAGTCCGGGGTTCTGGTCGATGCTGTTGATGTCGTCCTCGATGGCTGTGATGTTGATTCCTCCGAGGCCGTAGGTGAGGGTGGAGGATGGGAGGTTGAGGAAGCTGTAGGCGGGTGAGGTGTCCTGTGCGTGGATATGGAGGGCTGCTCCTGCGGTTGCGGTGAGCAGGAGGAGGCGGAGTGCGCTGTGTCGGAGGGGTGTTGTTGGCATGGCGGTTGTTACTTCTTATATTTAACGGATGGGCTGGGCTATTATTATAAATTAAGGTGAGTTTTGGGCCGGAGGGGTGGGCGGGTGTAATTGTCAAGAAAGCTAAAACTATTGTAATCAATCACAAAATAGTTGCGTGGGCGCTTTTCATCCATTAATTTTGTTTCGCCACATTATCTTATCCTTATGCTTAAAGATTTACACAGATTCATTCTCCTCCCTCTCATTGCGGTGGCGGTGCCTTTGGCCGGGGCGCAGCCTCCCCGGCATATCGACAAGGTGTCGGATGCTCCTAAGGTTCAGGTCTCGATTGAGGTCTATGAGTATGGGAGTGTCGATGTCCATCCGAGTTTTCCGGGTGGCGATACGGCTATGTTCCGTTTCATCAATGGTGAGCGCAAGTATCCTCGGAAGGCTTACCGTGATGGGATTGAGGGGCGTGTCCTGTGCAGTTTTGTCGTGAATGAGGATGGGTCGATTTCCCATATCTCTGTCCTGAAGGGGGTGGAGGAGTCGCTGGACCGTGAGGCTGTGAGGGTGATTTCCCGGATGCCTGCGTGGGATGCGGGGTTGATTGACGACAGTCCGGTTCCGGTCTATTGCATAGTGCCTGTCGCTTTCCGCAGGTAGTTGCGGGGGGCGGTCGGGCTGCCGGTGGCTGATTGGGCCGGGGCTGTGGAAGGCGCACCGTGGCGCGTATGGTCCGATGGGATTGGTTTTCTCATCCGGCATACGCGCCACGGTGCGTCTTTTGGTGTGTGCGGGGCTTTGTTTATTCGGGTTTGAGGACTACGCCGGTGCCTTTGAGGCCGTTGATGCCGATGGCGAGGGGTGTGGGGAAGTTGACGATGCGGATGTAGTCGCTTTCGTAGGTGGCTGGTTGGGCGTTGAGGTAGTCGACGTCGTAGAGGGCTGTGACGGGGTCTCCTTCCCTGCGTTTTGCGTTGGTGTCGATTGTGAAGTAGGCGACTCCGAATGAGGTGAGGTTCTGGAAGAAGTGTGTGCCCTGGCTTGGTTCGATGCGGTAGTTGGGGAGTGATGATTCGACGATGAGGCGTGCGGCTGAGATTGCGGGCCATTTGACGGGGATTCCGAGGGCGGTGTCGGATGAGCCCCATCGGCCGGGTCCGATGAGGATGTAGCGCTGTTCGCGGTCGAGGAATCCGCGGTTGATTTTCTCGATTTCGCGTGCGATGAGGGAGTTGTTGGCGGATGAGAATTTTTCGGGGCGGACGTAGACGACGGTGCTGACTCCTTCGATGTTTCCGTGGCCGAGGGCTGTGGCTGATTTGAGGAGGAGGCGGTCGTCGGGGGTGTTCATGAGGGCTTCGTCGACGGTTTCCTTGCGGTCGACGATGGGGCGTATCTGGAGCCAGTAGAGGCGTCCTTTGTGTTTTTCGCCGGGGCCTATCATTTTGGGGTCGGGGCCTATCATTCCTGCGAATTCGATTTCGACGGGTCGCTGCATGGCTTCCTGTCCGGTCGTGAGCATGAGGTCGACGGCTTCGGCGAGGGGGTAGGCTTTGTGTTTGAGGATGTTGTTGAAGGTGACGACGCGTCGTCCGTCGCCTGAGTCGTTGTCGCGGATGACGTTGTCGCGGAAGTCGTAGGTGGAGACCATGTATCTGAGGGCTCCTTTTTCGGCCATGTCCTGGACGCGGAGTTTTGCGACGTTGTAGCCGTCGTCGACTTTGAGGTGGTCCATTGGGTCGTCGGAGCCGGGCTGTCCGGCGGTGGCTGCGGCGTCCATTTTGAGGGCATACATGCGGGTCTGTGTGTCGCGCAGGGCGAGGGTGAGTTCGGAGGTCTGGAGGACGTTTTCGGGGTGGCGTGGGGAGAATCGCAGGGCGAGGCCTCCGTCGACGATGTATTTTCCGAGTCCGACGGCCACTTCGGCGACTCCGTCCTCGGGGCGTTCGTCGCCGAGGGGGTAGTAGTTGAGTGAGCGGCCGACTCCGGAGAATGATGGGAAGTAGTGGCCGTCGACTTCGCGGCCGACGACTTCCTGCAGGATGACGGCCATTTTTTCCTGGTCGATGACGTTGGAGGTGGCTGTCATGTAGGCTTTTGAGTCGGCGTAGAAGACTGATGCGTAGACTCCTTTGATGGCGTTTGTGACCATTTTGAGCATTTCCTCGGGGTCGGTGACTTTGGGGACCATGTAGGTGGAGTAGATTCCGGCGAATGGCTGGTAGTGGGAGTCTTCGAGGAGGCTTGAGCTGCGGACGGCTATGGGGGTGTCGACGACTTCGAAGAGTGCGAGGAGGTCGTCCTTGATGCGTCGGGGGAGTTTTCCGCGGAGGAAGTGGCGGAGGATTTCTTCGTCGGGGGCGTCGCTGAGGGCGATGGGGTAGAGGCGGTTGGTCTCCATGAATTCGTCGAAGATGTCGGTGCAGAGGACGACGGTCCGGGGTATGGTGATGGAGATTCCGTCGAGGTTGTCGCAGACGGGGTTTTTCTTGATGATTGAGTCGATGAATGCGAGGCCGCGGCCTTTGCCTCCGAGTGAGCCTTGTCCGATGCGGGCGAAGTTTGAGTAGTGGTCGAAGCGTTCTTTCTGGAAGATGGCGACGACGCCGCGGTTTTTCATCCTGCGGTATTTGACGATGAGGTCGAAGAAGAGCTGGCGCACCTGGGGTGCGTCCTTTAGGTCGCGGAAGCGGTGGTGTTTGATGACTTCGGCGATGGGGAACATTGCGCGGGAGTAGAGCCAGCGTGAGATGTCGTTGAACGACGCGTGCCAGTAGAGGGCTTCGGCGGGGATGTTGAAGATGTTTTTCTGCAGGTCCTTGAGGGATTTGATGCGGAAGATTTCTTCGCCGCTTTCGGGGTTGCGGATGACGAAGTCGCCGAATCCGAAGTTGTTGATGATGGCTTTTCCGAGGTCGACGGGGAATTTCTTGGAGTTTTTGTCGATGAAGGTGCCTCCGAGTTCGCGGACGTCGTGGGCGTTTTCGGCTTCGGAGCTTTCGATGATGAGGGGGAGGTAGGGGTCGCGCTCGCGCAGTTCGCGGGCGAGGCGGATGCCTGCCTTGGGGTCCTTGCGGCCTTCGCGCATGAAGGAGACGTCGCTGATGACTCCGAGGATGTGGTCGCTGTAGCGGTCATAGAGGGCGAGGGCTTCCTCGTAGTCGCGGGCGAGCATGACTTTGGGGCGGCCTCTCATGCGGAGCATCTGTTCGTGTTCGTTGAGGGCTTCGGTGGAGAATTCGCGCGATTGCTTGAGGATGAATTTGTAGACGATGGGGAGCACCGAGGAGTAGAATCTGACGGAGTCTTCGACGAGGAGGATCATCTGGACGCCGACGCCGTTGATGTCGTTGTCGGCGTTCATCTTGTCCTCGAGGAGTTTGATGACGGCCAGGAGGAGGTCGACGTTGCCCAGCCAGGAGAAGACGTAGTCTATCCCCGTGAAGTCCTCGTTGGAGAGCCTGCGGGACACTTCCTTGGAGAAGGGGGTCAGGACGATGATGGGCATCCCGGGGTGGAGGTCGCGGATGCGGCGGGCGCCTGCGAAGGTCTCGCTGACGTCGTTGCCGGGCATCATGATGACGAGGTCGAAGCTCTTGGCCTTGAGGATTCCGAGGGCTTCGGCGGTGTTGAGGGCGCGGGTGACGCGCGGGGGCGAGGAGAGGTTGAGCGAGGTGTATTCGAAGTAGAGCTGTTCTTCGACGCGGCCGTCCTCCTCCATCATGAAGGCGTCGTAGGCCGAGGCGATGAGAAGCACGTTGAATATGCGTTTCTGCATCAGCGACTGGAAGGAGGTGTCCTTGAAGTAGAGCTGGCTGAGGGCTTCGTCGTCGGTCATGGTCGGGGTTACTGCTGGGTTAAGTGTGTGGTGATTGGTGTTTACGACCGCAAATTTACGCATTTTTCCCCGATTCTTCCGCCTCTTGCGGGGGAGAAAATTTCAGGACACGCGCGCGGGCGCGGTTCCGGAGTTGCGCCTGCGCGTATGCCCTGAAATATTAGGTGTTGTCAGTATTGTGTGCCGTTTGCCGGGCTCAGATGCGGAGCTTCATGACCTTGCGGCCTTGACGGACGATATAGATGCCGGGAGCGAGGTTTCGGAGAGAAGCCTGTGAGCCACCGGAAATCAGCCGCTGTCCTGCGAGGTTGTAGACATCGATTGCGGCTTCGCTGTCTGCCGTGATTTCATCGATGGCTGATGTAGAGGCAGTGCGTACGGCGCGGACCGTATAGCCGTTGCCGCCGGCATATTCCGGGAATGTCGTTTCACCCTTGTCAACACGGAAGGCGTAGATGTCAGTCTGGCGGTTGGCTGTGCTTTTTGCTTCCGAAGTCATGTAGACGGGGATGTCCGAGTCGTTGGTGTAGGAGTAGGTGATGTAGCCGGTCGCGGGAAGGAAAATGGAGTTTCCGTTTATTTTGGATGTGAACAGTGCTCCGGTCACTCCCTCAAGGGTGTAGGGACTTTCAATGGTGGAATTGTTCACGAGTTCTTCCCATTCCTGACGGGTCGGTGTGCGCCATTCATTTCCCCAGATTGCTGTTGCGGCATCGTATTCAGTCCCTGAGATGTTGGTTGTCGGTAGGTTGGTGAAGTAAGGATAGCCGGGGAATACGGTTTTAGATTCAATCTGTCCCCACGAGAAGTATTCTCCAAGTTCGGTGTTGGCTGTCGCTCCCACATTGTATGCTCCCCATTCAACTGAAAGGCCCATGTCGACATCTTTTTGTGGAAGTCCGGTGACGGTGACTGTCACAGTCTGCTCGATGTTTGATCCATCAGTTGTAACTGCACGCACTACGGTTGTGCCTTCTGATATGGCCATGATGCGTCCGACCTTATCGACAGTCGCTATCTCGCTGTTGTCGGAAGTCCAGTCCAGCCAGCGGTTTGAGGCTGTTTCCGGAAGAGTGGTTGACCAGACGATGGTGTTCTTTCCTTCCATGAGGGTTACTTCTGAATCCGACAATGTCACGGTCTCGACCTTTATATCTCCGATTTGCTTGACTTTGACAGGTCTTACGGCATTTCCTTTGGATGAAGATCTTCCCTCTCGGACGACAGATGAACCGCTTGTCGTGATTTTCAGCACGTCTGCACCAAGTCTGGGATAGGACATGGTGCTGTTATTGGCATTTCCCGTCCATGCGGAACAGTTAAAACCGCTATATGCTTTGAAGAATAGCTCATTGCCGTTTTCTGCTGTCACCAATTGTCCGTTGGCTGGGGTAGTGACAAGCTTTACAGGCAGTTCCGCGAGTTCACGGCATTCTTCTGCAGTAGGGAGTCGCCATCCGATTCCGAGTCTTGCAGTCGCGGGGTCATAATTGGTTCCGCAGATGTTGGAGCCCATGTCGCGACCTTCTGCGATGTCGATGTTTGCTATGGGTGAGCCCCAGAAAAAGGTTGACCAATCAAGGGCGTTGCTCAGATCGCTTGTCAGATAACGGTCGGCCCAATCGACGCTCAGTCCCATGTCGATGGCTTTGACGTGAGATGTGTCCTCTTGCGCATAGCTACTTGCTGCTGCCAGCCCGCACAGGAATACTGTGCTTAAAATCATACGTTTCATGATGAATAATTAGTTAAATGTTTAGGTTAAATATGTTTATGAAAAACTATGTATGTCAAAAGTCAAATATTTTACTGTGTCATTCTTCAATGATATTGGTAAATTCGCCCCATACGGGTGCAGCCTGATAGGCTTTCTTGCAACCTTTGGGAACGTAGAGAGGAGTTTTTCTTGACAATGCGGAAGAGAAGATGCTCGTGTCAACGTCCGGTGGTGTTGTCATGCGGCAGTGTATTTCTTTCAATGAGTAGTAACTGGAGGAAAATGCCTGTCGTCCGATGTTGACAAGCGTTGACGGAAGGTCAAGACTGCGCAGCCACGGCATCTGCGACATGCCTCCGGCTCCGATTGTGTGCAGTCCTTCCGGAAGTTTTACTGTCCGGCAGTCTGCCTGGTTCAGCGCATAATCCTCAATTATTTTTAAAGTTGAAGGGAATGTTAGGTCTGTGACCCCGACATAGGCGAGTGAAGCGCGGCCAATGGTTGTGATTCCTTCAGGCAGATGGAGTTCTTTAAGGCGTGTGTCGTTGTAGAACGTGTTGTCATTTATACGTCCGTCGGCAGGCGCACATTTCATGACAACCTTGCGGAGATTCAGGCAACGTTCAAAAGCGCTGGCTCCGATTTCAGAGATGTTTTCGTGTAATTCAATCTCCTCGATGCTGCTTCCGAAGAATGCTGAGTGGGCTATGCGTTTCATCGTTTTCGGAAGTTTGATGGAGGAGAGGGCACCGGCAGGACTGTTGTAGCTTGCATTCAGATATCCGAATGCCATTGCTCCGATTGATTGAGGCCCCTCGCTGATTTTGACATCGGAGAGTGCCAGGCATGTTTCGAATGTACTTGCAGGAATGGAGTCCAGTGTTGATGGAATGACGGCGGATGTCAGGTGACCGTTGCTCCGGAAAACAGACTGGCCAAGTTCGCTGACACCTTCCGGAATCACTATTTCAGTCAGCCTGCAGTTTGAAAAAGCCTCGCGTTCGATTTTACGAAGGTTTTTTGGTAATAATATGTGCTCAATCTTTATGTCCTTGAACATGTACGCACCGATCGTATTGTCTTCGTTAAGCGAATGTTGCAGTCCAAAAGCCGTATAAGTTCCTGAACCGGCCTTTATTGTCACATCAGAGAGGTCTATGGTTCGCAGTTGTCCTTGAACCACAAGATTTTTGAGGCTTTCAATGTCAGACGCTCCGATTTCACCGTTGATTCGGATTGACGATATTGTCATTGCGTTTGGCCCTATTTCATCAAGAAGTTTCCCGGGGACAGTGTTGACATTCAGATCCGGTTCCGGAATAGTTCCGGATTGGATTAGTGTGAAGGCGGAGTTGAAGAATGTCCCGGCTGTCAGTGTGATTTTAGCTGTTCGCGCAGATGGAGATGGATTGGGTGATACTATGAGTTGGGTTACGGTCTCACCATCCGTTTGCCCGGATGTGCTTATCCAGCTCTGTGCATGGTCAGGTATGCCTACAGCGATGTCGGTGTTGGTTTCTACGGGGATGGCGAAAGAGCCCCCCGACGTAGAGACACGTAGCTCATCCTGCCTGATGACGGCTCTCGGGGGTGCTTGTGAAATGTAGACTGAACCCAACAGAACATCACCGTTCACAAAACGTATCTGACTCAATTTGGTCGACGACTGTGTGTCGTGGTTCGGTCCGATGAGAAAAGTGTATTCTCCTTCAGGCATGTTTTCCGGAGTGATGTCGGATATGTTTTCGGGTAGAACCACATTGTAATCAACGGTGCTTTTTACAGATGCATGGAATGTGTGGGAATATGCATCGAGGAAGCGGTTGTCCTCGACATCAGTTGAGACCTTGAACTCTCCACCGGATTGCGAGATTTTCAGATCTGCATTGAGGATTGAGCCTGCCTTGACTGTGATGTTGGCTGTCCTTCCGGAGATGGAAGCGTTTGGATTGATATTGAGTGTAGGGAGTTTACCATCGTCGGTCGGTTCGGTTAACGAAATCCAGTTCTCTGCACTTTTCGGTATAGTAATTTCTATATCTGTATTCGTTTCTACTGGTATTTCAAATATCCCGCCGGTAGCGCTTACGTTCAGTTCGTCGGCAGTCAATCTGGCTTCCGGCTTCTTCTGGCTGATGTCGATTCTGCCAAGCAGCACTTCTCCGGCCATGAAGCGGATTTCACTTCTTTTCACGTCTGTAGATTGGTCAAGGTTCGGGCTTATCAGGAATGTATGATTGCCTTTACCCGAACCTGCCGGTGTGATGTCGGTGATGTTTGCGGGCAATTCGACATTATAGCCTATATTGCTTTCCACCCGGACATTTATGGCATGTGAACGGGCGTCGTTGAAGCCACCTTCCGGCATGTCTGAGGTGACACTGAATTCACGTTTACCCTGATGGAAGGTGACAGTCTTTTCCACTGTCGGATCTTCTGCCAGATAAAATCTGACATTAGCCGAACGTGGTTGCATAGCGGTATTTGCTGCTATCTCAAACCATTGTTCTCCTGTCGTCATTGCGCGTGAGGTTTTTTGGTCGAATGCTTTTATCCATCCAGCTTCTGCTGAGGGAATTTCGCAGATGACTTCCCTGTTGGTCGAGTATTCCACTCTTACGCTTCCGCCCGCAGCCGGAACTTCGAGCTCGTTTTCTGCAAGCACTAATGCGCTTTTCTCGTATTGTGTCACTGTGACAGTCTCAGAGACACTACCGTCGGCCGACACGAATTTCACCTCGCCTTTGCGTGGCGCTTCCGCCGATTCGTATGGGTCGACGATGAAATGAAGCGTATGGCTGGACAATGCCCTTGACATGTCCTGACGTATCCAGTTAACCGTAGGAGTCTGGACGTTGAATTCGCAGTTGCTCGTCAGCTCGACTGTGAATGTGCCGCCTGCAGCCGGCATGTTCTTGGCTTTTTCCGAGATTATGAGCACAGATCCGCCTGTCTGATATACATTGACTTTCTCTTCAAGTCCTCCTCCTGAGAAAATGATGTAGCCTTCGCGTGATGAACTGTCATCGTTCGGGGCGGCTTTGAATGTAAGCTCTTTCGTTGTCAGCGCGCGGCTTCCACTTACGGTTGAGATCCATGACTTGAACTGTTCGGGGATAGTATAAGTGTAGGTGATATTTGCGCTGACCTTAATTGTGAATTCACCGCCATTTGTCGGAATTTCAACTTTCGATGATGAGACGAGCAGGGCATCGCGTTGTTTTTGAGTCACCACAACTGTTCGTCGGAGGGAGCCGGAGGTGATAGTGACAGTTGAATTTCGTTCGTCGTAAGTCTCGTTTGCGCTTATGGTCACGGGGATGCGTATTGAGCCGGCCTGCCCGGATGTCGAACCGAGCTTGCACCATGAAGCTGTATTGGACGAAATCGAGGCCGTCCATGAGTGTGTTGAGGTGAAAGTGATTTCTTGCTCTCCACCTTCCGACGCGTAAGTCAGACCGCGGGTGCAGTCGCCGGTCAGGGTCAGCTCCTGCTTCCCGGACGGGGCAGGAGGGGTGGGAGGTGTCGGATCGTCATTTCCTCCTCCACCTTTCGAACAAGATACAATGATTAATGATGCTACAACAAGCGCAAAGACTGCGCAGTGAGCCTTGCTAAAGTAACGCATAAAATAATAATGATTGGCGATTAAAAAGTTAGATATGGTGGCAAATTTAGGTTAAAATATTGTAAAAAGCAAATTGAAATAACCATGCGTTTTTATTTTGTAGCAAATATGCTACGTTTGACACCAAGTATTGGTGGGGAATGAATCGTTACATATCTGGTCGGGGTGTCTGACAGTCTGAAAGAAAAAATAGTTTGTAAATAATCGACTCTAATTTTGGTGGAGCCTCTTATTTACAAACTATTTTTTTCTTCAAACTGTCAAGTGCTTGGGGGTAGGCTAACTACTTGCCTGAACGATTGGGAATCAAACTCAGGAGCCACAGAAACAGACATGCGCCAATAATGGATGTAATGAGGCTTCCAATGATGCTTGACGTGTGGAAGCCGAGCAACCCAAATACCCAACCACCGAGCACGCCACCGAGAATACCGACAATCAGGTTGATGATCCATCCGAAGCCTGCGCCGCGCATTAGTTTACCGGCAATAAAACCGGCTAAAATGCCGATAACTATATACAATATGAATGCCATAACGGAAAAGTGTTTGATATTGATATATCTTCAACATCCGAATATTACTGATTGTTTGCCGTCTCTTGAAAATAGGAATTGTCGGCGGCTGTTTTCTGTTTATGCGGAATCAAGGGGTGTGTACATCATTATATGAAGGTGTATCATAAAACGCAAGCCAAGACGCATCCGGAGGCGCGAGCGGAGCTGCGGGGAGAAGCAGAAGTGCATCCTGAGGCGTGAGCGGGAATGCCGGGAGGGGCATGGGTGCATCCTGAGGCGTGGGCGGGAATTCCGGGAGGGGCATGGGTGCATCCGGAGGCGCGGGCGGGAATGCCGGGGAGGGGCATGGATGCATCCGGAGGCGCGAGCGGGTGTCCGCAGGACACCGATTTCTGCGTAACCCTGTACATCGGAGCGCAGCGGAGATGTGCAGGGAAAGTGAAATAGAAAAAGCAGTGATGTCCGCAGGACATCGATTTACCATCCTCAATTGCACATACCTCAATGATAATCCCTCGCAAGGAAGTAAACCGATCTCCTGCGGACATCATAGAGTTTTTGCATTGACATCCCCCCTGCACATCTCCGCTACGCCTCGATACAAGAAAAAGGTGCCGTCAGTGCCTGGTCGAAAGACAGATAGGTCCAACTGCCTCGTCCTTTTTACCATGCCGGTGTGAGAATCTGAGAATTTTTCGCTACTTTTGCAGCGGAAAAGCCGCCGATGGCCGGAATCTGCTCCGCCATTGCGCGCGGCTTCACCGAGCGAATATCACAACATATTTTTAGGGGTGTCCGCGCGCGTGTGTGTGACCGACGGCCAACGGGGCTGCCGGACCGCGCGCAGGTCTGAGATCATACCCTCCGAACCTGATCCGGGTAATACCGGCGTAGAGAAAAAAGTTTTATGAACAGAACCATTCTTCCGGCCCTCCTGCTGGCGGCGGCAGGGGGCGTCGACCTGTCGGCGGCCACGGGCGATGCCGTCCGTGACGGCAGTGACTCCCTGAACCTCGTATTGGACCAGGTGGAGGTCGTGGCCAACCGCGCGACGGCGCGCACCCCGGTGGCCTTCACCAATGTCGGGAAGCGCGAGCTCCTGAGAAACAACGACGGGCGCGACATGACCTACCTCCTGCAGATGACCCCCTCGGTCACCACCACCTCCGACGCCGGCGCGGCCGTGGGCTACACCTCGATGCGCATCCGCGGCACCGACGGCTCGCGCATCAACGTCAGCGCCAACGGCGTCCCCATCAACAATCCCGAGAGCCACAACGTCTACTGGGTCAACATGCCCGACCTCGCCTCGTCGGTCGGCGACGTGCAGATACAGCGCGGGGCGGGGACCTCGGCCAACGGCGCGGGAGCCTTCGGCGCGAGCGTCAATATGGTGACCGACGCCCCTTCGGAGGATGCCTACGCCGAGCTCTCGGGGGCCTACGGCGCCTACGCCACCAACCGGCAGACACTGCGCGTCGGGTCGGGGCTCCTCGGGGGGCGCTGGAGCTTCGACGCGCGTCTGAGCCACGTAGGGTCCGACGGCTACATCGAGCGCGCCTCCTCCGAGCTGTGGAGCTACTTCGGGCAGGCCGCCTATTCCTCATATAATACGAATCTGCGCCTCCTCGCCTTCGGGGGGAAGGAGAGGACCTATATGGCGTGGGACTACGCGTCGAAGGAGCAGATGGAGGAGTTCGGGCGCCGCTACAACCCCTGCGGAGAGTACACGGCCGACGACGGCGCGCGAGCGTACTACCCCGACCAGTATGACAACTTCGTCCAGCACCACTTCCAGTTGCTGCTCAACCGGCGTCTGGGCGACTCGTTCCGCCTCAACGCCACCCTCCACTTCACCTGCGACGACGGCTACTATGACCAGTACAAGACCCGCCGCACCCTCGAGGAGTATGGCCTCAGCCCCTACACCGGAGCTGACGGAGAGACGGTCACGAAGTCGGACCTCATCCGCCTCAAGAACAACGAGAACCACTTCGGGGGCGGGCAGGTCACGCTCAACTATCTCCACGGGCGGTGGAACGCCGTCGGCGGAGCGGCCTTCACCGCTTTCAGGGGGCATCACTTCGGACAGGTGAAGTGGGTGAGGAACTACGTCGGGCCCATCGACCCCCTGCAGAAGTATTACGACAACTACGGGCGCAAGCAGGATGCCAACTTCTATGTCCGCGCCAACTATCAGATAGACCGCTCCCTCTCAGCCTACGCCGACCTGCAGTATCGCCACATCCACTACACCATCAAGGGCGCATCGGACAACTGGGACTGGAATACCGGGGCGCCTGCCGCGCTCGACGTGGACCGCCGGTGGAATTTCTTCAACCCGAAGCTCGGACTGAACTACACCCGGGGCTCCCACCGCGCGTTTGCATCATGGTCCGTCGCGCAGAAGGAACCGACGCGCGACAACTTCACCGACGGCGACCCCGCCCACCGTCCCGAATCGGAACGCCTCAACGACTTCGAGGCAGGCTACACCTTCAACCACAGGGTCTTCACCCTCGGCGTCAATTTATATTACATGCTTTACCGCGACCAGCTCGTGGCCACCGGAGAACTCTCCGACACCGGCAATCCCATCAGCGTCAACGTCCCCGACTCATACCGCGCGGGCATCGAGCTTCAGGCCGCCTTGCGCCCCTGCCGGTGGTTTGACTGGGCCTTCAACATGACCCTCTCGCGCAACCGCATCAAGGACTTCACCGAATACATCTATGAGGACGAGTGGACCAACCCCATCACCATCGACCGCGGCGACACCCCCATAGCCTTCTCCCCCGACCTCATCTTCAGCAACGCCTTCAACTTCAGCTTCCTCGGAGCCGACGCCTCGCTCCAGAGCCGCTACGTCGGGGAGCAGTACATGAACAACGCCCGCAGCGAGGAAGCCCGTCTCGACTCCTACTTCGTCACCGACCTGCATCTTGGCTACACGTTCAAGACAATCCGGGGCATGAAGGAACTGCGCATCGGCCTCTCCGTCTACAATCTTTTCAACGAGAAATACTTCAGCAACGGATATGCCGGCGCAGGCTACAGCGTCGTCGACGGCGAGAAAGTCATCTACCGCTACGCCGGATATGCCGCCCAGGCACCCGCCCACGTCATGGCCACCGCCACGCTGCGTTTCTGACCCCCACACATATATAATACAGCCCCCTCCCCATAATAATATAGCCCCCTTCCCATGACCCCCGACACAATCCTCGAAATCCTCGGCTTCACCGTAGGGCTCCTCTACCTATGGTGGGAATATCATGCCGACCCCAAAGTGTGGCTCGCATCCGTCGTCATGCCCATGATTTCAATGTGGATCTACTACTCCAAGGGCCTCTACGCCGACTTCGGAATCAACATCTACTACCTCCTCATAGCCGTCTACGGCTTCATCTCCTGGACCCGCGGCACCTCCGGGACACACCGCAGTCCCCGCCCCATCACCCATGCCAGCGCCGGAGTGTGGGCCGGAGCCTCCTGCGCCATGCTCCTCCTCTGGGGACTGATATGGTGGATCCTCGTCAGCTTCACCGACTCCACCGTCCCCGTCGCCGACGCCTTCACCACCGCCCTCTCCATCGTCGGGCTCTGGATGCTCGCCCGCAAATATGCGGAGCAATGGCTCGTGTGGTTCGTGGTCGACATCGTCTGCAGCGGCCTCTACCTCTACAAAGGCCTCGGCTTCTACTGCATCCTCTATGCCATCTACACCGTCATCGCCCTCCTCGGCTACCGCAAATGGCTCCGCCTGATGAAGGCGCAGCCGTGAGGGTAGGGGCGCCCACAGATGTGTGGAAATGTTAAAATATCAAAAGTTTATGATTTTTAGCAAAAATATGCGCGGAAATAGCTTGGATTTGTAGCAAAATGCTTAACTTTGCAGCGATTTCTGATGCTTAACCCACAAAAAGGAATCATCCGCGTTATGACCTCATCAGCTACAAAAGCCCCGGAGGTGATTAAATTCACCAAAATGCACGGCATCGGCAATGATTACATATATATCAACTGTATGCAATCCATGCCCGACCGGCTCCCCGAGCTGGCCATCGAAATGAGCGACCGCCATTTCGGTGTCGGAGGCGACGGCATCGTACTGATATGCCCCTCCGAGGTCGCCGACTTCAAGATGAGGATGTTCAACAACGACGGGTCGGAAGCCCGCATGTGTGGCAACGCCTCCCGTTGCATCGCCAAATATGTCCATGGCCACCATCTCACCGACCTCACACGCATAAGCCTTGAAACCCTCTCGGGTATCAAGGTTTTGTCGCTTAATATGAGCAGTGACGGAGAGGTCGGCAGCGTCACCGTCGACATGGGCGAGCCCGAACTCACCGCCAAGGCCGTCCCCGTCATCTCCGGGACAGAACGCATGATCGAGCAGGAAGTCCCCACCTCCGCCGGACCCGTCAAAGTCACAGCCGTCTCGATGGGCAACCCCCACGGAGTCATCTTCGTCGACCGCATCGAGGATGTCGACTTCGACCGCCTCGGACCCGAACTTGAACGCCACCCCATCTGGCCCGACCGCGCCAACATCGAATTCCTCCAGGTCATCTCCCCCGCCGAAGCGCGCATGAGAGTCTGGGAGCGTGGCACAGGAGAGACACTCGCATGTGGCACCGGAGCCTGCGCCGCAGCAGTCGCCGCCGCCATCACAGGCCGCAGCGACCGCCGCCTGACCATCCACCTCCGCGGCGGAGACCTCATCATCGAATGGACCCCCGGAGGCCACGTCATGATGACCGGCACAGCCACCGAAGTATTCGAAGGCAGCTATCACCGACAACGTTGACAGAAACACAGACAATACTTACAAATACACCATCAGGCAAGAAAGATGTTCAGGATCAACGACAATTTCACCAAACTCCCCGCCTCCTACCTCTTCAGCGAGGTGGCCCGCAGGGTCAAGGCCTACACCGAAGCCCATCCCGGCGTAGAGATCATCCGCATGGGCATCGGTGATGTCACCCGTCCCCTCTGTCCCGCCGTCATAGAAGCCCTCCACTCAGCCGTCGACGACGAAGGACGCGCCGAAAACTTCCACGGCTACGGCCCCGAACAGGGCTATGCCTTCCTGAGCGGTAAAATCTCGGAATACGACTACAAAAGCCGGGGAATAGACATCGAACCTGACGAAATCTTCATCAGCGACGGAGCCAAAAGCGACACCGGCAACATCGGCGACATCCTCTCCACCGCCAACCGAGTGGCAGTCACCGACCCCGTCTACCCCGTCTATGTCGACACCAACGTCATGGCCGGACGCGCAGGCAGCCTCGGCGAGGACGGCCGCTGGAGCAACATCGAATACCTCCCCTGCACAGCCGAAAACTCCTTCGTCCCGGCACTCCCCGTGGGCAACCCCGACCTCATCTACCTCTGCTATCCCAACAACCCAACCGGCACAACCCTCACCCGCAGCCAGCTTAAGGTATGGGTGGACTATTGCCGCGAACACGGCACCCTCCTCCTCTTCGATGCCGCCTACGAGGCATACATCCGCGAGGCCGACGTCCCCCATTCAATCTACGAGATAGAAGGCGCCAAGGAAGTAGCCATCGAATTCCGCAGCTACTCCAAGACCGCAGGCTTCACCGGCATACGCCTCGGCTACACCGTCGTCCCCAAAGCCCTCAAAGGCATCGACAGCAACGGCGACAAAGTAGCCCTCAACCCACTCTGGCGTCGCCGTCAGACCACCAAGTTCAATGGCGCGAGCTATCTGACCCAGCGCGGAGCCGAAGCCCTCTACACCCCCGAGGGACAGCGCCAGATGAAAGAGAGCGTGGACTACTATCTCGAAAACGCAGCCATGCTCCGCGCCGGACTGGCCGAGGCAGGCTACGAGGTGGCCGGCGGAGTCAACTCCCCCTACATCTGGTTGAAGACCCCCGGAACCATGACCTCATGGGAATTCTTCGACTATCTCCTCGACCGCTATCATATCGTAGGCACTCCAGGCAGCGGCTTCGGCCCCGCAGGAGAAGGCTACTTCCGCCTGACAGCCTTCAACACCCACGAAAACACCCGCCGCTGCGTGGAACGGCTCGCAGGAAAACAATCAATGAATAAATAAGTACAATCACATAATTTCTTAATCCACCAGAACACATTATGTCAAGCTTAAGGTTTAAAGTTGTAGAAGAAGCGTCCAACCGCAAGGCTGTTCCCGTGAACATTCCTGCCGAACGCCCGCAGGAGTACTACGCAAGCAAGGTTTTCAACCGTGCCAAGATGTATGAATATCTTCCCATCGAGACCTACAAGGCCCTCATCAACGCCATTGACAACAAGCAGCCCCTCTCGCGCAAGGTTGCCGACAGCGTAGCCGAAGGCATGAAGCGATGGGCCATCGACAACGGTGCCCGCCACTATTCCCACTGGTTCCAGCCCCTCACGGAGACCACAGCCGAGAAGCATGACGGCTTCGTGGAGCATGACGGCAAGGGAGGAATGGTCGAGGAATTCTCCGGCAAGCTTCTCGTGCAGCAGGAACCCGACGCATCGAGCTTCCCCAACGGCGGCATCCGCAACACCTTCGAGGCACGAGGCTACTCCGCATGGGACATCTCCTCTCCTGCCTTCCTCATGGACAACACCCTCTGTATCCCAACCATCTTCATCTCATACACAGGTGAATCCCTTGACTACAAGACCCCGCTCCTCCGCGCCCTCTCGGCAGTCGACAAAGCCGGTACCGCAGTGGCCCGTTACTTCGACCCCAATGTGACCCATGTCACCTCCAACCTCGGTTGGGAGCAGGAATACTTCCTCGTTGACGAAGCCCTCTATGCCGCACGCCCCGACCTCATGCTCACAGGCCGCACCCTCATGGGCCATGAATCAGCCAAGAACCAGCAGCTTGAGGACCACTACTTCGGTGCCATCCCCTCGCGCGTCGAAGCCTTCATGCTCGACCTTGAGATCGAAGCCCACAAGCTCGGCATCCCCGCCAAGACACGCCACAACGAGGTTGCCCCCAACCAGTTCGAGCTTGCCCCCATCTTCGAGGAAACCAACCTTGCCAATGACCACAACATGCTTCTCATGTCGCTCATGAGCGAGGTGGCACGCCGCCATAACTTCCGCGTGCTTCTCCACGAGAAACCCTTCGCAGGCATCAACGGCTCGGGTAAGCACAACAACTGGAGCCTCAGCACCAACACCGGCACCCTGCTCTTCGCACCCGGCAAGACCCCGAAGGAGAACCTCCAGTTCATCACCTTCGTGGCCAACGTCATGGCAGCCGTCCATCGCCACAACGCGCTCCTCAAAGCCTCCATCATGTCGGCGACCAACTGCCACCGTCTCGGCGCCAACGAGGCACCCCCTGCCATCATCTCTATCTTCACCGGCAGCCAGCTCGCCGAAATCGTCAACAAAATCAAGAACTCCGACAAGGACGAGCTCATCGCTCTCGCAGGCAAGGAGGAGCTTGACCTCGGCGTGGCACAGATTCCCGAGCTGATGATCGACAACACCGACCGCAACCGCACCTCCCCCTTCGCCTTCACCGGAAACCGCTTCGAGTTCCGTGCCGTCGGTTCGAGCGCCAACTGCGCATCGGCTATGATTGCCCTCAATGCCGCCGTGGCCGAACAGCTTGCCGACTTCAAGCAGAAGGTCGACTCACGTCTTGAGGCAGGTGAGGACCTCCAGCACGCCCTCCTCGCTGAAATCAAAGCCCTCCTCCTCTACTCCGAGGCAATCCACTTCGACGGCAACGGATATTCAGACGAATGGAAGGAAGAGGCAGCCCGCCGTGGCCTCGACTGCGAGACCAATCCCGCCCTCATCTTTGACGCATACCTCCGTCCCTCGTCAATCGAGATGTTCCGCAAGACAGGTGTCATGAACCATGTCGAGCTTGAAGCCCGCAACGAAGTGAAGTGGGAGATGTATACCAAGAAGATTCAGATTGAGGCCCGAGTCCTCGGCGACCTTGCCATCAACCATATCATCCCCGTCGCCACACGCTATCTCTCTATCCTCCTCGACAATATGGTGAAGATCCGCACCCTCTTCCCCGGCAACAAGGGCGAGGAACTCTCATCGCAGGATGCTGTCACCGTCGAGAAGATTATGCGTCACTGCTCTGTCATCAAGGAGGAAGTAGCCAAGATGGTCAATGCCCGCAAGGAAGCCAACAAGATTGAGACCGAACGCGAGAAGGCTCTTGCATATTCCCGTGAGGTTGCCCCGATTCTTGAAGTGGTGCGCTATCATATCGACAAGCTTGAGCTTCTCGTCGACAATGAGATGTGGCCTCTCCCCAAATATCGCGAACTGCTCTTTATCCGCTAATCACATACGGATGTAATCTCTGAATAAAATCCAAGACCGAACAAAGTTCCGCTCTTCCCTGCTGTCCCCAACATGGCCACAGCAGACGGGGAGCGGCTCTTTGTTGGAAATAAATCATTATCTTTGCAAGGCAACATAATCTTATCATCTATACCCGGAATATGGAGATTCTGAAACACGAGTGTGGTGTCGCGATGGTGCGGCTGCTCAAACCGCTGGAATATTACAAACAGAAATACGGGACCTACGCCTACGGCATAAACAAGCTTTACCTCCTAATGGAGAAGCAACACAACCGCGGGCAGGAAGGAGCCGGAATAGGAGTGGTGAAGATGCACTCCGTGCCAGGGAATGAATATGTGTTCCGCGAAAGAGCGCTCGGAAAGGATGCCATTCAGGAAATATTCGAGACCGTCAAGACAAAGGTCGAGAAAGCAGGGCTCACAGACCGCGATGCGGAATGGGTGGAGCGCTATGCTCCGTTCATCGGTGAGATTTATATGGGCCATCTCCGCTATTCGACCACCGGAAAGAGCGGTCTGTCGTATTGCCATCCCTTCCTTCGCCGCAACAACTGGCGCTCACGCAATCTCCTGATGTGTGGCAACTTCAACATGACTAATGTCGACAAGGTCTTTGAACGCGTTGTTGCCTGCGGTCAGCATCCGCGCATATTCAGTGATACGGTCGTCCTTCTCGAACAGCTCGGCGATGCGCTCGACAAGGAGAACCACCGCATATACCGTCAGTATCGCGAATCCATGGATGGTCAGAAACTCACCCGTGCGATTGAGGACAACCTCGACATGAAACGTGTGCTTTCCTCGACAGCTCCACAGTGGGACGGTGGATTTGTCATCTGCGGTGCCACTGGTTCGGGCGATATGTTCGCTCTCCGTGACAGCCACGGAATCCGTCCGGCCTTCTATTATTATGACGATGAGGTCGTGGTGCTTGCATCGGAGCGTCCGGTCATCCAGACGGTTTTTGATGTCCCTCGCCGTGCGGTTCGTGAGCTTGCCCCGGGAAGCGCGCTGATTGTGACAAAGGCAGGGCAGATGAGTGTGACCGACGTTCTTGGCGAGGCCGAGAATCAGCGTTGCTCGTTCGAGCGCATCTATTTCTCGCGTGGAAGTGACGCCGACATCTACCGTGAGCGCAAGCAGCTCGGCTGCAACGTCGTTCCGGCAATCATGAAGAGTATCGACGGTGATTTAGACCATTCGGTGTTCTCGTTCATCCCCAACACAGCCGAGGTTGCTTTCATAGGAATGGTAGGTGGACTGATGGCGGAACTTGACAAGCGTAAGGCCGCGGAGATTCTTGATGCGCAGAAAGCGGGAACCCTCACGCCGGAGACTCTTGCCGCTATCATGAACCGTGACCTCCGGGTGGAGAAAGTGGCTATCAAGGATATAAAACTGCGCACATTCATTGCCGAGGGAGATTCCCGCAATGACCTCGCAGCCCACGTCTATGATGTGACTTACGGAATCGTGGAAAACAATGTCGACAATCTCGTGGTTATCGACGACAGCATTGTTCGCGGGACGACTTTAAAGCAGTCCATCCTTAAGATGCTCGACCGTCTGCATCCCCGCAAGATAGTCGTCGTTTCCTCATCGCCACAGGTGCGTTATCCCGACTATTACGGTATTGACATGTCGCGTATGGGTGAGTTCATCGCCTTCCGGGCAGCCGTTGAGTTGCTGAAGGACCGTGGGATGGAAAATGTGCTTGAGGAGACCTACCGTGAGTGCAAGGCGCAGGAGAAGCTTCTCGACATAGAGGTGAGAAACTGCGTCAAAGCCATCTATGCTCCGTTCACTCAGGAGGATATTTCCCGCAAGATTGCGGAGATGCTCACCGCCGACGGTTCGGTCAGCGCTGAGGTCGATATAATCTACCAGAGCCTCGAAGGACTCCGCGATGCGATTCCATCGTGTCCCGGCGACTGGTACTTTTCCGGCGATTATCCCACTCCGGGAGGCGTCAGGCTTGTCAACCGTGCTTATATCAATTATTACGAAGGAAATACAGAAAAAAGATGAAACCTCCGGTCTCTCCTCCGGTTCCTGTCATGCTGACGGGACTGCTGACAGCTTTTATAATTTCAGTTTGGTCAATGTCTGCCTGCGGGCGGACGTTGACCAAACGTCTTTATATGCCGATGCCTGTCGAACTGCGTGATTCTTTCCTCACTCTATCCCTTGGCTCAGACCCATCGGTCGGGACACAGCTTGTCGATGTGCGTGGAGCAATGGCCGGGATAGGGGAGCGACCGGGTCTTGCGACGGCCTATTGGGGAATTGACCTGATTGGTGGCAGTGACACGCTTCGGCTGACGCTGCGTCATGGCAACAGTGCTTTCGGGGATTTACTCGACAAACGCGTAAACATGCTCACTGCTTCTATCGGCGGTAGGGTGGTGGATGAGAAGGATGTGGCGCAGTTCGAGTCCTCTTCAGGCGTTTACAATACAATCCGTCTGACCATTGACCGCGAGAGTCAGGAACTGACGGTTTCGGGTGGCGGAAAGAGCGTGGTTGATATATTCACGGTTTCATTACGACCGATGGAAGCGCCTGTGGAGCTGAGAGTGTGGAGTCACGGTAGACTTACTCTGTCATCCGTCTCGATGGAGAGCGCATTTTCGCCTCAGAAGACCTTGGCTACTGCATGGACGCAGGATAGCCTTACGGCCTATCTTAAAAATTCCGATGACCCGCTCGAAGGCTACTGGCAGTATCTCGACCGCGAGAACGATCCGCAGTATGCCCGTCCCGGTGGTCGCTATCTGCTTGCTGTTGTCCGTTCTGCCTCCGGCAATGAGTTGGAAGAAGATACCGGCTATGACATTATATATGTGTCAGGCGCGGAGACTTATCGTGACCGCTGGTCACCGATGATGCTCAAGGGTCGTCTGCGCCCGACAATTTTTCAAGACCATTACGATTTGCATTGGATTGACTCCTCTTTTGAGCCTATTGAACGTGACATTCACGCCAATGTCACGGATGGCTCAATTCTCAGTCTGTCATTCCCGTTGCTGAAAACCACACTCCGTTTTTCAAAAATGCCATTGAAATGAATGGCATTCCAATGGCATTTTTGGTGGCTGGCGCGTTCATTATTAACATTAACGCGCCATTACATTATGTTTATCCATGCGCTGATGTATTTCGTCGGGCATACGCGCTACAGCGCGTCCTACAAAAGCGACAGTAAATTCATACAATAAATATCCGGTTGCCTACAGGCTGCCTATGACGAGGAAGGTGAGGCCGATAAGCAGCAGTGTGAGGTCGATGAGTTTGAGTTTGATATTTTTCTCATGGAGTGCTATGACACCGTAGAAGAACGACACAATCACGCTTCCGCGACGTATCATTGAAACCACGGCTATCATCGAGCCTTCTATTGAAAGACTGTAGAAATAGGCGATGTCTGCAACGGTGAGAAAGAGCGAGATCAACGGGATGGTCCAACGCCATTGGAGGCGTGTCCCTCCTTTTTTGCCTTTGAGGATGAGACCGATGGTTATGCCCATTATCACCATCTGGTAGAGTGAATACCATGCCTGGACTTCGAGCGGTTCGTAGCGGGTGAGTAGATATTTGTCATACAGTGCACTGACTGCACCCATGGCGGTTGCTCCTATGGCCATCCATACCCATTTGTTTGATTTCAGCGAGAATCCTTCCTTGCCTCCGACACGGCTGATGAAATAAAGCGACCAGAAACCGAGAATCACGCCTGCCCACTGCCAGAGATTCAGTCGTTCGCCAAACAGGAGCAGCGCGCCGACGAGCACCATGACAGGGCGCGAGGCATTGACCGGGCCTGCGATGGTGAGGGGAAGGTGTTTGATGCTGGCATATCCGAGTAACCACGACGACAGCACTATTCCTGATTTCAGCAGGATAGCGCCGTGGCCTTCAAGGGTGTTGCCCAAACCGTAGTTTCCATGACAGATGCCGATTATAATAACCGGAAGCATGAAAAGCGAACCGAAGACTGTGTTGAGGAAGAGTACGCCGAGCACACTGTTGCGGTCCACCGACAGTTTCTTCATCACGTCATAAAATCCGAGGCACAAAGCCGATAAGATAGCGAGTCCTACCCACATAATTCTTAAAAATATATGTTTCTACAAAAAATCGTGCAAAGTTACTAATTTTAGTCCGAATTCAGGCATTTTGATGCGGTTGCCCTGCTCAAATCGCGCTTCGTTTTGTGTATTGAGAAAAATTATGCTAACTTTGTGGGATAAAAACTCTAAAGAAATCAGCAATGAAATTCACAGTTCCAAGCAAGACGCTTCATAATTTTGCCTCTTCGGTCAGCAAGGTTATCAACGCTAAAAACGCGCTGACCATCCTTAATAATTTCCTCTTTTCAATCGAGGGAAATGTGCTGACAATCACCGCTTGTGACGGTGAGAACATCCTCTGTGGCCGTATTCCCATCATGGATGTGGAGGGTGAAGGCGAGTTCTGCATTGATGCCCGCCGTATTGTCGAACTTCTGCGCGTCATGCCCGAGCAGGAGCTGAATTTCGATATTGACGATGCCACTCTCGCAATCGAGATGTCGCACCCCAACGGTTCCTACAAGTTCATGGGACTCAAGGGCGCTGAATATCCCCATCCCGACCGCAGTAACCAGTCGGAGAACACTTTGACTTTCAAGGCTCCCGGTTCGGCTCTTCTGCGCGGTCTTGAGTATACATCATTTGCTGCCGGAACCGATATGCTGCGTCCGCAGATGATGGGTGTGTATTGGGACATCAAGCCCGACAAGCTCGTTTTCGTGGCGACCGATACCCACAAGCTTGTCCGCTTCGAGGATTCGAGCCTTACCCCCGACATTCAGGGCGCTTTCATCCTTCCCAATAAGTCGACAAATGTGTTCCGCAGCGTGTTCACCCGCGATGAGGAAGTGACTGTCACCCTCGACCCGCAGATTGGTGTGATTTTCGAAACTGACACCTTCCGTTTTGAAAGCCGTCTGGTCAAGGGCCGTTTCCCCGACTACACCCGTGTCATCCCGGAGAACAATCCCTTCACTCTTACTGTCAACCGCCATCAGTTCACCACTGCTGTCCGTCGGGTGAGCCTCTTCGTCGACGAAGGCCACGGTCTCATCAAGTTCAACATCACTCCCGAACGTCTTACCATCAAGGCTTCCGACAACGAATACAACACTTCCGGTGTCGAGAACCTGTCGGTTGATTTCACCGGCAAGAACATGATTGTCGGTTTCAGCTCGTCGTATCTCTCGGAACTTGCAGGTGTGCTCTGGACTGAAGACATCATCTTCAAGCTCGCAGACCCCTCGAAGCCTGCGGTAATCATACCGACCGAGGACAAGGCCGACACCCGTCTGACCATGCTCCTCATGCCGATGAACGTGACAGACTTCTAATCATCAATTTGTCAAAAAAATCTCTACAGTAGCAGATGCAACTGAATCTGAAGAAACCGATCGTTTTCTTTGACCTTGAGACGACCGGTGTGGACATTCTCCATGACCGCATAGTTGAAATCTCTCTCATCAAGGTCCTTCCCGGAGGTGAGGAGATAGAGAAGACACGCCGTGTCAACCCGGAGATGCATATACCCGAAGAGGCAACCGCTGTCCATCATATCACCGATGAGGATGTGGCCGGTGAGCCGACCTTCCGCCAGATTGCGCGTTCGCTCGCAAACGAGATGGCCGGATGTGACATCGCGGGCTATAATTCAAACCGTTTCGACATTCCGATGCTCGACCAGGAGTTTCAGCGCGCGGGTGTGAAGTTCGATTTCTCGAAAGCCCGCTTCATTGACGTGCAGACGATTTTCCACAAGAAGGAACAGCGCACCCTCGTGGCTGCCTACCGTTTCTATTGTGGAAAGGAGCTTGACGGCGCACATTCGGCAAATGCCGACACCCGCGCTACCTACGAGGTGCTCAAGGCGCAGCTTGACCGCTATGACGACCTCCCCAACGACATGGAGGAACTCAGCAAGTTTGCCCGCACCAACCGCAACGTGGATTTCATGGGCCGTATCATCATGGACGACAATGACCGTGAGATTATCAACTTCGGCAAGTATAAAGGGAAAACTGTAGTCGAGGTGTTCAAGAAGGATCCGTCGTACTACGACTGGATTCTCAAAGGCGATTTCGCGCAGAATACCAAGGACTGCTTCACCCGCATCAAACTCCGCATGAAATGAGCGCTCTTTCCGGAAAGCATATCATATTGGGCATCTGCGGTGGCATCGCAGCCTACAAGTCCGTGTCGCTTCTGCGTCTGCTCGTGAAGGCAGGGGCTGAGGTGCAGGTGGTAATCACCCCTGCGGGCAAACAGTTCATCACCCCGGTCACACTCTCGTCGCTGAGCCAGAAGCCGGTGGTGAGCGAATTTTTTACCGCCAACACCGGGGAGTGGCATTCGCATGTCGACCTCGGTCTTTGGGCTGATTGCATGGTCATCGCTCCGGCCACTGCCTCGACCATCGGAAAGATGGCTCACGGAATTGCCGACAATATGCTCGTGACGACCTATCTCTCGGCCAAGTCGCAGGTGTTCGTGGCTCCGGCAATGGACCTTGACATGATGGCCCATCCATCAACTACTGCCAATATCAATCTCCTCCGCAGCTACGGCAACATCATCATCGAGCCGGAAAGCGGAGAGCTTGCCAGTGGTCTCGTCGGTAAAGGACGCATGGAGGAACCGGAGAAAATCGCGGCTGTTCTTGAAGCATATTTCTCGAAGAAGGCTGATTTGAAAGGCAGGAAAGTACTCATCACAGCCGGTCCTACCCATGAAAAGATTGATCCTGTGAGGTTTATCGGCAACTATTCTTCCGGTAAGATGGGCTATGCCCTCGCCGAGGAGTGTGCCTCGCGCGGAGCGGAAGTGACGTTGGTCAGTGGCCCTGTGTCGCTCTCCATCAGCCATCCCGCCGTCCGGGTGGTGAAGGTAGAGTCTGCGAAAGAGATGCTTGCTGCCTGCGAGGAGGCTTTTGCTGACAGCGATATCGCTGTGATGTGTGCCGCAGTCGCTGATTATGCTCCGAAAGAGGTGGCTGACCGCAAGATAAAGCGCGAACATTCGGAAGTTCCGGTGATTGAGCTTGTGAAGAATCCCGATATTGCTGCCACACTCGGCCGCTCGAAGCGTCAGGATCAACGTCTCGTAGGCTTCGCTCTGGAAACAGACCATGAGCTTGACAATGCCCGTGAGAAGCTTTCGCGCAAGAATCTCGACATGATTGTGCTCAACTCCATGCGCGACAAGGGTGCAGGTTTCGGAACAGACACCAACAAAGTCTCAATCATCAAAGCTGACGGCTCACGCGAGGATTTCGGACTGAAGCCGAAGCGAGAGGTGGCCGCTGACATTGTCGATACCATACTTACTCTATGAAACTGATCCTCTCCCTCATATTTTCCATCCTCGGCTTCTCTGTGCTGCAGGCTCAGGAGCTGAACTGTCGCGTGGAGGTCAATGCCGCGCAGCTCGAAGGCTCCAACAAGAGCATTTTCGAGACCTTGCAGACGGCAATCAATGAATATGTGAACACCACGCGGTGGACTCCGGCTCAGTTCTCTCCCAACGAGAAAATCGAATGTACGCTGCTCTTCACCATATCCAAGTATGATGAGTCGACCGGCACGATGGAAGGCACCTTGCAGGTGCAGTCAAGCCGTCCGGTCTACAATTCATCCTATCTGACCACGCTCATAAATTTCAAGGACAACAACATCGCCTTCACCTATACGGAGGGCGAACCGTTGTTGTATTCCGAGACGAGCATGGAGAGCCAGTTGACGCAGATACTGAATTTCTATATCTACCTCATCCTCGCTGTTGATTTTGACTCCTTCTCTCCGAGGGGAGGAGACCAATTCTTCGAGCGCCTCGAAACCATAGTCCATCAAGGACAGTCGTCTGGCGAGACGGGGTGGAAAGCTTTTGAGGATACGAAAAACCGTGCGGCTGTCTTGGCCTCGTTCACCGACCCGTCAACCCGCACCATCCGAGACCTATATTACACTTATCATCTTCAGGGCCTCGACCAGATGTCGGTCAGCCCGGATAAGGGTAGGAAGACGATTGACGGTGCGCTTGACATACTCAACGACGTTTTCAAGGTTGCCCCCATGTCCGTCGGCCTTTCGATGTTCAAGGATGCGAAACTCGATGAACTGGTCAACATATATTCCAAGGCTCCGGCCGATGAACGTGAACATGCCTATCAGCTTCTCTTGCCTATGTTCCCGACAGAACAGACTCGGCTTGAGAAAATCAAGCAGGGCGACACTCAGTGAACCCCTGCGACTGTAAATCTGTTTTCACACAGCTCTCCAACCTCTAATCATATCAAAATCCGTGCTTGAATCACTCCACATATCGAACTATGCGCTCATTGACCTCATAGACATAAGGTTTCATGAGGGATTTAATGTAATCACCGGCGAGACCGGTGCGGGCAAGTCTATCATTCTCGGAGCCTTGTCGCTGCTATTGGGAAGTAGGGCCGACACTCGTGTCGTCACCAATCCCGAAGCCAAGAGCGTGATTGAGGCAGTCTTTACAGTCGATGGCTATCCGTCGCTGAAAGAATTCTGTCTCCGCGAGGACATAGAGTGGGACGACGAGCGCTGCATCCTCCGCAGGGAGATTTCTCCGGCAGGACGTTCGCGCGCGTTTGTGAATGATTCGCCGGTTCCGCTCGTGAAATTGCGTGAGGTTAGTATGCACCTTGTCGACATCCATTCGCAGCATCAGAATCAGCTCCTTGCCACTCCCGATTTTCAGCTTGATGTCATCGACACGCTTGCAGGAAATGCAGGGCGCTTGCGTAACTACCGCTTGCGCTACAATTCGCTGCGTGAGGCGGTGAAGCGGCTTAAGGTGATGCGTGCGAGGGTCGAGAAGTCGCGTGAGGATGAAGAATTCACGCGCTATCAGCTCGAACAGCTTGAAGAACTGGACCTCCAGCCGGGCGAACAGCCTGAACTCGAGCGCGAGAGGGATGTCCTAAACAACCTGAGCACTATCAAAGCCGCTCTCGCAAAGGCTGTCGGAGCGCTTGACGGCGACGAGGGTGGAGCCTTGGGCATGGTTGATTGTGCGGCTGAAGCTTGTGAGGAGATTGAGGAAGTGCTTGAGGCATCCGACAATATCGGCGAACGTCTTGAGTCAGTCCGTATTGAAATTTCCGACATTGCAGCGACCCTTTCGTCGATCGACGAGAACCTCGGTGCTGATCCTGCAACCCTCAACGCCATTGAGGAGAGACTGAGTGCCATATATTCGCTTTGCCACAAGCATCACGTCGAGAATGCCGACGGTCTCATCGAACTGCGCGACAGTCTCCGTGCCAAACTGAAAGCCCTCGACAATTCCGACGGGATGATTGAGGAACTGGAGCGGGAAGCGCGTCGCGCCAAGGCTCTCGCAAAGGAAAGCGCACTTGAGATTTCGGCTGCGCGCAAGCAGGCTGCCGAGCGTTTCGGCAAACGTCTCGCGGAAGTGGCGATGCCTTTGGGCATGAAAAATCTCCGCTGTGAGATTCGTGTCTCGCCTGCAGATATGACCGCAACGGGCATGGATGTGGTGGAATTTATGGTGGCGTTCAACAAGAATCAGCCTCTGATGCCTGTCGGGACCACTGCTTCCGGTGGTGAAATCTCGCGTCTGATGCTCTCCATCAAGTCAATCATCGCGTCGAGTATGCAGCTTCCGAGCATCATCTTTGATGAGATCGACACTGGCGTTTCGGGCGATGTGGCCAACCGCATGGGTGTCATGATGCGCGACATTTCCCGCACGATTCAGGTGACGACCATCACCCATCTGCCGCAGGTCGCCTCGAAGGGTGCCCATCAGTATCGCGTCTACAAGGAGGACGACGAACATTCGACACATACGCGCATCTCTCTCCTCACCGATGAGGAGCGGGTGCGCTCCATCGCCTCAATGCTCGGAGGCTCGGAAATTGACGAAGCCGCAATCGCCGCCGCCCGCAGCCTCCTCTCGCAGAAATAGCAGGACCAGCCCCCGCCGGAGATTTCAGACCGTCTGACAAGTCCGACCGGTCAGACGAGTCCGAAAAGTCCGATCTGTCCGATATTAGATTGCCTAATGGCCTTCAACCCGCCCATCATCCTCCTCCCAACCCCCCTAAACGAACTCAAAACCAAAACCACGATATATAAATAATGGAAAAAAACGATTATATCTACGGCATCAGGGCTGTCATGGAAGCCATCGAGGCCGGTAAGGAAATCGACAAAATCTTCGTAGCGAAAGACATTCAGGGCGATCTCGCCGCTGAATTTCTTGCGCTTGCCAAGGCAAACAGGGTAGTCATACAGCGTGTACCGGTCGAGCGCATCAACCGCATTACCCGAAAAAATCATCAGGGCGTGCTTGCGATGATGTCGGCCATCACCTACCACCGTCTCGACCACCTTGTGCCGGAACTCTACGAAGCCGGTATCCTTCCCTTTATTGTCATGCTCGACGGCATAACCGACGTGAGAAACTTCGGTGCCATCGCCCGTACATGTGAGTGTGCAGGTGTGGATGCCATCGTGATTCCCGAACACGGAAGCGTTTCGGTTGGTGGGGATGCCATCAAGACCTCTGCCGGAGCATTGCACCACATCCCCGTGTGCAGGGTCTCCTCAATCGCATGGGCTGCAAAATTCCTGCGCGAGAATGGCTACAACGTTGTTGCCGTGACCGAAAAGTCGGACATGAACTATACAGAGGGTAACTACAGTGACCCTGTTGCAATCGTCATGGGCGCAGAGGATGTTGGCATCTCTCCCGAGGCCATGAAGCAGTGTGAGACCCGCGTGGGCATCCCGATGTTTGGCAATATCGGCTCACTCAACGTCTCGGTAGCTGCCGGAGTCATGATTTACGAAGTGGTCCGCCAACGCCTCGCCGCCAACCTCGAAATCATCTGACGACCTATCCGGAAAAATTCCTTCGCATGAAGGATTCTTCTACGAGAATGGCACATAAAGTCAAAAGGTCAGAAGAAACATTGGCTTTTTATAATAGGAGAACACTCTTATTAAGTAAAAATTCCTTATGTTTCTTCTGACCTTCTATGTTGCCATACAATCGAATTTGTATTTTTAACTAAATATTT
>CANCXM010000029.1 GCA_947381945.1 uncultured Muribaculaceae bacterium
GCCTCTCAAGGCGTTCAGCGGAAAACTTTGCAAAGGTACGTCGAATTTTCGAGACTCGCAAATCGTTTTCGAGATTTTAACATCTTTTTAACTTTTCATCAGCGAACCGAATCAAGCTTTTCAGCGTTTCAATCTTTATCGCCTCACCACTGTGGGGCTTGCTTCTCAAAAGCGAGTGCAAAGGTAGACACTTTCTACATTCCCTCCAAATATTCATAGATGTTTTAACATAATTTTAACAGTTTTCTACTAAACAATGCCCAAACTGCTATAAAATTTAATCTAAAACACTTATTCGGCACTTCCCATTCAGCTTCGACTATCCCCGACCACGCACTATCTCAAAAAAATGCGCACACAAAGCCGAAGCTCTGTATGCGCATCCGCAGTATCAAAGATTTTAACTTTTTCTCTATGCTTATTTGTTAACGCGGAAACGCTCCTCACCGGTTGTCAGGAAAGAAATAACCTGACGAGCGGCAGCGATGCCTGCATTGATATTAGCCTCGGAGGTCTGCGCACCCATCTTTTTCGGAGTGAAGAAGACGCGATCGCCAAACTTCTCCTTGATTTCGGCTGCACGCTCAGGAGCCACGTCGGCTGCATACTTGAGGTCGGGACGCTCTTCAAGAGCACGGATCAAGCCATCTTCATCTATCACCTCCTTACGGGCGGTGTTGATGAGAAGACCACCCTTCGGCATGGAAGCGATAAGGTCGAAACCGATGGACTTCTTTGTCTCTGCAGTGGCAGGGATATGAATTGACACAACCTTATTGGTACGGTAAAGCTCTTCGACCGAGTGTACGGGCGTAACACCGGCATCCTCCATCACCTCATCAGGACAATAGGGGTCGAGCGCAGAGATATTCATCTCGAAACCGCGACCGATACGGGCCACGTTGCGGCCAACCTGTCCGAAGGCCTGGATGCCGAGAGTCTTATCCTTAAGCTCAGTACCGGAAGTTCCGTTGTACATATTGCGACACATCATGACGGCAAGACCGAACACGAGCTCAGCAACAGCGTTGGAGTTCTGACCGGGAGTGTTCTGCACACACACGCCACGCTCTGTAGCAGCAGCAAGGTCTACATTGTCGTATCCCGCACCTGCACGAACCACAACCTTGAGATTGGGAGCGGCAGCGAGCACTTCGGCATCAACCTTGTCGCTTCGGATGATGAGAGCATCGGCTGTAGCCACGGCGTCGAGCAATTGCTGACGGTCGGTGTACTTCTCAAGGAGGGCAAGTTCGGCACCGGCATCCTCGATGACCTTACGCATTCCGTCGACTGCGACGGCTGCAAAAGGTTTTTCAGTTGCAATAAGGACTTTCATGGTCTCTTATATATATTTATGTATGGGTGATGTGTGGAATCAGTGAGTTTTCTCGAATTCGTTCATTGCGTCGACGAGAGCCTGAACGCTTTCGATGGGAAGAGCATTGTAGAGCGATGCACGGAAGCCGCCGACTGAACGGTGACCCTTGATGCCTACAATACCGCGGGCTGCGCAGAAATCAACGAAGTCCTTTTCAAGCTCCTTGTATTCGGGAGTCATTACGAAAGTGACGTTCATGATTGAGCGTGATTCGGGATCGGTGACAGTGCCTACGAACATCTTCGACGCATCAATAGCATTGTAGAGGAGCTCGGCTTTGGCAAGGTCGCGCTTCTCCATTTCCTTCACGCCACCCATCTCCTTATAGTAGCGGAGGGTCTGGAGTGCGGAGAATACGGGAAGTACGGGAGGAGTGTTGAACATCGAACCCTTCTTGATGTGGGTGCGGTAGTCAAGCATTGTCGGAATCACGCGGTCGACATGGCCGAGCGCACTTTCCTTGACAATCACGAGGGTCGCACCGGCAGGACCGAGGTTCTTCTGGGCGCCTGCATAGATAAGGTCGTATTTGGAAACGTCGACGGGACGGGAGAAGATGTCGGACGACATGTCGGCAACCAGAGGTACATTCACATCGGGATCCTTGCGGAGCTCGGTACCGTAGATTGTATTATTGGTTGTGATATGGAAATAGTCGAGGTCGTCAGGAACGGTGTAGCCCTTGGGATAGTAGGTATAGTTGGCTTCCTTTGAAGAAGCAAGCACTTCAACTTCACCGAAAATCTTGGCTTCCTTGATTGCATTGGCAGCCCATGTACCGGTGTCGAGATAGCCGGCCTTGGTGCGGAGAAGGTTGAAGGGAGCCATGCAGAACTGAAGACTGGCACCGCCGCCGAGATAGAGCACATGGTAACCCTCGGGCACATCAAGAAGCTCCTTGACGAGAGCCTGCGCCTCATCCATTACGGCAACAAACTCTTTGCCACGGTGTGACACTTCGAGAAGAGAAAGTCCGGTGTTGGCAAAATTGATAATCGCATCGGCAGTATTCTTAATTGTGTATTCACTAAGAATAGAAGGGCCGGCAGAAAAATTATGCTTCTTCATATATAATATAATTTTGGAAAAAGTTGTCGTGATAAAAATGTACTTACTGTTGAAATGTGACAAAGCGATGGAACGGGCAACAATCCCTCTGATTCCACCGCTGTGTTATCATCGGCAAATATAGCGATTTTTTCAATCCGTCCAAACAACTTACGGAATAAAAAACGAATAATTACAGAAATTTTTCCGTAATTACCATTTTCGCCCTATTTTTCGGACCTCAGCCCTCTCAAAAGCATATTTTTCCAGACCGGAATGTGCTTCATTGTCACATCCGCGCTGTTCATTGACACATGCTTTGACAAGTCAAAGGAAAGTTATAAATTTGTATTGTGATAAAACACATTTATCGTCAATCACGCGCATATAATCAATCATGCGCAGGCAATTATAATCAAAACATGTGCAAGCAATTCTGTATTTCACAACCGATCCAAACACCCGCAAACAAACTTTTTCTTAACTCTTCTCAACTTTCCTCAAAACTTATGTGTTTAACTATTGTTAAAAGGTTCTCACCCCAGTGCAATTTTAATCCGTCACATTAATCATGAATTTTAATCACATCGGTGAATCATTAGGTTCAAAAGTATCAACAGGTTTTCAGGCAGTGAAAGGTCACACACCCCACAAGAAAAAGGCCTGGCTCGTCATAGCGCTTGCAATACTCATCATCGTTGCAGCAGTCTACTTTTTCCTCCGTCCAAAACAGCAGGTCCCTCCCCTCCCGACAGTCGAAGTCGAAGCTGTCGAGACCGGCAATATAAATATATATGGTGAATATGTAGGCCGAATCCGTGCCCAGCAGTTCGTCGAAATCCACGCCCGTGTCGAAGGCTACCTTGAAAGTATGCTTTTCAAGGAGGGTTCCTACATACAGAAAGGACAGACGCTTTTCATCATTGACCCGCGTCTTTACAAGGCTCATGTCAACAAGGCCCGTGCACAGCTCAACAAAGCCCGTGCGCAAGCTCAGAAAGCCGAACGCGACCTGCAGCGCATCAAACCACTCTACGCACAGAACGCAGCCTCACAGCTCGACCTCGACAACGCGACCGCTGCCTACGAGACGGCAAACGCAGAAGTCATCGTCAGCGAAGCCGACCTCACACAAGCTGAGCTCACCCTCGGCTATACGAGAGTAAGCTCCCCGATTTCCGGCTACATTTCCGAACGTGTGGCAGACATCGGCACGCTCGTAGGCCCGTCAGGAGGCAAGTCCCTTCTTGCAACAGTTGTGAAAAGCGACTCCGTAAGGGTCGATTTCTCAATGACAGCCCTGGATTATCTCCGCAGCAAGGACCGCAACGTCAACCTCGGCAGCTCCGACCCCTCCCGCAAATGGAATTCATTTGTCACAATCACCCTCGCCGACGGCTCTGTCTACCCCCACAAGGGTATCGTAGACTTCGCCGACCCGCAGGTCGACCCCAAGACCGGCACATTCTCTGTCCGCGCCGAGATGCCCAATCCCGACCACAGTCTTCTCCCAGGTGAATTCACCAAGGTCAAAGTGCTCCTCGACGTGCGCGAAGATGCCGTCGAGGTCCCGACCAAAGCGCTTGTCATTGAAAAAGGTGGTGCCTACGTCTTTGTCGTGCGCCCCGACAGCATAGTCGAGCGCCGTTTCATCGAGCTTGGCCCCGAAGTCGGCAACACAACCATTGTCGAGCGCGGACTGGCCAAGAATGAGAAAATCGTAGTCGAGGGTTACCATAAACTCTCCCACGGCATGAAGGTCAACCCAGTTGCCGCTCCTGTCAAGAAGGACAAGGAGACTGTCGAGACTGAAAAGGAAGTTGTAATATCCGAAGAGAAGGAGGATTGAGATGAAGAAGAATTTTTTCCTTGACCATCCGGTATTTTCGATAGTAATATCCATCGTGATATTCATCATCGGAGGAATCGGTCTGGCTCTTCTGCCTGTCGACCAATATCCCCAGATTGTCCCTCCGGTTGTAAAAATCAGCGCCTCTTACCCCGGTGCTGACGCCCAGACCGTAACCCAGGCCGTCGCCACTCCCATCGAACAGGAACTGAACGGAACTCCCGGCATGATTTACATGTCATCGTCAAGCTCAAACTCAGGCGGTTTCACTGCCCGAGTGACCTTTGACATTGACACAGACCCCGAACTCGCAGCCGTCGACATCCAGAACCGAGTGAAAATGGCCGAGTCGCGCCTCCCGGCCGAAGTCGTGCAGAACGGTATCTCAGTCTCCAAGGAGACCGCCAGCCGCCTCATGACCATCACCATCCTCTCCGACGACCCGAAATTCGACGAGGTATACCTCAGCAACTATACGACTCTCAACGTCCTCGACCCCATCCGCCGTATTCCCGGTGTCGGAAGCGTCAGCAACGTCGGAAGCCGCTACTATGCGATGCAGATCTGGGTCGCCCCCGACAAGCTCGCCGACCTTGGGCTCACCGTCCAGGACATCCAGAGCGCATTGAAGGACCAGAACCGCGAGTCGGCCGCAGGTGCGCTCGGACAGGCCCCCGCTACCGACATTGACATCACCATGCCCATTATCGCGCGTGGCCGTCTGTCGTCAGTAGCTGAATTCGAGGACATTGTCCTCCGCGCACGCCCCGACGGCTCCCTCATCCGTCTGCGCGACGTTGCCCGTGTCTCGCTCGAAGCGTCGAGCTATTCGACAGAGAGCGGTATCAATGGAGGAAATGCCGCCGTTCTCAACATCAACATGCTTCCCGGCGCAAACGCCATGGAAGTGGCCAAGGCCGTCAAAGCGGAGATGGAAAACATAGCCAAGAACTTCCCAGAAGGCATAAGCTATGAGATTCCCTTCGACATGACCACATATATTTCCGAATCCATCCACCACGTCTACCGGACATTTTTCGAGGCGCTGCTGCTGGTGATTCTCGTGGTCTTCCTCTCGCTCCAGAACTGGCGCACCACCCTCATCCCAGTCATCGCTGTCCCGATTTCGCTCGTCGGCACCTTCGGCGTGATGCTGATGTTCGGTTTCTCGCTCAACATGCTCACTCTCCTCGGTCTGATTCTTGCCATCGGTATAGTCGTGGACGATGCCATCGTGGTCGTTGAAAACGTGGACCGCATCATGAACACCGAACGTCTCAGCCCCTACGAGGCCACGGCCAAGGCAATGAGCAACCTCAGCGGCGCGCTCATCGCGATGTCGCTCGTGCTCTGCGCAGTGTTCATCCCCGTAAGCTTCCTGCCGGGAATCACCGGTCAGCTCTACCGTCAGTTCACCATCACCATCGCCGTATCGGTCATCATCTCAACCATTGTTGCCCTGACCCTCTCGCCGGTGATGTGTGCGAAACTGCTCAAACCCGCATCGAAAAACAAAAAGGCAAAAATCTTCCGCCTCATAAACATCTGGCTCAACCGTGGCAACAAGTCTTATAGCCGCACAATTGCCCGTGTGCTCAATCATCCGAAACGCATGTACACGGCCTTCGGCCTCGCCCTTGTGTTCATCTACCTCATGAACTCCCTCATGCCGCAGAGCTTCATGTCGCAGGAGGACCAGGGATATTTCACCGTCGAACTCGAACTACCCGAAGGTTCCACCATCGAACGCAGCCGTGAGGTCACCGAGCGCGCCATGGACTATCTCTTGAAAGACCCCGATGTGAAATATGTCCTCAACGTGACCGGCTCCTCTCCCCGTGTAGGCACAAATCCTGCCCACTCGCAGATGACAGTCATACTCAAGCCCTGGGATGAGCGCACCACCGAAGATATATCCGAAATCCGCACACGCATCCACAACGAACTTTCAAAATATCCCGAAAGCCGCGCATTCGTTTTCACTCCGGCCATCATCCCGGGTCTCGGAAGCTCAGGCGGTTTCGAGATGGTGTTGGAAGCCCGTGGCGATGCCACTTATTCCGACCTCCAAAACGCCGTCGACACTCTCCGCCACTATGCATCAATGACTGCAGCCATCGCCGACCTCTCTACTTCCATGCAGGCTGACATTCCACAGCTCTACTTCGATGTGGACCGCGACCGTGCAAAAATGCAGGGCATACCCGTCAGCGATATTTTCTCGACAATGAAAGCCTTCACCGGTTCGATATATGTCAACGACTTCAACATGTTCAACCGCATCTATCGTGTATATATCCAGGCGGAGGCTCCCTATCGCTCTCGCCGCGACAATCTGAACCTCTTCTTCGTGCGTGGAACAGGCAATGTCATGGTCCCAATCTCATCCCTCGGCACTTCCCGCTTCACCACCGGTCCCGGCACCATCGGACGCTTCAACATGTTCAATTCCGCCACGATTTCCGGTGAGGCCGCCCACGGCTACAGCACCGGCGAAGCCATGGACGCTCTCGAAAAAATCGTCCGCGAAAAACTTCCTGAGAACATCGGAGTGGAATGGAGCGGTCTCTCCTATCAGCAGAAACACGAAAGCGGCAACACCGGTCTTGTGCTCGGACTCGCCCTTCTCTTTGTCTTCCTCTTCCTCGCAGCCCAATATGAGAGTTGGAGCGTACCGCTTGCCGTCATCCTCTCGCTCCCCATTGCAGGAGTGGGTGCATATCTCGGCATCTGGCTGTGCGGACTGGAAAACAACATCTATTTCCAGATTGGCCTTGTGATGCTCGTGGGCCTTGTGGCCAAAAACGCCATCCTCATTGTCGAGTTCGCCAAAGAGGAAGTCGACAAGGGTGTCGATGCTGTCCATGCCGCGCTCACTGCAGCCCGTCTGCGCTTCCGCCCGATTGTCATGACATCGCTTGCATTCATGCTCGGACTTCTTCCTCTCCTCTTCGCCTCTGGCCCCGGTTCCGCCGCCCGCCGCGACATCGGCACAGGCGTATTCTTCGGTATGCTCGTCGCAATCACCGTCGGCATCGTATTCGTGCCCTTCTTCTTCGTAGCCATCAACAAATTGACTCACCGTGGCAAAAAAGCCACCAAAGCCATTGCTGAAAAATGAAACCAAGATTCTTTCTACATATATTTATAGCTCTCATTGCCCTCACCTCCTGCTCGGGAGTCAAAAATCTCACGCAGGCCGACATCACTATGCCGGAAACCTATATGCCCGGTCTTGAATCCGATTCTGCCTGTGTGGCAGATATGGCTTGGTGGGAATTCTACGCAGATTCCACTCTCTGCCACCTCATCCGTCTGACCCTCGACAATAACCGCGACCTTCTCAAGTCGGCTGCAAAAGTGGAGGAGGCCCGTCATCTCTACGGCATCGACAAGGCCAATTTCTATCCAGAAATCAATGGCCTTGCCGGAGCGAACTACGAAACGAACAACTACGGCGGCTCCGGAACCACAAAAGATCCTGAATATGACCTGAAATTCACCGTCAGTTGGGAAATGAACCTCTGGGGTTCGCTTTCATGGGCAAAAAAACGCGGAGCCGCCCGCTTTCAGGCATCTGTCGAAGACCTCCACGCCATGCGCATGACCCTCATAGCGGAAGTTGCCTACGCCTACTTCCGTCTTATCGCTCTTGACAATGAGCTTGCCATTGTCCGTCAGACACTTGCCACCCGCGAGGAATCGCTCGAACAGGCACGCATCCGTTTCGAAGGCGGTCTGACCTCAGAGACGGTCTATCAGCAGGCAAAAGTGGAATATGCATCTGCAGCCGCGCTCGTCCCGAACCTCGAACGCCAGGTCACCGTTGCACGCAACGCCATCACTCTTCTCATGGGTGAGTATCCGCGTGAGATTCTCGAACGCGGCCAACTCGCCCTCAACATCACCCTTCCCGAAAAACTTCCTGCCGGAATCCCCTCCACTTTGCTTGAACGCCGTCCCGACCTCCGCGCTGCTGAGCGCCGTCTGGCGGCAGCTATGGCTGATGTGGGCGTGAATTACGCCAACCGTTTCCCCAATCTTCGCCTTGCATTCACTCCCGGATTCGAGAACGATGCGCTTGCCGATTTCTTCAAATCGCCCTTCACATATTCAATCGGTACAATCACCGGTTCGGTTTTCGATTTCGGTCGCAAGAAGCGGAAATATCAGGCTGCGATAGCCGTCTATGATCAAGCCCGTTATGATTATGAAAAAGCTGTAATCACAGCCTTCACTGAAGTCAACAGCGCGTTGGAGACTTACCGTCGCGTGAAAGAGAACGGCAAACTCAAAGTCGAACTCCGCGATGCCACAGTCAAATACGTCCAGTTGGCCCATCTCCAGTATCGTGCCGGCACCCTCAACTACATTGATGTGCTCGACGCACAGCGCCGCTACTTTGATGCACAAATCGGAGTCAGCAACGCTCTTCGCGACGAATATCTTGCACTCATCAACCTCTACAAAGTTCTTGGCGGAGGCTGGACTACAGAGTTCAAATAGTCTGCCCCGCCCCCCCTCCACACCTCATCCACCATCTTTTCCCCTCCCTCTTCACTTTCTCTTTTTTCGGTTTCTCCTACCATTTCTTTCGCGTTTTGCATTATCGCACCTCTTTCTCCTTTAAATTGAGTATTTTTGCAGTGTGAAAGAATCAAATCAGGGTTTAAGTTAAAATGGAAAGAATTTAAAATGGAAAGAATTAAAGATATGGAAGAGATTAGAGATAAGGAATTTGGAGGCGAACGCCCGCTGTTTGCCTCTCACGGGTTGAAACTCGTCAACGTGACTGTCCATGCAGGTGAATCGGCTTTGAAATGCTGCACCGACATCGTGGCTGAAAAGTGCCGTTTCGAAGGTAAATACCCCTTCTGGCATGTCGACGGCTTCGTTGTGCGCGACTGTCTCTTCACTCCGGGTGCGAGAGCGGCACTTTGGTATTCTCGCAACCTCACAATGACCGACACCATCGTGGAGGCTCCGAAAATGTTTCGCGAGATGGACAATCTCTCGCTTACTAATGTGCGCATCCCCGACGCTCAGGAGACTCTCTGGCACTGCTGTGGCGTGAAACTCCGCAACGTGGAGGTGGCCAATGCCGACTATCTGTTCATGCACTCCGCTGACATTGACATCGCAGGCTACCGTCAGCAGGGCAACTACTCATTCCAGTATTGCCGCAACGTCGTCATCCGCAATGCCGTGATTGACTCTAAGGACGCATTCTGGAACACCGAAAATGTCACAGTCTATGACTCTGAGCTGACAGGCGAATATCTCGCATGGCATTCAAAGAATCTACGCCTCGTGCGCTGCCGCATCTCCGGAACCCAGCCCCTCTGTTACTGTGAGAACCTCATCATGGAGGATTGCACAATGGCTGATGATGCAGACCTCGCTTTCGAGGACTCGTCGCTCACCGCAACCGTCAACTCCGCCATTACAAGCGTAAAGAATCCTCGCACCGGCTCTCTGAAAGCCCGTTCCATCGGCGATACAATCATTGATGCCAACGTGCTTGCCCCCGCCGACTGCAAAATCACAACCGAAATTTAGAAGTTTAAGAGGGTCTTTGACTGCACCCTCTCAATGAAGCAAGCCATCATTGTATTTAATACAAGAGAACAAAACTTCAGGAGATACAAAAGCATTTAAATTTTTATTACTACTTTTGTTTCTCCTGAACTTTTTCTCAGGATATACAATGGATAGGAATCTGAAAAATTTTTAATACAATAAACTATGGCTCAAGACTTCAATTTCGACAAAATCGTACTCCGGCGCGGCACCGGATCCTGCAAGTGGGATTCACGTCACGATGTGATTCCCCTATGGGTCGCCGACATGGACTTTCAGGCAGCTCCATGCATCCTCGATGCTCTGCGCCGCAGGGTTGACCACGGTGTTTTCGGCTACACATACGTTGATGAGAACTACTATGACGCGCTTATCGACTGGTTCAGTTCCCGTCACCTCTACACCTTTGACCGCAGCGATGTCATCTATATCCCCGGCATAGTGCCCGCCCTCTCCGCAATTATCAAGGCTCTTGCTCCCGTGGGTTCCGGAGTGATTGTCCAGACTCCTGTCTACAATTGCTTCTTCTCCTCCATTCGCAACAATGGCTGCAAAGTCGTTGAGAATCCTCTCCTCCGTCGCGACATCTCTTCAAGCGAATTCACCTACGACATGGATTTCGAAGGTCTCGAACAGCTTGCCTCCGATCCTTCCAACGTCCTCATGCTCCTCTGCAATCCCCACAACCCCGCCGGACGTGTCTGGACTCGCGAGGAACTGGAGAAAGTCCGCGACATCTGCCATCGCCACAACGTCACCGTCATCAGCGACGAAATCCACAATGAACTGACAATGCCCGGCTACCGCTACACACCCTACGGCACAGTCGACCCGAAGGCCACAGTATGCGTATCCCCGTCAAAGGCATTCAACATCGCCGGACTCCAGATTGCCAACATCATCGCTCCCGACGAGTCAAAACGTGCACGCATCGACCGTGCGGTCAACATCAATGAAGTCTGCGATGTCAATCCATTCGGCGTTGTAGCTCTCCGTGCTGCATATTCTTCCGAAGGAAGTGAATGGCTCGAAGCCCTGCGCACATATCTCCATGAGAACTACCTCTTCTTCCGCGAATATATGCTCAACCACTTGCCGCAGTGTCCGGTAGCCACACTTGAAGCAACCTACCTTCCGTGGGTCGACATCTCAGCACTTGGTATCGGCTCAGACGCACTCGTCAAACACCTTATCGACGAAGCGAGAGTATGGATCAACTCAGGTGTGATGTATGGAACCGACGGCTACGTCCGCTTCAACATAGCCTGCCCGCGCAACACCCTCGAAGAAGGCCTCGAACGCATCTGCAACCTCCTCTCCCAACACTCCTAAGCCACATTACGACAAGCCAAGCCACATTACGGCAAAGCCAATTACGACACAGCAATCATAGTGTCCATCGGGTGTCCGCAGGTCACCGACTCCTTCGTAACCCTGCACATCGTAGCGCAGCGCAGATGCACAGACGAATGCGTCCCTCGGGTGTCCGCAGGACACCGATTTCTCCGTAACCCTGCACATCGTAGCGCAGCGCAGATGCACAGACGAATGCGTCCCTCGGGTGTCCGCAGGACACCGATTTCTCCGTAACCCTGTACATCGAAGCGCAGCGTAGATGTGCAGGGTATATGTGCGATTATATAGACAGGTGTCCGTCAGGACACCGATTTACCATCCTGAAAACAATAGTCCAAAACGTGTCTGACATTTCACTCATACGCTCCGGCGCACCATTGAACTTCCTTCAGCAACTGAAACTCACCGCTCAACTCTCATGGCCCGCCATGATGGCACAGTTGTCCAGCATCATGATGCAATACATTGATGCCGCCATGGTCGGACGGCTTGGCGCTGACGACTCCGCCGCAGTCGGCCTTGTCTCTACAAGCCTGTGGCTGTTCTGGGGCATCTGTTCGGCCGTGACAGTCGGCTTCTCCGTACAGGTCGCCCACCGTATAGGCGCCTCCGACCACGAGGGAGCACGGAAAGTATTGCGCCAGTCCATCGTTGCCTGTCTCCTGTTCAGCCTTGCCGTTGTGATTATTGGAGCCGCCATAGCCTATCCCCTCCCCCATTGGCTCGGTGGCACTGATGCCGTCTGTTCCAAAGCCTCCCTCTACTTCCTTGTGTTCGTACTCGCCCTGCCTCTCCTCACCATGAACTATCTGGGAGGAGCAATGCTGCGTTGCGTCGGCAACATGAAAGTGCCGGGAGGACTGAACGTCATGATGTGTATCCTCGACGTGATTTTCAACTTCTTCCTGATTTTCCCCTCACGCGAAATCAATCTGCTCGGACATGCTGTGAGTGTTCCCGGTGCCGGACTTGGCGTTCTCGGAGCCGCCTTAGGCACGGTCTCCGCAGAAATCGTCACAGCGGGAAGCATGATGTGGTATCTGTGCATGAAAGAAAAATCAATCCGTCTCGCAGGCCATCCCGGATCCTTCCGCCCCACACGTTCGGTCCTGTCGAAAGCCTTGCGTGTTTCAGCACCGATGACCCTCGAACATGCCGTCATCTGTGGTGCTCAGATTGCCGTAACTGTAATCGTCGCACCCCTGGGAGTCATGGCCATTGCTGCAAATGCCTTTGCAGTGACTGCAGAAAGCATCTGCTACATGCCCGGCTACGGTATCGGAGATGCAGCCACCACACTCGTCGGGCAGAGTTATGGAGCCAAGCGACTCGACCTTGCCAAACGTTTTGGCTACATCACTGTCGGCCTCGGAATGGTCACCATGACAATAATGGGAGTGGTGATGTATGTCTGCGCACCGTGGGTGATGGAACTTATGACACCCGTCACCGGAATTCAGACACTTGGCGTTGAAGCCCTCCGCATTGAAGCCTTTGCCGAGCCGATGTTTGCAGCAGCCATTGTCAGCTACGGTGTCATGATCGGTGTCGGTGACACCATCATCCCCGCGTCAATGAACTTCTGTAGCATCTGGCTTGTCCGCCTCCCAATCGCCGCCCTCCTTGCACCGAGCATGGGACTTGCAGGAGTGTGGTTGGCAATGTGCGTCGAACTCTGCTTCCGCGGAGCAATCTTCCTCTGGCGCCTCATCTCCGGTGCATGGCTGAAGAAAGGACTGAAATAAAGTCCGGTAATCCTTAAAAGCCACTAAAGCCATCTCCTATTTATCTGTGGCTATATTTGCAAAAGAGATCCAGAAGCACAGAAGTGCATAAGAAACAGAAGAATATAAGTAATCCAAAGATAATTGCAAATCTTGTAGGTACTTATATTCTTCTGTTTCTTATGCACTTCTGTGCTTCTGGATCAACCCCTGACTATAATCAGGGTTTCAACTGTAACATCAAGCCCTGAATTTATGCGTTTTCAGGACGGAGGGTGCGGACAGTTGCACCTGCGCGCCACATTTCGCTTTCGCGGAGAGCCTTGAGTTCTTCCTCAAGTTTCTCGCGGTAGTCGGGCTGGGTATTGGAATCGATTGAACGCTGAGCCTCACGACCGGTCTTCACGCTCTCGTAGAGCTGATAGACAACGGGCTTGACAGCATCATGGAACGGACCCATCCAGTCAAGAGCACCACGCTGAGCGGTGGTCGAGCAATTGGCATACATCCAGTCCATACCCTTTGCAGCGAAGAGCGGCATGAGTGACTGTGTAAGCTCCTCAACAGTCTCGTTGAATGCCTCGGAAGGAGTGTGACCATTCTCACGGAGCACCTCATACTGAGCAAGGAGAAGACCCTGGATAGCGCCCATGAGCGAACCGCGCTCACCGGTAAGGTCGCTGACAGCCTCGCGCTGGAAAGTAGTCTCGAAGAGGTAGCCTGAACCGATACCGATACCGAGAGCGAGAGTGCGGTCGAGAGCACGGCCTGTGGCATCCTGATATACGGCAAAGCTTGAATTTGTACCCTTACCCTCCTTGAAGAGAATGCGGAGCATTGTACCGGAACCCTTGGGGGCAACCATGATTACGTCGACATCTTCGGGGGGAACCACGCCGGTGCGGTCGCTCCAGTTGATTGCGAAACCGTGGCTGAAATAGAGAGCCTTACCGGGTGTGAGGTGCTTCTTGATGGTAGGCCACTGCGAGATTACAGCTGCATCGCTGAGAAGACACATGATGATTGTTCCGCGCTTGCAGGCTTCCTCGATTGAGAAAAGAGTTTCTCCGGGCACCCAACCGTCAGCGACAGCCTTGTCGTAAGTCTTGCCTTCGCGCTGGCCGACGATGACATTGAAACCGTTGTCACGGAGGTCGAGACCCTGGCCGGGACCCTGCACACCGTAGCCGATGACAGCGATTGTTTCGTCTTTAAGCACTTCGCGTGCTTTTTCCAAGGGGAATTCTTCGCGTGTGATGACGGTTTCTTCAACGCCACCGAAATTTAACTTTGCCATAAATAATGTCTTGTATTAAATATTTTTGTTATATTGTTTTTTCTTAAAATCTTGAAGTGAAGCGCAGACGCGAAAGGCAGCAAGGTGTATTGTTGACCTCTATTTCAACATCGCTCACCTCCGGACTACCCTCGTGGGGTGCCGAGATTACTCGGGCCTCCTCGTCGTAGTGTGCCTCATGCTTGAACGCAAGTTCAAAACGGCTGGGGCGCATCGCCTCATAGTGTTCCAACGACCACATATCGACAATCAAATCAATGTAGCGACGTGTGGTCACATGGCGGTTCACATCAATATCCGAAACGGCGAAACGGTAGAACCGCTCCTTCTCGGGATTCTGCACCGGCAAGAGTTTTCCACCCTTGTCACCTTCGAACTTCCGGTCATTGACCACATCAAGGCCATCGAAAACCGGAGTGAGGTCGCCGGGTCGGCGGGTAGTCATGTTGACTGCCATCCATGTGGAATGGGCGCGCATGATGATGCGTCCATCTTCCACATCGGTCATCTCAAAGACACGCTCCGAGAAAAGCCTGCTGACACTTTCAACCCACGTCGACAGACGATAGGCACGGTTGACGGTCGGCATCTCCGGCATGTCGATGGTCAGACGGCTGAGCACCCAGGAAATTCCCTCGCGTATCATCCTGTCAAAACCGATACCGATAAGATTGGCATGGTCCGTAGCTGTGTCGATGAGGGTGGTGACCAGACGGGAGAGTGGCATCTCGCGCTGGGCATTGACCTCGGAGGCTGTGAGGTAAAATTCTGTAGTGTAAAGCTTCTGCGCCATGTTTCAGTTCTTTTCTATTTGCTGACGGCGCAGTTCCTGCTCGGTCAGATAGTGGGTGAAATGCTCGGTGGGCGATTTGGTGATGCAGATGCGTCCCGAACGTATGAACTGCAGGATGCCGTATTTCGCAAGAAGCTCGTAGAGTGCCTGAGTCTCGCTTTCGTGGCCTGTCTTTTCAAGAATCGTATATTCGCGGGTCAGTTCGAGAATTCGCGCGTTGTGGACGCGGATGATTCTCTCGAAATCCTTCTCGTCAAGCAACTTCTGGGTCGGCACCTTGTAGAGCGCCACCTCCTGATAGACGATTTCATCGTCGGTGTAGAAATAGGCGCGGAGCACATCGATGCATCTTTCAATCTGCTTTATGACCTTCTCGATTGTCTCGCGGTCAGAGGTGCAGGTGAAATTCATCTTGTGGATGCCGTGGACGGAGCTTGCGCTTGACGAAACACTTTCAAGGTTGAGGCCGCGTCGGGTGAATATGATGGAGATTCGGTTTAGAAGACCGACCTGGTTTTCGGTAAAGACCGAAATCGTGTAAAGTTTCTTTTCCATAATATCTTTGAACTTAGCCCTCGTACTTGGTTGTCGTGTTGATAAGAATGTCGTCGACCGCTGCGCCGGGAACCACCATCGGGAAGACCATATCCTCAGGGTCGATATTGACATCGAGAAGATAAGTACCTTCATGGGCCATCATGCGCTCAATCGCAGCCGGAAGTTCCGCACGGGTAGCCACACGCTCTGCCGGGAAACCGTAGGCATTGGCGATTGTGACAAAATCCGGATTGATCATCGGGGTAGCCGAGAAGCGGTTGTTGTAGAACATCGCCTGCCACTGGCGCACATTTCCGAGAAAGTCGTTGTTGAGGATGATGACCTTAACGCCGATATTGTAGGCAAGCATGGTTCCGAGTTCCTGCATGGTCATCTGGAAACCTCCGTCGCCCATGAAAGCGAACACCTCGCGTCCGGGACAGGCGATTTTAGCTCCGACAGCAGCCGGAAGGCAGAAGCCCATCGTTCCGAGACCGCCCGAGGTCAGGACACTCTTCGGAAGGGTGTATTTGAAATAGCGGGCAGCCATCATCTGGTTCTGGCCAACATCGGTGACGAGTATGCCCTTGTTGCCTGAGGCTTCAGAAATTTTGCGCACGACTTCACCCATACGCATTGCTCCGTCGGGAGCGATGTCGTCCGGTTCAAGCTCACGTTTCATCACTTCAGTGCGCTCCACCTCCTCAGGTTTGTCAAATGTGGCAAGCCATTCAGTGTGTTTGCTCTTGTTGACAAGCGGAAGCAAGGCTTTGAGAGCCTTTCCGGCATCAGCATGGATTGTAGTGTGGGCCTTGACGTTTTTATTGAACTCGGCGCAGTCGATGTCAATATGTATTATCTTCGCCTGAGGAGCATAATTTTTCACCACACCTGTCACGCGGTCATCGAATCGGAGACCGACAGCGAGAATCACATCGGCACGGTTGGTGTTGATGTTCGGACCGATATTGCCGTGCATACCGACCATGCCCTTGTTGAGGGGATGGTCAGAGGGAATCGACGAGAGTCCGAGCAGTGTCGAGGCAACCGGTATGTCGGCTTTCTCGGCAAGTGCTATCAGATCCTCCTCGGCATTCGAGAGCATCACTCCGTGGCCTGCGATAATCATAGGCGATTCCGCACGGTTGAGAAGCGAGGCCGCAGCAAGGACATCTCCGGGAAGGAGCTCGGGAGCCGGATTATAGCTGCGGATATAGTTGATTTTCTTGTAATCCCAGTCCAGTGTACCCACCTGAGCATCGCGGGTAATGTCGAGCACGACAGGACCTGGACGGCCTGTAGAGGCGATATAGAATGCACGTGCCACCGCCCATGGAATTTCTTCAGGTCTGCGCACCTGATAGGCCCACTTTGTGATAGGCTGAGTGATACCCATCACGTCGGTTTCCTGGAAAGCATCGGTGCCAAGCGAATTGACAGCCACCTGACCCGTTATGACAACGAGAGGTGTGCAATCGACATTCGCATCAGCCACACCGGTGATGATATTGGTGGCTGCAGGGCCGGAGGTTACGGTCACCACACCGACTTTGCCGGATGCACGGGCATAGCCTTGAGCGGCATGGACAGCTCCCTGCTCATGACGTGTCAGGATATGGTTGAGCCGATCGGAAAAGTCAAAAAGTTTGTCGTAAAAGGGCATAATCTGTCCGCCCGGATAGCCGAAGATTGTCGTTACATCTTCAGCGACAAGCGCGCGGCAGATAGCCTCTGAACCTGTGATTCGTTCGCTCATAAAGAGTCGTGGTTGTGATATTTCGTGTGTATAATATCTGTTTAATAGTATCGTTTTTGCAGCTCTCAATCGTCAAGATGACGGACACCACCCTTGTCGGCCGAAGTCACCATCGAGGCGTAGGCGCGGAGTGCCTGTGATACCTTGCGGTCACGGTCGCGCGGAGTGAATGCCTTGTTTCCGAGAGCCTCCTCTTCCCGGCGACGGGCGGCAAGCTCATCGTCAGTGAGGCGGACATTGATGCTGCGTCCCGGAATATCGATTTCAATTATGTCGCCATCCTTGACAAGTCCGATATTGCCACCGTTGGCAGCTTCGGGAGATATGTGACCGATGGAGAGACCGGAGGTTCCGCCGGAGAAACGTCCATCAGTGATGAGCGCGCACTCTTTGCCGAGATGCTTGCTCTTGATATAGGAGGTGGGATAAAGCATTTCCTGCATACCGGGGCCACCCTTGGGGCCTTCGTAGGTGATGACAACCACGTCGCCGCTCTTGACCTTGTCGCGGAGAATACCGTCGACGGCGGCTTCCTGTGAAGTGAACACCTTGGCGGGTCCGCTGAAGCGGAAAATACTCTCGTCGACACCTGCGGTCTTGACGACACAGCCGTCCTGAGCGATGTTACCTTTAAGCACAGCGAGACCGCCATCCTTGACGTAGGCGTGGTCCATGTCGCGGATGCAACCTTTGGCACGGTCGGTGTCAAGCTCGCTGTAGTAGCTCATCTGCTTGCCGAGTTCGGTGGTACGCTTCATGCCGGGCGCGCTCTTCCAGAGCTCGTCGGCAGCGTCATTGAAATCCTTGCCTCCGATGGCATAATGATCCATTGCCTGCGCGAGCGTCATGCCATCGACGCGCTTGACATTTGCGTCGACAAGACCTGCATCGGCAAGAATCTTCATGATGGATAGGATACCGCCTGCGCGGTTCACATCCTGAATATGGTAGTGGGAGTTGGGAGCAACCTTGCAGAGCACAGGGGTGCGTCGCGAAAGCGCGTCAATGTCATCCATAGTGAAATCGGCACCTGCCTCATGGGCCACCGCAAGAAGATGAAGGACCGTGTTGGTCGAACCACCCATCGCGATGTCAAGCGTCATGGCGTTGAGCATGGCCTGACGTGTGGCGATATTGCGGGGAAGCACGCTCTCGTCGCCGTCGCGGTAATAGGCGTAAGTGTTGCGGACAATCATGTCGGCGGCCTTCTTGAAAAGCTGCAGACGGTTGATGTGGGTAGCCACAACAGTGCCGTTGCCCGGAAGCGCAAGCCCGATGGCCTCGTTGAGGGAGTTCATCGAATTGGCTGTAAACATGCCGGAGCATGAACCGCAGGTCGGACAACCCTTCTGTTCGAGTTCGGTGACGGCATCATCGCTCACACTCTCATCAGCGGCATCAATCATGATGTCGATAAGGTCAACGGCACGACCGTTGACATCGCCTGCCTCCATCGGACCGCCCGAAACGAAAATCGCGGGGATGTTGAGACGCATTGCGGCCATGAGCATACCCGGTGTGACCTTGTCGCAATTGGAAATGCAGACCATTGCGTCGGCCTTATGGGCATTGACCATATATTCGATGGAATCGGCAATCATGTCGCGCGACGGGAGAGAGTAGAGCATACCGTCGTGACCCATGGCGATTCCGTCATCAATAGCAATTGTGTTGAATTCGGCAGCGAAGCATCCTTGCTTCTCGATTTCCTGCTTTACAATCTGGCCGACCTCATGAAGATGGGTGTGGCCGGGGACAAACTGCGTGAAGGAATTGACGATTGCGATTATCGGTTTTCCGAACTGTTCGTCTTTCATGCCATTCGCACGCCAAAGTGCGCGGGCGCCTGCCATTCGGCGTCCTTCAGTGCTTGCTGCGCTTTTCAAAGGGAAACTCATATCTTTGCGAACCTATGAATTTGTTAAAATTATCCGCAAAAATACGATAATATGTTGTAAAACACAAAATTTTAGCAAAGTATTTTCATCTCAGCCCGCTTTCCGATGAAAAATCGAAAGAAAATGCACGACCATCAACATTATGTGCAATCTTTTGTAAGGAAGCAAAAAAATATCACCGGTCAGAAATATGACCGGTGATATTCAGTAGCCCATAGGAGAATCGAACTCCTCTTTCAAGAATGAAAATCTTGCGTCCTAGCCGATAGACGAATGGGCCCTTCCTTAACCAAGATAGCTTGTCGGAAAAATCTTCAAGAAGCCTTCCGGATTAAGCGGCGAGCTTTGCAATGTGGTGAGCAAGCTTGCTCTTGAGGTTGGCAGCTTTGTTCTTAGAGATTGACTTCTTGGAAGCGAGACGGTCGAGCATGGCGCCTACCTTGCGGAAAGCTGCTTCAGCCTCAGCTTTGTCAGTCAGTTTGCGAAGATTGCGAACGGCGTTGCGGGCAGTCTTTGCATAGTAACGGTTACGAAGTCTGCGGGATTCGGTTTGACGAATTCTCTTAAGTGATGATTTATGATTTGCCATCGGTTAATTTAAATCTTTTTGTTCTTGATTAAGTCTTCTTTGTAGCCCATAGGAGAATCGAACTCCTCTTTCAAGAATGAAAATCTTGCGTCCTAGCCGATAGACGAATGGGCCTTCCCAAAAGCGATTGCAAAGTTAAGCACTATTTTTGAACCAAACAAATTTTTTAAGATATTTTTTGATATTCTGCCCATTTTTGCCTAATTTTGCATCAAAACAGAGAATAAACGCCCAAAGAATTCGCACCAACAGACGCTCTTCTTTATATAATAAGGTGTAAGTCAAATCAGCCTTAAACCTTCAATTATTCTCATAAAAACCAATCTCTGATAACCAATTTCATTACAAAACAAGTTCCAATATTATGAAAAAATTTCTTGCATCACTTCTTGTTGGCGCTGCTTCATTAGGCATTGCCGTAAATGCCGCTGACCATTGTGCTATGTGCGCGTCACCCGCCCCCGCGCCCTTCACATCCTCACTCGGAATCTTCAATCACCTCGGTCTTGGTGTAGGCGTGGGCACAAACGGTATCAGCGTGGAAGCCGCAACCCCCATCACCCGCTTCATCTCTCTCCGCGCAGGTGTCCACTTCATGCCCAACATCACTTTCAATACTGATGTCGACGCAGACTTCTCTACAACAATCAACGGAGTGCCCACACAGATGTCTGAATCTGTCGATGTCGAAGGTGCCCTCGGCCGTACGCAAGGTTCCGTAATCTTCAACATCTACCCCTTCCCCCACGGCTCATTCTTTATCGCTGCCGGCGGCTATTTCGGAGGCAATAAGCTCATCAAAATCAAGGGCCACAGCGCAGCCCTCGAAAACATGGACGACGCATCAATCGAAATCGGCGACTACAAGATTCCCGTTGACAAGGATGGCAACGTGCGCGGCGGCCTCAAGGTCAAAAGCTTCCGCCCGTACCTCGGAATCGGCTGGGGACGCGCAATTCCCAAACGTCTTCTCAACTTTAACTTTGAGCTTGGTGCACAATTCGAAGGTAAACCTCAGGTATATTCAGAAACCGGCGACCTTGAAGACCTCGCATACGAAGCCGACAATGATTTCAAGGATTACATCAAATACCTCAAGGTATACCCCACCCTCACATTCCGTCTGACAGGCAAGATTTTCTAAAAACGTCGGAATGATCCTTCACCTTGTGGCATTGAAGGCCACAAAATACAGCGACACCCAAACCATCCTCACGGCCTACAGCCGTGAGCTTGGTCGGGTGTCGTTTGCTTTACCTGCCGGAAAAGGGAAAGGCGCAGCCAGAGCAAAAGCCCTGTGCATGTCGCTCGGCATAGTCGAATGCATGAGCGAACCTCGTGCCGGAAGGGAAATCCTCCCCTTGCGACAGCTCTCGCAGAGCGTGGCGCTGTCGTCGCTCCACTCTGATCCGGTCAAACAGATGATGGCGATGTTTCTTGCCGAAGTCCTTGCGGTGACCCTTCAGGGGGGCGAACCGGATGCAGCCCTCTTCGACTTTCTTGTCGGTGCCATCCGATGTCTTGACAACGCTGATGCCGCCCGCACCGCAAACTTTCACATCTGTTTCCTCTTCAATCTGTCGCGTCACCTCGGAATCGAGCCTGACGCATCGACATTCACCGAAGGGAGCATCCTTGACCTCGCCGACGGACGATGGAGGCAAACCATGCCGCTCCACCGGCGCTTCCTTCCACCGAAAGAATCGGCAGTGGCCATGCTGCTTTCACGCATGACATTCGCCAACATGCACCGGTTCCGGTTCAACCGCACCGAGCGTAACGCAATCATAGATGCCATGCTCGAATATTATTCAATCCACTACGTCTCCATGCGCAGCCTTAAATCGCTCGACATACTGCGGTCAATGCTGTGAGCTGATTCAGACCAATCATCGGACGATGACTACCCGCGGACGAGGTCACGACAGGAATGGCTGCTTCACGCTTTGCGAAGCCTCCGGCATACGGCGCTGTTTCAATGCGTCAAGAGCCCGGCGATGGGCGCGATAAGTAAAGAACCTGTTAAGAAGCATACCGGTCACAGTCACGAGAATCACCAGCAATACAATTCCTAACCAAAGTAAGAGTGTGCGTTCGTCAAGGGGAGCCATCATCAAAGTTTTTAGTAGAGTTTGAATTTTTACGGTTTTCAGGATGCCCGACTCCAGAATTATCATTGGAATCATTCCATCATACTACTAAAACGTCCGCTCCTGCCACACGGTTTACTCCGTAAAAAAATAAAGCCGCAACTGTCGCCACCTCCGCGACAGCAACGCCGCAATGCCATAATTGACATACAAATCGACATGCAAATCAGCCCATCACGACACCGGTTTTGACATGCAATGAAACTTTTTTATGCTATAAGCAAAAGTTTTTTTGGAGGATATTAGAAAAGTTACTACCTTTGTGGTCGCAAAATGCCAAGTTACGCATTAGATTGTTCGGGGTGTAGCACAGTTGGCAGCGCGCCACGTTCGGGACGTGGAGGTCGGAAGTTCGAGTCTTCTCACCCCGACAATTTTCAGACAAATGGGTTTAACTCAACGAGTTAAACCCATTTTTTTGATATTATCCGGAATACAATCCAATCTTAAACATCTGAAAAGGGTACAGAAAGACAAAATGTCAGAAGATACAAAAGACTAATTTCAAGCAAATTAAACTTCTGTTGCTTTTGATTATTTTGTTCGTTAGTATCTCTTTTCATCTTTCATCGCAATATAAACCGGATTTTCGGATTGACACAATAATACTTGAATAAACCGGAAATTTGTATTATTTTCGCACAAATCAAAAAAATTATACAGTATGAAAACGACAAACACTATCAGAATTCCGAACCCCTCTGCGGAATTGGTCGCTTTCATTCAGAAGGCTCAAGACGACAAGAGGGAGCGCATGAAAAGATTACGAGCACAATTTAAAGCTCTTTGTTGCAAGTAACCATAAACATGGTAGAACAACTTGTATCAAAAAGTTTTTACGGATAATAAGGGCAACCATTTAATTGGTGGCCCTTTGTTTTCATGACCGGAGGTATAAAGAAGAGGTTCTGAATATACCTCCGGAGTACTCAGCCACAGAAATTGCAGATATATCAATTGAAAAAGCCGATATGGACCGTGGACTCGCTTACACAGCTTTTGTTGCTATGAACCAATGGCTATTAGAACGCGTCCGTGAGCATCCTAACGCAGTGTTTACGTTTATTTGTTCAACAGATCCGTTTGAAAATAATTCCGGAGAAGAGATAAAAGATGGTGCTGAGGCACAAAATTACCGTTGGCGTTTATTCAACAGACTATATGATAGAGTATCTGCAATCCATAAAGATTTAAAGCTGAACATTCAAGATATCGTTGTTGGTCCAGAAGGTTATGAATCTCATGCAAGGGCATTCTATCCGGACATACACCAACCCATCATCCACATCATCACAGCAAACCTGACTGAAAAATACACATAGCAAGCATTGCCACCCCCAAACAACATTAAATCCACCCGAATTCTAAGCAATACCCTATAAAACACTGATTTATAGTCTATTCTTTTTCACTTCCGGAACGTCCTGTTTAAGCCTCGCTTCGAAATAATTCACACAAACGCATCTATTTCAGCGTTTTATTTATATATTTGCAATTCCAAACCGGAACAAAAACGGAACAACGATGAAACTAATAGAATTAAATCTTGAGAAGATCATCGAGATATGCAAACGCTTTCATGTAAAGAAACTGTGGGTGTTCGGCTCAATTCTCACGCCACGTTTCAACAAGAATAGCGATGTGGATTTCTGCGTTGATTTTGACTGGGACAATATTCCTTTACTTGAATCGGCAGATAATTTTTTCGACTTTCAGGATGCGCTTGAATGCCTTCTGAACAGAAAAATCGACATCACAGACGACAGTGCCGTAAAAAATCCTTACTTTAGAGAAGAACTAAACGAAACAAGAAAATTGATTTATGGATAGAAACGTACAAAAATGGCTGTACGACATATTGAATCAAACTTTACGACATATCTACATCTGACCTCTCCGCAACATTCTGCGAAGCATAGCTTTCCAAACCTAATAATATATGCGAACATCGAAGACACAGACTTACAAAATCCTGGTATTGACAATAGCGGGGTTGATTGTCTGCGCACTATTTTCGGGATGCATACTTTCGCATGACGTAGGCGACACCACTCTTAGGCTCCACATCCAATTTCCATCGGCAAAGCTCACACCTGATTATCAGGAATTCAGAGGAGCCGAAGCCTATTCAAGACGCTGCATAGTTGAACTGTATGATACCGCAACCGGAGAAAAGGTCATGCGCAAGTGCGCGTTCACGCCAATACCGCCGGACGGCACTGTGGTTCTGGACCTTACAGTTGATGAAGGGAATTATGACATCATGGTGTGGAGCGACTTCGTTTCAGGCAGAGACCCGGAGAACGACACATTCTATTCCACGGAAAGTTTCAGCGCAGTAACCATGCTTCATGACATACGTCCCGACAATTACCGCTACAAGGATGCGGCATACGCAAGGATTGAGGACGTGACCCACAACCAGTGCGTCACTCCGGTCGACATCAAACTTAAAAGACCTCTTGCCGCATACCGCATACTGACAGATGATGCGCAGACGTATATCGCACTTTCAAAACGCTACCCTTCAAAATACCTGCCTCTTGAAGAACTTGAGATTGAGGTCAGCAACAATTTTTTCGTTCCAAACTCCCTTAACATCCCGCTCGGACGATACAACACTGCCGATGCGGGCCACAGCTACAGAAACAGACCGCTGATTGATGGTGACGAAGTGGCAGTTGCCAGCGACATGATTTTTGCCAGCGACACTCAGGAAGAAATAGTGCTTACAATAACAGCCTTCGACCGGAACGGCAACAGAATAAGCCGGACCTCTGGTCTTACCGTGGGCTACACCCGCGACCGGGAAACAATAATCAAGGGCAATATGCTTGTTGTGGGCGACGGCTTCGGGACCATAACATTTGACACGACTTGGGAAGGGGACTTCCTGATTTACTTCTAAGCATCTATTCCAAGCTCAAAGGCAAAAAATGCACCAATAACCGTAATATTGGTAAGTTATCGCGGGTTTTGTTTTATCGAAGTTTAAAATAATTATCTTAAATTTGCAATATTGATTGCTCTAAGTTTCATTTGCTTACAAAAATCCGCTTATAGAAACGGACAAAGAGGGTTCATCACACATACAATAGCAGCACCGGACAATAAGCATCAATATCAATACCAAAGAATCAACGATAAACCAAGTGTAAATCCAAAAACTTGCAATAATTTATGCTCAAAAGATTACGACAGACAGTGGCCGTGGCTGTAATCGTGCTGATAAGCTTGCTTTTCCTCGATTTCACCGGCACCGTCCACCAATGGTTCGGCTGGCTGGCCAAAATTCAGTTTCTGCCCGCGCTCCTCGCCCTTAACGTCGGGGTGATTGCCGGGCTGATAGTGCTCACCCTTTTATTCGGCCGACTGTATTGCTCGGTGATATGTCCGTTAGGAATAATGCAGGACGGCTTCGGATGGCTCGGAAAGAAAGCCCGCAAGAACCGTTACCGCTACTCCCCTGCAAAAAACATCCTACGCTACACAATGCTTGCCATAATGGCAGCCGGTATCATCCTGGGGATAGGCTCACTCGTCGCGCTTCTCGCACCATACAGCGCTTACGGCCGCATGGTCCAGAGCCTCCTGTCGCCCCTCTGGCAGTGGGGCAACAACCTTCTTGCCGGATGGGCGGAAGAGCATGACAGCTACGCCTTTGCCAACGTGGATATATGGATGCGCGGAACTGCCACCCTCGCAGTCGCCACCGTTACACTCATCATCCTTGCGATACTTGCATGGCGCAACGGACGCACTTATTGCAACACCATCTGCCCTGTCGGCACAGTTCTCGGCTTCTTCGCGCGCTTTTCTTGGTTCAAACCTGTCATCGACACCTCGAAATGCAACGGCTGCGGACTCTGCGCCCGCAATTGCAAGGCCGCATGTATTGACAGCAAGACCCACTCGATCGACTATTCCCGCTGCGTCGATTGCATGGACTGTCTGGAGAAATGCCATCAGGGTGCCATATCCTACACCCGCCGCCGTACCGTTGCCCCGGCCGACACGACAGCAGAACCGACACTTGCCGGCGACGGAGCCAAAACCGACGCCTCGCGACGACAGTTCCTTGGAGTGACAGCCACAATCGCGGCTACTGCCACCGTCAAAGCTCAGGAAAAGACTGTGGACGGCGGTCTGGCCGTCATAGCCGACAAAAAGATACCCGTGCGCCACACACGCATCGTTCCTCCGGGAGCAGTCAGTCTGCGCAACATGGCCTCTCACTGCACTGCCTGTCAGCTCTGCGTGTCCGTGTGTCCCAACGGCGTCCTCCGCCCGTCGACCGATATTCTGACACTCATGCAACCGGAATCGTCCTACGAGCGTGGCTATTGCCGACCGGAATGCACGAAATGCTCGGAAGTCTGTCCTGCAGGGGCAATCCGTCCGCTCACCTCAGCTGAAAAGTCGGCCACACAGATTGGCCACGCTGTCTGGGTCAAGGATAACTGCGTGCCGCTCACCGACGGCGTCGAATGCGGAAACTGTGCGCGCCACTGCCCGACAGGAGCGATAAGCATGGTGCCGTCCGATGCATCCAATCCGGATTCCGTGAAGATTCCCGTCGTCAACACCGAACGTTGCATCGGCTGCGGAGCCTGTGAGAACCTCTGCCCCTCACGTCCGTTCAGCGCCATCTATGTGGAGGGCCATGAAGTCCATCGCACAATCTGATAGGGCATATCTTATCAACCAAATCTGAAAAAAGAAATGAAACACGAAGATAACAAGGGGCTCAACCGCCGTGACTTCCTAAAACGTATGGGCATCGGTGCATCAGTGCTGGGTGTCGGACTTGCCGGATGCGACTCAAAGAGCAACGTTGTGACCGGAAACCGGACCGCACTGCCCGAAATCCCCACCGACAAGATGGAATACCGCACCAATCCAAAGACAGGCGACAAAGTATCGCTCCTCGGCTACGGCTGTATGCGCTGGCCGACAATCAAGGAAGACGGCAACGACGTGATTGACCAGGAAACGGTCAACCGCCTCGTCGACACCGCCATTGCCCACGGTGTGAACTATTTCGACACGTCGCCTGCCTATTGCAAAGGTTTCTCCGAACGCGCCACCGGAATAGCCCTCAAACGCCATCCGCGCGAAAGTATCTACATCGCCACCAAACTCTCCAACTTCTCACCATCGACATGGAGCCGGAAAGCCTCGATGGAGATGTATCACAACTCTTTCAAAGAGTTGCAGGTGGACTATATAGACTATCTGCTCCTCCACGGCATCGGCATGGGAGGCATGGAGGCGCTCAACGGCCGCTATATCGACAACGGAATGCTCGACTTCCTGCTAAAGGAACGTGAGGCGGGACGCATCCGCAACCTCGGTTTCTCTTACCACGGCGACATCGAAGTGTTTGACTACCTCCTGTCGAAACACGATGAATACAAATGGGACTTCGTGCAGATTCAGCTCAACTATCTCGACTGGAAACATGCGAAGGAGATAAATCCGCGCAACACCAACGCCGAGTATCTCTACAACGAGCTTGCCAAACGCAAAATTCCGGCCGTCATCATGGAACCGCTTCTCGGCGGACGCCTGTCGAACCTCCACGACCATGTCGTCACGCGCCTGAAACAGGCCGAACCGGACCGCAGCGTGGCCTCTTGGGCATTCCGCTATGCCGGCACTCACCCCGACGTGCTGACAGTCCTTAGCGGCATGACCTACATGGAGCATCTGGAGGACAATCTGCGCACCTACGCTCCCTTCAAGCCTCTGACCGACGAGGAAATGGACTTTCTCTACACGACCGCCGACCTCATGATGCAGTATCCCACCATTCCCTGCAACGACTGCAAATACTGTATGCCCTGCCCCTACGGCATTGACATCCCGGCAATCCTGCTGCACTATAATAAATGTATCAATGAGGGCAACATCCCCGAAGGACACGATGGCGAGGAGTACCGCAAGGCACGCCATGCATTCCTTGTCGGCTACGACCGCTCTGTCCCGCGTCTGCGTCAGGCAAGCCACTGCATCGGTTGCAACCAATGCGGACCACACTGTCCACAGTCAATCGACATTCCATCGGAGCTTCACCGCATAGATGCATTCGTCGAAAACCTCAAGCAGAATGCCTGACATAATGGCAACCGACATACAGAAGAAGGCTATTGACATTCTCCACTCCGAAGGGTGTTCATGCGTCATCGTGAATGACGATGAGGTTATCCGCTGCCACGAGCGTGGCGTGAAGGACCTCTACCGCATATTCAAAAGCCGCCCTGCCCTGCTTTCCAGCGCATTCATTGCCGACAAGGTAATCGGTAAGGGAGCAGCCGCCATCATGATTGCCGGAGGAACCGTGTCGGTCTACACCGATGTCATCAGCCGTCCGGCCATGGAGCTTTTCAGACAGAGCGGCGTCGAGGTGGAGTCACCTCTTTGCGTAGACAACATAATCAACCGTGCAGGCACAGGGATTTGTCCCGTCGAGCAACTTTGTGCCTCCTGCACAACCGCAGAGGAATGCCTGCCACTGATTGAAGGTTTCATAAACAAAATGAAACCTGTGTGAATACAAAAATAAAATACTGAATCATGGAAACAACAACTACTATAAAATTTCAATCACTTCAATTTGACAACTCGCGCACCTATCTGACCGCCGCGCTCTTCGTGATAGGCAACATCATCATGCCTCAGCTCTTTCATCTCGTTCCGCAAGGAGGAGTGACATGGCTGCCAATCTACTTCTTCACGCTCATCGGAGCCTATAAATACGGTTGGCGTGTCGGACTGCTGACAGCACTCGCATCTCCCGTCATCAATTCACTCCTGTTCGGAATGCCACCGGTTGCAGCTCTTCCTGCCATAATAATCAAGTCGGGACTGCTTGCCATCTTCGCCGGATATGCGGCTGCAAGATTCCGCAAAGCAAGCCTATGGATGCTTGCGACCGTCGTCCTTGCCTATCAATTCACCGGGACCCTTGCCGAGTGGGTGCTGAAGGCCGATTTCATGGCTGCCTGTCAAGATTTCCGCATAGGCATTCCCGGAATGTTGCTCCAGATTCTCGGAGGATGGCTATTGCTCAACTTCGTCCTGACCGATAATAGGAAGTAAGCATCACATTAATTATTCATATCTGGACAAACATGTTGAAAAAGTTACTGTTTTTGCTGACACTCATCTGCAGCCTTCATCTCTCAGCCGGTGAGAAGGTTGTGGAGTCCAATCCGCGCCACCGTATACTCGTCAGCACTGACATCGGAGGTACGGATCCGGATGACAATCAATCCATGATACATCTGCTGATGTATGCCAACGAGTTCGACATCGAAGGCCTTGTCTCTTCACCATCCTTCGGTGAAGGCTCCAAGGAAGAGATATTACGCATGATTGACGAATATGAGCTTGACCTTCCGAAACTGCAACGCGGGCTGAAAGCATCGGGAATAGCCGGCACGTATCCCTCGCCTGATGAACTTCGCGCCATCACCAAGCAGGGCAGAAAAAGCCTTGCATCGCTGAAAGGCTACGACATTCCTACCGAAGGATCGGAATGGATTGTGGAATGTGCTCGCCGTAAAGGAAACTCTGCAGAAAAGGACAACCGTCCGCTATGGGTCCTCGTTTGGGGTGCACTGGAAGACGTGGCTCAGGCTCTTCATGATGCGCCCGATATTGCCAACAATATCCGCATCTACTGGATTGGTGGCCCAAACAAGAAATGGGGTTCCAATGCCTACGACTACATCGTGGAGAACTTCCCCAATCTATGGTTTGTCGAGAACAATGCATCCTATCGCGGATTCATCGGTTCAGCCAATGACCAATCCCTCTACCAGGCTGCTTACTGGCCTACATTCATGAAAGATGCCGGAGTGATGGGAGATGACTTCATCAACTACTACAAAGGCATTGTCAAGATGGGCGACACCCCGTCGCTCCTCTATCTTATGAACGGCGATGCGGAGAATCCCGAAGGTGAGCATTGGGGCGGAAGCTTCATCCCGATGCAGACGAGTCCGAAATACCTCATTGACGGTCCACTCTGCGCTGCCGATACCGTACCTGTCTATTCACTTATGGAATGGAGACTGAAAGGTCCATCCGAAGGGGTTGCGGTTGACAGCGTGGGGTTCATCCTGACAATCGACCGTCAGAACTGGGAAGGCCGATATGAGGGGGATGGAATCTACACTGTCCGCTATTCACCGAAAGCTCCTGCACGCCTCTCCTATACAATCAGCTCAACTCTGCCGGGATTTCCGGAACACAAAGGTGAATTCGTGGCCGGAAACGAATGGCCCGGAGAGAAGAAATTCGGTCACAGCAGCCAGACTATCACCCCTGTTCCGGTCAAACTCGGAAAAACATGGTTCACCGACCGTCTCGATTTCACTTCTGCCGACGGAAAGCCCTCAAAATGGCAGGGAGCAGCAAGCATCGCCAAATGGCGTGAGGAGATTCTGCGCGACTGGGCCGAAAGATGGAAGTGGCTGAAAGACGGAAAATAAATTTAGTCATTGCACACAAGTTTAGTCATTGCACAATTCCCTGTGCAATGACTAAACTTAGATATGACGAAAGTCTAATTCTCCCTTTATTTTGCAATGTATTTCTGAAAACGACTTGTAGGTTTATCGGGGATAGTCATTTGGATGCTGAAGCCAACGAGCGGATTAATATATCGCTCTCTGAACTTGCGCTTATTCTGAAAACCGCAGTAGGTCACTATTTCTGCCAATGAACGCGGCTTTTTGCAAAACTCTATGATTTTTTCTTCAATAGTTTTGTAATCCTGACTTGGTGGTTGACTTGTGCCCTGACTTGTGCCCTGACTTGTGCCCTTTGACAAGTCGGCTTCATTGGTCGCTTGAACAGTCACACGGAATGCTGTGATTGTATTCACATCAAAGACAGCGGGAGTGTTGCCGTTTTCTTTGAGCATTTCTTGAACACGGGTTACACCTCGATTAAACTTGTTGACGTATTTCATCACGCGCATAGCCTCGGCAACAAGCGGATTACGGTAGTCATTTACCGAGGGGAAGTTTTCAGGTCGAGCCTCGCCGTATAATCCTCCGGCGTTCATAATCTCGATGTAATTATCAAACTGGTACAACCGAATTGGCATATTCGATTGATAATCGCGGTGCATACAGGCATTCATCATCAGTTCGCGTATAGCACCTTCGGGATAATTCCACACGGTCTTTTCGCGGAAAAGCGACTCCGGTACAGGTCGTTGTGTTATAATGCCATCTTTTACAAACGATTCCAACGCAGGGAGCATCTTGTAAAGAGGTCCGGAGAATTGTCGCTCATTCAATATGTCGCCACCTTTATCCTTTCCGGCAAAACGGACAAACTGAACATAATCGCCTAAAAGGAAATACTTTGGATTAGTTCCGAACAGTATTATTCCGGCGTATGTCGGACAATCGTTTTCACGGTCGTAAAGATGAATCGATGCAAGTTGCTCCTTTATGTCACGCTTGTCAGTTGTTAGTGTATCTTCATCAAGAAACTTTGGAAGATAGGTATTCTTGATATAATCCACATCCAAGTCTTCCAACTTTGCATTCAAACACGGAGTAGCATCAAATGTAGCCATGAAAGAGCAACGCCGTTCAGCCAATATGCGTTCTTCTGCTTCGGTGGCTATGTCGCGGCGTGGGCCAATACGAATAAACGCACGTCCACGATAACGGACAGGTGGTAAATCAGAAGGACGAACCTCTGCCACCAACAAATCTCCTTCGGGAAACACGAAACGGTCAACTGACATAGTCGGCAATGGAAGAATGTTGCCATCTGAACGGATGCCTGATATTTTCTTCATCAGAGCATCGTCCACTTTCAATTCTGACAACGTTCCATCGTCATGTGCCCCGATAATGAGATAGCCGTTTTTCCGGGAGTTGGGCATATCGTTGGCAAACGCACAAATGGCCTCACAGAACTTGTCCATGTTGCCGGTGCTGATTGTGCGCTCAACCCGATAGGTCTCGGTTGATGTCAGCAATTCCAAAACTTCGTCTTTTGTTATCATATCAAGGCAATTATAATATGCAAATATACTAAACTTATTGAGCATTCAGCATACAGAATTATTATGTCAATGTATTTTTTAGAATCTGTCCCATAATTGCTACAATTCTGCAATATTATGGATTGTGTTAACCAATGTTAGCAAAATCATAAAAACCAAACATAAATGTTAACAATCCACTAACAACAAACCACAATACTTAAAATAATGTTAAACACAAGATGTTTTTAAACATAAAAATTTGGAGTCTCACAAAAACTCCCTACCTTTGCATCAGTTTTTCATGGTATTAGATTTAAGGTAAGAAGATTATTCGTCGTGATGACGGATAATTTTTTTTATGTCCGCATTTTGGCGTATCTTTGCAGTCACTTATGAAACATCATCTCCTAATCATACTCACAGTATTACTTGCAGGGTTTGGCGGGGTAAGCGCGCATGACGACATCCCCAATGACTCACTCTCCTACTCCTGGCGCATCCTGCAGCCGCTCGGTCTGCGCGAGCGCGCCCCGATGGACACATTATTGTTCAACTACCACAAGACAGCGGTTCCCTCATCCTACAGTCCGGCCTTCGCAACGACAGGCAACCAGGCATCTGTGGGCAAGAATATGATATTCATGGACAGCGAGCCCATGAGCGATTTCTTTTTCCGCGACGCAAAGCAGTTCTGGATTCCGAATCTCGAGACTATGAGATTCTTCAACACACGCATCCCCATGTCGCAGGTCGGCTACAACACGGGCGGTGGACGTGAACTTGCCCAGGACTGGTTCAAATTTCTCTTCTCAGGCAACCTAAACAAACGCTCGCAGATAGGTGTGCTCGTCTCATACCCCTACTCCAAAGGCAGCTATGAGAATCAAGCAGCCAAAGGCCTGACCTGGGGACTCTCCGGCTCCTACACTGGTGACCGCTATGAGTTCCAGGGCTTTTTCAATGCCTACAACATGATTAACAAGGAGAACGGCGGTATCACCGACGACCTCTACATCCTCGACCCGGCGCAATTGCAGGGCGGTGTCTCATCCATCAATCCTAAGAGTATCCCCACAAACCTTACCAACTCCCACACCCGCGTCGTCGGAAAGGAGTTCTACATGAACCACCGCTACAAAGTGGGCTATTGGCGTGAGGAGAAGGATGACAACGACTCTGTCGTGGCGAGAGAATACATCCCCGTGTCGAGCTTCATCTGGACACTCGACTACAACAGTGGCCGTCACCGCTTCACCAACACCAACTCAACTCAGGAAAAAGACTTCTGGACCAACCATTACATCAGCACAAACGATACCTACGACCTCACCTCCTACAGCTCACTGCGCAACACCATCGGCGTATCGCTCCTCGAAGGCTTCAATAAATATGCCAAGGCCGGTCTCGGCGCATTCCTGACCCACGAACTCCGCACCTACAAACAGACACCTGACACCTTCGCAATTTCCGGCGACGACCGTCCCGCAGGACTGACACCCTATCCGTTCGATTCAAGACTCAAAGGCAAGGAGACACAGAATCTTCTCTATGTCGGCGCACAGCTCGTCAAGCAGCAGGGCCATCTTCTTAACTACGAGGTCACCGCAAGCCTCGGACTTGTCGGGCCTGCAGCAGGAGAAATCAAGGCGGAGGGCAACGTGTCGACCCGCATCAAACTTCTCGGCGACACCGTGAGGGTTAAGGGCTACGGCCATTTCAGCAACACAACCGCCCCCTATCTGATGAACAACTACATCTCCAACCACTTCGCGTGGAAAAACGATTTCGGCAAGATACGCCGTCTGCGTTTCGGAGGTATGCTCGATTTGCCCCACACCGGCACCTTTGTCAACGTCGGTGTCGAGAACATACAGAACCACATCTACTTCAGCCCCGACATGCTCCCCGTGCAGAATGGTGGAAGTGTGCAGGTGTTCAGCGTCAAGGTGCAACAAAACCTCCGTTGGCGCGCGCTCAACTGGGAAAACACACTCATCTATCAGAAATCATCCGACGATGCCGTCATTCCGCTCCCGCAGTTTGCCGTCTACTCCAACCTCTTCCTCTATTTCCGTATCGCGAAAGTGCTGCAGGTGCAGTTGGGAGTCGACATGGATTACTACACAAGCTACTACGCTCCCGGTTATCAGCCATCGACCATGGCCTTCTACAACCAGCGTGAAATCAAATGCGGCAACTACCCCTTCATGAACGCCTACGCCAACTTCAAGCTCTCACGCGCACGTTTCTTCGTGCTCTACTCCCACCTGAACCAAGGCATGTTTGGCGACGACAACTATTTCTCCCTTCCCCACTATCCTCTCAATCCACGCCGTTTCCAGATGGGCGTGATTGTCGACTTCGTAAACTAACACCTCCCACTACCCGGACATCATAATCAGATTATCCGTCGATTTCGGCTTCCGGCGAACCTCCGGAGGCGTGTCGGTTGTTTATATAATCAGGTAGAACCATAAATCTACCTGATTTGCTTATGTCCACAGACCAGAATAAACCGACTCGTCAGGCTAACGACGATGAAAAACGCACCACACCGACCCCGGCTCCCAAAAAGAACGGAGGTCTGCGCTCACTGTTCCGCGCACCGCGCGGAGGAATCCTCCTTTCGCTGACCCTCATTGCCATCGGCATCATCGTGACCGTCAAAGGCTGCTCATCGCCTGTCCCCGGCCACGGCTACGAATATGTGCGTGGTCGTGGTGACACCATCAATGTTGCCATTGACTACTCCCCGATGTCGCTCTACCGCTTCGGTGACACCCTCGCAGGATTCAACTACGAGATGATGAAGGACATGGCGGCACTTTACGGTGACAATGTCAAATTCTACCCCGTGGCATCTGTCAACGAGGCCCTCGACGAACTGAAAGCAGGGAAATACGACGTTGTCATCTCCGATCTCCCCATCACCGCCTCGCGCCGTGAGGCATTCCGGTTCACAGAGCCTGTCTATCTTGACAAGCAGGTCCTCATCAGCCGCGACTCGACCATCACCTCCCGCCTCGACCTTGGAGGAAAGGAAGTCTGGACCCTGGAGAGGTCACCGGCTGCCGAACGCCTGCAAAATCTGTCGCGTGAGATAGGCGACACCATCATCCTCCGGCATGACTCCATCCGCAGCGCCGAACAGCTCGTCATGCTCACGGCCATGGGCAAAATCCCATTTGCAGTCGTCAATGCAGCGAAAGCCGTACACTTGGCCAAAGACTATCCGGATGTCGACATATCCACACCCGTGTCATTCACCCAGTTCCAGTCGTGGGTGGTTAACAAAGACAATCCCGCACTTGCCGACACGCTTGACGCTCAGATTACCCGCTTCAAGTCAACGCCACAATACGCCGAACTGCTGAAACGCTACATGCTCCAGACCGCACTCGATGTCGAGAAGCAATCGCCAGACAGCACTGCCGGGCATTAGTGAAAATATACCCCTGACCGATATTGATAGCATCAGTCGATTCCGGCAGATAAAATCCACACTCGCAATCAACAAATTAATGTGAAAGTGTGTTAGTATATTACAAGTGATTAAATATGAAAAGCTCACGGTTTCCCCGCTTGAAAACCTACAACTGTCAATCGCTTCGGCACTCCACAACCAAACACCATCGGAGGCCGCACAACTAAGAAAAACATAAATTTCAACTATTAATCAAAAAATAAGTCGTTATGAAAACGCTCATTGAAAAATTCTGGGGTGAATCCCGCTATTGGTGGGTTGTACTCCTCGCAGGTATCCTTATGGTGATTTGCGGTTTCGCATACTGGTTCTGGCCGGTTGCCGGATATGCCGTTGCTTCTCAGATTTTTGGCTGGCTTCTTATTCTCGTAGGTATTGTTCAGCTTCTCGTGGCTTCGGGTCCTAACCGTGGCAAAGGCTGGGGATGGTGGCTTGCCGGTGGTGTCATCGACATCTTCATCGGTTTCATGCTCGTCCGCAGCATCGTCCTCTCAGAAATGGTCTTCCCCTATTTCATTGCTTTCATATTCATCTACTGGGGCATCAGCGCTCTCTGCAGTTCTGTCATGCAAAGCGGCCGTCGCTACTGGTGGCTACAGCTTATCAACGGCATCCTTCTGATGCTCATCGGTTTCTTCTTCATTGAAGCCGGATGGCTCCAGGACATGGCCATGACAAGCTTCCTTACTTCTCTTGCATTTATCTACTGGGGCTTCACAATCGCCATGCTCTCCTACGACATGAAGCCTGCTTACCGTAAATAAAGGCATTCGGAAAGTTTCAAAAATTGTAAGATAACCATATTGTTCCCGGATCTGCGGCACTGTCGCAAATCCGGGAACTCTCATTTCACCACCCCTATGGTTTGCGTGAAGGTGAAATAATGAGTAAATTTGCACTGTCATGAATCAGCCACTTGCCGAGCGTATGCGACCGCGCTCACTCGATGATTACATAGGTCAGCTCCATCTGGTAGGGCCGGGCGGAGTGGTCCGCCGAATGATTGAATCGGCCAAGGTTTCTTCCTTTATCCTCTGGGGCCCTCCCGGAGTGGGGAAGACTACCCTCGCGCGCATCATAGCCAACACTGTCAACGTCCCCTTCTACACCCTCTCCGCCGTCAGCGCCGGAGTGAAGGATGTCCGCGAGGTGATTGACCGTTGCAAGGCCGATGCCAGAAGCATGTTCACCGGTGGGCGCCCCATCCTCTTCATCGATGAAATCCACCGTTTCAGCAAGGCGCAGCAGGACAGCCTGCTCGGTGCCGTCGAGAGCGGTGTCGTGACTCTCATCGGCGCGACGACAGAGAATCCGTCGTTCGAAGTCATACGCCCGCTTCTCTCTCGCGCTCAGGTCTACACCCTACGCCCCCTCGAACAGACCGACCTCGAACTCCTCCTCGACAGAGCGATAAAGGGCGACGAGGTCCTGCAATCACACGGCGTGGAGGTCGAACAGACCACCGCCCTCTTCCGCTTTGCCGGAGGCGACGCGCGCAAACTGCTCAACATCATCGACCTTCTCGAACAGTCGACACCGCAGGGTGAACCCGTGGTCATCAACGACCGCATCGTCACCGACCGCCTGCAGGAGAACCCCGCCGCCTACGACAAAAACGGCGAGATGCACTACGACATCATCTCCGCTTTCATCAAAAGTGTCCGTGGTTCGGACCCCGACGCAGCCCTCTACTGGCTTGCCCGCATGATTCATGGCGGAGAGGATCCGGAATTCATCGCGCGCCGACTGCTCATCCTCGCCGCCGAGGACATCAGTCTGGCCAACCCCAACGCCCTGCTACTCGCCAACGCCACCTTCGAGGCCGTCCACAAACTCGGCTTTCCCGAAGGGCAGATACCGCTTGCGGAATGTACGGTCTACCTCGCCCTCTCGCCCAAAAGCAACTCGACCTACACCGCGCTCCACAAGGCGATGAAACTCGTCGAACAGACCGGTGACCTACCCGTCCCGCTCCATCTGCGCAACGCACCGACATCGCTGATGAAAGATATGGGCTATGGCCGCGACTACAAGTATGCCCACGACTATCCCGGTAACTTCGTCGTCCAGCAATTCATGCCTGACCAACTCGGCCACGTCGATCTCTGGCAACCGTGCGACAACCCTGCCGAGATGCGTTCAGCCGCCCTCCAGAACCAACGCTGGCAGGGAGGGAAAGATACAAAATAAGAACTTACCTTACAGTCCTTTGACACACGGAAGT
>CANCXM010000030.1 GCA_947381945.1 uncultured Muribaculaceae bacterium
ATTTAAGGTTAAAAAACAGCAGGGCTGTCGCGATGACAGCCCTGCTGTTTGTTTTACAGACATTCAGCATGTCATTACTCTCAAACAATTAATTTACGTTAATGCAACGAACCCCCAATCCGACAATTGCGTTTGACAGATGAACCGACACACATCCAGCCCGATGGTGCTACGCTGTGTCTACCTTCAAGCTATTTATTAATGATAATTTAAAACAACTTTTATTATGGAAATTTTCAGCCGTCACGAACACGAGAAAGACTCTTCATGTCGTCGCCACCACCTTCTTCACTGCATTCTCCATGCGACCTTGCAGGTAGCCACTCTCGCAGCCGCACTGATCACACTAAACGAAGTCGACAAACTCCGCAAGGACGTGAAACTGATACGTCGCAAATAGCAGCCATGCATCAGATTCCACCACGACCAACAGAATAAAAATAAAAAGCCATCCCGAAGTAGACTTTCCGGAATGGCTTTTTCCTTAACCTTTGTGACTCCTACAGGATTCAAACCTGTAACCTTCTGATCCGTAGTCAGATGCTCTATTCAGTTGAGCTAAGGAGCCGTTTTGTGAGTGCAAAATTACAGCATTATTCTGATTCCACCAAATTTTTCAGCGACTTTTTTCATCACAAAACACAATTTTTATAAAATTGACACCGTATATTTTATAAAACATTCCGTATGCCCGAACTATCAACCATACTTATCGCCCTGGGACTCACCATTGTAGCCGGATTGTCGACCGGAATAGGCGCACTCATATCTTTTTTCACAAAAAGCACCGACACGCGTATGCTTGCCGTATCGCTCGGCCTGTCGGCAGGGGTGATGGTCTACATTTCCTTCATGGAACTCATGCCGGAAGCGGTCGAAGGACTTGAGACAATATATTCGTCGCGCATGGCAGAACTCTTCATGCTCCTTGCCTTCTTCGGCGGCATAGCCCTTATAGCCCTCATCGACTATCTTGTCCCCGAGGATGAGAACCCTCACGAACCCCACACCCTCTCCGAACTTCAATCCGGCACCTCACACCATCAGCTCAAACGCACCGGCACCATGCTCGCTGTCGCCATCGGCATCCACAACTTCCCGGAAGGTATGGCCACATTCATCTCATGTCTCGACGGGCTCCAAGTGGCACTCCCCATCATGATTGCCATAGCCATCCACAATATACCGGAAGGAATAGCCGTCTCTGTCCCCATCTACCACTCGACCGGCAACCGCAAGAAAGCCTTGCGACTTTCGTTGCTCTCCGGGCTCGCCGAACCGGCGGGAGCACTCATCGGCATGGCCTTCCTTCTCCCCTTCTGGTCTCCGGTGGTCAATGCCATCTGCCTTGCATCGGTCGCAGGCATAATGGTCTACATTGCTTTCGACGAACTCCTCCCCGGAGCTGAAAGTTTCGGCCACCACCATCTCTCACTCATAGGAGTGATAACAGGCATGGCCCTTATGGCGCTCACCCTTCTTATCCTTTGATTGCCTGCTCATACATGTCGCGTGCGACCGACGATGCTCCGTTCGGCCCTATGACCCTGTCGGCCCGCTCCATCACCTCCGGCATGGCATTGGCAACAGCGACGGCCTCGTCTGCGATCTCAAACATCGGAATGTCGTTCAGATTATCGCCGTAGACAGTGATGCGCTCTGCTCCTATCCTGTCGGCAAGCCAGCGTATGGCCTTTGCCTTGCTGACTCCGGCACCGAAAATTTCCAGATTTGCTATATCCTTATTAAATATATCACGGTAACACGACACTGACAGTCCTCTTATACCACGGAGCCTTTCGGCCACTGCCTCTATTTTCCGAGCATCGCCCATCGCAAAGGCAAGAATCATGCCCGGCTGCGGCTTTGTGAATGCAGCGCTATCGCCCAAAACAAAACGTTTACCCTTCAGATGACGGCGCTCTTCGTAAAACTCCGTCTCCTGACGGTTCATCTCCACAGGGTGGTAGACCGTCAGCTTTTCCTCCCCATCCAATACATATATAAAAGGATGCACTCCGCTTTCAGCAAAAGCGGCAAGCAGCTCGCGAGCAACATCCTCGTCGAAGAGGACAGGATTTATATAGCGGCCCGTGTTCCGGTCCCAGAGAGCAGCTCCGGTCATCACGATGGCCGGAATGTCGGTATAAGTATTTTCAAGCAGCACATCCACAGTCGCAGGGGTGCGGGCGGTGGCGACCGTCACGGGGAAGCCACGCTTCGACAAGTCGGTGATGAGTTCCGCGCTCTCGTCGCTTACAAGACTATCGGGACCGAGCAGAGTCCCGTCCATGTCACTTACAAAAAGATGTTTTTTAAGTAAAGATGTCATAAAAAGCAAAAACCAATCTGAATAATCATAATTTCACCCGGCAGGATTTCATAACCGGTATTGCCGCCAACAAAGTTACGACATTCTATTAAAAACACATCAAAAAGGTCTTTTTCATCTTCAACAGTGTTAAACATGACCGAATCACAGATAAAATTTCGGACTTTTCATACATTTTGTCTAAAAAATAGTTAAAATGGGGGGGGGTAATATTTAAGATTCGAAAAATTATGCGTACATTTGCATGTGTGTTTTTCATAGTATTAGATTAAGATAAAGGTTTAAAAAGGAAAGAGGATGTCGGGAGACATCTTCTTTTTTATTTATACCTTCCGTCAGGGTTCCTGTGTGGAGAAGACGCGGAAGCGTCCCAAAATGTCATTTTTTAAGAAACGTAAACTAAAAAAAGTTGCATTTCGGCCACGGAAATTCTAATTTTGCACCCGAATACTCAACAATTCATTTCATCTATTTCCAGCACAGATAACAAAATGAAAAATCTTGACCTTATCCTTGCAGAAAAGTTACTGAAAATCAGTGCTATCAAACTTCAACCTGAGAACCCTTTCACATGGGCATCAGGCTGGAACTCCCCCATCTACACGGACAACCGCAAGACACTGTCGTATCCCGATGTCCGTAGTTTCATCAAGGTCGAGCTCACCCGCATCATCCTCGAGAATTTCGGCGACGTCGACGCTATCGCAGGCGTAGCGACAGGTGCCATCGCCCAGGGCGCCCTTGTTTCCGACACTCTCGGCATCCCATACGTCTATGTCCGCTCAACCCCCAAGGACCACGGACTTGAAAACCTCATCGAAGGTGACCTCCGTCCCGGCCAGAAAGTGGTTGTCGTTGAAGACCTCGTCTCTACCGGCGGCAGCAGCCTCAAGGCTGTCGAAGCTATCCGCAACGCCGGATGCGAAGTCATCGGCATGGTAGCCATCTTCAGCTACGAATTCCCAGTCGCCGTCAAACGCTTCAAGGACGCAAACGTCCAGCTCATCACCCTCTCCAACTATTCAGCCCTCATCACTGCAGCACTTGAGACCGGCTTCATCCGTGAGAGCGATGTAGCTACCCTTAAGGAATGGCGCAAAGACCCCTCGCTCTGGACTCCCTCAACCTCCGAGTCTGACGAATAAGCTCCCCGTTACCTACGGGCAACTTAAAAACTGACAATTTAAAACCGACAATTCCATAAAGCCACCTGTCCGCACCCCGAATTCAGGAACGGACCGGTGGCTTTTACTGACAAAACCTAAATAATATATCATAATGGCAACTTACAGCGGTAAACCCGTCACACTCCCCCGTCCGATAGCGACGGTATATGAAAAAGTAGCTGACCTCAGCCAGTACAAAGACCTCGTTGACCAGCTTCCCGAAGAGCAACGCGAACGACTCAACGGTGTGGAATTCGAAGGCGAATCCATCAGCATGGATGCTCCCGCCATCGGTAAGCTCGTGTTCAAGATTTCAGAGCGCATCCCGACAAGCCGTGTAAGCTTCTCGGCCGAAGGCTGCCCCGTGCCCCTCACACTCTCTGTCAACCTTAAGGAAGCCGGCGAGGAGTCCACAACCATCACCCCTGCCATCAAGATTGACATCCCCCCGATGCTCCGACCGTTCATAGGCAACAAGATTCAGGAAGCAGCCGATAAGTTCGGCGAAGTTTTCACTTCAATCTTCAAATAAGACCATGAGCATCAGATCTCTCCTTTCGCGTTTACTGATACCTTTGCTCCCGGCCATGCTGCTCGGAGCCTGCGAGTCGGTGGACGACGACCGCATCCCGTATGCCGACGTCCACCTGACATTCCATACCGTGGGCGATTGGAACATCTATGGCGTGCAGGGCGACGCGGCATCGTATCGGACCTACATATTCAACTCCAAGGAGCGCGTCCCGTCCAACTTCCCCTACACAACACTTGACCGTACAGGCTACGGCGGTCTGTTGCTTGTCACCGATATCCTCGGCGATCTCCACGCCTACGATCTCGCCTGCCCTTACGAATGCCGGCCCAACGTGCGTGTAAGTGTCCCCGCCGACGAGCTTTTCGCCCGCTGCCCCTCGTGCGGTAGCACTTTCGACATTTTCCAGAACCGTGGAAACCCCATGACCGGCCCTGCGCAGGAGCGCGGATATGCGTTGCGGCGCTACTCGGTGGTCTCCGGCGGCGCAACCGAATACCGCGTCATCACCAGATAATCCCTACCATGTGTTAGTTGGAAGGGTACATAAGGACATAAGGTCAGAAGGAACATAAGTTTTTTCAGTCAACCGGATAGTTAATAAACTCTTTTATAGTTAATAAAACGTCCAGATAGTTGAAAAAACTTATGTTCCTTCTGAACTTATGTCCTTATGTGCCCTTCTCAGGCTGAATTCAGGCAATATATTATCCTGGAAGGGTATTTAGTGGCGGATTTTTCCGGTGAGGGCGAAGTATTTCCACAGGGGGGCGGCCATCAGGGCCTGCTTCATGCGGTCGTTTATGAGGAGATCCAACACCTCATCTTCCGAGAGAATCTCAACCTTTATATCCTCGGTCTCATCGAGATGCTGCTCTGTCATGGGGACCACACCACGGGCAATGTAGCTGTAGCTGAGATTGTTCTGACTGCTCGGATTGGCCGAAAGGACCATATTCAGTTCCCATTCGCCACCTCCGAAGCCGGTCTCTTCAAGAAGTTCGCGTTTGGCAGCCTCAAGCGGCTCCTCACCCTCTTCGGCAACGCCTGCACACAATTCCGTGCCTACAATGCCAAGACCGTGGCGATACTGCTTCACCATCACGAACTTACCTTCCGGCGTGAGGGCTATGACATTGATCCAGGTCGGATATTCAAGCACATAGTATTCATTATGGATTGTGCCGTTGGGCAGACGGACCACGTCCTTACGGGCGGTCAGCCACGGACGGCGGTAGAGATACTCACTGCTGAGTGTCTCCCATTTCATCTTGTCGTCTTCGTTTTCAGGACTCATAGTCTTTATGGTTTTTCGCTGTCATTTTTTCTCTTTCTGTCTGAGGAGGAAATCGCTGATTGCGAGAGCCACGTTGGGAAGGCCATCGGGCATCTCTTTTTCAAGTATATCCCACATCTTGTCCGGGTTCTCGCGGGCGAGGGTCATGACACGAGTGTATTGTTCTCTGCTTATAACAGCCGAGAAGTCGGTCAGTTTGTCCTGCCTTATCAGCGACACTATGTGGGTGTAGACCGTGCGGGGCTTGATGCCCTTGGTCTCGGCGATACCGGCAACATCGTAGCCGGCATTGAGAAGCAGGAGGGTCTCGTCGTGCGACAGACCGGTGCCAAGCGACTCGGCTATTCCCTTGAACTTGCGGATGGCCGTGACAAACGGTTTCCAGTACTTGACTGTCTTCTTCTCACCGACACCTTCCACCTTCGAGAAGGCCTCCATATCGGTCGGCTCAACGCGCACCATCTCAAGCAGCGTCTTGTCGGAAAATATGATGTAGGGTGGCACCTGTTCCTTCCTTGCCAGCTTCACGCGCACTTCCTTCAGTTCGGCAAGCAGACGCTCCGCCGGTTTGAGTTCCGGCTCCGGGACAACTTCCTTCTTGCGTGACCCTGACTTGCGGCGTTCGAACTCCTTGAACTTGGCGAGGGTGACAGGCGTGCGGTCACGGAGGACGGACGCACCGTATTCGGTCATTTTCAGATGGTTGTTCTCATTGTAGGCGATGTCAATCAATCCCAACTGAATCAACTGCGAGAGGTAGGAGTTCCATTCATGGTAACTGAGGTCGCGTCCGGCACCGTAGGTCTTTATGAGATGGTAACCGCGCTCGATGAGATCATGTTTCGCAGCTCCTCGGAGAATGTCAATGAGCATCGAGAAGCCCACCGCGCCGTTGACCCTGATGATGGCACTCATGGCCTTAAGAGCAATCACGGTTCCGTCCATCCTCTCGGGTGGATTCAGACACACGTCGCAGTTGCCGCAGTCATGGTCCATCGTCTCGTTGAAGTAGCTCAGCAGGATGCGGCGGCGGCAGAGCGACGACTCGGCATATTCCTGCATACGCTTGAGCTTCTCATTGTTGATGGCCTGCTGGCCGCTCTCGTCAACAAAACTCTGGAGAGTGATGATGTCGGAGTAGGAGTAAAACATGATTGCCTCCGCCTTCACCCCGTCGCGGCCCGCGCGCCCGATTTCCTGATAGTAACTCTCGATGTTGCGTGGCATGTTGTTGTGGACCACCCAGCGAATATTGCTCTTGTCGATACCCATTCCGAAAGCGACCGTGGCGCAGACCACCTGCACGTCGCCGTTGATGAAACGGTCCTGCGCGAGATTGCGCTCGGTGATTGAAAGCCCGGCATGATAGACAACTGATTTATAGCCCAGTGCAAGCAAATCATTGTTCATCGACTCGGCAGCCTTGCGGCTGAGGCAGTAGACAATGCCTGAATCATGGCGGTAACGCTCGATGAGGGTGGAGATATAGCGCAGACGCTGACTCTTGCCGGGATTATTCATCACCCTCAGCGATATGTTGGGACGGTCGAAGGAGCCGATGAAAAGAGCAGGGTCGCGCAGGCAGAGCTGTTTGGCAATGTCGTCACGCGTCAGGCGGTCGGCTGTGGCGGTGAGCGCCATTATGGGCACCTTCGGAAACACCTCTTTCAAGCGCGAGAGCTGAGTGTAGGTCGGGCGGAAGTCATGGCCCCACTGCGAGATGCAATGTGCCTCGTCGATTGCGATAAGGCTGACGGGAAGGTCGCGCGACCAGCGGTCGATTTCCATCAGCAGACGTTCGGGTGAAATATAGAGTATCTTCACGCGTCCGGTGAAGAGCTGTTCGAGGATGCTATGGTTCTCGGCCTCGGTCTGCATCGAATTGACCGCAGCGGCCGGAATACCGTTGGCCGTCAGAGCCGTCACCTGGTCCTTCATGAGAGCGATGAGCGGCGAGACAACTATCGTCACGCCCCCGTCGGCAAGCAGGGCCGGAATCTGATAGCATATCGACTTACCGCCACCTGTGGGCATGAGCACGACACTGTCGCGTCCCTCGGCTGCCGACGTGATGATGTCGAGCTGCAGGGGGCGGAACTGACTGTAACCGTAAAAGCGTCGGAGCAGCGCTATTGCCCGCTCCCGTATATCAAGTGTATCAGACATTTTTTCGATGAATCAGAAAGCCTGTTCCTCTCCGCCGAAGGCGTTCATGACGGTGCGCACGATAATCTTGAGGTCAAGCAGGAAGGACCAGTGCTCAATGTACCATATATCATGCTCCACTCGCCGCTCCATCTGCCACAGCTCCTCGGTCTGACCGCGGTAGCCGCGCACCTGCGCCCAACCCGTGATGCCGGGCTTGATGAGATGGCGCACCATGTACTGGCTGATGAGACGGCGGTAGTCCTCAGTGTGTTTGAGCATGTGGGGACGCGGACCGACAATCGACATGTCGCCCTTGAACACATTGATGAACTGCGGGAGCTCATCGAGGCTTGTGCGGCGCATGAAATCGCCGAGCTTTGTCTTGCGGGGATCGTTCTTAGTGGCCTGGAGAGTGTCGGCCTGGGCGTTGACTCTCATTGTGCGGAACTTCCAGCAGAGGAAATCACGGCCCATATAGCCTGTGCGGGTCTGCTTGAAGAAGACCGGTCCGGGCGAACTGAGCTTTATGGCTATGGCAAGCGGAATGAAGATAATCGGCGAGAAGAGGAGGAAAGTGCCTGAGAAGGCTATGTCGAACGAACGTTTGAGCACACGGTTGGCCGTATGTTCAAGCGGATTGGTGCGCACTTCAAGCACCGGCATCTGCCCGACGGAATCGAGGCGGAACTTGCGGGTGAGATATGGCGATATCTGCGGGACATAATGAAACTTTATCATCTGCTTCTCGCAGACACCGAGGATGAGCTGGACAGCCTCGCGGTGTTCGCCGGAGAGGGCATAGAAAATCTCGTCGGTATGGTTTTCCTTGACAAACTCCTCCAGTTCGGAAAGGTCGCCGACATACTTGTCGCGATGTTCGAAACCGGGAGGACAGTAGATGTCGAAAAATCCCTGGCAGCGGTAGCCGAAACCGGGGTCCGACTGCATCTCGGCATAGAGGCGCTCGGCGGTGGAATTGCAACCGACAATGACTATGCAGGAATAGCTGCGTCCGCCACGTCGGTAGGACTTCAGCAGATAGTGCGACCCGACCCACCATAGAATCAGCATCAAGGCTGTCGCAGAATAGAATTCGGCGAATATCTTCCACGGAATCGCGTCAAGTTTCAGGAAATAAAGCAGGAAGATGAATGCAAGCGCGTGAAGACACACTGCCTGAAGCGCCGAGAAGGTTATTCGCTCCATGAGCATCGCCCTCACCTTATGAATTCGCCCCACATAGCGCGCCACAGGGATATAGGCGGCATTGAGCAGGACCCAGATGAGACGGGTGTGGATTTCGGGCACAGCGGGGTTGAGGACCGTCACGACAAAGAAGACTCCGTTGAGAATTAGGAAGTCAACTAAAGTGAGAGCCCGATGAAAATACCGTCCGTGTCTGTTCGTTTTGCCCATCGTCGCTTACAATATTCAGCACAGCCGCAATCGCAGACCATACCTATTTATATAATCGGTTTCAATCCTTAAATATTGTAAACATAGCTGATAAAATCTCAAAACATCTGCCGGAGAAGTAAAACACGCAATCAGTAGTATAAAAATTCTCAGAATATAAAATAACGAATGCATATTGCGCATGAATGATTTTGTCAACAATATTTCCATATAGCAGCCGGGCTGCATAACCGGCGTTTTCTGAATCGCTATTAAAATCTCCGTTTATTTGACTCGTACTATTTAGTGTATATTTTTGCGCTACAAATGCTGTTATTTTCAACACATTACAAAAACCGTCATAAATATCTTTGTTTTCTTTGTTTTATACATCTTATTATCTATTTTTGCGAATGAATCGAATTATATTATGAAACCTCAGTTGCGACATATTATCAATACCATGAATTCAACCAAATTATTTACTATCCCGGTCATTCTTTTCATGCTTTGTTCCTGCGTAAATGAGAGCAAGCAGCAATCTGTTGTGTATGAAGAGAAACGTGACAATGTCACCAAGATATCTTCCGACATGATTGTATCTATTGACGATAATCTACCGATATTGCATACCTGCAATATAATTCTGACCGGCGACACACTACTTTTTGATGATCATTTAAATGGAGATTTCAAATTTACAGCCTACGATATACACTCAAACAATGTTATCGGAAGATTTGGCAAGCCGGGAAGTGGCCCCGGAGAACTCGCCAATTATGGAGGAATTTTCTATGATAAGACATCGAAAAACCTATATGTCACCGAGGCCGGGCAAGGAAAGCTGTACGGATTCTATTTGCCTGAGGCTGTTCCCGATTCATCGTATACTCCCTTTGTAAAATACGACATGGATTTCAACGGTGGGAATAATGCCTATTCTTGTCCGTACTATATCAATGACTCTACTGTTGTCTGTGCCACTCTTGTCCTTAATAAACAAGCAAGATCATTCTCATCCCACATAGGTAGGCTCAATATGCAGACCCGGTCTGTAGAAGTAATCGACACCCTGCCTGAAACAGACAATATCCGTTATTTCATTTCTGTCTCGCCTGAGCACAACAGCATTTTTGCTTCTGCAAGGACAAAAGATGAGATTCGTATGTATGATTTGGATGGACATTTACTGAAAACTATCTATGGCCCGGATTATGATGAACGTATTGATAACCGTAAGTTTTATTTTGCCAACAGTACCTTTTGCGGAGATAAAATTTTAGCAATTTATGCCGGCGGCTCAAATCAAAAAGGTCAGGATATTTTAGTCTTAAACCTTGATGGAAAGTACCTTAAAACTCTGAAATTCGATATGCCAATACAGACCATTGAATATCATGAGAAAACTGACCGATTATACATTGTGACTGATGACACTCCTCAATTCGGATATATCAGAAATTTCAGTAAAATTCTCGATGGAAAAGAGGTCATAGACAAACAACCAACCGAACTTGCCCAGCAAAAAGATTCAATCGAAGAAAAGGATTCAATCGAAAAAATAGTCAGTATTTCTCCTGAGGACAAACCCGATGAAGCGCCTGCGGTCGATATGAAAAGTGACATCGTCGAATTTATCAAGTCAAGTCCGGAAGCAGCCAAACAAGTCAATGGCAAACCCTCGGAAGGCCCCTTGATTTTTGTTGATGCCAATACGCACGGTGCTACACGGACCTACCATTTGCAAGTTGGTGCTTATCCTGAGGGTGAATTTTTCCGCTATACAATCGGCATCATGAATCAGAGTGAAAAGCCAGTCAGTATAAAGTCGTTTTCTCTACCGGATGATTACTTCAGTGCCGAATGGTCAATGGGGAACACATTACAGCCTAATATGATGGGATTTTTATACTTGACATGTAAAAAATCTCTTGACGAAAAGTCATATCCGTTAATCATAAAATTTTGTGACACCAAAATTTCTCCTCAAATCCTCCACATGACTCTCTTTCCCAGCGGAGCGAAACTTTACAATAAAATGCATGGCCTGGAATAGAGCCATCTAAGAGACAGTCAAAATTATCAATATTTATTGACCCGACAAAATTTATATCCCGTTTTTCCTTATCCAGTTCAAAATCGGGCATAAAAAACCGTCCTTGCGCATACGATGACTGCTTTAAGGCAGGTATGCGACATTGAAAGGGATACAAAAGCACAAAAGTGCAGAAACAACAAAAGTTTCAAATCGATTTTACTCAAGCAAGCCATCTACTGACTGCTTTAAAACTTTTGTCTCTTCTGCACTTTTGTGCTTTTGTATCCCTAAATTGAATCAACGGTAATTTAACACCGTATTTTTCTTATTAGAGCTTGCTGTCGATGACGGCGATTTTCTTTTCGAGGTCAGCGATGTCGTCTTTGAGGCGCTGGACGCGGCGCTCCATGTCGCGGAGCATCGAATCAGCATTCTTGGACTTGGCACTGAGGAAGCCCATGTTGTTCTCGTAGGTCTGGAGTTCGCCGCGACGCTGCTCATAGGCGCGCATCAGTCGCTCACGCTCGCGGTAGAGACGGTTCTCATCGTTGCCGATTTCCTTGATGGTGTTCTCGAAAGAAGCCATGCGCGAGCCGCGCTGCGAGATGTCGAGCTTCTGATAGAGGCCGTTGACAACTCCGCGGTATGCCTCATAGACATTGTCCTTCTCGCTGAAGGGCACATGACCTACGCTCTGCCATTCGGCCTGAAGGTCTTTGACCTTCTTGATAGCTTCCTCGCGGTCCATGGCGGTAACGTCGATGGCTTTGAGCTTGTCGATAATCTCGTTTTTCTGTTCGAGGTTGGCGCGCTCGGTGCGGCGTGTACCTGAATTGTTCTTTTTCTTCTGCTCGAAGAAATAGTCGCAAGCGGCGAGGAAACGGTGCCACACCTGGTCGGAATGCTTCTTGGCAACAGCGCCGATGGTCTTCCACTCCTTCTGCAATGCAGCGAGTTCGTCGGCAGTCTTGCGCCATTCGGTGCTGTCTTTGAGAGCCTCGGCACGTTCGCAAAGGGCGATTTTCTTTTCGAGGTTGCGCGAAAGAGTGTCCTTCATGCCACGGAAGAATTCAGCCTTGGCGGCAAAGAATTTATCGCAGGTCTCACGGAAACGGGCGAAAAGCGCATTGTTTGACTTGCGCGATGCATATCCGACCTTCTTCCAGTCCTCCTGAGCGGCGATGATGAGCTTGGTCATCTCATCCCATGCTGCGTAGGTCGACAGTTTGTCGAATTCGTAAGCCTCGATGCGTTCGCAAAGAGCCTCCTTGGCAGCCTCGTTCTCGCGTTCGCGGGCCTTGCGCTCCTCGAAGAATGTCTGATAACGCTTGTTGATGTCGGCTGAGATGTCCTTGAAACGACCCCATATTTCCTCGCGTACCTCTTTGGGGACAGGACCGATCGAACGCCACTGCTCGTGGAGTTCCTGCAGACGGCGGAAGGCTGCGATGACATCTTCTTCCTCGCGAAGCTTCTCGGCCTCAGCGACGAGGAGTTCCTTTTCCGAAAGGTTCTTCTTGAAGTCGTAGTCGCGCAGTTCCTTGTTGATTTTGAGCTGGTCATAGAATTTCTCAACGGCATCCTGATAGCTCTTCCAGAGGTCGGCAGCCACAGGAGCAGGCACTTCGCCAATCTCCTTGAAATCGTTCTGGAGGTCGCGCACCTGCTGGAAAAAGCGGTTTGCATTGTCGACATCACCGCTCATTTCGATAATCTTCGCGATGATTTCCTGCTTGCGCTCATAGTTCTTCTGCTGTTCGGCCTCGATTGCAGCGCGCTGCTCGGCCTTCTTCTCCTTGACGGTCGAAAGGAGGGCCTTGAAGGCTTCCTCGGTCTCGTCAGCCTTCGGCTCGAATGCTTCAGGCTGATTGCCTGCCTCGACGAATGCCTCACGCTCGGCGCGCTGCTCTTCGTTGCGGATGGCGTAGAACTGTTGTTTCAGACGCGACACTTCCTCATTTGTGATTTCTGCCGGCTCTTTCTCCGAAAGGACTTTCAAAGCAGCCAGAATCTCCTCCTTGCTTGCCAGAGGCTTCACGGCTGCCGGTTCATCAGCAGCCTCGGCCTGAGCCTCGACAGTGATTTCTTCAGGCGTAGCGACAGCAGGTGTCTCAACGTCAACTGTAGCGGAAACAGCCCCCGCTGCCTCCGTTTCGATAGTAGGATTGGAAATGTTTGTAGAATCAGCAGCCGACTGTGCGGCGCCTTCGTTCAGGGTTTTATCCAATGCATCGGATTGCATTGAAGTGTCACGCGGTTCCATAACAGTTATTTAAGGTGATAAAAAATGCTCGCCGGGCTTTTTTGGAAAAGGCCGCAGCCGTCCCACACAGCGAGAAGGGATAGGTAAATAGAATTTAGTGTGCTAATTTAGTGATTATTTTCAAAAGACACGCATTTTTTCATAAAAAATCACCATATTAACGTTTTTATTCTTAATTTAACATTAAATCTATCGTTTTAATCTAATTTTTCAGACAGCTCACCGGGACAATATAAATTCCATCCTTCCGGCGATAGGCATACTGCCCGACACCGATGAGCACCATCTTGAAGGATGGAGCTTTCATCTTGTCGGTATCAATATTGGATTCAAGCTTGTTGAGAGTCTTGACAGCGCTTTCGATAGCAGTCTCCCCGCCAAGTTTTATCTCGACGAGACCGTAATGGCCGTTGCGCAGATGAACCACGGCATCACATTCAAGGCCGGAACTGTCACGATAATGGTAGACCTCTCCGTTAAGAGGCTGTGAATACACGCGAAGGTCCCTCACGCAAAGGGTCTCGAAGATAAGCCCGAGTGTTTCAAGATCGCCCTTCAGCTCATCAGGCCCGCAACCGAGAGCGGAAGTGGCAATGGACGGGTCGACAAAGTAGCGAGTGTCGGATGTGCGTATGGCACTTTTCGAACGCAGGTTGGGATTCCACGACGGCATGTCCTCCACCACAAATATTTTTTTCAGCGCATTGTGATATGACGACACGGTGTCGACATCGAGGGTAGCGCTGTCATTTGGCAACATGTCGGCACGGAGTTTGGTCAATGCAGTCTGACTTCCCTGACTGCGCGCGTAGGCCCGCATGAACAACTGTGTCCTTGCCACCGAACGTGTTACCCCGTCCACCCGGGAAATATCGGTTTTTACGACAGCATCAAAATAGTCGTAGGCTTCTTCAAGCGCATCCTCTCTGTCAAGGCCGACAGCAGACGGCCAACCACCACGGCATATCAGATAGGACAGCTCGTCCAGATTCATCTCTCGGTTTCCGGAAATCATATCCGGAGCTGCAAACAGGCTTTCCAGACTGACCTCTCCGGAGGAATCGCCGGATTCATAGAGGCTCATCGGGCGCATGGTCAACCATGCGAACCTTCCGGTCCCGGTATGGTGAATCTTATCGTTGGATGGAGGCACGGCAGAGCCGGTTAGTATGAACTGCCCCTTTCGTCCGCGCATATCAACCTCTCCCCTCACCGCATCCCACAATTCCGGCGCAAGCTGCCACTCATCAATCAACCGCGGCGTCTCACCTTCGAGCAAGGCGGATGGGTTGACCTCTGCAAGTGTCATGTTTTGCCTGTATGTCGCAGGGTTGGCAAGATAGACATGGCTGTTGGCAAACTGGGCGGCTGTGGTGGATTTTCCACACCACTTCGCACCTTCCACCAATATTGCACCGGCACTTCTCAACTTCCGTTTGAGCAGAGCCTCAATCACTCTGGGTCTATAAGCATCCATATAATTGATTTTGAATGCAAATATAAGGATTTTTTTTGACTATTCGGTGATTTGTGGAATTTTCATTCGGTGATTTGTGGGATTTCCATTCGGTGACTTGTGGAATTTTCATTCGGTGTTTTATGGAATTTTCATTCGGTGATTTGTGGAATTTCCATTCGGTGATTTGTGGAATTTCTACTTTTCAGCAGAAGAGGCATAGACTCCAATCATCGTTCCCGTGAAATTTCCGGCCGTCGCAGTGCTGAGCATGGAGGCATCAACAGTCTGCGACATATTCTGCCACTCGCCATCGCCCTCAGCAAAAGCAAATGAATATGAGCCATTTCCATCAGCAGCAATCTTGAGTTTTAACGGGGAAGAAGCATCCGCCAACGGCGCCTCAAATTCCTTACGTTTATCCTTCTTACTGCGGACGATCACTCTCACAACGTTATCACCGTAGGAATTCACTGTCTTTCCGAACACGACATTACAATCATCGTCCTGGAAAAGCAGAAGGCCGGCAATGTCTGCTGAAGTGACAGGAGAAAACTCATCGAGAGTCGTCTCCACCTCAAAAGCCTTTTCCGTGGCCCACATACCGATTGCCGAAGGTGACTTCCGGTCGGCAAGAGCCACTTCAGAAGCAACGAGATTCAGACCACCCTCAGCACTTATTCCATAGAAATCGCCCCGTGGATTGCGCACGAAAAATGCGTAAGGCGACAATTTCCCATCGGCCCACAACTCTGATTCGAACTCCCGCTGCGGACGACCGCTCAACACCTCATCGCGTCCTGTGATGACAGGCTGTCCGTATTTCCATTCGACGCGATGCATGAAAGTCTCACGGCCCATTATATCGTTGCCCTCATCATCGTAGGGACGGACACCGAGATAGACGGCCCACCATTTTCCATCCCTATCCTCGACAAGATCCGCATGACCGGTACATGTCACAGGGTCAGGCCGCGAAGGGTCAAGACCACGCTGGGTGAGTATCGGATTGATCCTACACGGTTTGAACGGCCCTTTCGGACTCGTTGACTCAAACACGACCTCACTGTGCTGCGGACCCGTACCCCCTTCGGCACACATCAGGAAATATCTGCCACCTATATTATATAAATGTGGACCCTCAATCCATATAGGCTTTTCAGAAAGATTCACCCCGCCGTTGACAATCATCTTCGGTTCTCCTGTCACCCGACCGTTTTCCCAATCGAAATCATGGATATGGATAGCCCGGTGACCGTCATAAAGGATTTCACCCTCGGGAATATCATTATTGACAATATATGCCTTCCCATCAGTGTCAAACAAAATGCTCGGGTCTATTCCTCCTACTTCCGGCAACCATACAGGATCGCTCCAACGCCCTGACTTGGGGTCCTTGGTGGTGACATAGAATGTCCCTCCATTGTCGACAAGGGTCGTAATCATATAGAAGGTCTCATTGACAGGATTGTAGGAAATATCCGGAGCATAGATTCCACCGGATATGCGCAGACTGTCTGGCAGATCGAGCTGCTCACGCCTGTTCAGGACATAGCCGAGCCGTTCCCAATTCCGGAGATCAGTGCTGTGCCAGATAGGGACACCCGGGAAGAACGCAAACGAGGAATTTACCATATAGTAGTCATCGTCCACCCTCACCACCGACGGATCCGGATAGCAGCCCGGAAGCACAGGCGCCCAGTCGGAGCTTACGACCTCATCGCCGTCAGGCATGGTGACACGGTAATTGAAATCGGAAAAGACTGCGATGACAGGCTCATCATTCTCCGAACATGCTGCTGTGACCAGCAAAATTCCCGACAGAACAGCAAAAGGAAATGGACGAATATGCTTCATGGTAGATATGTTTTTGCGGATTACCATTACAAATATACAATTGACAGATATTATCAGCAAATTTAGACGAATCTTTTTATTTTTACGTTTAAAATTTATAATTTTACACTATGATTTTACCACGAATACACACAGTTATGGCCACAGTGCTGCTTTCGGCACTCAGCCTCGGGGCCGCCCCGGCACGCCCCACCAAACACACTGCAACGCTCCCCGACGGCACTACCGTCACCTACCGCACCGTGGGCGACGAGCGCTTCCACTACTTCATCACTGACGACAGTCATCCCCTCGTACTTGACGGTCAGACTCTCTGCTTCGCAAAAAATGGCTCTGACGGCCAACTTGTCAGCACCGGCATACCCGCATCAGACCCCGCCTACAGATCGGCTGAGACTAAAAAATTGCTCCGGACACTTGACGCAGACGCCATTGTAGCCAAGGCCGCCATAGCCTCCTCCACACGCATAGGCACTCCTGCCATGCCCGCGTCCTCGCGCGCACCTGAGTCGATGAGCACCACCACTTTCCCGACCACCGGCTCACCGCGCGGCCTTGTGATTCTCGCCGAATACAGCGATGTAAAATTCACCCTCCCGGGAGCCAAAGGTTACTTCACCGACATGCTCAACAAGGAAGGATTCAACGCCTACAATGGCACCGGCTCTGCCCGCGACTACTTCAAAGCCTCATCCTGCGGAGTGTTCGCCCCACAGTTCGACGTCTACGGACCTATAACCCTCCCCAACCCCCAGGCATACTACGGAGGCAACTCACCATACGACGATGCCAATTCCTACAAGCTTCCAATCCATGCCTGCAATGTCCTTGAAGCACAGGGCTTCGACTTCTCACCCTACGACTGCGACGGTGACGGAGTCATCGACAATGTCTACATCATCTATGCCGGCTTCGGAGAATCATCAGGAAACGCCTCTGACGCCAACTGCATCTGGCCACATTCCCACGATGTTCAAAGCGGCTACAACTATCAGAAATATTACTACCCCGACCTCGCAGCTTCCGAGAAAAGGGATAACTACTACAACGGTCTGCTCCTCAGCCATTATGCCTGTTCCAACGAGCTCATCTACACTAATTATCCCGACGGACTCGGCACATTCTGCCATGAATTTTCCCACGTCATGGGACTTCCTGACCTCTATTACACAGGCGACAGCAAAATTCCAATCAACACACCTTCGACATGGAGCGTCCTCGACGTCGGCTGCTACCTCAACAACTCCCGGACTCCTCCGCTCTACTCCTCGTTCGAACGTATGTCGCTCGGCTGGATGAAACCGAAAGTCATCGACTCACCGGCCCACCTCACTCTCGAACCGCTGTCCGATTCAAATTCCGCCTACCTTGTGCAAACTGAGTTAGACAATGAATTCTTCCTCTTCGAGAACCGTCAGAACGAAGGCTGGGACTCCTACCTTGCCGGAAACGGAATGCTCGTCTGGCATATCGACTACGACAAGAATCTTTGGTTCCGGAACGAGGTCAACAACAACCGTACTCACCAGAACGTGGACCTCGTCGAAGCCGTCAGCCGTACCGGCATCAACGCAAGTCCCAAAGACCCCTTCCCCGGAGCTGCCAACGTCACCGAATACACCGCCAACTCAATGCTTCCCACCCCCCGCTTCCAGTCATGGGGACATGTCGACCCGGGCTATCCACTGACCAACATCCGCATGGAGGGACGCAACATCTGCTTCACAGCCGGCACACCGGACGACTCAGGAATCGATGACATAATCGCCGACGGAAGCGCCGTCATTTCAGGAGGCTCGGCTATCACCATTGCAGATTCAGACCTCCCCGCCGCAGTCTATTCGCTGACAGGCATCCGTGTCTACGAAGGAACCTCACGCCACATCGAGCTACCCACAGGACTTTACATTGTCAAAGTCGGCACAAGGACTACAAAAGTTTCCGTCCGCTAAACATTTGCAACTGCCTGATACAAAAAAATATGCTGCATGAAGGCCGGCCTTCATGCAGCATATTTTTTGTATTAACACTATGAAAAAATCCATTTGAACATCAGACCACCCTCAGTTCCATTACGGGTGTCGAGTCAACACTGACCTCAACCCGAAGGCCCTCCTTAAGATTCACCGGTTGACCGACGGCAGGCAGGAGAATCACATCGCCCATCTTCAAAGTCATGTATTCACTCACCTTGGCAATGACCTCATCAACTGTCTCTGCAAATGGTCCTACAGCAAACGCCTCACCATTTACTCCCACACTTAATTCTCTTGAAGCGCACTCAGTCGGAAGCCATTCGCCATGCATGAGCGAGGCATCCATACCAGAAAGCACACCCTCACGGCCCGCAGTATCAGTCAATGTCACACGAAAAGCCATAGTGACACCATCATAGTAACGGGCAGCGAATTTTCGGACTATATTCTTACCGAGACGGCCTATTCTTACGGCGGGATGCATCTTCGCCACCCAATTCTCGCCCCATTCGGGCATGAAGAAAGGTCGGCCCGGAAGAATCATGGCCGAATCCGGATGGATGTCAATGTCAAGCGCGGGGGAGAGCGAAATCAGACGGATAATTTTCATTTTGGCATTCGGTTATACATCACCGCGAGATGCGCATAGATAGAAGTGTTCTGTATTGCCACCCCGGGGGATGTCTTGATGTGGAAAGGTGTGAAATTCCAGAGCGCCTTTATCCCGGACTGCACACAAAGCTCGGCAACCTCTGCCGCGCTTTCGACCGGGACGGCTATTACGGCAATCTCTGCATCGAGTTCCTTGAGTCGCGCCGGAAGTTCCGAAAGATGATAGATGGGCTTTCCGCCGAGAGTGGTCCCGACGACATCGGGATTCACGTCAAAACCCGCCACGATATTAAGTCCGTAGCGCGACAGGCCGGAATCGGCCATCAGTGCGGCACCGAGGCTACCGACACCCATCATGACGGCATTGTGCTCACGATGGAAACCGAGGAAATCGAGCAATCCCTGCTCCAGCTCCTTGACTTCGTAGCCGATGCGGGTCTTACCCTTGATGTTGAGATACGACAGGTCCTTCGCTATCTGCGAGGCATCGACATTGAGCTGATGGGAAATGGCTGTCGACGAGACATATTCCACCCCTTGCGCTCTAAGACGCGACACACAGGCGAGATACCATGGCAGACGGCGGATAGCCGGTTCCGGGACGTAGGGCTGTGAAGTCTCCATTTTTCAAGGGTACAATTTATGGTTTCGTGGACAAATTTACAACTTTTCCATTTATTATCAAAGAACTCCTCCTCGGCCTTTTTGCATCTCGCAAAAATTTTTCATAATTTTGTCGTCAGATAAATAAATCTGTCACTTATCGACATAATAGTTATATATAATTGTATATGGACCGCAAAGTCAGAGTACGTTTTGCCCCCTCCCCTACGGGGCCGCTTCATATCGGTGGTGTGCGCACCGCCCTCTTCAACTATCTTTTCGCCCGCCGAAACGGCGGCGACATGATTCTCCGAATCGAGGACACCGACTCAAACCGCTTCGTTCCCGGAGCCGAGGACTATATCAACGAGGCCCTCGCATGGCTCGGAATCAAGATTGACGAAGGTGTGCGCGAAGGCGGAGCCTACGGTCCTTACAAGCAGAGCGAACGCCGCGACATCTACCGTACATACGTCAAGCAGCTTCTTGATGCCGGACGCGCCTATATAGCTTTCGATACGCCTGCTGAACTTGAGGCTGCCCGCGCCGCTACCCCCAACTTCCAATATGATGCCTCGACACGCATGAACATGCGCAACTCTCTTTCGCTCCCCGCTGAGGAAGTGAAGGCGCTCATGGACGCAGGCACCCCCTACGTTGTCCGCTTCCTCATCGAACCCGGACGCGACGTGGAGGTCAATGACCTTCTCCGTGGAAAAGTGACAATCAACTCGTCGATTCTTGACGACAAGGTTCTCTACAAGAGCGCCGACGACCTCCCCACCTACCATCTCGCCAACATTGTCGACGACCATCTGATGGAGGTTTCCCACGTAATCCGTGGTGAGGAATGGCTCCCCTCGGCTCCCCTCCATGTGCTTCTCTACGAAGCCTTCGGATGGGCCGACACGCGTCCCGACTTCGTCCACTTGCCCCTCCTGCTCAAACCCGACGGCAAAGGCAAGCTCTCGAAGCGCGACGGTGACCGCCTCGGATTCCCTGTATTCCCCCTCGAATGGACCGACCCCAAGACCGGAGCCATCTCATCAGGTTACCGTGAGTCGGGCTATCTTCCTGAAGCCGTCATAAACTTCCTCGCCCTCCTCGGCTGGAACCCCGGCGACGACACCGAAATCATGTCGATGGACGAGCTCATCTCCAAATTCTCCTTCGACCACTGCTCACGCTCCGGCGCGAAGTTCGCTTTCGACAAGGGCCGCTGGTTCAATCACGAATACATCCAGATGACACCCGATACCGAACTCGTCGGCCTCTTCCGTCCCGTACTGAAGGCCAACGGTGTCAATGACGAGGACTTCACCGACGAATACATTGCAAAGGTTATCTCACTCGTCAAGGGCCGCGTGAACTTCGTGGCAGAGCTTTGGGATCAGGCTAAATTCTTCTTCAATGCACCTGAAACATACGCCGAGAAGGACATCAAGAAGCGCTGGAAAGAGGAGACACCCACCATCCTCACCGAACTCATCGAAGTGCTCCGCTCTCTCCCCGATTTCGGATCCAAGGCAGCCGAACCGATTGTCCTCGACTGGGTGGCATCCAAAGGCTACCATCTCGGCAACGTTATGAACGCCTTCCGCCTCACCCTTGTCGGCGAGTGCAAAGGTCCGCATATCTTCGACATAACCGAACTCATCGGACGCGACGAGACCATCCGACGCATCGAAAAAGGCATCGAAGCCATCAAGCTCCCCGAAGCCTGATCTCTATCAACACAGACCATTATCAACAATAAAAGGACATAAGAAACAGAACCGACATCCGCTTCAGAATGCCAATTCTGCCTCTTGTGTCCTTTTGTGCTTGAAATCACATTCATATCTCCAATTTATCTTACCACTTAATCCATCTCCTTTACCATGATAAAAGTAGGAATCATCGGAGGTTCGGGCTATGCAGCCGGCGAACTCATCCGCATACTCATAAATCACCCTGACGTGGAACTCAAATGGGTCCACTCCCGCACGGTCGGTGGCCAACGTATCGTCGATGTCCATCAGGGACTCCACGGCGAGATCGACATGAACTTCTCAAGCAATTTCGACCTGAAAAACATCGACGTGCTCTTCTGCTGCCGTCCCGCCGGGAAGACAAAGGAATTCATCGAGACCCACACTATCCCAGAGGACCTGAAAATCATTGACCTCGCACGAGACCACCGCATCGAGGACGGCACGCATGACTTCGTCTATGGTCTGTCTGAGCTCAACCGCAAGCCGATGGTACGCGGAGCCAAACATGTGGCCAACCCCGGCTGTGTTGCCATGGCTGTCGAGCTCTCACTTATGCCCCTTGCCAAGAATCTCCTTCTCAACTCCGACATCCACACTACAGTCATCACAGGAGCGACAAGCGAAGGAGCCGAACACCGTCCGACAACCCACTACGCATGGCGCAACGACAATATGGTCGTCTACCGTCCTTTCGCCCACACCCAGATGCCAGAGATTCTCCAGGCCATCAAGGAAATGCAGCAAAGTTTCAACTCGAAGATACACATCCTTCCGATGCGCGGCTGCTTCTCGCGCGGCATCATGGCTGTCAGCTACCTCGACTGCTCCCTGGAACTTCCCGAAATCATCAAACTGTATTCGGACTATTTCTCTGACCACAACTTCACCTTCATCACCTCGAAGATTCCTGACCTCAAGGATGTGGTCAACACCAACAAATGCATCATACATCTCGACAAGATTGACGGTAAAGTGCTCATCACAGCTGTCATCGACAACCTCCTCAAAGGTGGAGCCGGCAACGCTGTCCACACCATGAACCTCCTTTTCGGCCTTCAGGAAACCACCGGCCTCACCATGAAACCCGCTGCATTCTAATCATCCCTGTATCACCTCCCTCTCTCCTCTTTCTCCCCATCCTATCCTTACCACTATTTCTCTGATTACCCTGATAATCACATATAGTTAACCTTAAATTCTTATGAAATCCATTTTCTGCACAGCCATCCTCATGGCCCTGTGCACCGCTTCGGCTATGGGGGCCGATGACCGCGACGAGATAATACGTCTCGACGTGGACGCCCGTCTTGACTATCAACGTGACTGGAATGACGGTCATACCGTCAGCGACAACACAGGTTTCGAAGGCAAGTATCTTGTCATACGCGTCGACGGAAACATCACTGGCAACCTGTCATATTCATGGCGACAGCGCCTCAACAAAAACCACAACGACGGCTCATTCTTCGACGCCACCGACTGGGTCTATCTCAACTACGACATCAACCGATGGTCACTTTCGGCAGGAAAGCAAGTTGTGGCCATCGGCGGTTGGGAATATGACCGTGCTCCTATCGACCTCTACGGATGTTCGGTGTTCTGGAACAACATCCCATGCTACCAGATAGGGGCTTCGGCGGCCTACAGGCTTTCTGATTCCGACCGACTGTCATTACAGTTCTGCGAAAGCCCCTTTTTCCGCACGGACAACCGCGACATGTATGCCTACAACCTGATGTGGAGCTCAACCCACGGCATATATTCATCGCTTTGGTCGGCCAACCTCATCGAGTATGCTCCTGACCGCTACATCTCTTACCTTGCGCTCGGCAACCGCTTCTCATTCGGGAAAGTAGCACTCGAACTTGACCTCATGAACCGCGCGGCCTCCCGTCAGGCATTCTTTTTCAAGGACTGGTCAGTCATGGCAGAGCTGTCATACCGTCCGACAGCGAAATGGAACCTCCACGTCAAGGGAACCTACGACCGCAACGCCACCACGACAGATGCCGACCTCTGCGTGCTTTCCGGAACAAAGATGACAATGGTCGGCGGAGGACTCGAATACTTCCCACTCGCCAACTCCAACCATACCCTGCGCGTACACGCAAATTGCTACTACTCTACAGGCACAAATGCCAACACTGCCGATGTCATGCAGGACAAGACAGTCCTTTTTGACCTCGGTGTCAAGTGGACAATGAATATCCTCTCGCTTAAGCGTAAATAACAAAAATCAGCCACGACAAACACAGGCACCAAGAGCTTATACCCATGGAAACACCAATGAATATCAACGAACCGCAGACACAGTCTGCACCCGCCAAACCGGGCAAGCGCAGCGGTGGAATCTCGCGCTACATCCCGACCGGTGTCCCCTGTCTCCTGATAGTGACGGGATTGTTCTACTATCTCGGCTCAGTCATGGGGCTGCCCAACATGCTCAACACCATCATGCACACCGCCCATGACCTCCTCATCAATACCGTCTTCTACCTCATGGGCATCTGCGTCGTGACGGGAGCTATCGGACGATTGTTTGTGGAATTCGGTGTCGTCAGCCTTCTCGAAAAGCTCCTGCGCCCTCTCATGGGTCCTCTATTCCGTCTTCCGGGTGTGGCCTCGCTCGGTGCGGTCATGACATTCCTGAGCGACAACCCGGCCATCATATCGCTCTCGCAGGACAAACGATTCAGCCGCTACTTCAAGAAATTCCAATACATCTCGCTGACCAACTTCGGGACAGCGTTCGGAATGGGCCTTCTCGTGATGGTCTTCATGGTCGGACAGGGCTACTATCTCGCACCATTCATCGGCCTTGTCGGGGCTGCCTGCGGTTGCATCGTGTCGACCCGTCTCATGCAACGCTTCGTCATAAAAGCCTATCCGAATTTTGAGACCGAGAATGTGATTGACGAGGAAATCACCGAGGAAAAAGATGAGAAAGCAGAATCCAAATCACTACCTATCCGCATCCTCAACGCTCTCCTCGACGGCGGACGGACCGGTGTCGACGTCGGCATCGCCATCATTCCCGGCGTACTCATCATCTCCACACTTGTCATGATACTCACCTTCGGCGCATCGGCCTCCGGCGAATATACCGGCGCTGCCTACGAAGGGGTGGAGCTCCTCCCGTGGCTTGCCCAGAAGGTCAACATCGTGTTCGAATGGCTTTTCGGTTTCACAGACCCACACCTCGTTGCCTTCCCAATCACAGCCCTCGGCGCCGTCGGTGCCGCGCTCAGTCTCGTCCCCAACTTCATTTCGCAGGGATGGATTGACGGAAACGCCATTGCAGTGTTCACCGCCATAGGCATGTGTTGGAGCGGCTATCTCAGCACCCACACTGCCATGCTCGACTCGCTCGGTTATCGCGAACTCACAACCAAGGCAATCCTCGCCCACACAATCGGAGGCATCTTCGCAGCTGTAATCGCCCACTGTCTTTACATGTTCGTGACAATTTTCCTCTGATACATCCGTTAAAATTATTGGCTATCCCCCGTCAGCCCTATTTGACCAAAGCGTCCGATAGGGCTGACAAGCAAATAGAATCTTATCACTTACAACTATGATTGACGAAATTATCAAATTCAACCGCGAATTCGTAGCCTCGGAAGGCTATCGTCGCTTCGAGACCTCAAAGTATCCCGACAAGCGCATTGCAATCGTAACATGTATGGACACCCGCCTCGTCGAGCTCCTTCCCGCAGCTCTCGGGCTCAGGAACGGAGATGTCAAGATGATAAAGAATGCCGGAGGCACCATCACCAACCCATTCGATTCAACCATGCGTTCGCTGCTCGTGGCTGTCTACGAGCTTGGTGTGAACGAAGTCATGGTCATCGGCCACACGGGATGCGGAGTTCAGGGAATGGATGCCGAAGAGATGCTCCACCTCATGCGCGAACGCGGTATCGACGAAGAACACATCTCGCTCATGCGCCACTGCGGAATCGACCTTAACAGTTGGCTCCACGGATTCACCGACACGGCCGATGCTGTTGCTGAAACCGTCGACCTCATCCGCAACCATCCACTGATGGCAAAAGATGTACGCGTCGCAGGCTATATAATGAATTCAACAACCGGCCTCCTCTCCAGTCTCAGCGAGAATCAAGAAGACCGAGAAAGCTGACAAGACCGGCCATACAATACGGACAAATACCCTAATGGTACAATAAGCCCCCTATCATCCGATAAAATCATATAAATTTCGAAACTATTGAAAATAAAAGCTGAAAAAGAGTTTTATTTTCAAAATATTTTGTAATTTTGCCCGCATCAAAAATACAATAATTATCACGATTCATCAAAAAGGCGCCCTCCGGAGCCCCAAGAAAAATATAGAGGTTTTATCCGACTAACTTTTACAAAATATAATACCATTCATCCTTAAAATTTTATTTTATGAAGAAAATCTTTACTCTCGCAGCCGTGGCTTGCATGGCATGGTCAGTAAACGCCCAGGAAATCTGGAAAGCAGCCGACTATAACCTTGAAAACGCAACTCTCGAAACCCTGACTCAAGGTATCTACGGCGGTGGCACAGCTGATGCTCCTGACACTTCCATTCCTTCTTCACTCAAAACTTCGACCATCGTAGTGAAGGTTAACGGCCTTACTATGACCGGTGAATCAACCCCCAATGGCGACAAGAAGATCGAAACAGCTGCCAACGCATGGCAACTTAAAGGTTCTGTAGACGGCAATGACGCTCTCATTGTTGACGGATGCACCCCACATTTCGCCCAGTACCTCATGGGTCAGGGCAACCCCGAAGCACTTCATTGGGAATTCGATGAGGAAACAGACAACGGAACCTCACACCGCGTCTATGGCACATACTGGGAACCGGGAATGGACATGCCTGCAAAGGGTGCATACTGGAAATTTGACGCAGCTTCCGCAGGATCACTCAAAATCGCCATCTATGGCAATAAGAATGCCAATCCGACTTACATTGTAGACGCCTCAACTAAACAGCCTATTCCTAACACAGACATCGACGTAGCGATTTTCTATCAGAACACCGGCTTCGTATTTGAAGGAAATGTTGATGACGGCGATGCCAAATATCTTAATGTTGGCAAGATGCCTGAGGACTATGTAATCCAGCACACTAACGGCATTACTCAGAATCGTCCCGTTCTCGGTTATCTGACTTTCCCAGTAGAAGCTGACAAAACATATTATGTATTCAACACCAAGAGCCAGGTGGGCCTCTATGGTTTCGAATTCACTGCCAAGGGTGATGACTCTGCTATCGACAGCATCATCGCTGACGACACTCTCAATCCCGATGCTCCCATCTACAATGTCCTCGGCCAGCGCGTGACCAAAGACTACAAGGGCATCCTCATCCAGAACGGCAAGAAGTTCATCAACAAGTAATATCATTTGTTAAGGACGAGGTTATCCATCCGGGACAACCATCAAACAATAGACAATCACCAATAAATAAGGAGTCCGGCTCAAGCCGGACTCCTTATTTATTTTCTCATACTCCCACCCATCTCTCAAATCATATTAACTTCTTGACTGACAACCATCATCCCGGTAGGTACGCTTTTCAAAGCGTCCGCAACAGCATCGAAATAAAAACCGGAAATATAAAATCCAAAAATATAAAATCCGCCAATAAAACAAACCTGGCGATTGATCAACCGAACAAATCGCTGTGAGAGCCGGTGTCGAGCATCAGCAACACCAGTTCAGTATCGTTCTGCTCCCATATCAGAAGCCAATCAGGCTGGATATGACACTCCTAGCAGCCATCATAGTCACCCGAGAGCTTATGAGGACGATACTGAGGAGGAAGAGAACCGGATTCCTTAAGCAATTCATAAACGGTCTTCAATTTAGATAAATCAAGGCCACGTTTGACACACTTCTTTAAAGCTTTGTCAAACCTTTTAGTTGTAAGGACTGAATAGCTCATTTCATCACATGCGCCAAAAGTTCGTCAAAAGAATCAAAAGGACCTGAGACCCTCCCCTCCCTCACATCCTCGAGGGCTTCATCGAGGCCACATTTAGCCTTCTTTTCCTTCTTGGCCGAAGCCACGGCTTCCTTCTTGGCCGGTGCGATGGAGACACCATTGAAAGCCTTGACCACTTTTTTCAGTGTGGGCAACACGGAGGGGTCGGAAATATTCAATACAAGCTGAGTCATAATCTTTAGTTGTTAATTGGTGAATACCACACATCTTTTTGCAAAGATAGCGCATTTCCATAAAAGTTAAAGCATTTCATTAATAGATTACATAAAATTCACTGACGGATTAAATCTTTCACTTATAGTTTAAACACATTCCACCAACAGTTAAAGTCAATCCTCAGCAATATAACAATTATAACGCTCCTCAACCGCCACCCGGACTCAAGATTCAAAAAAATTAACTCATCCCACAGCCAAAAGCCAAAACTCCATTCGGGTAGGTATAAAAAAAGAATTGATTGTCTCTCGACAACCAATCTTAGTTAACCTTAAATCTAATACCATGAAAAACACATTGCAAAGGTAAGCACTTTCCGCATTCCCCACAAATTTTTCAGCAACAAAATGCTTGATTTTAACATATTTTTTAGCATTATCGTCATTTTTCAAGCAAACTTCATGGTTTTTGGGCAAAAACAGCATCTTTTTGTAGCAATTTGCCACGACGGCTTCATCAACTGACAAAACATCTTTCCTCCGAAAAATCAAACTATAGGAAAAACGGGGATTTTTTTGTACTTTTGCCATAGAAAAACAATGATTTATGAGCGAGGACACCTTTCCTACGGATGCCATGGAGGATAACGAAGGCCTTGTGCCGGAAAACAATTCACCCGGACATTCCGAAAACTTCGACCCCAAGATTATAGTCGACACGACCAACGACACAATCCGCCACCAGTTGCGCGGAATGTATCAAAGCTGGTTTCTCGACTATGCGAGCTATGTGATTCTTGAGCGCGCCGTTCCTAACATTGAGGACGGCCTCAAACCCGTGCAGCGACGCATACTCCATTCGATGAAACTTCTCGACGACGGTCGCTTCAACAAAGTGGCCAACATTGTCGGCAACACCATGCAGTTTCACCCCCACGGTGATGCGTCGATTTACGAAGCCCTTGTCCAGCTCGGCCAGAAGGAACTCCTCGTCGAGACACAAGGAAACTGGGGCAACACACTCACCGGCGCCGGTGCCGCCGCAGGCCGATACATCGAAGCCCGCCTCTCGCAATTCGCCCTCGACGTGGTCTACAACCCCAAAGTCACCGAATGGACCCTCAGCTATGACGGACGAAAGAAGGAACCTGTCACCCTCCCCGTAAAATTCCCCCTCCTTCTCTCGAAAGGCGCCGAAGGCATCGCCGTCGGTCTCTCGTCGAAAATCCTCCCCCATAACTTCAACGAAATCATTGACGCAGCCATCGCATATCTCCGTGGCGAGGAGTTCACCCTCTACCCCGACTTCTTCACCGGAGGCTCGATCGATGTGTCGCGCTACAACGACGGCGAACGTGGCGGCGTGGTGAAAATCCGTGCCAAAATCGAGAAAATCGACAACAAGACCCTCGCCATCACTGAAATCCCTTACGGCAAGACGACCGCGACGCTCATCGAGTCGATTGTCAAAGCTCAGGAAGCCGGAAAGATAAAAATCCGCTCCGTTGTCGACAACACCGCGCAGACAGCCAACGTAATCGTCTACCTCCTCCCCGGAACGTCGAGCGACAAGACCATCGACGCCCTCTATGCCTTCACCGACTGCGAGGTGTCCATCTCGCCCAACTGTTGCGTCATCTCCGACAACAAGCCCCATTTCATCGGCGTAAGCGACGTCCTGCGCCACAACGTAGACCGCACCCGCGACATCCTTGAAGCCGAACTCAAAATACAGCTCGGAGAGGTGCGCGAGCAGCTCCACTTCGCATCACTCGAACGCATCTTCATCGAGGAGCGCATCTACAAGGATAAAGGCTATGAAGAAAGCGAAAACCGCGAGCAGGCGATAGCCCACATCCGTGGCCGTCTCGAAAAATTCAAGGACATCTTCATCCGCGAAATCACCGACGACGATATCATCCGTCTCTTCGAGATAAAGATGGGCCGCATCCTGAAATTCAACGTGGCCAAATGTGAGGAACAGATAGCCGCCTACCATGAGCGCATTGCCGACCTCAACTCGAAGCTCGACAATCTTACCCCCTACACCATCGGTTGGTACGAGAATCTGAAACACAAATACGGCGATGCCTATCCGCGCATGACCGTAATCCGCAACTTCGACAACATCCAGGCTGCATCAGTCGCCGAAGCAAACGAAAAGCTCTACATCGACCGTGAGGAGGGCTTCATCGGCACCTCGCTCAAAAAGGATGAATACCTCTGCAACTGTTCCTCAATCGACGACATAATCATCTTCTACAAAGATGGCCGCTACAAGGTGGTCAAAGTCCAGGAAAAGATGTTTGTCGGCAAAGGAATCATACATGTCGACGTGTTCAAGCGCAACGATAAGCGCACTGTCTACAATGTCATCTACCAGAACGGCAAGGGTGGCACCTACTACATGAAACGCTTCTTCGTCACCGGCATCACCCGCGACAAGGAATACAACCTCACCCCGGGCGAACCCGGCAGCCGCGTCTGCTGGTTCACTGTCAACCATAACGGCGAGGCCGAGGTTGTCAAAGTCACCCTCAAACCCAAACTGCGCCTGAAAACCCTCCAGTTTGATGTCGATTTCTCCGAACTTGCCATCAAAGGCCGCAGCGCCATGGGCAATATAGTCACCCGCAACGAAGTACACCGCTTCTCGCTCAAGGCTGCCGGTCGCTCCACCCTCGGCGGACGCGATGTGTGGTTCGATCCTGATGTGATGCGTCTCAACTATGACGGACGCGGCGACTATCTCGGAGAATTCAACAGTGGCGACCTCGTCCTAATCATCCAGAAGAACGGCGAATACTACACCTCCACCTTCGACGCATCAAACCACTACCCCGACAATATCCTCCGCATCGAGAAATTCGCGCCCCATAAAGTCTGGACCGCAATCCTCAACGATGCCGACCAGAAATTCCCCTATATCAAACGCTTCACCTTCGAACCGTCGGCCAAGACACAGCGCTATCTCGGTGAAAACGAGAAATCGCAACTCCTGCTGCTCAGCGACGAGCTTGGACTGCGCGTGGAAGTGACTTTCGGAGGAGCCGACTCATTCCGTCCGGCAATGGAAGTTGTGGCCAAGGACTTCATCGCTGTCAAATCATTCAAGGCCAAAGGCAAGCGCCTCACCACCTTCGAAATAGACACCATCACCGAACTCGAACCGGTCAGCACCGATGAGAATGATGATGACGATGAGACATCCGGCTCCGAAAACGCAGCCGATGCCGATGCCAACGGTGACTCCGCTGATGGAAACCGGTCTTCCGGCTCAGACGCAATCGAGCCCGAGCGCAGCGACGACGAAATCCGCGACGAACTCACCGGTCAGCAACGCCTCTTCTAACCCCCATTTCCAAGCCAATACGGAGAAGGGTACATAAAGACAGAAGGTCAGAAGGGACATAAGTTTTTTCAGTAAATCGAAGAAATATGAATAACAAAACTTCGCAATGATGAAAAAAACTTATGTCCCTTCTGACCTTTTGGCTTTATGTACCCTTCCGGCTTTTACCTTCCGGCAATTCTACACCCAGCAGACTAAGCCGGGAGGGATTTTTTCTTAAGATTCGGGAGGAAAGCCGCGACTATGCCAAGCAGAGGAGTATAGGCACAGAAATTATAGACAGCCTCGATGCCATAACGGTCAGCAAAATCACCGAGCACAGCCGACGCGATACCGCCAACGCCGAAAGCGAAGCCGAAGAACAAACCCGAAATCATGCCGAGTTTGGTAGGCAGAAGCTCCTGAGCATAAAGAAGTATGGCCGGGAAAGCCGACGACAGCATGAAGCCCGCACAGAAGCTCAACACCACCGTCATCGCCAACCCGACATGAGGCATGAGCAAGGAGAACGGAGCCGTGCCGAGAATCGACACCCATATCACAGCCTTGCGACCGTAACGGTCACCGACCGGGCCTCCGACAAGCGTACCTGCGGCAGTCGAGACAACAAACACAAAGAGAAACACCTGCGAGAGCGACACCGACACCCCGAAGCGGTCGATAAGATAGAAAGTGTAGTAGCTCGACAGGCTCGCCATATAGATATACTTCGAGAAAATCAGCACGATAATTACGCATATCGTAAATATGGTATATGCGCGCGACAGAGGCAGATGAGCCTTATGCTCCTCGCGGACCTCACGCGAACGCAAATCACGGAGATAGCCTGCGTACCAACGGCAGATAGGCCTCATGGCCCAGAAGCAGATGAAAGCGAAAATCAGGAAGAAAGCCACATAGCGGCGGTCGTGGGGTGCGACAATAAGAGCGACGAGCAGCGGACCGATCGAACCGCCGAAATTTCCGCCAACCTGAAAGACCGATTGGGCGAAACCCCTGCGCTGACGGCCGGCAAGCGAAGTGATGCGCGATGCCTCGGGATGGAGTGTGGCCGAACCGATACCGACCATGAAAACAGAGACAAGTATACCGGTGAGGGTGGTGCAGAAAGCAAAAAGCACGATGCCGATGGCTGTTGAACACATGCCCATAGGCAGACTCCACACAAATGGACGACGGTCAAATGCATAGCCTACGACCGGCTGAAAAATCGAAGCAGCAAGCTGATAGACAAGCGTGATGAGACCGATTTCGGCAAAATTTATTCCCAGATCGGCCTTGAGCATGGGATAGACCGCAGTGATCACCGACTGGAGCAAATCATTGAGACAATGGGCGGCACTGAGAGCAAGAAGAACGTGGAAAGTCGGCATCTTAGTCAGCCCGCGCAATTTCTGAAAGAAAGTGGCCATGATGATTGATTTATTTGATTCGGGGTGCAAAGGTAAGGAGAATTTACAAAGCCGACAAATCGCCACTTCCAACCGCTCCCATCTGAATACACATACGTCGTGACATCCTCACTTACCCAATGCATATTGGTCAAAAACAGAACAAATGAGGGTCTTTTCGCTAATTTTACATTTTTTATTGTTACATTTTTCGCTTATTGCCTAAATCATTGGTAACTTTGCACATTAAATTCCCGAAAATAATATAAAAATAGGTATAATTAGTAACGAAAAGAATGACAATGAAATCCATCGCGTTATCGAAAAGCGGCATTGGAATCATGCTAGCAGCCGTGGCCTTGTTTCCCTCATGCTCGAAACAGCAGCAGCAAATGCAGGCCCCCGCACCCGAAATCGCAACAATTACCCTGACTCCACAGTCGGCTGATCTGCAATCCACCTTCCCGGCTACCATCAAGGGCAAGACCGACATCGACATCCGTCCCCAGGTGACGGGATTCATCACCAAAGTCAATGTTGACGAAGGACAGCGTGTCCACAAAGGACAGGTCCTCTTCACTCTCGACCAGGTGACCTTCCAGGCTGCCGTTGACCAGGCTAAAGCCGCTGTCAACAATGCCCAGACCGCTGTCAACACAGCCAAAATGACTGCTGACAACAAAAAGAAACTCTTCGACAAGAACATCATCAGCGAATACGAATATCAGCTTTCCCAGAACTCACTTGCACAGGCACAGGCTCAGCTCGCAAACGCCAAGGCAGCCCTTGCATCCGCACAGAAAAACCTCGCCTACACAGTCGTGACCGCTCCCAGCGACGGCGTTGTCGGCACCATCCCCAACCGTGAAGGTTCGCTCGCCTCACCCTCTTCGGCACAGCCCCTCACCACTGTCAGCGACAACTCTCAGGTCTACGCTTACTTCTCGCTCACCGAAAACGACCTCCTCAACCTCGTCGGTGAAGGAGAGCGCACAATGGATGCCGCCATCAAGGCCATGCCCGAAGTGCAGCTCCGCATGAGCGACGGCTCAATTTATCCCTACACCGGCAAGGTAGCTACCGTTTCGGGTGTCATCGACAACGCAACAGGTGCTTCAAGCGTCCGCGCCCTCTTCAACAACCCCAACGGCGTTCTCCGCAGCGGTGCCACCGGCCAGGTAATCCTTCCCGACAACAAGGAAGCTGTCATCGTAATCCCCCAGAAGGCCACTTTCGAGCTTCAGGACCGTCGCTTTGTCTATGTCGTGAATGACTCCAACAAGGTTGTTTCAACACCTATCACTGTTGAAGCTAACAACGATGGCAAGAACTTCGTGGTCAACACCGGTCTCCAGTCAGGCCAGCGCATCGCCATCGAAGGTGTCGGCACCAAGCTTCAGGACGGCATGACCATCAACCCCGTCGCTCCCAAGACCGATGCGGCTCCCGCTGAAGCCGCTCAGGCTCCCGCAGCAAAATAAAAAACATTAATTCATTCACATTTCTATCAGCCGGTTCAAATCTCCGGCTGAACAACGAATAAAGAATCAGTAATGAAATTAGATACTTTTATCAACAGGCCGGTGCTGTCGACGGTGATTTCAATCTTCATCGTCCTTCTGGGTCTTATCGGACTTTTCGCACTCCCCGTGACCCAGTTCCCTGACATCGCACCGCCGACAATCCGCGTGTCAACCACCTATACCGGTGCCAACGCGCAGGCCGTGCTCAACTCCGTGATTGCCCCTCTTGAGGAATCAATCAACGGTGCGGAAGGCATGACCTACATGGAATCAACCGCAACCAACACCGGCTCGGCCGACATCACTGTCTACTTCGAACAGGGCTTCAACCCCGACATGGCAGCCGTCGACGTCCAGAACCGTGTGGCCAAAGCCCAAAACCTCCTCCCTGCCGAAGTTACCCAGGTAGGTGTGCTCACCCAGAAGCGTCAGACCTCGATGCTCCTCATGGTGGCTCTCTACGATGAATCGGGCAACTACACCCAGGAGTTCCTCGACAACTATGCCAAAATCAACATGATTCCGCAGTTGCAGCGTGTGTCAGGTGTGGGTGACGTCATGAGCTTCGGTGCCGACTACTCGATGCGTATCTGGCTCAAGCCCGAGGTGATGGCTCAGTATGGTCTCATCCCGACCGACATTTCCTACGCTCTCGCCGAGCAGAACATCGAGGCCGCCCCCGGTGCCTTCGGCGAGCAGGGCGACCAGAGCTTCCAGTATACCATGAAGTATAAAGGCCGTCTCGTGACCCCCGAACAGTTTGAGGACATCGTCGTTTCAGCCAAGCCTACCGGTGAGGTTCTCCGCCTCGGCGACGTGGCAGATGTCGAGCTCGGACGTGTGACCTACGGTTTCTCCAACTCACTCAACGGCTACGCCTCAACAAGCTGTATCGTCTTCCAGACAGCAGGCTCCAACGCGACCCAGATTATCAACGACTGTCTCAAGGTGGTCGACAGCATGAAGAAAGATCTTCCCGCAGGTCTCGCCATCGCAGTCCCGATGAACAACAACGACTTCCTTGACGCCTCAATCCACGAGGTTATCAAGACCCTCATCGAGGCATTCATCCTCGTGTTCTTTGTGGTATATGTCTTCCTCCAGGACATCCGCTCCACCATCATCCCCGCCATCGCCATCCCCGTGGCCCTCGTGGGTACATTCTTCTTCATGAACATCATCGGGTTCTCGCTCAACCTCATCACCCTCTCGGCTCTCGTCTTGGCGATTGCGATTGTGGTCGACGACGCGATTGTGGTCGTCGAGGCGGTCCATGCCAAACTCGACGTGGGCTACAAGAGCGCGCGCAAGGCATCAATCGACGCGATGGGCGAAATCGGCGGTGCCATCATCTCGATTACCCTCGTCATGATGCTCGTGTTCATCCCCGTGTCGTTCATGTCGGGTACAACAGGTGTGTTCTACCGTCAGTTCGGTCTCACAATGGCAATCGCCATCGGTCTTTCGGCATTGAACGCCCTCACGCTCTCTCCCGCACTCTGTGCCGTGTTCCTTAAAGGCCACGATGACGACTCATCACTCAAAGAGCGCATGGGCAAGGCCTACGGTGCAGCCGCCGAGGCTGTAAAGGGTCAGGCAAAACGCCGCTTCACCCTCAACATGCCCCCGCTGGTGACCTTCGCCTTCCTCGCTGCAACAATCACCTTCATGGTACTCGGATGGTACAACACTGAACACCCCGTCCAGCTCATCATCGCTTCCGTTGTTGCCGTCATCACCATCCTCGGCATCTTCAACAAGCGTTTCCATCAAGGATTCGAGAAAGGATTCGGCCGTATCCTCAAACTGTACAATAAGCTCACCGCTTTCTTCATCAACCACAAGATCACCTCATTCGCCATCGTTGCCGGCGCTGTCGCAATCCTTGTATGGCTCATGAGCATCACCACTTCAACCCTCGTTCCGAGCGAGGACACCGGTACACTCTTCTGCATGGTCGACATGCCCCCGGGAACTTCTCAGGAACGCACCGACGAGGTCCTTGACCAGCTCGACAATATCCTCGCGCAGGTACCCGAAATCGAGTATCGCCAGAAAATTTCAGGCTATAGCTTCATGGCCGGTCAGGGTGCCACCTACGGTACATTCATCCTCAAGCTCAAACATTGGGAAGACCGTAAGGAAGCCACTCAGACTTCCGACGCAATCCTCGGCAAGCTCTACGGCATGACATCGGCCATCAAGGACGGACGTGTGATGATTTTCGCTCCGCCTATGATTACCGGTTACTCAATGACCAACGGTTTCGAGCTCAAGATGCAGGACAAGACCGGTGGCAACATCAACGACTTCTTCGCCGTTGTCCAGGGCTTCCTCGCAAAACTCAACCAGCAGCCTGAGGTCCAGATGGCCTACACCACCTTCAACCCGACCTTCCCGCAGTACATGATTGACATCGACGCTGCAAAGGCCAAGCAGGCAGGTCTCTCGCCCAAGGATATTCTTTCGACTCTCCAGGGCTACTACGGTGGTATGTATGTCTCCAACTTCAACCGTTTTGGTAAGATCTACCGTGTGATGATGCAGGCCAACCCCGAATCCCGCGTAAGCCCCGAGACACTTTCGTCAATCAAGGTGCGCAACGGCAAGGAGATGGCATCGCTCTCTAACTTCGTCACCTTGACCAAGATTTACGGTCCTGACCTTCTCAACCGATTCAACATGTTCCAGTCAATCTCCGTGACCGGTCAGCCCGCCCCCGGCTACACCTCCGGTGACTGTCTCGCAGTCATCGAGCGCGTCGCCGCCGAGACTCTCCCCGCCGGCTTCGGCTATGAGTACTCCGGTATGACCCGTGAGGAGGCTTCAACAGGCGCAGGTT
>CANCXM010000031.1 GCA_947381945.1 uncultured Muribaculaceae bacterium
CCTCATCTCACTCGGATTTAATGACCTTGATAAATAATCGAGTGTTATTATATGTAGATACTTTTTACTAACACTATTCAATCGTATCCGGAACAATTTCAAAACGGAATAATTTATTCCCATCTAACAAAGCTAAGTTTCCCTATACTCTACCCCACTCTCCTGCGGCTGCTGAAGTCGCTGTCTTGGAGTTTGGCGTAGGCGCGGAGATATTTGCGCAGGCCCGACACCATTTCCTGAGTCTCCTGAAGCATGTTGAGATAGACATAGACCACTGTCATCGAAGCCGGGTCCCCTTCACGGAGCTGCGTGAAAAGCCGATGATAGGTCTCCGACACCGTATCCTTGATTTCATCGCAATTACGTCGCAGCGTCGGCACTGTCTCAGGCACCTGAGCGCCCATCATCTCAAAAATGTCGTTGAAAAGGACGATAATCCGGTTTCGGATACCATCGAATTCAGCGATGTATTTCGACGGCAGAGGATGGAAATTATTATCGACATGTTCATAGCAAATCTCGTTTATTCGGGTCAGGTTATACAGGATAGCCATGCAGCATGTGTTGCTCAGATGAAACCAAGCGCTCTTTTCGATAGCCGTCTCGTGGCTCACTTGCCGCAGACAGAGTGTCTCCTTGCGGCGTGCGTTTTTCAGAACACTCTTCTGTCTCAGCAAAGATGACTCAGTCTTTCCGAGCTGACGCGCGTTCTCGTTGATAAAGGCAGATGTGATTGTGCAATAGCTCTCCTCCGCGAAACGGAGAAACTTCTGTTGCTGTTCAGTGACATAGATGCGGAGCAGTTCCCAGGTCTTTGTCTTGTCCTCGGTCGCGAGGATGGCCTGAAAGAGAGCATCCCCATTGTCCTCCTCCTTTTTGTTGCGGAATCGGCGATTGCTGCGCACGATGAGGAAGAGTGTAAGAACTGCCAGAGCAATCATCACCCAGTGACCGCCGACGTGCATGAGGAAGACTATGACGCCAGCCCCGATAAAGGCAGCTCCTGCAGTCAGAAACCATCCGCCAATCACCGAGATTACCCCTGTGATTCTGAACACAGCACTCTCGCGCCCCCATGCGCGGTCGGCAAGCGAAGTTCCCATCGCCACCATGAAAGTCACGAACGTTGTTGAGAGCGGGAGCTTCAGCGAAGTTCCGAGGGCAATCAGCGCTCCGGCAAGCACGAGATTCACCGAACCGCGCACAAGGTCGAAGGCCGCACCTTGTTCCATGATTGTCTCGTCCGTGTTGAAGCGTCGGCAGAACCAGATGCGTACCCGTCTGGGAGTGTTGCGTCTCACCCAATGGAGTATCGAGAGGGTCCATCTCACCAACCGCCGGGCTATTCTCGACGAGCCGAACATCTCTTCGCCACCCTGCTGCGCACTCAGCCCGATTGACGTTTTAGACACATTCCGTGCCTTCTTGGAGGTGGCAAGCGCCACGACCATTATCACTCCTGCCCCGATAAGGAAATAGACCGGAGTACCGGCAGGGCCATTGAGAGAATCCATCAGGAAAGCCTGCGGATCGCCTGACCCATTTGCCATGTAGTCCTGATAGGAGGCAAGCCCGCTGAGCGGCACACCGATAAAGTTGACAAGGTCATTTCCTGCAAAAGCCATCGCGAGGGCAAACGTACCCATCATAACAATCACTTTCAATACATTAACTTTCAGGAGATGGAGCAGTTGCATCACAACCGTGAAGAAGGCGAAACAACCGGCAATAATGAGCCATGTGTGGTCCGATACCCAGCCTTTCACCTCCGGTGTCATGAATGTAAGGTCCTTTGCACCCTTGATGAGAAGAAAGTAGACGATGGCAGTAGCGCAGATACCCCCGAAAATACCGATTTTCCATTTCAGTTTGCTGCGGTAGTTGAACGAGAAAATCATTCGCGACAGAAACTGCACAATCGTGCCGAACACGAAAGCTATAGCCACCGAAAGGAAGATACCGAGGATGACTGAAAGAGCTTTTTCGGTATTGAGAAGATCGTTAAGCCCCATGTCAAGCCCCCCGGCCATCTTGATAAGCGCAACCACGAAGGTTGCACCAAGCAATTCAAACACCATTGAGACGGTCGTCGACGTCGGCATACCGAGTGAGTTGAACAAATCGAGGAGTATTATATCCGTGACCATCACGGCCATAAATATACACATCAGATCGTAAAACGAGAAATGCTCCGGCCGGAAAATCCCGTGTCGGGCAATATCCATCATACCGTTGCTCATGGCGGCTCCGATGAAGACACCGATGGATGCGACGATGATGATCCGCTTGAACGATGCCGCTTTCGATCCGATTGCCGAGGTGAGGAAGTTGACAGCGTCATTGCTCACTCCTACCGAGAGGTCAAAGACGGCCAGAAGGAAGAGAAAGATGACGATGCATAAGAATAGAATTTCCATTTTTTATATATCCTGTGCTTATGTTTATGTTCAAATTTATTCGTGGATTTAACCATTGCAAATTTCGACAGATTCTGTTTCAAAAATATATCATAAAGTTTAAGCTATTGTGAAATGACCTCCTTGACTACCAATCACGATTATGGGCGCAGAATAATGCGAATGACCACATTAGCCCACCTTTCACTTCCAATCGGCAAAACCACCTGTTAAGTTTTTATTAAACATATCGTAATAGATGGATGTAATAGCATTATATTGTGTATCTTTACCGCAATTTAATGAATCAAACTTCAATCAAGATGAAAACTGCTGAACGCATACTGGTGGTAGAGGACGAGGAGACTATCTGCGAGGCTCTACGGTTCAATCTCGAAGCCGAGGGCTATGTCGTCGACACTGCCCACAGCGCAGAGGAAGCCCTCAGTCTTGACCTCACGCGCTACGATCTCTTCCTTCTCGACATAATGATGGGAGAGATTTCCGGGACGCAGCTTGCGCGAATCATCAAGTCGAATCCTGTGACAGCCTCGACCCCCATAATCTTCTGCACAGCCAAGGATTCTGAAGAAGACATGATAGCCGGACTCGATCTCGGAGCCGACGACTACATAATGAAACCCTATTCCTTGCGTGGGCTTTCAGCCCGTGTGCGCGCCGTCCTGCGGAGAGCTTCCGGGCGCGAAACCTCTGTCAGTCCTGACTCAGGCAAAATCAGCTATGAGGGCTTGACGGTCGTCCCCGCGAAAAAGCAATGCATCGTCGATGGTCAGGAAGTGAAGATGCCACGCAAGGAGTTTGAAATCCTTCTCAAACTTATTTCCAACCGTGGACGTATATTCTCACGCGAGGAACTCCTGAAGGAGATATGGCCCGATGAAGTTGTGGTGCTGGACAGGGTTGTGGATGTCAACATCACCCGCATCCGCCAGAAAATCGGACAGTATGGAAAGAATATTGTGACACGTTCAGGCTACGGTTATGGCTTCATGGAGTAAACTCTCATATCCCCGCCGTCTTTTCCTCTGGCTGCTTGGCTATTCATTGCTTCTGGTGGGATGTTTCGTCGGTTTTCAGTATCACAGGGAGAAAGAATTCAAGGCGGGAGAACTCAACGCCCAGTTGCAGCTCCTCAACCGTCATATCCTTGACGATATAGCCGATGGCGAAGATGTGGCAGGCATCTCACGGTCTCAACCTCATCCATTCGAGGAACTTCGCGTGAGCATTATCGACAGCAACGGACGTGTGGTCTACGACAACAGCCATGATTCAATCCCCTACGCCAACCATCTCTCGCGCGAGGAGATTGCGACCGCACTACGGCGCGGCAGCGGATATACCGTCCGACGTCATAGCGAAAGCACCGGCAACACCTATTTCTACTCAGCAACTCTCGGTGAGGATGGCTACATTGTCCGTACAGCCGTCCCTTATTCTCTTTCGCTCAGCGAACTTCTGAAAGCCGACTTCGGCTTCCTTTGGATGATGGGAGGAGTGACATTGGTGATGTGTGTCCTCGGCTATTTCGCCACCCGCCGACTCGGCCTTACCATCCTTCGACTTAACCGCTTCGCAGAGAGAGCTGAAAGAGGAGAGCGCATCTACGACAATGCACCTTTTCCGAAGGATGAACTTGGAGCCATATCCAATCATATCGTAAGGCTCTACGCCAATCTCCAGACAGCCATCGCCGACCGCGATCGTGAACATAAGGCCGCACTCCATGAACAGCGCGAGAAGGAACGCATCAAAAAGCGCCTCACCAACAACATCAACCACGAACTCAAGACCCCCGTCGCCTCGATTCAAGTCTGTGTCGAGACTCTGCTGTCACACCCGAACCTCAGCGAAGAGAAGCGCGATGAGTTTCTGCACCGCTGTCTGGCCAACACGGAAAGATTGAAAAGTCTCCTGCGGGATGTATCTCTCATAACACGGATGGACGATGCTCCGGCTTCAATCTCCAAGGAAACCCTTGACCTGACCGACATCATCGGTGAAGTTGTGGAGGACTCGGATCCCGTAGCTGCCGGGCGCGGTATTTCCATTGTCAACAATGTCATTCATCCTCTCCCGATGACCGGCAATCAATCCCTGCTCGAATCGGTGTTCCGGAATCTTATTGACAATGCCATCGCCTACAGCGGAGGAAATGAGATAACCATCAACCCTGCCACTTCCTGCAAAGATGGCAAGATTGTCATCACCTTTGCTGACAATGGATGTGGTGTTGCGACAGAACACCTCCCCCACCTCTTCGAACGGTTCTACCGTGTCGACAAAGGACGTTCGAGAGTGGCCGGAGGAACAGGACTTGGCCTCTCGATTGTGAAAAATGCCATCCTCCTCCACGGCGGTTCCGTCACTGTCCGCAACCTCCCTTCCGGCGGTCTTGAATTCACCATCACCCTCCCGAGTGGTGGTTGAAGGATATGCTGCCACCTCTTGCATTTGCGTTTTGGATGACTTCTCCTTCCGCTCCGCGACAGTGTCTTTTTCAATCTTGCGTTTCTCCTCGTTTTTGCGTGCGTCTTCAGCAGTCTGTGCTTCTTCGGCCCTTTGGGCCTCTTTGAGGGCACGGCGTTCGGCGGCGCGGGCCTTGGCCTTTGCAGAACGTTCGATGGCAAGGTCAAGATCGAAGCGCAGACAGGTGAACACTATCAACATACATTCGTAGGCATAGTGGTTGCCGAGGCGTTCCCCTGTGAGAAGATAGCGGTCGATGTGTGGCATCAGATACTTCATCCATTCAACCCCATAGCCTAATTCATCCATGATTTTCTCACCACGGACACGCACTTTTTCATAATATGCTTTTGATATGGGGAACTCCCACGCTTTCTTTGTCGGGCGTGGCGCTTTTGCGGATACATTTACGGGATTCTGTGTGTTTTCTGCTGTCATGGCTGGAGAGAGTTTGGTTGGAGAATTTCTTTTTCTGCAAATATACAGCCATTTCAACCCCGAAAAGATGCGATAATGCAAATTGCACCAATACATTGAAACTGTATCAAATCGACACAAGAGATACAAAAGCACAAAAGAGCATAAGCGACAAAAGAATTCTATAATAAAGTTACCGGCTCCGCCTCTTAGCTTGCCAAGAATATGAGGATAACTCCCAATCTTGCAGGAAAATACATCTTTTGTTTCTTATGTTCTTTTTTACTTCTGTATCGAAAAACGGGAATACAGAATTATGATACAGCTCAGTGAATCACTCCCTCTCTACCCTTTCAGGGATTTCCGGCGGGGCGACGTTTGTAGGCGAAGGGACGCCAGGGTTCTTCTTGGAGGGAGGAGGTGAGGAGCGATGTGCGGGCCATGATGAAGAAGAGGTCTGAGAGGCGGTTGACATAAGCGAGAATATCGGCGGGGAGCGGGTCAGTTTCATGGAGAGCCCACAGGCGACGCTCTGCACGGCGGGCTGTCACCCTGCATTGGTGCAGGAAAGCTGACGGTCCGCTTCCACCGGGCAAAATAAAGTTTTCGGCGACCGGACATGAGGCTGCAATGCTGTCAATCAAGGCTTCCGTATCGTCGACCAAACTTGCAGGAAGGGAATTTGGGTTTGCGTCGCGCATATCACTCCGTGTTGCTACAAGACTCATGACGGTCATGAGATTCATCTGAATATCCTTCAGCGACGCTTGCCATTCATGGTCGCCAGGAAGGAAGGTGCGGACAATTCCGATGGCCACATTAAGTTCGTCGAGAGTACCGTTGGCCTCGATTCTTATATCGGTTTTGGGCACCCTGATTTTGCCGTTGATAGCCGTTGTGCCCATATCGCCTGTACGCGTATAGATTCTTCTCATGGTTGATATTTTTCGGTTTTCGTCACTGCATCAATAAGCTCCTCCACTGTGTGGAGTTCGCGTCCGTTAAATAAATATGTGTTGCCTTTGATTTCTATAATCTCCTCACTTTCACCGGGATTGACAGCTTCAACTCCGCAACGGGCAAGAGCTTTCTTCACGAGATTATAGCGGCAACCATCGCCTGAAAGTAAGATTTTACGATCAATGCGGTTGTTGATTCTGAACAGACCTGTATCAAGGTCGAAAACAATGCCATCACGCTCAAAATATCTTCCCATCTGACCGTCGAGCGCAAGATCCTCCGGTGTGCCGATCTCCACACCGTGTTTCTTATCAATCAACCATATCTTATCGGCAATCTGCAAGGCAAGTTCGAGGTCATGGGTAGAGAGGAATACGGTTTTGTCCTTAACGCGTGAGAGTTCTTGAAGTAACTGCATGATTTCCACCTTGCTCGGATAGTCGAGAAAGGCCGTAGGCTCGTCAAGAAAAATTATCGGGGTCTCCTGCGCGAGAGCTTTGGCAATCATCACCTTCTGGCGTTCGCCATCGCTGAGAGTATTGACCATCCTGTGGCGAAGCTCGTTTATGCGTACCAATGAGATAGCCTCGTCGACAATACTGCGGTCATGCTCAGTCAACGCGCCCCAAAATCCTGTGTAGGGACTGCGGCCCATACCGACGAGTTCCTCCACCGACATGTTGCTGAGATTTATACGCTCCGTCAGCACCACGCCGATGACTTTTGCAAGGTCACTATCGGAATAGTCAGCCAGGTCACGGCCATCGATAACAATCCGTCCTGCAAGCGGAGGGATGAAAGCGGAAAGGGTCTTCAACAGAGTGGATTTACCCGCACCGTTCGGTCCGAGCAGACAGGTCAGTTCGCCTGAAAAAAGCGAGGCATCAATGCCGTCGGTCACAGCAATCCTGCGATGCTTGTCATGATAGCCTGTCACCAGATTCTCGACACGGATGGTTTCCTTACGTCTCATCATACTTGTATGTTTCTGCGGTTGGATATGGAATGTGAAAAGGACAGAAGCCATGTCGGGGGAAACGACATATTGCTTCTGTCCTTGTTGTCATTTGTCCGTAGTGTGTCCGTCAAATAAACGGGGCACAAACTGCCTCACGGCTTGTTTAAGCTGTTAGCGGACAATTATTTTTCAGAACCACGGATAGCTGCGATGCCGGGGAGCTCCTTGCCTTCGATAGCTTCGAGGAGGGCACCACCACCGGTTGAAACATAGCTAACCTTGTCGGCGAGACCAAACTTGTTGATGCAGGCAACAGAGTCACCACCACCAACGAGAGAGAATGCACCGTTTTCAGTAGCCTCTACGATAGCGTCGGCGATAGCGCGTGAACCGGCAGCGAAGTTGTCGAATTCAAACACGCCTGCAGGACCGTTCCAGAGGATAGTCTTCGCACCCTTGATGGCGTTTGCGAAGAGCTCGCGGGTCACAGGACCTGCGTCGAGACCTTCCCACTCTTCGGGGATGTCCATGCAGGATACAACCATTGTGTTGGCATCGTTGCTGAAGTCGTCACCGGCAACACAGTCAGTACCGAGAACGAGGTTCACACCCTTCTCCTCAGCCTTCTTGATGATGTCGAGAGCGAGGTCGAGCTTATCGTTCTCGCAGATTGACTTGCCGACCTTGCCACCCTTGGCCTTGGCGAAAGTATAGGTCATACCGCCGCAGAGGATGAGGTTGTCGACCTTGTCCATGAGGTTCTCGATGATGCCAATCTTGGTAGAAACCTTAGATCCACCCATGATGGCGGTGAAGGGGCGCTTGATGTCCTTGAGGATAGCATCGACAGCGTTGACTTCCTTCTCCATGAGGTAGCCGAGCATCTTTGAATCATTGTCGAAGTAATCAGCGATTACGGCAGTTGAAGCGTGACGGCGGTGAGCTGTACCGAAAGCGTCGTTCACATAAACGTCAGCATACGAAGCGAGAGTCTTTGCAAATTCCTTCTGACGCTCCTTCATTTCCTTCTTGGCTGCATCGTAGGCGGGATCTTCCTTGTCGATGCCGACGGGCTTGCCCTCTTCCTCGGGGTGGAAACGGAGGTTTTCGAGAAGGAGAACTTCGCCGGGCTTAAGATTAGCGGCCTGCTCGGCAGCCTTTGCGCAATCTTCGGCAAACTGTACTTCTGTTCCGAGATACTTACCTACTGTATCCTTGATCTGAGCAAGAGACATCTTGGGGTTGACTTTGCCTTTGGGCTTGCCCATGTGGCTCATGATGATGAGGCTGCCACCGTCGGCAAGGATCTTCTTGAGAGTGGGGAGAGCGCCACGGATACGGGTGTCGTCGGTAATGTTACCGTTTTCGTCCAGAGGTACATTAAAGTCCACGCGGACAATGGCTTTTTTGCCGTTGAAATTGTACTGATCGATAGTCATTTCGAATGTGTATTTATAAAGAGTTATTTTCCTTATTCTTATCAATGTGCAAAATTAATGAAATAATTCTTTAATCGCAACACATTGACATCACATTTAAAAGGTTAAAAAGCCTTTAGCGGGCTTTGAGGGATGCAGTACGCGGCATGTCGCCTAATCCTCTTCGGTCTCATTGACCTCCGAAGCAGCGGGAAGAAAGCGTGAGAGAAGGACGTAGCCAAGCAATCCGGCAATCAGCGAACCGGCAACAATGCCTAATTTGGCATCGTTAAGGAGTGCAAGCCGGTCAGGACCGCCGTCGCCAAACGAGAGATTGGCAATGAAGAGCGAGACGGTGAAACCGATACCGCCGAGCATCGAGACTGCCCCGATCATCTTCCAATTGGAATGGTCGGGCATCGGAGCCAAACGCAGTTTGACAGTGAGCCATGAGAAGAGGAAGATACCGACAAACTTACCGACAACCAGACCGACAATGATGGCAAGGCTTATGCCGGAAATGATGGTGACAGGATTCATGTCGAGCAGATAGATTCCGGCATTTGCAAAGGCAAAAAGCGGGATGATGAGATAGTTGACCACCGGATGGAGCGAGTCCTCAAGATCCTGCAACGGAGAGATGACTTTATCCGATGCGCTCTCGATTTTCTTCAACCAGTCCATCTCCTCATGGTTGAGGAGTTTGCCCTGGCCAAGTTCCTCATCGTCAGCCTCATTGAAATGACGGATTGAACTGCGGATTATCTTGACATATTTACCGGGAGCATAGACGGGAACCGAGGGCACACAGAAAGCGATGAGCACACCGGCGATTGTCGGGTGTATGCCTGAATTGAGGACGAAGAACCAAACGACACCGCCGACAAGGACATAGAAAATCTTGCTCTGAATCTTCATCAAACCGCCACCGACGATTAGAATGGCAAGTCCAATCGCTGCATAGCCGATGAAGGCGAGGTCAATATGAGTTGAATAGAAAGCGGCGATGACGATGATACCGCCGATGTCGTCCACGACGGCAAGAGTTGTCAGGAATATTTTCAGCGAGAGTGGGACGCGTGACCCGAGTATGGCAAGCACTCCTAAAGAGAAGGCAATGTCCGTTGCCATCGGGATTGCAGCTCCGTCGATATAGTCAGTTCCAAGCGAAAGGAGGAGGAAAAGGCCGACAGGAAATATCATGCCGCCGATAGCTCCCATGATTGGAAGGAGGGCCTGACGGAACGACGAAAGCTCACCGACCAGCACCTCACGCTTGATTTCAAGACCGATGGTGAAGAAGAACAATGCCATGAGGGCATCGTTGATGAACTGCAGGACTGTCATGGGGTGTCCGGCATGGGAGAAGATATTGAAATCCCCGACCTGCAGACGCATCTCCTGATTCCAAAAATCGGAGTAAAGGGTGTTTATACCGGGGATATTTGCGACGACGAGGGCGCATACGGTAGCAAGAATGAGGATGTTGCCACCCGTGGCGTGATGTCGCAGGGCCTGCCGTGCGGAGTAGAAAATATGGTGGGCGAAACCACCCGACTCAAAGTCGGAGGGATTGAGATCGACTTTGCGATCATGATCTGAAGCGTGGGTTGACATAACTATCTATATAAGTGATGACGGGTTGTTAAGAATCTATATTTTTCTTAACAACCCGAGATGGTTTAAAGTTGCAACTTATATGTCCCACGCAACTATATCAAATCAACACAAGAGATACAAAAGCACAAAAGAGCATAAGAGACAAAAGAATTTTTTCAATAAAGGATATGAATGTAACTATCAATCCTACAGAAAAATATATATCTTTTGTTTCTTATGCTCTTTTTTTACTTCTGTATCAAAAAACGGGAATATTGAATTATGATACAGCTCTACTTTTGATGGATAGCTTTAGCGGGTATGCTCGCCTGCCGGAAGGGATTTCAAATGTCATTTCGACATCTGCTCAGAATCCTTTGAATCCGGATCAGCCGACGCAGTGGTGTCAACATTGTCAGTGGAGACAGCCGGAGTATCCTCAGGCGTTTTCTTGGCGGATGATTGCCGAACACGTTTGGATTTGCGACGCCGGATGTGCCATGAGACAAGGCGCCCGCTTCTGTCAAGCACCATGATGACAAAAATCACACCACCGAAGAACAATGTCAGGAGATTGAGATAGTATTTCGGCTCGGGGTCAAGGGCGTTGAGAAGTTCGGGGGCAGGAGTATCGGTGACGGTCGAATATGAGATTGACGACAGTGTCCGCTTCCATTTCACCTGTCCCTTGTGAAGATAAATTATGGCTGCATAGCCGCGCGCAAGCTCCTTTATCATTGTCGGCTCGGCACTGTAAATCGGATATGAAGCCATTGAAATATCCTTCCACCAGTCGATGCCCTTCTCATCACCGTTGACAAGGGCCACCATAGTGCCACCTCTTTCGGTGATGTAGTCGTTGAGCTCGTTGAGAAGGTAGGTATATGAGAGGTCGACCGCCTCAAGATCCGGAATTGTCACGAGAAATTGGTCATTGTCCGGATCAATTATATCCGCTGCAATATCCTCATCGTCAACAATTACCGAAAAGCCGTCGGAAAGAGCCTCATCGCCGCCGATGACCTTACGGTCAACGAAAGTCCATGTTGAATCCGGAAGATTATCTATTGAGAATGTCTCCTCACGGCCATCTTTCTCATAAATGAACTCATAGTCAACATCATCCTCTTCCGAACTTTCCGAATCGTCGGGAATCAGAGAGGTTTCGGGTGCGAAACGGCGGAAATCAATCATCGGCTGGACGTTGAAGCCGATAAGCGACACTATAAATATGTAGAGCGACAGCAGACCACCTATCACCCATTGGACGTAAGGGACAAAAAGACCCTCGACACGCGCATTGAACATGGTGAGATAGACGAGCATCAGTGTCAGGAAAATATTCTTGACAAAGGTGGCATTGTTGGAGATGACAAGGAAATCGCCGAAACATCCGCAGTCAGCCACAGGGTTTGAAACGGCTATATAGAAGGTCAGCGGAAGCATGAAGAGCATCATGAGCATCATGAGCCACACCCCTACCCTGCGGTAACAGCCGAAGAAGAGCAGACAGCCGAGGACGAATTCCGAACATCCGAGCGCAAACGCGCCCAGCACCACAAGAGCATGGGGTATGTCCCAACCCCACACTTCGAGATACTCGGAAATCTTATAGAAACTACCCCAGGGGTCTATGCTTTTGGCAAAGCCTGAAACGATAAAGGTCGCTCCGACAAGAATACGGAACAACCATACAAGAGCAGGATGATAAAGAAAATCACGCTTGCTCGGTGAGTTTGATGATGGCGAAGACGGCATAATTAATAATGTCCATGTAGTTGGAATCTATACCTTCGGAAACGGTTGTCGCACCGCCGTTGCCTTCAATCTCCTTGACGCGCTGAAGCTTGGTGAGGATGAAATCGGTGTAGGAGTTGACTCTCATGCCACGCCATGCGTCGCCATAGTCATGAGTCTTGGCAGCCATCAGGGCACGCGAACCGGAAGCGTAGCGGTCATACAGCTCTATGGCTGTCTCTGCGGTGATGTCAGATTCATCGGCATAGCCGAGTTCAAGCTGAATGAGACCTATGAGGCCGTAGTTGACAATGGCCATAAATTCGCCCAGGATACCTTCGTTGACCATCGCCTCACCCTCTTCAAGAGTGCGGATGCGCTTGGCCTTGATGTAAAGCTGGTCAGTGATTGAGCGGGGACGCATGATGCGCCATGAGGCTCCGTAGTCAACGAGTTTATTGACAAAAACTGTGCGGCACGCGCTCAGCGCACCGTCAAACTGCTCTAAAGTCGAGATTGTCGAAGGGTTTGATGTCATGTTTAAAGAATTCTGAATGCAGGTGACAAAAAAGCCGTGGCGTCTCCGAAGCGAATTCGGTTTGAGGCCACGGCTATTCGGTAACTGCTTAAAAATTTATTTCAAACAATTTCTCAGCGATTGTCAGGATCCAATATTACTTGCCGAGGAGACCTTCGACGCGGAGGAGGTTGTCGCCGTCATTGAGAACATAGTAGATGTTCTTGAGGTAACGGAGAGCATCAGTCTGGTCATTGTCAAGCTGATAAGCTTTTTCGAGATACTTAACGGCCTCAAGGATGATGGGGCGCATGGTCTCGAAGTTGTACTTATTGTATTCCTGTTGCGACATGTTGGCTGCAGCCTGATCGAGGTCATTGTACTGCTGCACGAGCATACGGCCATAGTAGAGGTTGTTGATCGCGCTTTCGGGATCGATTGAAACAGCCTTCTCGTAGGCTTCCTTGGCACCGTTGAAATCGTTCTGCTGCTCACGGAGCACACCGAGCGAGAGATAGTAGGCAGCATTGTTGGGATCTGCAGCGATAGCATTGTTGAGCATTGTGGTGGCCTTGTCGAAATCCTTGCTCTCGATGTAGCTGTTGACGAGACGCTGGAGGAACTTGGGATCAGAGGTGCCGAACTTGTCGAGGGCAGCCTGAGAGTAGCTGAGCTTGCGGGGCTCATCCTGCATCTGGTATGCTACGCTGTAGGCATAGTCGTATGCGTTGGCATCGTCATAGCCCTTGGCGATAAGCTCGTCAAATGAAGCTGCTGCTTCGGGGAGCATCTCAGCCTGCCATGCAGCGAGGGCGCAGTTGTAGAGAATCTGAGTTGCGGTCGAGTCGGGAAGTGCGGCGGGAGCGCTCTTGCCGAGACGGGGGTTGCCGGGGATTACGAGATAGTCGTTGAATGCCTCGTAAGCTTTCTTGTAGTCATGAGCTTCCCAGTAAGCGGCACCGGCATTGAGGAAGTCGTTGGCATGACCTGCGATCTGGCTGACGATGTCCTTCGAGAATTTGGTTTTCTGCTTTCCCTTGGCATCAACAATGGTGTCGAGAGAGAGGGCCTTCATGCCGTAGGTGTAGCCATCGAGAAGAGCGTTGCTCATGTCGATGAGGTTCACGTCCTGTCCGAAAGTCTTCTTTGCAAAAAGGTCGTCGTAGAGTTTGAAGCCTGCCTTACCGGGAATCCAGTAGGTCTGAGCCTCCTTGTCAGTTTCAGGGTTTGAGAATGCAGGTGTGATCACATTGAGAGCCTTCTGATAGGCAGCATAGCTGTCAGCGCTCTTGAACGCCTTTTCAGCTTCTTTGACCACGGCCACCTGGGCGGTCATGGAAGCGGCTGCGAAAAGCCCAACGGTTAAGACGCAGATTTTTTTCATAATAGAAATAAGTATTTTTTGGTATTAATAGTTTTGCTCTTGTTTAATCTGTCTGAACAGCAGAAATATCGGGATTATCACTCATCGGTGTCATCAGCGGCCTCCGACTCTGCGTCGGCATCATCATCGATCACCTCCTCGTCGATTTCCTCGACTTCGAGAAGCTCATCCTCGGGCAGTTCGGGGGCGAGTTCCTGAGCCTCTACCTGCTCGACCTCTTCCTCGGGATCGGAGTCAACGCAGCAGACAGACGCGATGGTGTCGTTGCGCTTTTCAAGGTTGATGATACGGACACCCTGAGTGGCACGTCCCTGAACACGGATGTCGGCAACGTGGATGCGGAGAGTGATACCGCTCTTATTGATAATCACAAGGTCATTTTCGTCGTTGACACTTTCGATGGCAACCAGACGGCCTGTCTTCTCGGTGATGTTCATTGTACGGACACCCTTACCGCCACGGTTGGTGACACGGTAAACGGGGACTTTCTCAGTCACGCCATCGGCATTCGTAATCTCAGTGTCGAGCGGAGTGCGCTTACCATAGCCACGCTCACTGAGTACCATTACATCGTTGGTGGTGCCTTCGGGCATACAAATCATGCCTACAACCTCATCGTCTTCGCCGTCGAGGGTCATGCCGCGCACACCGGTGGACATACGACCCATCTCGCGGACCTTGTTCTCGGGGAAGCGGATGGCACGGCCATTGCGGTTGGCGAGGAGAATCTCGCTGTTGCCGTCGGTCATCTCAACGCTGAGGAGTTCGTCGTCCTCACGGATGATGATTGCGTTGACACCGCGGGCGCGGGGACGCGAGTAGGCTTCGAGGCGAGTCTTCTTGATGACACCCTTCTTGGTGGCAAACACGAGGTTGTGGGTGCGGACAAAGTCAGCATCGCCGAGCGACTTGGTGCAGATGAATGCCTTGACCGAATCATCCGACTCGATGTTGAGCATGTTCTGGATGGCGCGACCCTTGGAGTTCTTTGCACCCTCGGGAATTTCGTAGACCTTAAGCCAGTAGCAGCGACCCTTCTGGGTGAAGAAGAGCATGTAGTTATGCATCGAAGCGGGATAGATATGCTCGATGAAGTCCTCATTGCGGGTATCGGAACCCTTGGCACCTACGCCACCACGGTTCTGCGCACGGAATTCGCTGAGCTGTGTGCGCTTGATGTAGCCGAGGTGAGAGATGGTGATGATCATGTCATCGTCGGCATAGAAGTCCTCGGCGTTGAAGTCACCGGCAGTGTAGTCAATGTCGGTGCGGCGGCCGTCGCCGTATTTGTCGCGGACCTCCATGAGTTCGGACTTGATGAGTTCACGGCAGGTATGTTCGTCGGAAAGGATGAGTTCGAGACGTGCGATTTCCTTTTCGAGAGTTTCGTATTCGTTGCGGAGTTTGTCCTGCTCCAGTCCGGTGAGCTGACGCAGACGCATCTCGACGATGGCGGCAGTCTGCGGGTCGGTCAGTCCGAAACGCTCCTTAAGAGCCTCGCGGGCACCCTGGGTGTCGGATGCGGCACGGATAATCTTGATGACCTCGTCGATGTTCTGCGAAGCGATGATGAGACCTTCGAGGATGTGGGCGCGCTCCTGGGCCTTGTTGAGCTCAAACTGAGTGCGACGGATGACAACCTCGTGGCGATGCTTCACGAACTCGCCGATGAGTTCCTTGAGATTAAGGGTCTTGGGACGACCGTTGACGAGAGCCACATTGTTGACGCTGAACGAGGCCTGCATCTGGGTCATCTTGTAGAGCTTATTGAGAACTACACTTGCGTTGGCATCGCTCTTGAGCTTGATGACGATACGCATACCCTTGTAGTTACTCTCATCGTTGATGTCGGCAATGCCGTCGAGCTTCTTGTCGTTGACAAGCTGCGCGATATAGGCGATAAGCTCAGCCTTATTGACACCGTAGGGAATCTCGGTGACAATGATGTTCTCATGGTTGTCCTCGACCTCGATTTCAGCCTTCGAACGGATGACGACACGGCCACGGCCTGTCTCGTAGGCTTCCTTCACGCCGTTGTAGCCATAGATGGTACCGCCGGTGGGGAAGTCAGGAGCGGGAATATATTTCATGAGGCCCTCGACATCAATCTCGGGATTGTCGATATAGGCCATACATGCGTTGATGGACTCGGCGAGGTTGTGGGTAGGCATATTGGTAGCCATACCGACGGCGATACCCGAAGCTCCGTTGACAAGGAGGTTGGGGAAACGGGTCGGAAGCACCACAGGCTCGTCGCGGGTGTTATCGTAGTTGCGCTGGAAATCAACAGTATCGCTGTCAATATCGGCAAGCATTTCTTCGCCAAGTTTGTCGAGACGCACCTCAGTGTAACGCATCGCAGCAGCTCCGTCGCCGTCGACAGAACCAAAGTTGCCGTGACCGTCCACAAGAGTGTAACGCATGGCCCAGGGCTGGGCAAGGCGGACTACGGTGCCGTAAATCGACGAGTCGCCATGGGGGTGATACTTACCCATGACCTCACCGACACAGTTTGCGGATTTCTTGTGGGCACGGTCGGAGGTGTTGCCCATCTCATTCATTCCAAAAAGCACACGGCGGTGAACGGGCTTGAGTCCGTCGCGCACGTCAGGCAAGGCTCGCGAGACGATGACCGACATCGAATAGTCGATATAGGCGCTCTTCATCTCGTTCTCGATATTGATCTTGATAATGCGATCTTCTTCAATCATAGCTTTTTCAATACGGGGGCGCTGAATCCGAAGGAAAGCTCCGACGGCCAACAACCCCTTTAAAAACTTATCTTCTTACTATATTAATAATGTGTAGTCCGAGAAATCACAAAAGGATTTTTCCCGACAAAGGTAAGAAATATTTTGCAAAAATCGTATCTTTGCACATCAAGAAATGTTTTTTAATTGTTATTAGAAGAAAGTGGCAGACTTTGGCATAGTTTTTGATAGTAGAAAGCTATGTCGGGACTGTCCGGACGGCCTAAAGCCGACTTTTGCGTCAGCATCTACGACACAGCAATTCATCATCTCTCCCAACCGGCCTGCAAGCGCGATGTCCCCGCAGTCAAGGCCGGGAAAGTTCACCACTTAACAAAGAAAGGTACAATCAAGATGGACACAGTTTATTCACGAAAATTCAAGGAAATAATCTCCGATTCACCCCGCCAGGCAGCACGGCACAACAACCGCTATGTCATGCCCGAGCACATCCTGCTGTCACTCCTGACAGACATGGAGGGGGAGCCGGCCCGACTTATAGACCGCGCGGCCAAAGGCGCGTCGGCCTACGAGCTGCGCGAGAATCTCGATAAGGCGCTTTTCAATGCCGCGACTGATGCCGGGTATCAAGGCACAGTCGGTGTCAACGAAGTGAGCCTCAGCGACCTCACCGGACGCATCATCAAGCTCAGCGTCCTCGAAGCCCGTATGCTCAAAAGCAATGAGGTGGACGCAACCCATCTCCTGCTCGCAATTTTCCACAATTCGGACGCACAGAATTCCGAATTCATGGAGACATTCAAGCGCGCAGGCATATCATACGAGGCGCTTTACCGCATCGTGGCAACTGATGCCAATATCCCCACCGCGCTCAACGCCGAGTTTGCAGGCGATGACGACGAGGACGACATGCCTCCCCGCCAGTCACAGGACAACCAGAGCCAACAATCGGCCAAAAGGCAGGGCGCGACCACCGCACAGCGCCGTGGCAACGACACTCCGGTGCTTGACAAATATGGCAACGACATGACACTTGCCGCCGAGGAAAACCGCCTCGACCCGGTCGTGGGCCGCGATGTCGAGATTGAACGTCTCGCCCAGATTCTCAGCCGCAGGAAGAAGAACAATCCGGTACTCATCGGTGAGCCGGGCGTGGGCAAATCGGCAATCGTCGAAGGTCTCGCCCTCCGCATCGTGCAGCGCAAGGTGTCGCGTATCCTTTTCGGCAAGAGAGTGGTGTCGCTCGACATGGCTTCAATCGTCGCCGGCACCAAGTATCGCGGACAGTTCGAGGAGCGCATCAAGGCCATTCTCGACGAGCTTTCGAAGAATAAGGACATCATCCTCTTCATCGACGAGCTCCATACCATCGTCGGCGCGGGCAATGCCGCCGGTTCGATGGATGCAGCCAACCTTCTCAAACCGGCACTCGCGCGTGGAGAGATACAGTGCATCGGCGCTACCACCCTCGACGAGTATCGCAAGAACATCGAGAATGACGGAGCGCTCGAACGCCGCTTCCAGAAGGTGATGGTCGAGCCTACGACATCGGAGGAAACCCGCATCATCCTTGACAATATCAAGGACAAGTATGAGGAGCACCACAACGTAAACTATACGCCGGAGGCACTTGACGCATGTGTGCAGCTCACCGAGCGCTACATCTCCGACCGCAATTTCCCCGACAAGGCCATTGATGCCATGGACGAGGCAGGCAGCCGAGTGCATGTGACAAACATCGCTGTACCCAAGGAAATCGAGCAGCTCGAACAGCACATCGAGGAGGTGTCGGCCCAGAAACTCCGCGCCGCCCAATCGCAGAACTTCGAGAAAGCCGCCTCATACCGCGACAAGGAGCAGCAACTGAAATCTATGCTTGAGGAAGCGAAAGCCAAATGGGAGGAGCAGCTCAACGCCATGCGCGAGACTGTCGATGCTGACAAGGTTGCGGAGGTCGTGGCCATGATGACAGGAGTGCCCGTCCAAAGAGTGGCACAGGCCGAAGGCAAACGACTCAAAGAGATGTCGCCCGCACTCAAGAGCCTTATCATCGGTCAGGATCCGGCAATCGAGAAGGTGGTCAAGGCAATCCAGCGCAACCGCATCGGTCTGAAAGACCCCAACAAACCTATCGGCACCTTCCTCTTCCTCGGTCCGACAGGCGTTGGCAAGACTCACCTCGCGAAGAAGCTCGCGGAATACATGTTTGATTCCTCGGATACCCTCATCCGCATCGACATGAGCGAATATATGGAAAAATTCACCGTGTCGCGCCTCGTCGGAGCGCCTCCGGGATATGTCGGTTATGAGGAGGGTGGTCAGCTCACGGAGAAAGTGCGCCGTCACCCCTACTCCATCGTGCTTCTCGACGAGATTGAGAAGGCTCACCCCGACGTGTTCAACCTGCTTCTGCAGGTGATGGACGAGGGCCGTCTGACCGACTCGCTTGGCCGTCGTATCGACTTCAAGAACACTGTGATAATCATGACCTCCAACATCGGTTCTCGCCAGCTCAAAGACTTTGGCGGTGGCATCGGTTTCAATTCGCGCCCTGCTGACGACAAGGAGTATAGCCAAGGCGTGTTGCGCAAGGCTCTCAACAAGGCTTTCGCTCCCGAATTCCTCAACCGAATCGACGACATCATCATGTTTGATCCCTTGTCGAAGGAGGCTATCTTCAAGATTATCGACATCGAGCTTGCAGGCTTCAACAAGCGCGTCAAGGAGCTCGGATATATCCTCAATATCTCCGATGAAGCCCGCAACTTCATTGCCGAAAAGGGCTATGACTCGCAGTTTGGCGCACGTCCGCTCAAACGAGCCATCCAGAAGTATCTTGAAGACAAACTCGCCGAGCTTATCATTGATTCGGAACTCACCGCAGGCGATGAAATCCGTGTGACATACACGCCCGGCGCCGAGGAACTGACAACCGAGATTATCAAGAGCTCCGAACGTGGCGAACACACCCTGACTGCCGGTGAAGGCCATACAGCTACCGGTGACAGCGATTCGGATGCAAACTAAGACTGAAATTTCAATCCGGTCGTGAGCCGTCAAGCGCACCGACTAATCATTAACTTTTGACACTGCCCCCATGTCTGGCTTCTTTTGGAGTAGACATGGGGGCAGCGTTTTTTTCAATCCAATCCACGTCGGTACAGCACTTTAAAAGGGCTCAATCAATTCCACCGTGAAAAAAAATTTGCACAATCCGAATTAATTCCCTACCTTTGCAGCCGTAATCGTTTCCAACTACGGATTCATTACTCGGAACATCCATTTTGGAGTGATGCTCGAGTGGCTGAAGAGGCACGCCTGGAAAGCGTGTATACGTCAAAAGCGTATCGCGAGTTCGAATCTCGCTCACTCCGCAAAACCAAACGCTGATTATCAGACGCGAGACAGCCCTGAAAATCAGCGTTTTTTCGTTTCTCTACCCTGCCCTATATGGCTCTCGCATCCCCCGGAGGCTGACGGGCTCAAATACATTTTATTTCTTTCGCGACATGGCAAAACCGGAATACATACAGAAAAACAAAGCGTGGCTTGAGGAAAAGTCGCGTGAAGAGGGAGTGTATCCCCTCGACAAAGGCATTTTCTATAAAGTCATCAAGCGTGGCAAAACTGATGGACCGACGCCGAACAGAGGAAGCGTCGTCGTGGCTCACTATGTCGGCAAGACCATCAACGGTAAGACTTTCGACAGCAGTCGCGGCGGTGTCGCACCCGCATTCCGATTGCGGGAACTGATTCCGGGCTGGATAATTGCGTTACAAAAGATGCATGTAGGCGACAAGTGGGAGATTTATATCCCCGCTGAACAGGGCTATGGAAAATTCAATCAGCCAGGTATTCCCGGTGGATCCACTTTGATATTCGAAATCGAACTGCTCGGCATTTCATAAATCAAGACGCTACTATGCCAAAAGATAACGCACAGGAATTGTTTCCGCTCGTGGATGAAACGGGAAAGGTGATTGGTTCGGCAACAAGAGGGAAATGCCATGACGGGAGCAAACTGCTCCATCCGGTGGTACATCTCCACGTGTTTGACCGTGACGGACGGCTATATCTGCAGAAACGCCCGGAATGGAAGGACATTCAACCTGGAAAATGGGACACAGCCGTAGGCGGACATGTAGATTTCGGCGAAGAAATTCTGTCGGCTCTGCAACGGGAAGCAAAAGAGGAGCTTGGACTCGAAGGCTTCGAACCGGAGTTCATCGAAAACTACGTCTTTGAATCATCACGCGAAAGAGAGATGGTCAACGCCTTCAGAACCATTGTCACCACCATTCCTCAACCATCAGATGAGCTTGACGGAGGGCGTTTCTGGTCACGGGAAGAGATTGCCGATGCAATGGGCAAAGGCATTTTCACACCGAACTTCGAAAGCGAGTATCAGAAATTGTTTTCCTAAGCACCATACAGGTAAATGACTTGAAGCTATATCCGTTTTTTTGTACAGAGAAGACCCTGTAACGCATTCCGCGTTACAGGGTCTTCTGTATCTACTGTGCAATTTATATAGGAATATGTCTGTGTTTATCCGGCTTTACAAGCTCGTTTGAGAAACACCGCACTCATTTATTCTTCACCTCAAAGCGGGCTTTGGTACGGATGTCAGACGATGATGAGCCGATGAGAGCATCGAACATACCCTGTTCGCACACCCACTGATGACGGTCCGGATCAAAGAAGCTTAACGCATCCTTATCAATCTCAAATGACACCTCTGCGGTCTCACCCGGAGCGAGATTGACTTTCTTAAACCCTTTCAACTCCTTGACCGGTCGAGGAAGCGACGACTTGATGTCTGCGATATAAAGCTGCACCACCTCAGCACCATCCCGACTACCGGTGTTTGTCACGGGAACAGTCACGGTAACTTTACCGTCAGGAGTGATTGACGCCCGGTCAACGCTCGCCTTACCATACTTGAAATCAGTATAGCTCAGGCCATGTCCGAAAGGAAAGAGGGGCTTAATCTTATTTCGGTCCGCCCAACGGTAGCCCACAAAAATGCCTTCGTCATACTTGCAGTCGACAATCTTGCTTCCATCACCGCGTGGAGTACCGGGGTAGAGACCAAGGGTATGCACACCGACATCATCAAGTCTCACAGGGAAAGTCATCGGGAGTTTTCCGGACGGATTTACGGCTCCGGTTAGCACATTGGCAATGGCATTCCCGCTCTCGGTGCCGAGATACCAGGCCTGGAGTATGGCAGGAACATCGTCGATCCAAGGCATTGCCACAGCATTGCCGGATATGTTGACCACAACAAGATTGCGGTTCGCACGGGCGAGAGCGCGTATCACATCATCCTGTCCGTAAGGAAGTTCAAGCGCGGGTCTGTCGGAATCCTCGCAGTCCTGATGAGCGGATTTGTTGAGTCCACCTACAAAGATGACGCAGTCGGCATTTGCAGCCACATCCACAGCTTCGGCAATCAGTTCATCAGCCGAACGGTCATCCTTAAGATTCTGTCCGGTGACCACACCGTTGTATTCGCCGGTCGGATCGCCGACATAGCCTCTGGCATAAACGACCTCCACATCCGGGCCGAACTTATGACGGATACCGTCGAGCGGAGAAAGCTCATACTTGACTTTGAGCGATGAACTTCCACCACCGACAGTCATCATTTTCAAGGCATTCTCACCGACCACAGCCACACGGCGGACAGTTTTGGGGTCAATTGGAAGAAGCTTACCTGTATTTTTCAACAACACGATTCCCTCCTCACCGATGGTGCGCGCAGCTTCAATATGCTCGGGAGAGCAGATGGAACCATAAGGACGGTTGCGGTCCATGTTCGTGCGGAATGCCAGACGGAGGATGCGGCGCACCTTGTCGTCAAGCTCTTTTGTTCCCACCTTTCCCTGTTCGATAAGCAAAAGATAGGGATTGGCAAGATAATAATTGTCGTAGGCATTGCTCGCACCGTTTGACAGGCCATTGGTCCAGCTTCCAAACTCCATGTCAAGGCCATTGGTAATTGCCTCAGCCGTGTCGTGCGTACCGCCCCAGTCAGAGACTACCACACCGTCGAAACCCCACTCACCTTTGAGGATATCGTTGAGCAGATATTGATTGTGGCAGCCATGCTGGTCTTTGTAAAGATTGTAACTGCCCATTATCGACCATGTCCCGCCGTCCTTGACGGCAGCCTTGAATGCCGGGAGATAGATTTCATGGAGAGTGCGATCGTCGATGATGACATTCGTCGTGTGGCGGTTCACCTCATGATTGTTAAGGGCATAGTGTTTGACGCAAGCAGCCACACCGTTGGACTGCACACCTTTTATATATGGCACAACCATCTTCGAAGCCAGATATGGATCCTCGCCCATATATTCGAAGTTGCGGCCATTAAGAGGCGTGCGGTAGATATTGACACCGGGGCCGAGCAGGATGTCCTTGCCTCGGTAGCGGGCTTCCTCGCCAATGCTTCTGCCATAGAGCATCGCTATGTCGGGATTCCATGTTGCGGCAAGGCAGGTCAGAGCCGGAAATGCCACGCAGGAGTCGTTGGTCCAGTGGGCCTGGTTCCATTCGTCCCACAACACCTCCGGACGGATACCGTGAGGACCGTCAGTGGTCCAGAATTCAGGAATTCCGAGACGTGGCACACCCGCCGAGGAAAATTTTGACTGCGCATGAAGCATGGCCACCTTTTCCTTCACAGTCATGCGTGAAAGAGCATCTTCAACACGTTCGTCAATGGAGCATGAGTCATCAAGATAGACAGGTGTGGAGGCTGTCGCGGACAGAGTGCAGACTGCGGCTGCAAACAGTGATATGAATGTTTTTTTCATAACGGGTCGTTTCTATTTTAATTCAACGGGCTTCAGTCCCATGGATGCGATATATGCATCCTGCGGGTGGCAGTTGGCAATCTGACAACTGTCAAGGAACTCGGTCATCGCCTTGCGCACCTTCTCGCGGTCAGGCATATTGGACCGGATTTCAGAGAACGTGGCATGAGGACCTTCGGAATACTTCACGATTTCAGCCCACTCTTCAGGCATACCGATACCCATCATGCATGAACTGTCGCGCTTCTTGTAGGGCCAGAAAGTGTAGCCGATATTGTTGTCGACCATCACCTTGACGAAATCGGCCTGCCATTGGTCAGTGTTGTGGCCGATTTCACCCATATACATCGGACGGTTGGTATTATCGCGGAAATCAATATAGCTCTTGATGGCCTCGGCAGTCGGCTCTCCACCATAACGATGGCAGGTATACATCAACTGCGGGTCATTGAAATCAACCCCTTCGAGCGGCGTGAAATTGCTGTTCCATTGCGGTGAACCGATGAGGATGATATGATTCTTGTCCACTTCGCGAATAACGGGGATGGTACGCTTATAGAGGTCAACCAGTTTGGCATTAAGCTCGTCGCGGTTCTCGAAATGAGTTGCTACAGGCTCATTTATGAGCTCATAGCCGAGTATCACAGGCTCATCCTTATAGCGAGAGGCTATGTTCTTCCAAATATCAGCGAACTGCTTCTGCGACGCCTCGCTCTCCATGAGCCAGGGATAACCATAGGAATCGTCAATGTTGTCGCCGGTCTGTCCGCCGGGAGCATCGTGCATGTCAAGTATGAGATACAGCCCGTTGTCGCGACACCATGACACCACACTGTCCACCCTCGCGAAACCATCCTGGGCCGATGTCAGCCCCATGTAGTCCTCATCGGTAAAAAGCTTGTAGTGGAACGGCAGACGTATGGTATTCGCACCTGTCGACGCTATATATTCGATGTCACTGCGAGTGATATAATTATCCTTGAATCTGCTCCAGAAATCAGCAGTGAAATCCGGGCCTGCGAGTTCGCAGAACAGGTCATTGATTTGGCGCGGAGCGTTAGTGCGTCCGAACCCGAACATATAGCCCTCAGGATTGAGCCAATTTCCAAGATTAGTCCCGACAATCAATAATTTCGACCCGTCGGGAGTGATGAGGTCATTGCCCTCCACCCTGACGAAATTGTGGTTTGCAATCCCCTCGGCAGTAGACTTGGATTCACCGCAACCGGAAAATGCGACAAGTCCGGCAACCGCCATGGAAGTGCATAAAGTCATATATCTGTTCATTTGTTTCTGATATTTATGATAACGTGGAAAAATATGAGAGAAATAAGACATTCCCGATACCGTAGTCAATACCGGGAATGTCCGGTTGTCTTAAAAATGCCATTATCACTAACAGCTTGTCCTGCTTGCGGTATTACCGATCCGGATTGACGCACACGGAATAGCATGGAGCGCAAGAGAGAACAATAAATCAACCTGTCTTACCTTAAAAATATATTATCGCGTTTATCTCGATTGGAATCGACAGTACACGTCGTCGCGGAATCAGAGGATATTGACGCTCACTCTGTAGTTCTGCGAAAAGATACGCACCGAATACTTGCCTGCCGAGTGCTGGTAGGTGCTGCTCACGTCGGAGCTTGACGGTACGGTTGCATCGGGGGAACAAGTCATGATATTGAAGGTGCCTTTCTTGCCGTTGAGAGCCTTGATATAGATATTCTTGACTCCCTTGAGCGCGTTTGGCCACTGCATCTCGAAAGCGCCTGTCGAACCGGGTGCGAGAGTGTTGCCGTTCTCATCGACAACCTCATAGTCCACGCCTCTGACGAGTTCGGGACCATCGTAGGCAATCATGTCGTCGTTGCTGTATTTGTTGAGAGCCACGATATACTTTTCACCCTCGGGTTTGGGCGCGGTCCAATAGTAGGTGACCACATCATAACTGCGGTTGAACTCGCTCCAGAACTGCATGGGGACGGCTACGGTCTCGCCTTGGTTGACATTGTAGAAAACTACATTGTTGTTTCCGATGCCGTTGGTCGTTCCGGGCTTGTCATAGCCCCAGACCTGAGGGCCGTAGAAGTATTCATGTTCAACGGACTTGTCATAATCCCAATCATCATCGCTGCACGAAGCAAACGACATGGAAGCGAAGAGAGCGACAAGTGTATATATTGCTTTTTTCATTGTAGTTGTTTTTTAGGTAGAGATTAAGTGTGTTGATGTATTTGTTGTGTCACGGGAGGAGATTATCATTCCCATCCGGGGTTCTGTGTCACCGCACCGCCCGACTGGGCGATTTCGTAGAGGGGTACAGGATAGAGATAGTCTCTCTTGGTGTTGAAGCGACGGTCTTCGGCGAACTCAATCACATAGAGGTCATCCTGAGTTCCGTAGCGCTGCTTGCCACGGAGCTGACCGCCAACGGTCAGACGATCCTTGAGCTCGTCATATTTGCTCTGGCTTGCCACCTCTTCCGCGGGACAGAGAGCACCGATGATGTCGACGGGAAGCACCTTCTCGGCAATTTTCCAACGGATGATGTCGTCGTAACGTTTGTTCTCATCAATGAACTCCACAGTGCGCTCGCGACGGATTTCTTCAAGCATGTCGAGGCCGTTGGTCTGCGCGAAAGCATTGGTGAGCATGGCGGGCATTCCCACTCTCTTGCGCAGGGCGTTTACTGTAAGGTCAAGATCATCATCGGAGATTAAACCGTTGTACTCGTAGAGCGCTTCGGCGTAGGTTATCAGAACCTCCGCATAGCGGATGGCCATCCAGTCGGTCCACTCCTTGCTGTTGGTCGACCACTGATTGAGGTCAAATCCTTTCTTGATGCTGTAGCCACGATGGAAGTTGTGGGGTGAGAATGCGCCTTTGTAGGCTTCCTCGCCAACACGGTAGCAAGTCATGCCAAGACGGGGGTCACGGTTGGCGAACACATCATCGTAGCTTGTCTCCGGAGTAATCGTGTAAGCTGATTTCTCGCGGGGAAGACCGTCGGTGTAGAGGAAGAGGTCAACCACATTGCGCGTAACGCTGACAGTGTTTTCCATCTGGCGGATGGTTCCGTGGGTGGTAGTGGCGGCCGAACCGTTGGGGCCATACTCCTTCACAAAGATGTTCTCACGGTTCTGACGACCTTCGGCCACATCCTGGAACAGCTTCTCGAAATCGGGATAAAGGCTGTGTTTGCCACTCGCGATGAGTTCGGCTGCAGCATCAATACTCTTTTTCAGATGAGTGCGGTAGTCAGAGCTTTGGTCGCTGTGGTATTTCATGCGGGTTCCCTCGTAGAGACCTACACGGGCAATCATGGCGATGGCAGCCTGACGGGCCACATGGCCCCACTTGTCGAGCTTGTCAATATCGGGAAGCCATTCGGCTGCAAACTCAAGGTCAGAGTAGACCTGGGCGATAACTTCGGCGCGCGGTGAGCGTGGCATCATGATGTCAGGGTCAGTCGTGTTGTTGACAGCTTTCAGCATCAGAGGCACATCGCCATATTTCTTGGTAAGCTCGAAGTAATAGTAGCCACGGAAGAAACGGGCTTCGGCAAGATATTTGTTGAGCACGTCCTCTGTCACATCCGCACGCTTTGCCTTCTCTATGATATTGTTGGCGATGAAGATTCGCCAGTAGGCATCAGTCCATGCACCGTTGGTCGATGGAACCTGAACATTACCGGAGCTGATGGAATTCGCGCCACCGGTCGTGAGTTCGTCAGAGCGGTAATCATGCTTGAAACCGTCACCGAGGTCATTGTTGCCGTTCATCTGCTCATAGAAGCGGTTGCAGGCTCCGCGGAGATCGCCTTCGGTCTTCCAGTATGAGCTGTCGGTCATGGTTGTCTCGGGCACCATGTCAAGGTCACAGGCTGTCACTGACAGTGTCAGCGCGCCGAGTAGTATATATTTATGAAGTGTTTTCATTGCAATTTTTACGGTATTAAAGTGTGAGATTTACGCCGAATGTCCATGTGCGGAAGAATGGATAGTAGTTGGCCGAGGGCTTGTTGCCTACCTCGGGGTCAAAGACCTTCAGCATGTTGGTGTGTTCCCAAACGTCGTCACCGGAGACATAGACACGGAGACGTTCGATGGTCTTGCGCGGAATGGGGATGGTGTAACCGACTGTCACGTTCTTCAGACGGAGGTATGAACCATCTTGAATCCAACGGTCAGAAGCCTTGTAGTTGAAATTGTTGCCGTTGTAAAGACGGGGGAAGGCCGCGTTGGGATTGTCCTCTGTCCAGTAGTCGGTATGGATTGACCATGGCATGTCGTAAGTATTTTTGAGAGGTGCAATCTGGTCAGGCTCGACATATACGCTGCGCTTGCCTACACCCTGGAACATCACGTTGACATCAAAACCTCTCCACTGTGCGCCGAGGCTGAATGTATAGAAGTAACGGCCGTTTGATGAACCGAGGTAAACGAGGTCACCCGGATTTTCGGGAGTTGCACCGCCCTGCCCGATGGTGTGGTCAGGATTGCCCTGTGCGACATATCTGATGTCACCGCCGGAGACCTTGGCGTCATTGAATGATTCGTAGCCGGGATGTGCGGCCTTGTAGTCGAGATATTCCTGACGGCTCTGCCACATACCATCGGTCTTGTAGCCCCAGATTGAGTTGAGGGGATAGCCTTCGAGGATGTCGACCGACCCTTCACCAATGGTATTCTGACCCTTGTAGCTGACCACCTTGTTGTCGGCGTCGCTGAGGCTCACGCTTGCATTCACGTCGACTTCACCGAAGCGGTTGCGGTAGCCGAGCTCGATTTCCCAACCCCACGATTTGAGGGTACCGACATTTGATTTCGGGACCGAGATGCCCACGATATGCGGAAGTGTCACGTTGGCAAGCATGTTGTCATTCTTCTTCCAGAAGTAATCGGCGGTAAGAGTAAGGGTGTTGTTAAGCATTCCGAGGTCAAGACCGATGTTGGTCGATGTGATGATTTCCCAAGTCTTGTCGACAGAAGCCATCTCACCCTGATAGTAGCTCGCCTCACCCATATTGATGCCACGGTTGATGGTGGCGATATAGTCATAGAGACCGAGAATGGCACCGTTGCCGAGCTGGCCCCATGAGGCGCGGACCTTTAGGTTATTGATATAATCCACTTTGAACCATTCCTCCTGAGCCACACGCCATGCAGCTGAGAACGAGGGGAAGGCGTGCCAGCGGCGTCCGGGAGCGAGACGTGAGCTGCCGTCATAGCGGACATTGGCCTCGAAGAGATAACGTTCGTCAAAATTATAGTTGATACGACCGAAATATGAACTCATGGCCCAGGTCTCGATTTTATCTGAGAGTGATGTGTTGGTTGCCTGTTCATTGTCGTAAGCGTTGAACGAGAAGAAGTCGTTGCTGTTGAGATTCTTCACGGTAGCCTCCATCTGGTCCTTGCGGTAGCGCTCGTATGATGTGCCTGCAAGCACGTCAATCTGGTTCTTGCCGAATTTGCCATTGTAGGTGAGCAATGCCTCAACGTTGTCATGATAAGCATTATTCTTCTGGCGGTAATATGAGTTGGGATTATTGGCGGACTGACGTGTGCCGATGCCGAGACGGTCTTTCCAGACGAGAGTGCGCTTTGAAGTCTGATCACTATAAAAATCGGCATGGCGGCTTGCACTTAGACGAAGACCGAGACCTTTCAGGAGATAATCCCTTATGATAAGTGACCCCTTTCCGGTGAATGACTGATACTGGGTGTTCTTCTCACCGCCGTTCTCCATGATGTCGATGGCGTTGACCTGAAGGTCGCCGTTATAGATTTGCTCATCTTCCTCCGGATTGTAGATAGGCTGACGACCACGCACACGGTAGAGACGCGACAGGATGCTTGCAGCTCCGTATGGATTCTGTTTGAGGTACTTGCCGTCATAGCTTGCAAACACTTCGAGGTCAATATGCTGATTGAGTTCGGTGTTGAGGTTGATGCGGAGATTGTAGCGCTCGTTCTTATCAGGACCATATTTGAGGATACCGTTCTTTGAGAAGTAGCCGCCTGACACGAGATAGTTCGTGGTCTTGTTGCCACCTGTCACACTGATGTTGTGGTTCTGCTGGAAGGTGTATTTGCGTGTGCCCTCAGCGACCCAATTGGTGCTTTCGAAGAATTCCCAGCGTCCGTTGGTGTTGTTGGGACGGTAGCTGAAGTTAGGGTTGCCTATCCAAGAGGCGAATTCGAGCGAACCGTCAGTGCCACCACCGGCCTGAAGACGGGCTTCATTTATCATCACCTGTTCCTGCCATGCCGGGACACGCTCCGGCATGAGACCCGGTTTGTTCATGCCGACGTAACCGTTGTAGCTGACCTTGGCCTTACCCTCAGTGCCGCGCTTTGTAGTGACCAGCACGACACCGGCTGCTGCACGGGCACCGTAGATGGCACAAGCGGCTGCGTCCTTAAGGACCGACACCGATTCAATGTCATTGGGGTTTACGAGTGTAATATCTGTCTCCACACCGTCAACAAGCACAAGGGTCGAAGTGGAATTGGCCGACGAGAAACCACGGATGCGCATACCCGATGTTTCCGAACCGGGCTGACCGCTTGAGCGGAGCACCTGCAGACCGGGCACCTGACCCTGGAGAGCCGAAAGCGCGTCGGATGCAGGACGGTTGGCGAGAGCATCACCATCAACGGTCGACACCGCTCCGGAGAGATTGACTTTTTTCTGGGTACCATAGCCGACCACGACAACCTCATTGAGCATTGTCGATGTCTCCTCCATGGCGACTGTCCCCTTCACATCTTTCGCCGGCATTTCGACCGGAGTATAGCCGACATAGGAAAACTGGATGATGGCCTCAGATGAGCTGACCTTAAGTTCGAAACGTCCGTCCACATCGGTGGAGGTTCCGACCGTGGGATTGTTTTTGTCAATAACTGTCACTCCGATTAACGGTTCGCCCGTTGTCTTGTCGACCACATCGCCGGAAATCGAGATTGACTGGCTTTGAGCCATGGACAGCAGAGGACAGAAACAGCACAACCATAATCCCAGAAGGAGAGCTATGGTCCGAGCATTCTGTTTTTGCGACTGAATTTTCATACAATACTTAGATTTAAAAGTAAGAGAATTTGTTTAAGAAGGTGTTTTAAGGTTCACACCGCAAAATTACTACCTAATTAATGTAAGTCAGATATGCAAGTAATTGTATAAAGTAGACCGTCATTCAAGCAAACATCTGTTAATTAATATTTTGAATATTTAAAAGGTAAGCCATGCGGTCCACTTTCATTAAAAATACTAAAGTAATTTGATAGCGTTCATGGTCTTGTCAGATTTCAAATTTACCGAGAGTCCTCACTGTTTCGGCAAAATGTTCCTTGGGAATGCAGGCTTTATTGCGAACCCGGAGGCGATTATTGTAGACCGTCTGTGCCGAACAATGAAGAAGAGCGGCAATCTTAACAGAATCTGTGATGCCGAGACGGACAAGAGCATAAATGCGAAGAGGCGTGTTGAGAAGTTCTCCTTCTCCAAGGATTATCTGCTCGTCGGGACGCAGAAGCTTGTTGAATTCCCTGACGAAATCCGGGAAAAGATTCAGGAAAATTGTGTCGAAGCTATGATAGAACTCCTTAAGCTCACTCTGAACCATCGATGGAGAATCGACCGACTTGCGCAAAGCCTCAATCTGGCCGGTTTTCAATTTTCGCGACACATCCTTACGAAACGACTCAAGTTTGTTGATATAATCGCTGCATATCGAAAACATCTGTCCGACATATTCCTCCTTTATGAGATTGGACTCCTTAAGCTGCATGTTGACATTGCTCAAATCGGAATTGACCTCCTTGAGACGACGGTTGGTTGCATCCTGCGCCTCACGCAGAACAGTCAGTTCCGCCACACTCTCCTTCAGCTCCCGGTTGAGGCGTGACAGTCGGCCACGCGATTCATTGAGCCGCTTGTTCTTGCGCACAATCATGAATATCGCCACAATCAGCACCGTGGACAGTACCCCGAGTATGACAAGATAGGCGTGGAGACGCTTTCGCTGCGACACATCCCTCCGTCCATACGTCTCGCGAATGTTTTTTTCAAGGTTGGCCAGCGTGAAGGCACGCACACGGTTGTGGAAACTCTGCGCCTGCTGCTGGCAATAATTCACATAGGCGTATGCACGGTCGATATTACCCTCGGCAAGCATCAGTTTGCCGAGTTCCTCGAGAGAAGCCATATCTTTATTGGCGATTTTTGTATCGCAGATGGCAGATATGGCAAGATATTTGATTCGGTTCTCGACATCCTCCTCCTTCTCGTAAAGACGGGCCAAAACATAGGCTTTCATGGCATCCGTACGCGAGTCCATGGCTGCAGAATCGACATCCGCCTTAAGCTCGGCAATCATGTCTTTACGCTCTGCCTGCGAAGAATTGAGAATGACCCACGCGCGATACCACAGATACATGGGGTCACCGGCGGAGGCATGAAGGAGTGTGGAATCCTGATAGGCACGGCTCTGTATGTAGTAATCGGTCGACGCAGTACGGTCCTGACCGAGATACTGTCCGTAATGGGAATACAGATATGCCATCTGGTTATAATAATCTGCCATAAGATACTCAGGAATCTCCGCGACATCCACACCGTCAATTATATCCTGAGCCTCCTTCAGCAGACCGGTCACAGAAAGGATGAATGACCTGTTTATATCCCACTCTATGCGCCGCGATGTGTCACCTAAGGAAAGCGCGATGGCATGGTTACGGTTGGCATAGGCCATGGCGGAATCTGCGTTATAGACCGAATACTCCTCGAAAAGATTCTTGTTTGACCAATAACGCTCCTCTATGGATCTGGCCTGGTCTTCCTTTTTATGCAGTTCAGAAAGACGATGGCGCTTGACACCGTCCCATTCATCGTGGTTTTCGAGCACAAAGTCGAGTTGGCGCAACACGTCCTCGGTATCGGCATTATGAGCCGACACCGGCAGGAGAAATCCTGCCAGTGCCGGCACTGCCAATAATAAAAACAATCTATATATTGACATCATTTGAAAGCATTTATCATTTAAAGCATTTATTTACGTCGCGCTTTCTCATCAGCGCTTCGAGATAGTAATAGTCGGCATAGATGATAGGCACATCAATCTCAGAGCCAGCAGGGTGATGACCTGTAGAGTGGTCAAGAATAAAGCCCTCCTTCTCCTCCGGGGCCACAGTGTAGCCTTCCGTAAGACTTGCGAGAATCGCATCTGCCGTCTTACGGTAGCCGGCGGCACAATCAGCATCGACATAACATGCCAACTCATAAAGTCCCGAGGCAATGAGCGATGCAGCTGAGGCATCGCGGGGCACCGAACGATTATCGGGGCTTTCCGTCCCGGGGGCTTTCATGTCCCAATAGGGAATATGGTCAGCGGGCATATTCGGAAGTGACAGGAACCAATCGGCGATGCCTCGGGCATGGTCAAGATAACGCGGGTCCTTGGTGTAACGGTAACACATTGTGTAGCCATAAAGGCCCCAGCCCTGTCCACGGCTCCAGAATGAATCGTCGGAATATCCCTGATGTGTCATCTTCATCCGTGGAGTGCCGTCAGACGGGTCATAGTCAACAACATGGAATGAGGAACGGTCAGGACGGAAATGATTTTTCAGTGTGACGTCGGCATGGCTCACAGCAACGTCGCGGAATTTCCTATTGCCGGTCGCATCGGCCATCTTGAAGAGCATCTCGAGATTCATCATATTGTCGATGATTACAGGATATTTCCACTTCTGAGCATTGTGGTCCCAGGAGCGGATGGCTCCGACGGTCGGGTTGAAACGTGTGCATAAAGTCCGGGCTGCCTGATGGACAACATCGAAATAGCTCTGTTCGCCCGTCAGTTCCCACGCTTTGCCGAAACTGTCGCCTATCATGAATCCAAGGTCATGCGTTCCGCCGTGCATCTTGGCTTCCTCGATGGGCCATGTATATGTGACGGCCTGCTGCCGCCAATAGGGGTCATTGGTAAACTCATACATCATCCACAGTTCACCGGGAAAGAATCCTGAGGTCCAGTCGTGGGGATGCACGAGAGCAAGGGAGCCATCGGATTTGAGAGAACGCGGACTCACACGGCGTTTGGAGGCGTTGGCCTCTTTCTTCTTTTCAGCATTGGTGCGCTTAATCGCATGGTTGAGTTGCACGGAAGCGTTGGCAAAAGCATCGTCAACGTCATCGGGAGTATAGTAGAGAAGCGTGAAACGGTCGGACGGCTTGAAGACACGATGGGCCTGATAAAGTTTCCTGTAGTCAGTGCGCGCTGTGTCAACCATTGTCGCAACCCTCCATAGGTCGCGCACAACGTCCTGCTGTTTGCTTTCCCATCCGCCGAGCTGCTGTCCGGGCCATTCGGTCACGTCCTTGCCGAGATATGAAGCCATGAAATCCATCGCCTTGTAGAAGTTGCGGCCTTCAGCATCAGTGGCATTGTCGATTTTTATATCTCCCAGCTTATTAGCCATCTGAAAGATGTCGATAAAGTGCGTCAGGTTATAGTGCGAATAATGATACGACAGAGTTCGTCTCATTTCATGGGGTTGCGTCCCATCCGGAGCTATCTGGGTGAAGATGCGTTTGGCAGGGACATCACCGATTATCTTGCGGGCGAGATTATTGCGCCCGACATACATGGCAATGGCTATAACCTGGGCATCATAAGCGGTGGAGTGATTGTTGGCTGCACGCGCTTCTTCAATTCCTTGTCCGGATGTGAGCATCCAGTCGAGAAGAGATTCCATCCAGCGTTTCAGTTCCTTGTCGTTCTTTTTAGTCCATGATTTTGAGCCTGACAACAATGCCACGCCGTCAAGCATCTCGACGAAAGAGTAGCCATCGAGCACTCCGTAGGACCGACCTTTGTTTCCGTTTACTCCGGGTACCATCTGGGCATATTCGAAATGAGGATTCATGCGGGTATCCTTGTCAAGGAACCATACTTTGAGAAGTTCTGCAGCTTTAGCCGCATAACGCTCGTCGCCGCTGAAATGCCATGCAAGCGCAAGAGTACTGACACGATGGGCTGTCAGACCAAGACGGTTACGGTCGTAAAGATTTATTTCAGGGTTGGTCACACCATCGTGGTTGACATACGGAAGGCCATCCGGTTTCGAGGGGTCGGGATGGAAATAACGGGCCAGGCTCGTGTAGTCATGGTTATTACCGCTCGGCGATGGTTTTTCTTTCATCATCACGCTTAGCGGAGCGGCATCAAGCAGGCCGTCGGCTTCATTGATGAGTGCGGAGTAGGCCTGCGAATACATAGGTCGTTCAAGCCGGGTCTTGACGAAATCAAGATGCTCGCGGCTCCATACAGATTGCGCGTAAACGGTACCGAATGCCGACAACAGCAGAGTCATTACCGATATGAGTGATTTCTTCATGAGAGATATGGGTTTAGATTTTTCTTATTTTAATAGCTGAAAGTGAGGTGGTGACACCATCCGTGGAAGGATTAAAGCGGATTGAAATGCCTTGCTCCCCATCCACACGGGTCGTATATTTCCGGCTGACCATGGTCTTTACTCCTGCGGTCGAACCCGGCGAGAATGCTTCCTCCACGGTGCGGCCATTAATGGAGATGTCCATGCTTGTCCATCTGCTGCCATCCTGACCGGAATTGTGTCCGAGCATATAAGCGGATTGAGCCGACGGTGAGGCAAGCTCGGCAAATGACAGTTCGACCTCATAATCACCGGGAACAACATCCAGACGATATTCTTCCAATCCGGTGACACAGCGTTGGAGTAGCGGGCCGTCAGCTGTGAGAGCAATTTCATCCTGACTCACACCGGATTTACCACTGATATGGCCATATAGGCCACCTGGCGTATAGGTGCGGTCAGGCAACCAGGTGAGACCGCTATCATCCGAACGGAAATAGCAAGAGGAACCGACATTGACAGCAAATTCCTCAGTCGTCAGGTCAAGGCGCGCACCGGTGAGACCGATGGTATGGAGAGTGACTGTGGCTGCATCGAGAATCCTGTCAGGCGATGCACCTGAGGCAATCTCTATGAGGTTGTCGCCTTGAATGAGCGGCACATTGAAGATTGCATGACAGTTTGCCACTTCTTTGCGTCCGATGGTCCGCCCGTTGGCTTTAAGTATTACCGAAGGAAGATTGGTGTAGACTTTTACGGGATGTGTCACCCTACCCTCTCCATCAGGAATGTCGGTCCTTTCCGGCCAATCGCGCACTGCAATGTGGGCTACGGTATCAGACGCGACATCATGCCATACGGATTTGTAGTAATAGAAGACATCCTTTTTGCGACGGTCATTGGTGACGATTCCTTTATTATTTATATGTGGCATGGACTCGGCTCGGTTTGCCGAAGAGAAGTCTATGAAATTCCAGTGCGATGCTCCGGCGACAAAAACAGAGTCCTCTATGACAGGTAGATAATGTTCAAGATACTGCTGCTGATATTCCATGCTGAAATCAAACGGTTCAGGCTCCAGCGAATGGAGACGCAAATCGGATCCCGCTCCGTATTCGCTGACAATCAACCGATGGTCGGGATGTTCGCGATGCTGACGAGACAGAAATTCCTCGAATCCGCGACACTGTCCTCCATACCACCCCTGATAGAGATTCCACCCTTTGACATCGGTAATGCCGGAGAGTCCGGCTCCGTGATACACATCGCTGCCGTGAAAAGCCATCGTACTCATACGGGTGGAGTCCTCGTCGACCAACACCTGTTCGAGCCGTCGGGCCAATACTAGTGTACGGGACTTTGTCGCATCCTGATTTTCGCGTGGCATACGGAGAAGTATCTCATTCATATATCCCCACATCGCGATTGAAGGATGATTGTAATGATTGCGAATCATCTCCCGCAGCATTATCTCGCAGTTATCGGCAAACTTTCCGCTTTCAGGGACATAATCTATGACCGGGATTTCTTCCCATGCAATCAGGCCAAGACGGTCGCACATCTCCAACACGGCATCATCCTGCGGATAATGACTTATGCGTATGAAATTGGCTCCCATCTCCTTAATCATCCTGATATCGCGACGGTGCTGCTCATCCGTAAGAGCTATGCCCATTGGCTTTTGGTCCTGATGACGGCACATTCCACGCAACTTGTAGGGCCTGCCATTGAGCATGAAGCGACCTGAATCGTCAAATCCAAATGTGCGGAAACCAAGATTTTCACTTACAGAATCAATCTCTTCCCCGTCGATACACAACAGGACTTCAACACGGTAT